>NZ_JBIWOD010000048.1:0-1028 GCF_044767545.1 Streptomyces sp. NPDC101227 | reverse complement strand
CCCGCGCTGCTCGCCGAGCGGCTCGGTGTCCCCCAGGTGACGCAGCTCTCCGAGGTTTCCGTGGCCGACGGCAAGGTGACCGGCCGCCGCGACGGCGACACCGCCAGCGAGCAGCTGGAGGCTTCCCTGCCGGCCGTCGTCTCCGTCACCGACCAGTCGGGTGAGGCGCGTTACCCCTCCTTCAAGGGCATCATGGCCGCCAAGAAGAAGCCGGTGGAGGAGCTGGACCTGGAGGACCTGGAGATCGAGGCGGACGAGGTCGGCCTCGAAGGTGCCTGGACCAAGGTCGAGGACGCGGCCGAGCGCCCGGCGCGTACGGCGGGCACCATCGTCAAGGACGAGGGCGAGGGCGGCAAGCAGCTCGCCGAGTTCCTCGCGGGCCAGAAGTTCATCTAAGGCCCGTCCTTCTCCCAACCGCCCTCATTCTTCCCGCAGGAGAGTCATCCCATGGCTGAAGTTCTTGTCTACGTCGACCACGTGGACGGCGCCGTCCGCAAGCCCACCCTCGAGCTGCTGACCCTGGCGCGCCGCATCGGCGAGCCGGTGGCCGTGCACCTCGGTGCGAACGCCGAGGAGGCCGCGAAGGTCCTCGGCGAGTATGGCGCGGTCAAGGTGCTGGCCGCCGACGCGCCCGAGTTCGTCGAGTACCTCGTCGCCCCCAAGGTCGACGCGCTGCAGGCCGCCTACGACGCCATCTCGCCGGCCGCCGTGCTGCTGCCGTCCTCCGCGGAGGGCAAGGAGATCGCGGCCCGCCTCGCGGTCCGTATCGGCTCCGGCATCATCACCGACGCCGTCGACGTCGAGGCCGGCGACGAGGGCCCGGTGGCCACGCAGTCCGTGTTCGCGGCGTCGTTCACCACCAAGTCCCGTATCACCAAGGGCACCCCGGTCATCACCGTCAAGCCCAACTCCGCCGCCCCCGAAGCCGCTCCGGCCGCCGGCGTGGTCGAGCAGCTCGCGGTGACCGTCGCCGACTCCTCCAAGGGCACCAAGATCGTCTCGCGCACCCCGCGCGAGTCGACCGGCCG
>NZ_JBIWOD010000047.1:0-1040 GCF_044767545.1 Streptomyces sp. NPDC101227 | reverse complement strand
GTTTCCCGTCCAGTGCGGTGTGGCATCGGTGGTGGTTGTAGGTGTGGAGGAAGTCTGTCAAGGCTTCGGTCCGCTCGGTGTTGCTGGTGTAGGGCCGTAGGTAGGCCCATTCGTCGAGCAGGGTGCGGTTGAAGCGTTCGACCTTGCCGTTGGTCTGGGGGCGGTAGGGCTGGATGCGTCTGTGCGCGATGCCTGCGGCAGTCAGGGTCCGGGTGAACAGCTTGGACTTGTAGCAGGGGCCGTTGTCGGTCAGGACCCGCTCGATGGTGATGCCGTGGGCGGCGAAGAACGCGTGGGCTCGCTGCCAGAAGGCAGTGGCGGTCTCTTTGCGTTCGTCGGTCAGGACCTCGCTGTAGGCCAGGCGGGAGTGGTCGTCGATGGCGGAGTGGATGTAGCTGTAGCCGATCACCGGTTTACAGCTCTTGCGCCGATTGGTGGTGGCCTGGCGGTTGCGGTCGCCGGATTCTCTGCCGACCGTGCGCCAGCCGCCGCCGTCGGGGATCCTGCCGAGCTTTTTGATGTCGACGTGGACCATCTCGCCCGGCCGGGCCCGCTCGTAACGCCTGACCGGCTGGCCGGTGGGGCGGTCGAGCCAGGCCAGACGGTTCAGGCCGTGCCGTGTCAGGATCCGGTACACGGTGGAGCCCGGCAGGCCCAGGATCGGGCCGATGCGGGCAGGTCCCAGCTTGCGGCTCTGCCGCAGTTCGCACACGTGGGCTTCGGTTTGTGACGCGGTGCGGTGCGGGGTGGTGCGGGGCCGGCTGGAACGGTCCGCCAAGCCCGCATCGCCCTCGGCCCGCCACCGCCGCACCCACTTGTGGGCCGTGGGACGAGAGACACCCATCTCGGCAGCGACGTGCGCGACGGGACGCCCTGAGCAGACACGTTGGACCAGCAACCGCCTGCCATAAATAGTCAGCCGGGCATTACGGTGGGACACGAAGACCTCCGTGCGGTGAAGCGTAGACACCTCCACCACACCGGAGGTCTTCGCCATTGATCAAGCCCAGCGACTGTTAACAACGCTCGTGATCAATACA
>NZ_JBIWOD010000046.1:0-1058 GCF_044767545.1 Streptomyces sp. NPDC101227 | reverse complement strand
TGTGCTGTCCCGGCACGTTGGTGACACGCGCGCTGGGTGCTTGAACGAGGTGAGGGCCTTCTGGCTCGGTGGGGATTGCGACATCTACCGCCGAGTGCAGGAGGCCCTCGTGATCCACCGTAACGCCCCGCTGACCCCGACCGGCAGGCTGCGGCTCGCCCGGTGCGTCGTCGACGACGGCTGGCCGCTTCGCCGGGCCGCGGAACGGTTCCAGGTCAGCCACACGACGGCGGCACGCTGGGCCGGCCGCTACCAACTGCACGGCCTGTCGGGCATGAACGACCGCTCCAGCAGGCCCCACCACCAGCCTCGCCGCACGGCCGCAGCGGTGGAGGACCAGGTCGTCCGCATGCGACGCGAGCACCGCATCGGACCGCTGCGACTAGCCGCCCGCGCAGGCGTCGCCGCCTCCACCGCCCACCGCATCCTCACCCGCCACGGCCTGCCACCCCTGGCCACACTGGACCGGGCCACCGGTGAACCCGTACGCCGCTACGAACGCGCCTACCCCGGCGAACTCGTGCACATCGACGTCAAGAAACTCGGCCGCATCCCCGACGGCGGAGGCCACAAAGCCCTCGGCCGCCCCGCCGGACGCAAGAACCGCAACGGCACCGGCTATGCCTACCTGCACACCGCGCTCGACGACCACTCCCGCCTGGCCTACACCGAAGACCTGCCCGACGAGACCGCCCCGACCTGCGCGGCCTTCCTGACCCGGGCCACCGCCTGGTTCGCCCGCCACGAAGTCACCGTCGAACGCGTGCTGACCGACAACGCCTGGGCCTACACCAAGAACACCTGGCGCCAGACCTGCCACGACCTGGGCATCAGCCCACGCTGGACCCGACCCTGGCGCCCCCAGACCAACGGCAAGGTCGAACGCTTCCACCGCACCCTGCTCGACGAATGGGCCTACCAACGGCCCTACACCTCAGACACCGAACGACAAGCAGCATTCCCCGACTGGCTGGACTGGTACAACTACCACCGACCCCACACCGGAATCAGCGGCCACACCCCAGCCAGCCGCGTCACCAACCTCTCCGGACAACACA
>NZ_JBIWOD010000045.1:0-1122 GCF_044767545.1 Streptomyces sp. NPDC101227 | reverse complement strand
CGGTGATCGCGCGCCTGGAGCAGGTGATGGCGGCGCGTGATGCGCAGGTGAAGGCGGCGATGGCGGACTTCGCGGCGGATGGTGTCGCGGAGGAGTACCACGGCAAGGAACTGCGCTGGAACCGTGCGTCGCAGGAGGTCAAGAGCATCATCCAGCTGCTGAAGACGACGCTGGAGAAGAACGACTCGACCGCGCATCAGACGCTTGCGCGCGCGAAGGCCGCGGTCGACAACATCGGCTGAACCCACCCCGGCACCTCCGCAGGAGAAGCGCTCCTTCGGAGTGCGCCAAAGGGGGTGCCGGCCAGGGGGAAGGCGCTGCGCGGGTCGCGGCGCCGGTGCAAGAGATGGGCACGCAGGGGGAGCGTTCATGACGTCGTGGGACATTCAGCCGCAGGGAGTGCAGGGCCAGTTGAAGGTCGTCTGCACGCATGCCGAGGATCTGGGGGAGGTCCTCAACACACTGCTCTCCGACATGCAGGAGGCGGCTCAGACGGCGGGTACGGCCGTACCGGGCACGCAGGCCCGAACGCCGGTGTCGCCCGGGCCGTGGGCGCCGAGGAGCAAGCCGTTGGGTCCGGCGGCCACCTCCCTGTTGACGCATGCGGCGTCGGGCCCGGTCGCCGCGGCCCTGGTCGCGTACGTCAAGCACCGCAATAAGGACATGAAAGCGATGGCCGATCGCTGCCAGGCCGCCGTCCTGGGCGCAGCCAAAGCCACCAATGAGTACGTCCAGGGCGATCTGGAGGCGGCCAAGAACGCCCAGAGCGCCGCCCGTCACGTGCGGCTGGATGCTCTCAAGGACTTCGGGGGGAAGAAGAAGTGAGCGGGGGGCCGGTCGATCCGGCAGATGTACCGGTCTTCACCGGCGATCTGGACGTTCTGGAAGCCAAGGCGAAGGCGCTGTCCCGCGGCGGCTCCAAGGTCCAAACCGCTGGCTCGGACGTCCACAAGTCCTTCGGCCAACTGGCCGCCTTCTACAAAGCGCCCGAGGCGGAGCAGCTGTTCGGCGTCACCAAACCGGTGGAGCGCACGGCACACGACCTCAGTGACGACATGCACGTCATCGCCAAGGCTCTGGGCACCTACGCCAATGAGATCAGGCCGCTGATCCACCGGCTGA
>NZ_JBIWOD010000044.1:0-1206 GCF_044767545.1 Streptomyces sp. NPDC101227 | reverse complement strand
GACGCCGGACTTCTCGAGGAAGACGACGGCTTCGGCGCAGGCCTGGATGTTGATGGCGACGATGAGCTGGTTGGCGGCCTTGACGGTCTGGCCGGAGCCGTGGGGGCCGCAGAGCACGATGGTCTTGCCGAGGGCCTCGAGGATCGGGCGGGCGGTGTCGAAGTCGGCCTGGTCGCCGCCGACCATGATGGACAGGACGGCTTCGATGGCGCCGGCCTCGCCGCCGGAGACGGGGGCGTCCAGGACGCGGATGCCCTTGTCGGCGGCGGCCTTGGCCAGGTCGATGGAGGTCTGGGGGGTGATCGAGGACATGTCGATCAGCAGGGCGCCGGACTTGGCGTTGTCCACGATGCCGTCGGGACCGTAGGCGATGGCCTCGACCTGCGGGGAGGCGGGGACCATCGTGATGATGACGTCGGCGTCCTTGACGGCCTCGGCGATCGAGGTGGCCGCGGTGCCGCCGGCCTTGGCCAGGCGCTCGAGCTTGTCGGCCTCGAGGGTGAAGCCGGACACGGCGTAGCCGGCCTTGATCAGGTTCTCGGCCATGGGGGAGCCCATGATGCCCAGACCGATCCACGCGATCTTGGGGAGGTTGCTCATCGAAATGCCTCTTTCACACTCAAAAAGTCAGGGCGGGGTGCGGGCCGGGTTACTTCGCGGCGCGCAGCGGGGCGGGCAGCCAGGCGAAGGAGGAGGCGCTGGGGGCGTCGCCCGGCTTGTACTCGAGGCCGATCCAGCCGTCGTAGCCGGCCTTCTTGAGGCGGTCGAGGAGGCCGTCGAAGTCGAGTTCGCCGGTGCCGGGGGCGCCGCGGCCGGGGTTGTCGGCGATCTGCACGTGGGCGGTCTTGGCGGTGTGGCGGTCGATGACCTCGTCGAGGTCCTCGCCGTTCATGGACAGGTGGTACAGGTCCATCAGGAACCGTGCGTTGTCCAGACCACTGGCCGCGTTCACCGCGTCCACGATCTCGATGGCCTTGGGGGCCGAGACGATCGGGCACAGCGGCGACTCGGGCGCGTTCAGCGCCTCGATGAGGAGCGTGCCGTCGATCTCGGCGACCGCGCGGGCGGCGAAGACCAGGTTCTCCAGCGCCAGGGCGTCCTGGGCGGCGGCATCGACGCCCTCGATGCGGTTGCCGTAGAGGGCGTTGAAGGTGGTGCAGCCCAGCGACTTGGCGAACTCGATCGCCACCGGCACGTTCGCCCGGA
>NZ_JBIWOD010000043.1:0-1450 GCF_044767545.1 Streptomyces sp. NPDC101227 | reverse complement strand
CTCCTCCGCGACACCATCCGCCGCGAAGTCCGCCATCGCCGCCTTCACCTGCGCATCACGCGCCGCCATCACCTGCTCCAGGCGCGCGATCACCGCCTGGATGTTGCCCTGCGCCTCCGCCGACGCACCCGAGTCGTACGAACGACGGTCCATGCCAGCAGCCATCACAATCACTCCCCCTGAGATCCCTGGAACCTGAGTACTTCCGCCGTAACCGAGCCCTCAGCGGCCCGAGAAGCGGGCCGCGTCGAAGTTCGCCGCCGACATCTGCGACCGAGCGTTGTCGGCCTGCTCCTGGTCACCGGAGCTGAAGGCCGACTCCATGCCCGACTGACCGCCCACAATCGCGCCCAGCGCACTGTTCAACGCCGCCGAGATCTCGTCCGCGCGCGACTTGAACGAGTCGAACGCGGCCTTGCCCGACCCGTTGAACTTGCCTTCCAACGGCTGGCCCGCCTGCACGAGCTGACGAATCAGACTCCCCAGCTCCGTACCCGACCCCTGCGACTTCGACCTCAGCGTCGAGAGCGTCTGCGCTCCCATGTCGAACTTCATCGGACTCCCCCCGGACTCGACGATCAAATGTACGGTCATGCCTATCAACTGCGGATCGTCGCTGCAAACCGCAATACCGATGCTATGACGAGGGTGTGACAACGGCTCAGAGTCGCTGTCCGTCCCACCCCCACCGCAGTGCGTTTGGTATGGAGGGCCGCGGGCCGGCCCGCCGGTCCAGGTGTCCTCACGCGCCTTTCAGATGTTGCATCAGGCGCTCGAAGTCCTGCCAGCCCGACAGGTCCAACGGGTCGCCCGGCAGTGGGTAATACAGCGCGGGGCGGGTCTTGGGGCCGAGGGAGACAGGAGGCTGGGGCAGCGGCGTGTTCCGTGCGCGGTCGCCGGGCATCCGATGGACCTCCTGTGCGCCGAGTACGAAGGCGAGCGGGACACCGGGTCCCTCGAAGCGGGGCGGCACCGCCAGGTCGCGGCGGGCTGTGCGGATCTGGACGAGCATCGACAGGAGGTGGTGGCGGGTGGCGAGCAGCTCCGCGGCCCTGGGCAGGGCGTCCACCGGCGGCGCCTCGTCGCCTCCGTAGCCGAACATCAGCGTGACGTACTCCTCCACGCCGGCCTTCGTCCGGTTGACGCGCACCGTGGCGAGGCCGGGCCGGTCCGGGCTGCCGACCACCACGCACCAGGTCGCCTCCGGCGCCCTCTCGTGGGCGAGGTCGGTCAACTGGCGTGGCGACCAAGGCAGGTTGGCAGGCTCCGCCGTTCCCCATCCGGCGGGGGCCTCGCCGGTGAGTTCGCGCCATATCGTCTCCAGCGCGCCGCCGAGTACCAGACGTCCGTCTGCCGGGTGGACCGTGCGGAACGTGATGGCGAGCTGGCGGTCGCCGGTGGCCGTGACTTCCTGGTAGGAGGCGGCTACCGGGGTGCGGGGGTCGTCGGC
>NZ_JBIWOD010000042.1:0-1687 GCF_044767545.1 Streptomyces sp. NPDC101227 | reverse complement strand
CAACACCGCGAGCGTGCCGATCAGCGTGACCTCGCACTTCCACTTCTTCGAGGCCAATCCCCGGCTGGACTTCGACCGCGGCGCGGCCTACGGCATGCGGCTGTGCGTCCCGGCCGGCTCGTCCGAGCGGTTCGATGCGGGCGGCACCCACGAGGTCGGCCTGGTCCCGATCGGCGGCGAGCGGATCGCGATCGGCTTCGCCGGTCTGGTCGACGGCCCGCTGGATGCGCCGGGGGCAAAGACGGAAGCGCTGCGGCGGGCCGCCGCGTGCGGTTACCTGGGAGCGGAGGAGCAGGCGTGAGTGGCGGCATCGACCCACAGGAGTACGCATCGGTGCACGGTCCGCGGGCCGGTGACCGGGTCGTCCTCGGCGATACGGGCCTGGTGGTCCGCGTCGAGTCCGACTCGCAGAAGCACGGTGATGAGTTCCTGGCCGGTTTCGGCAAGACCGCGCGTGACGGACTGCACCTCAAGGCCGCGTCGCTGCGCGAGACCTGCGATGTGGTGATCAGCAACGTCCTGGTCATCGATGCGGTCCAGGGCATCCGCAAGACGTCCATCGGCATCCGCGAGGGCCGCATCCACGCGATCGGCCGGGCGGGCAACCCCGACACCCTCGAAGGCGTCGAGGTCGTCGTGGGCACCGGCACGTCCATCGTCTCCGGTGAGGGCATGATCGCCACCGCCGGTGCCGTGGACACCCACGTCCACCTCCTGTCGCCCCGCGTCATGGAGGCCTCGCTGGCCTCCGGTGTGACGACGATCATCGGCCAGGAATTCGGCCCCGTCTGGGGCGTCGGCGTCAACTCCCCCTGGGCGCTGGGCCATGCCTTCAGTGCCTTCGACGCCTGGCCGGTCAACATCGGCTTCCTCGGCCGCGGCTCCTCCTCCGGCGAGGCGCCCCTGGTCGAGGCGCTGGCCGAGGGCGGCGCGCTGGGTTTCAAGGTCCATGAGGACATGGGCGCGCACGCCCGGGCCCTGGACACCGCGCTGCGGGTCGCCGAGGAGTACGACGTGCAGGTGGCGCTGCACAGCGACGGCCTGAACGAGTGCCTCTCCGTCGAGGACACGCTGCGTGTGCTGGACGGCCGTACCATTCACGCCTTCCACATCGAGGGCTGCGGCGGCGGGCACGTTCCCAACGTCCTGAAGATGGCCGGTGTCCCCAACGTCATCGGCTCCTCGACCAACCCCACGCTGCCCTTCGGGCGGGACGCGGTGGCCGAGCACTACGGCATGATCGTCTCGGTCCATGACCTGAAGACCGACCTGCCGGGCGACGCGGCGATGGCCCGTGACCGGATCCGGGCCGGCACGATGGGCGCCGAGGACGTGCTGCACGACCTCGGGGCGATCGGCATCACCTCCTCCGACGCCCAGGGCATGGGCCGCGCGGGCGAGACCGTGCGCCGCACCTTCGCGATGGCCGGAAAGATGAAGGCCGAACTCGGGCCGATGGAAGGCGACGGCGCCCACGACGACAACGCCCGCGTCCTGCGCTACATCGCCAAGCTCACCCTCAACCCCGCCATCGCCCACGGCCTCTCGCACGAGATCGGGTCGATCGAGGTCGGCAAGATGGCCGACATCGTGCTCTGGTCCCCGCAGTACTTCGGCGCCAAACCACAACTGATCCTCAAGTCCGGCTTCCCCGCCTACGGCGTCACCGGCGACCCCAACGCCGCCA
>NZ_JBIWOD010000041.1:0-4310 GCF_044767545.1 Streptomyces sp. NPDC101227 | reverse complement strand
TGGTTCACCACCGTTTTCCCGGTGGAGCTGCCGGGGGATGCGGCGACCGGCTGGGACGTTCTGGTCAAGTCGGTGAAGGAGAACCTCCGTTCCGTCCCGCACCGCGGCCTGGGCTACGGCGCCCTGCGCTATCTGGGCGACCCCGACTCCGCGGCGGGGGATCTCGGCCGCACGGTCCGGCCGGGGATCAGCTTCAACTACCTCGGCCAGTTCGACGGCATGACCGGCGACGGCGGCCTCTACCAGGCCCTGCTGCCCAGCCCCCGGGGCGAGCACAGCCCGCTGGACGGGCCGGCGTATGCGCTGGATGTGGTGGGCCGGGTGGCCGACGGGCGGCTGGTGGTGGACTGGGCCTGGTCCGACGGCGTCTTCGCCGAGGAGGTGGTGGACCGCCTGGCGTCCCGGTTCATCGCCGCGCTGGAGGAGTTCGTGGCGCACTGCGAGGAGCCGGGGGCCGGTGGCTGCACGCCGTCGGACTTCCCGCTGTCGGGGCTCGACCAGGCGGGTGTGGACCGGGTGGTGGGTGACGGCCGTGGCGTCGAGGACGTGCTGCCGCTGATGCCGATGCAGTCCGGGATGCTCTTCCACGCGCTGATGGAGTCGGCGCAGGCGCGGACCGCCGCCTACTTCGAGCAACTGATGTTCGTGGTCGACGGCGTCTCGGATGCCACCGCCTTCGGCGCGGCCTGGCAGCGGGTGGTCGACGGGGTGCAGGCGCTGCGGGTCGGCGTCGTCTGGGAGGGCGTCGCGGAGCCGGTGCAGGTGGTGCACCGGGAGGTGGCGCTGCCCGTCGAGATCGTGGACTGGCGCGGTCTCACCGACGGGGAGCATGAGGCCCGTTGGGAGGAGTGGGTCGCCGCCGACCGTGAGCGGGGGCTGGATCTGCGGCAGGTGCCGCTGGCCCGGCTGGCCCTCGCCCGCCTCACCGACGACCGTGTCCGGGTCCTGTTCACCTTCCACCACCTGCTGCTCGACGGCTGGAGCCTGTCCCGCGTGCTGTCGGCGGTCTTCGACGGGTACGCGGGCGTGGCGCCCGTCGCTGTCTCCGGCGGGCGGCGGCTCGCCGACCATGTGCGGTGGCTGGCCGACCGCGATCAGCCCGCCGCCGAGGAGTTCTGGCGCGGGGTGCTGGCAGGGTTCGAGAGTCCGGTGGCGTTGCCGTACGACCGTCCGGCGGTCCGTTCCGGCCAGTCGCGCTCGTCGGCCCGGGTGGGTGTGGAGCTGACGCCGGAGCTCACCGACCAGCTGTACGCGTTCGCCCGCCGGCACCGGCTGACCGTGAACGCCGTGGTGCAGGGCCTGTGGGCGCTGCTGCTGGCCGGGCGCAGCGGACAGCACGATGTGGTGTTCGGGGCGACTACCTCGGGCCGGCCCACCGAACTGCCCGGCGCCGACGAGATGGTCGGCCTGTTCATCAACTCCCTCCCGGTGCGTACCCGGCTGGAGCCGGAGCTGGGCGTGGTGGAGTGGCTCCAGCGCCTCCAGGCCGAACAGGTCGAGGCCCGCCGCTACGACCACCTCCCGCTCACCCGCGTCCAGGCGCTGGCGGACCTCCCCGCCGACCGGCCGCTGTTCGACACCCTCGTGGTCTTCGAGAACTACCCGGTGGACACCGACGCGGCCGCCGAGCACGGGCTGAAGGTCGGCGAGATCAGCGCCGTCGAGGCCACCAACTACCCCCTCAACCTCCTCGCCTACGGTGGCGAGCGGCTGGAGTTCATCCTCGCCTACGACCCGGAGGTCTTCGACCGGTCGACGGTGCAGGGACTGTGCGACGAGCTCGCCCGGCACGCCCGGACCGTGGCCACCGCCACCGGCCGCAAACTCGGCGGCCTGGACCTCGTCGACGCCGGGCAGCGCCGGCAGATCCTCGACGAGTGGGGCCGCGACGAGCGGCAGCTGGAACGGCTCCCGCTCGCCGGGATCTTCCGGGCGCAGCTGGCCCGTACGCCCGGCCTCCCGGCCGTCATCTGCGGCGAGACCACGCTGAGCTATACCGAACTGCACGGCAGGGCAGGCCAGTTGGCGCACTACCTCATCTCCCGGGGGGTACGCCCGGGCGACCGCGTCGGGGTCGCCCTGGAGCGCGGCATCGACTGGCTGGTCGCCATGCAGGCGGTCTTCCACGCGGGCGCCGTCTACGTACCCGTCGACCCGAAGTACCCGGCCGAGCGGATCGCCCATATGGTCACCGACTCGGGTGCCATGCTGCTGCTGACCGAGAAGCGCCTCGGCGACGGACTGCCCGCCCCGGATGCCGTGCCCGTGGTGGAGGTGGACACCCTCGGTGCCGAGCTCGCGCAGCGGCCGGCCGCGCTCCCGGACGTCCGGATCGATCCGGACGCGCCGGCGTATGTCATCTACACCTCGGGATCGACCGGTGTCCCCAAGGGCGTCGAGGTCCCGGGCACCGGCTTCAGCGCCCTGCTCACCGCCGTCGTGGAGAGACTCGGCGCGGCCGAGGGCTGCCGGGTGCTGCAAGGGGCGTCCCCCAGCTTCGACGCCTCGCTGATCGAGGTGCTGATGGCGCTCGGCGTGGGCGGCACCCTCGTCCTGTCGCCGCCGGAGACCCTCTCCGCCGAGCAGCTGGTGGATCTGCTGCGCCGCCACCGGGTCAGCCATGCGCTGATCCTGCCCGCGATGCTCGCCACTCTGCCCCGTACCGAACTCCCCGATCTGCGCACGCTGCTGGTCGGCGCGGAGGTGGTCAGCGCCGACCTCGTCGCGCGATGGGCGGACGGCCGGCGGATGGTCAACGGGTACGGCCCGACCGAGGCCACCATCGCCACCACGTTCAGCGACCCGCTGTCCGCCGCCGACGCGGGCGCCCCGCCCATCGGCCGCCCGTACGCCAACGTCCGCACCTATGTCCTCGACGCCTGGCTGCGGCCGGTCGCGCCGGGCGTCGCCGGGGAGCTCTACATCGGCGGCGAGGGCGTCACCCGCGGCTATGTGAACCGGCCGGGGATCACCGCCGAGCGGTTCGTCGCCGACCCCTACGGGGCGCCGGGGGCGCGGATGTACCGGTCCGGGGACGCGGTGCGCTGGGGCGACGACGGCCAGCTGCACTTCGTGGGCCGGACGGACGCCCAGGTCAAGGTGCGCGGCCATCGCGTGGAGCTGGGCGAGGTGGAGACCGCGCTGGCGGAGCACCCGGCCGTCGGTCAGGTGGCGGTGCTCTTCCGTACGGACGGACCCGGCGCCCGGCTGGTCGGCTATGTGTCGCCCGCGGCGGGGGCCGAGGCCCCGGCGCCGGAAGCGGCCGCGCTGCGCGCGTTCCTCGCCGACGGGCTGCCGGACTACATGGTGCCGTCGGTGTTCGTCACGCTGGACGCGCTGCCGCTCACGCCGAACGGCAAGGTGGACCGCCGCGCGCTGCCCGCGCCCGAGGCCGCGGGTGACGGCTCGGCGCGGCTCGCGCCGCGCACGCCGGTGGAGGAGACCCTCGCCGCCATCTGGGCGGAGGTGCTGGGCGTGGAGGCGGTCGGCGTCGAGGACAACTTCTTCGACCTGGGCGGCGACTCCATCCTCAGCATCCAGGTCGTCTCCCGGGCGCGCGCCGCGGGCCTGTCGATCGCGCCGAAGGACGTCTTCGACCGGCAGACGGTACGGGCCCTGGCCGAGCACGCGGACCGGGCCGGCGAGTCCGCGCCCTCGCAGGAGCGGCGCTCCGTCGACGGCCCGGTGGGGCCGACGCCCATCCAGGAGTGGTTCTTCGCCTCGCATACCGCGGCCCCGCACCACTTCGACATGTCGATGGCGGCGACCCTCGGTGCGGGCGTGGACCCCGACGTCCTGGCGGACGCGGTGGCCGCCGTGGTGGCCCATCACGACGCCCTCCGGCTGCGCTTCGTACGCGGCGCGGACGGCGCCTGGACCCAGTCCGTGGCCGACGACGCCACCCCCGTACCCGTACACCACACCGACCTCACCCACCTCTCCTCCGACGCCCGCCGGGCCGAGCGGGACCGGCTGGTCGCCGAGGCCCAGCGCGGCCTGAACCTCACCGAGGGTCCGCTGCTGCGCGCCCTGTCCTTTGCGCTCGGCGCCGACGACGGCGACGGCGAAGGCAGTCAACTGATGCTGGTGGCACACCACTTGGTGGTGGACGCGGTGTCGTGGCGGGTGCTGCTGGAGGACCTGGCGGTGGCGTACGGCCAGCTGGCGTCGGGTGCGACGGTGGACCTCGGCCCCAAGACCACATCGTTCCTGGAATGGGCGTCGCGGCTGCGGTCGCATGTCGAGGAGGGTGGCTTCGACGAGGAGCTGGCGTACTGGTCGGCGGTGGGCGAGGACGTCCCGACCGCGCT
>NZ_JBIWOD010000040.1:3772-5187 GCF_044767545.1 Streptomyces sp. NPDC101227 | reverse complement strand
ACACAGTGGACGCGAGCAACTGAGGACAAGCCCTCGGCCTATTAGTACCAGTCAACTCCACCCGTTACCAGGCTTCCATATCTGGCCTATCAACCCAGTCGTCTACTGGGAGCCTTAACCCCTCAAAGGGGGTGGGAGTACTCATCTCGAAGCAGGCTTCCCGCTTAGATGCTTTCAGCGGTTATCCTTTCCGAACGTAGCCAACCAGCCATGCCCTTGGCAGGACAACTGGCACACCAGAGGTTCGTCCGTCCCGGTCCTCTCGTACTAGGGACAGCCCTTCTCAATACTCCTACGCGCACAGCGGATAGGGACCGAACTGTCTCACGACGTTCTAAACCCAGCTCGCGTACCGCTTTAATGGGCGAACAGCCCAACCCTTGGGACCGACTCCAGCCCCAGGATGCGACGAGCCGACATCGAGGTGCCAAACCATCCCGTCGATATGGACTCTTGGGGAAGATCAGCCTGTTATCCCCGGGGTACCTTTTATCCGTTGAGCGACGGCGCTTCCACAAGCCACCGCCGGATCACTAGTCCCTACTTTCGTACCTGCTCGACCCGTCAGTCTCACAGTCAAGCTCCCTTGTGCACTTACACTCAACACCTGATTGCCAACCAGGCTGAGGGAACCTTTGGGCGCCTCCGTTACTCTTTAGGAGGCAACCGCCCCAGTTAAACTACCCACCAGACACTGTCCCTGATCCGGATCACGGACCCAGGTTAGACATCCAGCACGACCAGAGTGGTATTTCAACAATGACTCCACAACCACTGGCGTGGCCGCTTCAAAGTCTCCCACCTATCCTACACAAGCCGAACCGAACACCAATATCAAGCTATAGTAAAGGTCCCGGGGTCTTTCCGTCCTGCTGCGCGAAACGAGCATCTTTACTCGTAATGCAATTTCACCGGGCCTATGGTTGAGACAGTCGAGAAGTCGTTACGCCATTCGTGCAGGTCGGAACTTACCCGACAAGGAATTTCGCTACCTTAGGATGGTTATAGTTACCACCGCCGTTTACTGGCGCTTAAGTTCTCAGCTTCGCCATGACGAATCATGACTAACCGGTCCCCTTAACGTTCCAGCACCGGGCAGGCGTCAGTCCGTATACATCGCCTTACGGCTTCGCACGGACCTGTGTTTTTAGTAAACAGTCGCTTCTCGCTGGTCTCTGCGGCCACCCCCAGCTCAGAGAGCAAGTCTCATCACCAGAAATGGCCCCCCTTCTCCCGAAGTTACGGGGGCATTTTGCCGAGTTCCTTAACCATAGTTCACCCGAACGCCTCGGTATTCTCTACCTGACCACCTGAGTCGGTTTAGGGTACGGGCCGCCATGAAACTCGCTAGAGGCTTTTCTCGACAGCATAGGATCATCCACTTCACCACAATCGGCTCGGCATCAGGTCTCAGG
>NZ_JBIWOD010000040.1:1950-3676 GCF_044767545.1 Streptomyces sp. NPDC101227 | reverse complement strand
ACTACCACCGCCCGGGCTGGACTACCTTCCTGCGTCACCCCATCGCTTACCTACTACCACCTTGGGTCAGCGGCTCCACCACGTCCCTTTGTCCGAAGACTCCAGGCCGGCTTCACGGCTTTAGCATTAATGGATTCGATATTGGGCGTTTCAAAGCGGGTACCGGAATATCAACCGGTTGTCCATCGACTACGCCTGTCGGCCTCGCCTTAGGTCCCGACTTACCCTGGGCAGATCAGCTTGACCCAGGAACCCTTAGTCAATCGGCGCACACGTTTCCCACGTGTGTATCGCTACTCATGCCTGCATTCTCACTCGTGAACCGTCCACAACTCGTTTCCACGGCTGCTTCACCCGGCACACGACGCTCCCCTACCCATCACGATCCCCGTTGGGGGTAATATCGCAATGACACGACTTCGGCGGTGTGCTTGAGCCCCGCTACATTGTCGGCGCGGAATCACTTGACCAGTGAGCTATTACGCACTCTTTCAAGGGTGGCTGCTTCTAAGCCAACCTCCTGGTTGTCTCTGCGACTCCACATCCTTTCCCACTTAGCACACGCTTAGGGGCCTTAGTCGATGCTCTGGGCTGTTTCCCTCTCGACCATGGAGCTTATCCCCCACAGTCTCACTGCCGCGCTCTCACTTACCGGCATTCGGAGTTTGGCTAAGGTCAGTAACCCGGTAGGGCCCATCGCCTATCCAGTGCTCTACCTCCGGCAAGAAACACACGACGCTGCACCTAAATGCATTTCGGGGAGAACCAGCTATCACGGAGTTTGATTGGCCTTTCACCCCTAACCACAGGTCATCCCCCAGGTTTTCAACCCTGGTGGGTTCGGTCCTCCACGAAGTCTTACCTCCGCTTCAACCTGCCCATGGCTAGATCACTCCGCTTCGGGTCTTGGGCACGCTACTCAACGCCCTATTCGGACTCGCTTTCGCTACGGCTTCCCCACACGGGTTAACCTCGCAACATACCGCAAACTCGCAGGCTCATTCTTCAAAAGGCACGCAGTCACGACACAAGGACAAGTCCTTGTGCGACGCTCCCACGGCTTGTAGGCACACGGTTTCAGGTACTATTTCACTCCGCTCCCGCGGTACTTTTCACCATTCCCTCACGGTACTATCCGCTATCGGTCACCAGGGAATATTTAGGCTTAACGGGTGGTCCCGCCAGATTCACACGGGATTTCTCGGGCCCCGTGCTACTTGGGTGTCTCTCAAACGAGCCGTCAATGTTTCAGCTACGGGGGTCTTACCCTCTACGCCGGACCTTTCGCATGTCCTTCGCCTACATCAACGGTTTCTGACTCGTCCTGCCGCCGGCAGACGACAGAAGAGAGATCCCACAACCCCAACCACGCAACCCCTGCCGGGTATCACACGTGACTGGTTTGGCCTCATCCGGTTTCGCTCGCCACTACTCCCGGAATCACGGTTGTTTTCTCTTCCTGCGGGTACTGAGATGTTTCACTTCCCCGCGTTCCCTCCACACTGCCTATGTGTTCAGCAGCGGGTGACAGCCCATGACGACTGCCGGGTTTCCCCATTCGGACACCCCCGGATCAAAGCTCGGTTGACAGCTCCCCGGGGCCTATCGCGGCCTCCCACGTCCTTCATCGGTTCCTGGTGCCAAGGCATCCACCGTGCGCCCTTAAAAACTTGGCCACAGATGCTCGCGTCCACTGTGCAGTTCTCAAGCAACGACCAGCCACCCA
>NZ_JBIWOD010000039.1:0-19283 GCF_044767545.1 Streptomyces sp. NPDC101227 | reverse complement strand
TTCACCGGCAAGATGCTCGACGAGCGCCTCGGCAAGATCACGTTCTGGACGCTGTTCATCGGCTTCCACGGCACCTTCCTCGTCCAGCACTGGCTGGGCGCCGAGGGCATGCCGCGCCGGTACGCCGACTACCTGAACGCCGACGGCTTCACGACGCTGAACACCATCTCGACGATCAGTTCATTCCTGCTGGGCCTGTCGATCCTGCCGTTCTTCTACAACGTCTGGAAGACCGCCAAGTACGGCAAGAAGGTCGAGGTCGACGACCCGTGGGGCTACGGCCGCTCGCTGGAGTGGGCGACCTCCTGCCCGCCGCCGCGGCACAACTTCCTCACCCTGCCGCGTATTCGCTCCGAATCCCCGGCGTTCGACCTGCACCACCCGGAGATCGCGGCCCTCGACGCGCTGCACAACGGTCACGGCTCTGCGGATGACAAGTCCCTCGCCGGCGGCAAGGAGGCGGGCAAGTGAAGATCCAGGGCAAGATGTTCATCTGGCTCTCCGTCTTCGTCCTCGCCATGGCGATCGTCTATGGCGTCTGGTCGAAGGAGCCGGCGGGCACCACCGCGCTGTTCCTCGCCTTCGGACTGTGCATCATGGTCGGCTACTACCTGGCCTTCACGGCCCGGCGGGTCGACGCGGGTGCACAGGACAACGAGAACGCCGAGGTCTCGGACGACGCCGGTGAGCTGGGCTTCTTCAGCCCGCACAGCTGGCAGCCGCTGTCCCTGGCCGTCGGTGGTGCGCTTGCCTTCATGGGCGTCGTCTTCGGCTGGTGGCTGCTCTACTTCTCGCTCCCGGTGATCCTCGTCGGCCTGTTCGGCTGGGTCTTCGAGTACTACCGCGGCGAGAACCGCACCCAGTAAGACATGCAGTAACGACGGCCGCGCGCCGTACGGGCGGGCCCGGACACCTCATCAGGTGTCCGGGCCCGCTGTCGTTTCCGGCGTGTCGGCTTGCCGTCCCGGCGTGTCGCGGCGCCTGGACCGCACCCCATTTGCAGTCATCCAGCGCGCCGAAAGAGGTGATTCTTCATATTTTTGGGGTATGAGCAATAGACCTCGAACCCGGACGGTGCTGCGCTGCGGCCTCCTGATAGTGCCCCTGGCGGTGAGCGCCGCTGCCTGCGGGGACTCGTCGTCACAGCCGCTCTCCGCCAAGCCCTACGACGCGGCCGACCAGATCTCGGCCAACACCCCGGACGGCAAGCAGAAAGCGGATCCCGACAAGCCGCTTGAGGTCTCCGTCAAGGGTGCCGAGGCGCGGATCACCGACGTGACCGCCACCGACTCCTCCGGCCGCTACATCCGCGGCGAACTGAGCGCCGACGGCAGGCGCTGGAAAACCACCGTGCCACTGGCCGCCGGCACGCGCTACACGGTCCGGGTCAGCACCGAGGACCGCAAGGGCGCCCCGGGCCGCAAGACCCTCGTCGTCGACACCACCGACAACACCAGCAGCGACCGGCTCGGCGTCACCTTCGGCCCCGACACCGGCGAATACGGTGTCGGCCAGCCCATCACCGCCGTACTCAGCAAGGAAATCAGCGACCCCAAACAGCGGGCCGTCGTCGAAAGCGCGCTGAAGGTGGACTCCTCCCCGCGCGTCGAGGGCTCCTGGCACTGGGTGGACGGCAAAACGCTGCACTTCCGCCCCAGGGAGTACTGGCCCGCCCACGCGACCATCTCCGTCCACAGCAACCTGGACGGCCTCAAGATCACCCACAAGCTCTACGGGGGCCCCGCGGAGCCCGTGAAACTCACCACCGGCGACGCCGTGGAGGCCATCACCGACGCCGCGGCACACCACATGACGGTGCTGCGCAACGGTGAGGAAATCAACACCATCCCCGTCACCACCGGCAAGCCCGGCTTCTCCACCCGCAACGGCGTCAAGGTCGTCCTCGGCAAGGAGAGCTTCGTACGGATGCGCTCCTCCACCGTCGGCATCGCCGCCGGGAGTTCGGACTCCTACGACCTGCCGGTCTACTGGGCCACCCGGGTGACCTTGAGCGGCGAATACGTGCACGCCGCCCCCTGGTCCGTCGGCTCGCAGGGCGCCGCCAACGTCAGCCACGGCTGCACGGGCATGTCCACCGCCAACGCCCAGTGGTTCTTCAACCACGTCCGCGTCGGCGACATCGTCGAGGTCGTCAACAGCGGCGGCGACACCATGACGCCGTTCGACAACGGCTTCGGCGACTGGAACATGCCGTGGAAGGAATGGCGGGACGGCAGCGCGCTGAAGAACAAGGCCTCCAGCACCACAGGAGCTGCCGAGCGCGAGCAGAATTCCTCCGCCGACGCCCGGCTGCGCCCGCAGCTCTGAAGGCCTCTCAGCAGCCGCTCAGGCCGCTCTCCGGGGTCGCGGGCTCAGGCCTGCACGAGCAGCCGGCGGCGCAGCAGCGAGGCGAGGGAGTCCGCGAACGCCACCGGGTCGATCGGATGGGTCACGGCGGCGTCCGCGCGGCTCCAGGTCGCCAGCCACGCATCCTGCGGGCGGCCGATGAGCAGCAGCACCGGCGGGCAGTTGAAGATCTCGTCCTTGATCTGCCGGCAGACGCCCATCCCGCCCGCGGGCGCGGTCTCGCCGTCCAGCACGCAGACGTCGATCCCGCCCTGCTCCAGGGCCTCCAGCACGGCCGGGGCGGTGGCGCACTCCAGGATCTCGACCTGCGGGGCATCGGCGGCGGGGCGCCGGCCGGCCGCCAGCCTGACCTGCTCGCGGGTGTTGGCGTTGTCGCTGTAGACCAGCACCGTGGCAGTCGCCTGCATCGTTCCTCCACGCTTTGTAGCGGCTCAGTTAGCGGCACAGCTCGAGCGGGGCTCCGCCGGCTGGCGCCGGGAGGTGCCCCACCGCGGAGGCTACTCCCGCACCGGGCCGCCGCAGGAGGGTTCGTACGGATCCAAGATCTGCCCGACGCGCCGTCAGGACCGGTCCGGGCGCGCCCCCGCGGCCGCCGGGGGAGTCCTGGCTTCCCCCCTTTGGGCGACCGCCGCGGAGGTCCCCGCGAGCAGGCAATACGGCCTTGACACACCGAACGGCACCCCCCGGAGTGAGGGCGGGATAAGCGACCGACATAATGTCGGTCGTGGCGACAGCAACGACAGTAGAAACCGGGCACGCGCACCCGACGGTCAATCGGCCGAACCTCACCAGCGTCGGAACCATCATCTGGCTGAGTTCCGAGCTGATGTTCTTCGCGGCCCTCTTCGCGATGTACTTCACCCTTCGATCGGTGACCGGTTCGGAGTATTGGAAGGAATCGGCCTCCGCGCTGAATCTTCCGTTCTCCGGAACGAACACCGCGATCCTGGTGCTCAGCTCACTGACGTGTCAGCTCGGCGTTTTCGCCGCCGAGCGCGGCGACGTCAAGAAGCTGCGGTCCTGGTTCGCGGTCACCTTCGTCATGGGTGCGATCTTTATCGGCGGTCAGGTCTTCGAGTACACCGAACTGGTCAAGCACGAGGGCCTCTCGCTCTCGTCCGGCCCGTACGGCTCGGTCTTCTACCTGACCACCGGTTTCCACGGACTGCATGTGACGGGCGGACTCATCGCCTTCCTGCTGGTCCTGGGCAGGACGTACGCGGCCAAGAGGTTCACCCACACGCAGGCCACCGCGGCCATCGTTGTGTCCTACTACTGGCACTTCGTCGATGTCGTCTGGATCGGCCTCTTCGCCACGATCTACCTGATCCGGTAACCGGTACGCATCCGGTCGGAACCGGTTACGCATTTCAGACAGACATAGCCAAAGCATCGACGCAGAAGATCCTGACACCGGGGTAATCCGTGAAAAAGCTCTCCGCACGACGGCGCCATCCACTGGCGGCGCTCGTCGTCCTACTCTTCGCGCTGGCGGTCACTGGGGGGCTGTACGCCGCGTTCGCGCCGGCGGACAAGGCTCAGGCCGATGACACCGCCCAGTCCCTTGCCATCAAGGAGGGCAAGAAGCTCTTCGCCGTCGGCTGCGCAAGCTGCCACGGCACCGGCGGTCAGGGCACCTCCGACGGCCCGAGCCTGGTCGGAGTCGGCGCCGCAGCCGTCGACTTCCAGGTCGGCACCGGCCGCATGCCCGCCCAGCAGCCCGGCGCCCAGGTGCCGCGGAAGCGGAACATCTACACCAACGCCCAGATCGACCAGCTCGCGGCCTACGTCGCGTCGCTGGGTGCCGGTCCGGTCGTGCCCGACAAGGAGCAGTACAGCCCCGACGGCGCCGACATCGGCAAGGGCGGCGAGCTGTTCCGCACGAACTGCGCGCAGTGCCACAACTTCACCGGTAAGGGCGGCGCCCTCACCAACGGCAAGTTCGCACCGACGCTCGAGGGCGTGGACCCGAAGCACATCTACGAGGCCATGGAAACCGGCCCGCAGAACATGCCCTCCTTCGGCGACGGCTCGCTGTCGAAGGAAAACAAGAAGGACATCGTCGCGTACCTCGGCGCCGTCAACGGCGATGAGTCCGAGAGCCCCGGCGGCCTGGACCTCGGCGGTCTCGGTCCGGTCAGTGAGGGTCTCTTCGGCTACATCTTCGGCCTGGGCGCGCTGGTAGCGGTCGCCATCTGGGTCGCAGCCCGGACTACGAAGGCCAAGAAGTCATGAGTGAGACTGGACGACACGAAGACGTGCCAGAAGAAAACCTTCCCGAGCGGGAGACGGTGCACGAGGGCGCGGTGGCGCCGGCGGAGGACCCGTTCGCCGACCCCGGCCTGCCGGCGCACGAGCACCGCATCCAGGACATCGACGAGAAGGCCGCCCGGCGCTCCGAGCACATGGTGGCGCTGCTGTTCCTGGTGTCGATGCTGGCCACGGTCGGCTTCATCGCCTCGTACGTGGCCATCCCGATCGACAAGATCGTCTACATCTGGCCGATCGGCCACATCAGCGGCCTGAACTTCGCGCTGGGTCTCACGCTCGGCGTCGCGCTCTTCTGCATCGGCGCCGGCGCGGTCCACTGGGCCCGCACGCTGATGTCGGACGTGGAGGTCGCCGACGACCGGCACCCGATCGAGGCCACTCCCGAGGTCAAGGCCAAGGTCCTGGCGGACTTCGCCGAGGGCGCCAAGGAGTCGCAGTTCGGCCGGCGCAAGCTGATCCGCAACACGATGTTCGGCGCGATGGCCCTGGTGCCGCTCTCCGGCGTCGTCCTGCTGCGCGACCTCGGTCCGCTGCCCGGGACGAAGCTGCGCACGACGAACTGGAAGAAGGGCGTCCGCCTCGTCAACCAGTCCACCAACCTTCCGCTGCGTCCCGAGGACATCGCGGTCGGCTCCCTGACCTTCGCCAAGCCCGAGGGCCTGGAGGAGGACAGCGAGGACTTCAACGAGAAGATCGCCAAGGACGCGCTGATGCTCGTGCGGATCAAGCCGCAGGACATCAAGGACAAGCACGAGCTGTCCTGGTCGCACGAGGGCATCGTCGCCTACTCGAAGATCTGCACCCACGTGGGCTGCCCGATCAGCCTGTACGAGCAGCAGACGCACCACGTGCTGTGCCCCTGCCACCAGTCGACGTTCGACCTCTCTGACGGTGGCAAGGTGATCTTCGGCCCGGCCGGACACGCCCTGCCGCAGCTGCACATCACGGAGAAGGACGGCTTCCTGGAGGCCGCGAGCGGCTTCGGTGAGCCCGTCGGCCCGAGCTTCTGGGAGCGCGGATGAGTAACGAAAAAGGCGCGACCAACCCGCGCCGCGGCCAGGCGCCGCGGGGCGAGCGGATCGCCGACTGGGCGGACGGCCGGCTGGGCATCTACAGCCTCGCCAAGTCCAACATGCGCAAGATCTTCCCGGACCACTGGTCCTTCATGCTGGGTGAGGTCGCGCTCTACAGCTTCATCATCATCATCCTGACCGGTGTCTATCTGACGCTGTTCTTCCACCCGAGCATGGCCGAGGTGACCTATCACGGTTCCTATGTGCCCATGCAGGGAATCCGGATGACCCAGGCCTTCGAGTCGACGCTGGACATCAGCTTCGACGTCCGCGGTGGCCTGCTCATCCGCCAGATCCACCACTGGGCGGCGCTGGTCTTCCTCGCCGCGATGATGGTGCACATGATGCGGGTGTTCTTCACCGGCGCCTTCCGCAAGCCGCGCGAGGTCAACTGGCTGTTCGGCTTCCTGCTGTTCGTGCTGGGCATGTTCACCGGCTTCACCGGCTACTCGCTCCCCGACGACCTGCTCTCCGGCACCGGCGTGCGGTTCATCGAGGGCGTCATCCTGGCGATGCCGCTGGTCGGCTCGTACCTGCAGATGTTCATCTTCGGCGGCGAGTTCCCCGGCCACGACATCATCGCGCGGTTCTACACCGTGCACGTGCTGCTGCTGCCCGGCATCATGCTCGGCCTGCTGGTGGCGCACCTGATCCTGGTCTTCTACCACAAGCACACGCAGTTCCCGGGTGCCGGCAAGACCAACAACAACGTCGTCGGCATGCCGCTGCTGCCGGTCTACATGGCCAAGGCCGGAGGCTTCTTCTTCCTGGTCTTCGGTGTGATCTCGGTGATCGCCGCGGTCGCCAGCATCAACCCCGTCTGGGCCATAGGGCCGTACCGGCCGGACCAGGTCTCCACTGGTGCGCAGCCGGACTGGTACATGGGCTTCGCCGAGGGCCTGGTGCGTGTCATGCCGGGCTGGGAGTGGAACTTCTGGGGCCACACCGTCAACTTCGGTGTGCTGATCCCGATCGTGATCTTCCCGCTGGTCCTGGTCGCCATCGCGGTCTACCCGTTCGTCGAGTCCTGGGTACGCGGCGACAAGCGCGAGCACCACATCCTGGACCGCCCGCGCAACGTCCCCACCCGCACCGGCTTCGGTGTGGCCTGGCTCGTCGCGTACTTCGTGATGCTGATCGGCGGCGGCAACGACCTGTGGGCGACGCACTTCCACCTGTCGCTCAACTCCCTCACCTGGTTCGTCCGGATCGGCTTCTTCGTCCTTCCGGTGCTGGCCTTCATCGCCACCAAGCGGATCTGCATGGGTCTGCAGCGGCGCGACAAGGACAAGGTGCTGCACGGCCGCGAGTCGGGCATCATCAAGCGCCTGCCGCACGGTGAGTTCATCGAGGTCCACGAGCCGCTCGGCCAGGAGCAGCTGCACGTGCTCACCCAGCACGAGCAGCCCGAGCCGCTCGAGCTCGGCCCGGAGGTCGACGAGAACGGCGTCCGCCGCAAGATCCCCCGGTCGCAGAAGCTGCGCGCCAAGCTCTCCAAGAGCTACTACGGCGAGGACAACGTCATCCCCAAGCCGACGATAGAGGAGTACAAGGAGATCACCAGCGGCCACGGCCACCACTGATCACCACAGCGCCGTGAGGCGCAGGTAGTACGCCACCCAGAGGGCCCCGTCCGAGCACCGGACGGGGCCCTCCGGCGTGTCCCGGGGGTCGATAGGGTGAGGTCACAAGCAGTGGACAGACCAGGAGCGTGGACCATGAACGTTGTGACCCCGGTTGGCGGCGACAGCGTGGCGGCCCACACCTGGCCGGGCATCCTCAACGCCCTGCTGGACGGCCGCGACCTCGCCGCCGACGACACCGCCTGGGTGATGGACAAGATCATGCGGGGCGAGGCCGGCGACGCCCAGATCGCCGGGTTCGCGGTCGCGCTGCGGGCCAAGGGCGAAACCGTCGCCGAGATCTCCGGACTCGTGCGCACCATGTACGCGCACGCCCGCCTGATCGAGGTTCCCGGCCCCAGCGTGGACATCGTCGGCACCGGCGGCGACGGCGCCAAGACCGTCAACATCTCCACGATGTCCTCGATCGTGGTGGCCGGCACCGGCGCCAAGGTCGTCAAGCACGGCAGCCGCGCCGCCTCCTCGGCCAGCGGCGCCTCCGACGTCCTGGAGAAGCTCGGCGTCAATCTGGACCTCACCCCCCGGCGGGTCACCGAGGTCGCCGAGGAAGCGGGCATCACCTTCTGCTTCGCGGTGAAGTTCCACCCCGCGCTGCGCCATGTCGCCAACGCCCGGGGCCAGCTCGGCATCCGTACGACCTTCAATGTGCTGGGCCCGCTGACCAACCCCGCCAAGGTCCGCGCCCAGGCGACCGGCGTCGCGGACGCCCGGATGGCGCCGATCATGGCCGGGGTGCTGGCCGAGCGCGGCTCGTCGGCGCTGGTGTTCCGCGGCGACGACGGCCTGGACGAGCTGACCACCACCGCCACCTCCCGGGTGTGGATCGTCCGGGACGGCGCGGTGCGCGAGGAGCCCTTCGACCCCCGGGACGTCGGCATCGACATCGTCCCGGTCGAGGCGCTGCGCGGCGCGGACGCCTCGTACAACGCCGATGTGGCCCGCCGGCTGCTCGACGGCGAGCGGGGCCCGGTGCGCGACGCGGTGCTGCTGAACGCCGCCGCGGCTCTGGTGGCCCTGGAGCCGTCCGACGAGCCCCTGGCGGAGCAGATCCGCGCCGGAATCGACAGGGCCGCCGCCGCCATCGACTCGGGGGAGGCCAAGCGGGTGCTGGAGCGCTGGGTGGCGGCCAGCAACAGATGAGCGGCCGGTGACCGTCGGTGTGACGCAAGGCCCTGTCCGTTATCCGGACCGGGCCTTGCGCCTTTTTGCGGCTGTGGCATGATTCTCGGCAGGTCACGAGTGACAGCGACATAGGCCCCGGCCCGCTGTCCGGCAACCCTCCGTCCGTGGCGGGGTGCCCCGGGTGATGACCAGGCCGCAGGCAGCGAGGTCTGCGGCAAGCGCGGATCCCTCGCCAGGGATCCTGGTCCTCGAGGGAGCCCCTTCCGTGATGAAGCGAATGCGATAGGGCCGTCGGCCCCTTTCCCGCACCCCTTTTCCTTTCCCACCGCGGCGCTGTGCCGTGCGCTGTGACGCACCCGCCCGCGGTGAATTCGCTTACCTCTCACGGGAGTTCGCCATGTCTGTTTCCGCCGTTGCCGCCGACCGTTCTGTTTGTGCCCCACTGCCGGTTCTGGGCAGGGATGTCACCGTGCCGCTCGTGACCGGCGGCGAGGTCGACTACGCCGCACTGGACTACGCCGCCAGCGCCCCGGCCCTGCAGCGGGTCTGGGACGACGTGGCCGCCTACGCCCCGTACTACGGCAGCGTGCACCGCGGCGCCGGATACCTCTCGCAGCTGTCCACCGACCTCTTCGAGAACAGCCGCAGGACCATCTCCGACTTCCTCGGCTGCCGCGCCGACGACCAGGTCGTCTTCACCCGCTCGACGACCGACTCCCTCAACCTCCTCGCCGCCGTACTCCCGCAGAACACCCGGGTGTTCGTCTTCGAGACCGAGCACCACGCCTCGCTGCTGCCGTGGGAACAGCGCGCGGACACCCCCGTGACGTACCTGAACGCGCCGCGGACGCCGCAACAGGCGGTGGACACCCTGGAGAAGGCGCTCGCCGAGCGCGAGCCCTACGGCCCCGCTCTGGTGTGCGTCACCGGCGCCTCGAACGTCACCGGTGAACTGTGGCCGGTGC
This sequence comes from Streptomyces sp. NPDC101227, assembly GCF_044767545.1. NCBI lineage: Bacteria > Bacillati > Actinomycetota > Actinomycetes > Kitasatosporales > Streptomycetaceae > Streptomyces > Streptomyces sp. NPDC101227. The sequence goes on along the minus strand of NZ_JBIWOD010000039.1, from coordinate 9,842 downwards.
GGGAACTGGCCGCCGCCGCGCACGCCCACGGCGCCCGGATCGTCCTCGACGCCGCGCAGCTGGCCCCGCACCACCCCGTCGACATCGCCGAGCTGAACGTCGACTGGGCCGCCTTCTCCGGGCACAAGCTGTACGCGCCGTTCGGCGCCGGCGTGCTGGCCGGCCGCGCCGACTGGCTGCAGGACGCGGAGCCGTACCTGGCGGGCGGCGGCGCCAGCCGCAAGGTCTCGCGGCGCACGGACGGCGGCGTGGACGTCGAATGGCACACCACCGCCGCCCGGCACGAGGCCGGTTCGCCGAACGTCATCGGCGCCTACTCCATCGCCTCCGCCTGCCAGGCGCTGACCGAGGCCGGTTTCGACGGACTGGTCGCCCGGGAGCAGTCACTGATCGCCCGCGTCCGGGCGGGCCTGGCCGAGGTCCCCGAGGTCAAGGTCCTCTCCCTCTTCGGCGACGACGCCCCGCGGGTGGGCGTCATCTCCTTCGTCGTCGAGGGCTGGAACAGCTCGCACTTCGCGGCCGCCCTCTCGGCCGAGTACGGCATCGGGGTGCGCGACGGCCTGTTCTGCGCGCACCCCCTCGTCCGCACCCTGCTGGGCAGCGACCCGCAGGACCCGGGCGAGTGCGGCGCCCCGGAGGCGGCCCCCGGCGAACGCTCCCTGAACGCCATCCGGGTCAGCTTCGGCGCGGGCACGCCCGACGAACACATCGACCGCTTCCTCCACGCCATCAAGGAACTAGTCGCGAACGGCGCCCGCTGGAACTACCACACGGAGGACGGCCGTTGCGTTCCCGCGCCGGCCGCGCGTAGCGCGGTGTAAATCCCCATGTTGTCGGCTGTCCCGCCGTGGGTGGTTTCTCGCCGTTGCTCCCCCACTGCCTTAAGGGCGTGGGAGGTGCCCCCAGCGGCGGGCGTGGTGTTGTCGGGTGCGGTGACGGCCCTACACGGCTCCGCCGCTACGGTCCGTCCCCTCCGGTGGGTGGGGGGAAGGAGGCCGATGGGGGCCCACGTTGGGTTGTCCCTTTCCCATGATGGGTCGACAGGGAGCGGCTGACCGTCTACGTACGCTCCCACTGGTTTTCTCCCACCCCAACGGGGAGGGGGCGGGCCGCAGGACGGAGTCCGGAGGTCCGGTCCCGCAGCCGAACAGCCCCGCGCAAGCGGCACCAGCCCGCCGCTGGGGGCACCTCCCACGCCCTTAAGGCAGTGGGGGAGCAACGGCGGCAAACCCCCACGGCGGGGCAGCCGAACACATCGGCCCAGGCAAAGCGCAGCGGACCGGCCCGCCGCAGGCGCCACGGCGAGCCCCCCACGGCGGGACAGCCAAAAACAACGGCGCAGGCCAAGCGCAGCGCTACGCGTCGAGGCCGATAGCAAACGCCGCCTCAAGGTCATGCTGCGAGTACGTGCGGAACGCAATGTGCGTCTCGGTGGAGGCGACGCCCGGCACCTTGCTGATGCGGCCGGGGATGACATCGGCGAGGTCGTCGTGGGCGGCGACCCGGACCATCGCGATCAGGTCGTGGGCGCCGGTGACGGAGTAGACCTCGCTGACGCCCTCCAGGGCGGCGATCTTCTCGGCGATCTCCGGGATCCGGTCCACGCTGGTCTTGATGAGCACGATCGACGTGATCACGGCTGGCTCTCTCCCTCGGTCGCCGGTTCGTTCCCCCTGGTGGCCCCCACACTATCCCTCCTGTAGCGGGCCCATGCGTACAGAAAGCCCAGGGCGAAGCCGACGACATGGGCGAGGTAGGCGACGCCGGGGCCGTTGGGGTCCTCCTGCGCGGCCTGCCACTGGAGCGCGAACCAGAACAGCAGCACGATCCAGGCGGGGAAGCGCAGGGGGAGGAAGAAGAGGAAGGGGAAGACGCTGGTGACCCGGGCCTTGGGGAAGAGGTAGAGGAAGGCGCCCAGGACGCCGGAGATCGAGCCCGAGGCGCCCACCAGGGTCTGGGGGGAGGCGGCGTGCGCGGCGGCGTAGCCGAGCAGGGCCAGATAGCCGGTGACGATGTAGAAGGCGGTGAACGGCACCCGCCCCATCCGGGTTTCGGTCATGCCGCCGAAGACGTACAGGAACAGCATGTTGCCGAGCAGATGGAGCCAGCTGCCGTGCACGAACAGTGCGGTCAGCGGGGTGATCAGCGCGCGGAGGGAGCCGCTCCACAGGTCGAGCGGAATCACTCCCCAGCGTTCGAAATAGGCGGTCTGGGCCCGTAGCAGGGCGTCGGCGTCGCCATATACGTGGTTCAGGCCCGAGGCGGGGCCGATCACGAAGATCACGCAGCACAGCCCGATCAGCACATTCGTCATCCGGGAGAAGACCGTTGCCAGGGAGCGGGCGGGGTGCGGTGGCCGGGGGAACCACGAAGGACGCGAAGAACGCGAGAAGGGGGACGGCGCCGTCATGAAGTGATCATGGCGTAATAGGGGCATTCAGGGCAGAGCGCCTCGCCGCGTCCCGCCTCCTGGGCACGGCCCGCGCCGGTCCCCTGTCAGGCCGTAGGGTTGCAGTCAGTACCTTGCGTATTTTCCGCAGTCCGACGGCGCACCGCGTGAACCCGCACATCAGCACGAGACCGACGAGCATGACGAGTACGAAAGAGGACAACACGATGGGTGTTCCCCTGCCGACGGCCGAAACCCGGTGGCGCTGCACGCTCTGCGGCAACCTCACCCGTTTCGATGTGACCCGCCGGTCCAAGGTCGTGGAGTACGTCCACCTGGACCTTGCCGGGGAGCCGAAGGTGGAGGAGCGCGAGGTTCTCAGTGAGAGCATCGAGTCCGTGCGCTGCCGCTGGTGCAATGCGGTCGACCAGATCGAGCTGGTGGACCGGCCGGGCGCGAGCGCCTGAGATCGGAGCGATCAAGCCGTGGTGGAGCGTCCGGAAAGGGAGCAGGGGGCGGCGCGGGCCGACGCATCCGAGGATGCCGTCGACGAAGTGCTCGACCGTCCGCTGCCCGAGGGCGTACGGCGCCGTGTCGTGGCGCTCACCGCGGAGTCGTTCGGCGCGTTGACGGTCTCCGAACTCCCGCCCCCCTTGCGGCAGTACGCCCGTTTCACCCCGACCCGCCGGGCCAAGTTCGCCGGGAACGCCATGGCCGCGGCGCTGGAGAGCGACGCGGTCTTCCGGCAGCGGATCGCGGGCAAGCTGCGCGAGGCCCAGCCGGAGCTGGCCGCGGCGCTGGAGGACGGCACACCGCCCGCGGCCGCCGATCCGCTGGATGTCGCGGCGGCGGCGTATGTGCTGCGCCCCGAGGGCTGGGTCAAGCTGGTCGCGGCGGCCGGCGAGGAGGCGCAGCGGGTACGCGCCGAACGGGCCGGCGAGGAGACCGAACGGGAGCTGGCCCGGCTGCGCGAGGAGCTGGCGCAGGCGCGCGGCGAGGCCCGCGGCGACGTCGACCGGGCCCGGGCCGACCTGGAAGCGGCCCGCAAGGAGAACGAGTCGCTGCACCGCAAGCTGCGCAGCGCGCTGAGCGACGTCAAGCGGCGCGAGGCGGCGGTGCGCAAGGCCGAGGCCGCGCTGGAGGCCGCGCGGTCCCAGGCCGCGACCGACAAGACCCTGGCGGACAGCGAGCTGCGCCGGCTCAAGGCCCGCGTCACCGAGGTCGAGACGGCGCTGGAGACCAGCCGGCGGGCCGCCCGCGAGGGCCGCAGCGTCGAGGACATGCGGCTGCGGCTGCTGCTGGACACGGTGCTGGACGCCGCCCAGGGGCTGCGCCGCGAACTGGCCCTGCCGCCCGCCAGCGTCCACCCGGCGGACACCATCGAGGCGGTCGCCCCCGGCAAGATGACGCCCCGGGACATCGCGACCCGGGCGCTGTCGGAGATGGATCCGGCGCTGCTCGACCAGCTACTGGCGCTGCCGCAGGCGCATTTGGTGGTGGATGGCTACAACGTCACCAAAACCGGCTATCCCACCATGCCTCTGGACAAACAGCGGCTGCGGCTGCTGGGCGGGCTGGCGGTGCTGGCCGCGCAGACCGGCGCGGAGATGACCTGTGTCTTCGACGGCGCGGAGCTGGCGGCGCCGGTGCTGCTCGCGCCGCCGCGCGGCGTGCGGGTCCTGTTCAGCAAACCGGGCGTAACGGCCGATGAGTTGATTCGTCAGCTCGTACGGGCCGAACCGCCCGGCCGCCCGGTCGTCGTGGTCTCCACGGACCGGGAAGTGGCCGACGGCGTCGCCAAGGCGGGCGCCCGGCCCGTCGCATCGGCCCTGCTGCTGAAGCGACTTGCCCGGACCTGACGGTTTTGCGGCACCGGCACCATCCCGCCGGGAAAATCGCTTGCGTTCCCCCGCGTTCCGTATCGCAGCGTCAAATGACGCTCACTGCCCGTGTGATGTTGGTAAAGGATGGGGCTGGTGAAGCAGTTTTTTCCCTGGGGGATTTGAAGGGATCACAACTCGGTTACTAAGGTCGGGCCTCGAACCTTCATACAGGTGATTATCCAACCGGGATGGTCAGTGGAGGTACCGCCGAGTCCGCGGCGTTCACGCGGAGCCGGGGTTTCACCCCCCCCACTTCCCGGTAGGCGGCTGGAGGAAGAAGGAGCTCGCCCCCGTGGCGTCCCACCGTCGACCCAAGCAGCCGAGCCGTACTCGCGTGACCGTGCTCACCGCGACCGCCGCCGCGGCCGTCGCCCTTTCGTCCCAGGCCGCCCAGGCCGCCCCGAACCCGTCCAAGAAGGACGTCAAGGCTCAGGTCGACAAGCTCTACGAGCAGGCGGAGCAGGCCACCGAGAAGTACAACGGTGCCAAGGAAGACCAGGCGAAGCTCCAGAAGGAGGTGGACCGCCTCCAGGACAAGGTCGCCCGCGGCCAGGAGGAGCTCAACCAGCTCCGCAAGGGCCTGGGTGCCGTCGCCTCCGGCCAGTACCGCAGCGGCAGCATCGACCCCTCCGTCCAGCTCTTCCTCTCCGGCGACCCGGACTCCTATCTGGACAAGGCCTCCACCCTCGACCAGCTCAGCGGCCACCAGGCCGAGCAGCTGAAGACCATCGCGGACAAGCAGCGGCTCCTCGCCCAGGAGCGCGCCGAGGCCGCGGGCAAGATCAAGGACCTCAGCGAGACCCGCAAGGCGCTCGGTGAGAAGAAGGACGAGATCAAGGGCAAGCTCGCCAAGGCGCAGGAACTCCTGAACACCATGACCGCCAAGGAGAAGGCGGCCATGGAGGCGGAGCAGGCGCGCGCCAACCGCGACAACAGCCGGGCCAACCTCGGCGACGACGTGCCCGCCTCGCAGCGCGGCGCGGCAGCCCTGGCCGCCGCCCAGTCCAAGATCGGCTCGCCCTATGTCTGGGGCGCCACCGGCCCCTCCTCGTTCGACTGCTCGGGCCTGACCTCCTGGGCGTACCAGCAGGCCGGCCAGTCGCTGCCGCGCACCTCGCAGGAGCAGGCCAACGCCGGCACCCGGCTCGGCTCGGAGAGCCAGCTCAAGCCCGGCGACCTGGTGCTCTTCTACAACGACCTGCACCACATCGGCCTCTACGCGGGCAACGGCACCGTGCTGCACGCCCCGAAGCCGGGCGCCGCGGTGCGCTACGAGTCGATCAACAACATGCCGTTCGCGTTCGGCGTCCGGGTCTGACCGTCCCGGCACACGGGTCGGAAAAGCCTCACAACCGTCTCAACCTGCCGCCCGAACGGGCGAATTGCGGCCCTCGCCGCTGACCTGCCGCCCCGCCGGTGACCTGCACAGTCACCGGCGGGGCGGCCTTTTGCGTGCGGAAATCCGGGCGGCGCAGTCTTTGGCCGCCACCGACCGGCGCGGCTACTGTCCTGGCTCGCGGCCGCCGGTCACCGCCCTCCCGGGCGACAGCGGCTCCCCCCGAGCTCTCGGCTCCTCCCGAGCAGGGGACCCCCATGAGCAGGGGTCCCCATGAGCATGGGGACCCCACACGGAAGGAGTGCGGCAGACGTGGTCTCCCATCGCCGTGCGTCACAGCCAGGTCCCGTCACCCGCACCGGTGTCACCGTCGCCTCGGCGGCCCTGGCAACCGCGGCCGCCGCGCTGTCCGGCCCGCCGGCCGCGGCCGACCCCACGGAAAGCCCCGCGGCGAGCCGGGAAGCGGTCGGCGCACGGGTCGACAAGCTCTACGCGGAGGCCGAGCGGGCCACCGAGAAGTTCAACGGCGCCAGCGAGCTGACCCGACGGCTGCGGGACGAGGTCGCGACCCTTCAGGACCGCACCGCCCGCGCCCAGGAGCGGGTCAACCGGATGTGCAACCGGCTGGGCGCGATGGCCGCCGCCCAGTACCGGGCCGGCGGCATCGATCCCACCCTCCGGCTGATGCTCTCCGAACGCCCCGACAGCTACCTGGAGAAGGCCTCCGCGCTCGACCGGCTCGACCGCAGCCAGGCCGGCGAGCTGCGCGAGCTGAAGGCCGCGCAGCGGTCCCTGGACCAGCAGCGCCGGGCGACCGCCGCGAAGCTGGCGGACCTGGAGGCCGGACGCCGGGCCGTCGCCCTGCGCAAGAAGGACGTCCAGCACAAGCTGGCCGCCGCCCAGCGCCTGCTGAACGCGCTCCCGAAGGTGGCCAGGGCGGCCTACGTCCGGGCCTCGCGCGGCGACGGGCGCGAGGGAATGCTCCCCGGCCTCCCCGGCCTCTCCGACCTCTCCGGCGGCGCTGCGGCCTCCGGCCGGGCCGCCGCGGCGGTCGCCGCCGCCCGCGCCGCCGTCGGCTCCCCGTACGCCTGGGGAAGCACCGGCCCCTCGGCCTTCGACTGCTCGGGACTCACCCAATGGGCCTATGCGCAGGCCGGAGTCTTCATCCCGCGCACGTCACAGGCCCAGAGCGGCGCCGGCCGCCAGGTGCCGCTGGCCCAGGCGGAACCCGGCGACCTGGTCATCTACCGCTCGGATGCCAGCCACGTCGGCATGTACGTCGGAAACGGCCAGGTCGTTCATGCGCCCTATCCCGGCGCGCGGGTCCGCTACGACCCGGTCGGCGTGCTGCCGGTCTCCTCCGTCACCAGGCCCTGAGACGGCCGGGAAAGCCCCTCTCCCGCCCGCCCAGCGTTTTTGCCCCGCCCCCGTCGCACATACGATCAGCGGCATGTCACGTCAGCGGGCGGGACGGCGGTGGCCGTCGCGAGCCGGGGCGGCGGCCGGTGCCGTCCCGCTCCTCGCGCTGCTCGTCCCGGTCACCGGCTGCGCGCCCCAGGCCCCGCCGCGGGACCGCTACCCGGACGTCCAGCGGATGCTCGACAGCCGCTCGCGGGCCGTCCGCGACGGGGACACCGCCGCCTTGCTGTCCACCGTCGACCCGCACGCCGGCGGCTACCGCGCCCGCCAGCGCCGGATGATCGCCAACCTCGCGGCGGTACCGCTCACCGACTGGCACTACGACCTCGTCGCCACCGACGCCTTCCCGCTCCCGATGGGCGGCCCCGGCGCCCGGATCGCGGCCAAGGTGCGGCTCAGCTACCGCCTCAAGGGCTATGACACCGCGCCCGTCACCTCCCTCCAGTACCTCACGCTGACCCGGCACGCCGGCCGCTGGCGGATCTCCTCGGACTCCGACGGCGCCCCCTCCGGAAAGCCCGGCACCCGCCAGCTGTGGGACCAGGGCCCGGTACGGCTGGTCCGCGGCTGGCACAGCCTGGTGCTCGGCGGCGCCGCGACCCCGGACCGGCTGCGCGATCTGGCGGACCGGGTCGACGAGGCGGTGCCCGCCGTCTCCGACGCCTGGAAGGGCGGCTGGTCGGGAAAGGTGGTCGTGGAGGCCCCGGACACCGTCGATCAGATGGCACAGCTGCTGGGCGACGGCGATGCCGCCGGGTACGCCGGGATCGCCGCCGTCACCACCGGCGAGGCGGGCGCCTCGGCCACCGCGCCCGCGGACCGGGTGATCGTCAACCCGGAGGCGTACGAGGAACTCAACGACCTCGGCCGCGCGGTCGTGCTCACCCACGAAACCACCCATGTCGCCACCCGTACGGTCACCACCTCGGCCACCCCGCTGTGGCTCTCCGAGGGCTTCGCCGACTGGGTCGCCTACCGCCGGATACGCCGCGAGGCGGCCAGCACCGCCCCCGAACTCTCCCGTGCGGTGGCCCAGGGCGCGGCCCCCGACCGCCTCCCCACCGACGAGGACTTCGGCTTCCAGGCCGGCGCGGACCGCCTGGCGAAGGCGTACGAGGGCGGCTGGCTGGCCTGCCGGATGATCGCCGACAAGTGGGGCGAGGCCAAGCTGATCGCCTTCTACCGGGCGGCGGGCCGCAGCGGCGCGGAGAACGCCGCCGGTCGCGTACGCGGCCCGATGGAGGCCGTGCAGGCCACGCACCACCCCCGGCCGCACCGCTCACCCGGCTCCGCCCCCGCCCGCACCCGGCGCCTGCCCGGCCGCGCCGAACTGCTGGATCGCGCCATGCGCACTCAACTGGGCGTGGGGCTCGCGGAGTTCACCCGGGAGTGGCAGGAATACCTGGAGGGGCAGCTGCGGTGAGGGGAGCGGCGGCGGCCGCCGCAGGCAAGCCGGGCGGCCCGCCGCCGGCCGGCGACCCGGTACTGTCGGCCGGGACCGGCCCCCTTGGAACCCCTGTCGGAAGATCACCGTGCACAAGACCCTGATCGTCACCAACGACTTCCCGCCCCGGCCCGGCGGCATCCAGGCCTTCCTGCACAGCATGGCGCTGCGCCTGGACCCCTCCCAGGTCGTCGTCTACGCCTCGACGTGGAAGCGCACCAAGGAAGGTCTCGCGGCCACCGCCGCCTTCGACGCAGAGCAGCCGTTCACGGTGGTCCGCGACCGTACGACGATGCTGCTGCCCACCCCCCGGGTGACCCGCCGCGCCACCGCCCTGCTGCGCGAACACGGCTGCTCCTCCGTCTGGTTCGGCGCGGCCGCGCCCCTCGGCCTGATGGCACCCGCGCTCCGCGCCGCCGGCGCCCGCCGCATCGTGGCGACCACCCACGGCCATGAGGCGGGCTGGGCCCAGCTCCCCGCCGCCCGGCAGCTGCTCCGGCGCATCGGCGAGGGCACCGACACCCTCACCTACCTCGGCGAATACACCCGCTCCCGGATCGCCGACGCCCTGACCCCCGAGGCGGCCGCCCGGATGGTCCAACTCCCGCCCGGCGTCGACGAGAAGACCTTCCACCCCGCCTCCGGCGGCGACGCCGTACGGGCCCGCCTCGGCCTCGCCGACCGCCCGGTCGTCGTGTGCGTCTCGCGCCTGGTCCCCCGCAAGGGCCAGGACACGCTCATCGAGGCCATGCCCGCCGTCCTCGCCGCGGTCCCGGACGCGGTCCTGCTGATCGTCGGCGGCGGCCCGTACGAGAAGGAACTGCACGCCCTCGCCCTGCGCAAAGGGGTCGCCGACTCCGTACGCTTCACCGGCGCCGTCCCCTGGGAGGAACTCCCCGCCCACTTCGGCGCCGGCGACGTCTTCGCCATGCCCTGCCGCACCCGCCGCGGCGGCCTGGACGTCGAAGGCCTCGGCATCGTCTACCTGGAGGCCTCCGCCACCGGCCTCCCCGTCGTGGCCGGCGACTCCGGCGGCGCCCCCGACGCCGTCCTCGACGGCGAGACCGGCTGGGTGGTCCCCGGCGGCTCCCCCACCCCCACGGCCGAGCGCCTCATCACCCTCCTGAACGACCCGGACCTACGCCACGAGATGGGCACCCGAGGCCGCGCCTGGATCGAGGAGAAGTGGCGCTGGGACCTGCTCGCGGGGCGCTTGAAGCAGTTGCTTTAGACCCGTCCGCCGGTCCGCTGCGCTTTGCCTGGGCCGTGCGTTGTTGTCTGCGGCGCCGTTGCGGTTGTTCGCCGTTGCGCCTGCGGCGGGCGTGGGTTTGTCGGGTGCGGTGACGGCCCTACACGGCTTCGCCGCTACGG
>NZ_JBIWOD010000038.1:0-20413 GCF_044767545.1 Streptomyces sp. NPDC101227 | reverse complement strand
GCCCGGTTACATTCCGAACCCGGAAGCTAAGCCTTTCAGCGCCGATGGTACTGCAGGGGGGACCCTGTGGGAGAGTAGGACGCCGCCGAACAAATTTTAGAAAATGCCTCGTTCCCCGAGTTTCGACTCGGGGAACGAGGCATTTTTGCGTTCGGCTCCGATCAACAGGGTGTGGCGCTGGGGCGGGTGTAGAGGGCGGCGGGGGTTCGGGCATCTGCGAGCCGCTCCTGGTCGGTCAGGGGGCGGTTGGTCTGTCTGGCGGCGTACCAGGCCGAGGCCAGGGTGACGGCTGCTACGGCCAGGGTGGTCCAGCGGAGGGCCTTGCTCGGGAGGAGGAAGGCGGCGGTCAGCGCGTACGGGAAGCCGAGGAGCAGGCAGAGCGCGGCGGTGATGTGGGGGCACCGAAGGGGCCCTCCCAGCTGAGCGCCATGACGAAGATGAGGGCGGCGGTGCCGGTGGTGCCGAAGGTGTTAGACGCTCGCGGTCCGTCCGAGGAGGCCGCGACGGGTGCGGGTCAGTGGCTGGACCGTACGGGCGGCGTGGCCGAGGGCGGCCATCAGAAGGGCGCTCAGGAGAACGGCGAGGGCCGTTGCGCCGAGCAGGATGGCGTTCCGGCCGGCCCATAACGTGGCGAAGAGGAGTGGGCCCAGGCCGATGACGATGGCCGAACCCACGGTCCAAGTCGCCGCCAGATGGACGGAGATCGCTGTGATGTGCTCCCGTTTCATGGGGCGGTCTTGTCAGCGGGGCGGGGAACGGGCGGCGCTGCCGCTGGGGTTCGTCAGACGGGCAGCGCGCGGTGGGGCCAGCGGGCGCGGGCCTGTTCCTGGGAGCGCATGGTGGCCAGAGTCAGCAGGCCTCGCGTATAGCCGGTGTCGAGGAGGTCGGGGAGCGTCGGCAATGGGGCGAGCGCCGCGATGTCGTCCAGGACCAGGGTGAGTGGTGGGTCGAGCCGACCGTCAGATGACCGTTCGGCCATGCGGCGGCCGTGCTCGACCACGTGCGAGAGGAGTGCGGTGATCAGGGGCATCGCACCCGGGGTGGTACGCGGGTCCTCGATGGGTTCGCCTACCACGTAGAGCGTTCCCCCCTCATCGACGAATGATTCGAGAATGAGCGAATCCGCTCGGGGAGGATTACAGGCGTCGCGGATGTGGATCGAGGAGAGGGCGGCGAGCGATCGACCGATCAGTTCCTTGGCCATTTCCCGGCGTTCGGCGTGTGCGGTGAGGACGGACTCCAGCTCGCCGGCCTGGCCTGCGGATGCCTTGGGGTTGGTGCGCAGGATGCGTACGGGTTCCTGTGCGGCGCCCGTGGCGTGGGCCCAGCGGTGGAGCTGGCGGAAGGGGCGGCCGTCCACGGCGGCGGCGTGCAGCCAGCAGCGCAGCAGGGTCTGGGCGGCGTCGGCGACGGCCGAGTCCAGGGTGCTGGTGGGGCGTACGGGGGCCAGGAGGGCGGCGGCGCGGGTGGTGGCGGTGGTGATGTCCTCGCATCCGGAGGTGGGTGACCAGCGCAGTCGGGCCGGGGTGTCGAGGCGGTGGGTGGGGTCGTAGGTCAGCAGTGGGCCGAGCTTGGCGCGGGCGTCCTTGGTCTCGGCCCAGAGGTCGGCGTCGGTGGTGGCGACGATCAGCGGGCCCTCGGCGGAGGTGATGGCGGCGGCCGCGGTGGCGCGGGTGGCGGTGCGGTCGGAGCTGAAGTGGAGGTGGGGGAGGGGCGGTTGCGACAGGGGCGCGGTGGCTGGTGTCGGCGCTGTCGTGGCGGCGGTGGTCGGGTTCACCTGTTCGGGTGATTCGAGCGGATTGCTGCCGATGGGGGAATTGGGCGTGGGTGTCGGCCGTTGGTCGGGGTGAAGGTCGTCGGCGGGCGGGGTGGTGGTGCCGGCCGCGGCGGGGGGCTTCTGGAGGGAAGCGGGGGGTGGCGCAGGTGTGGGTGCGGAGGCCGTGCCGTGGGGTTGGGGGGCGGTTGTTGAGGCCTCGGGGTGGGGCTCGGCCGCCGCCGTGTCGCGGGCCGAGGCGCGGGTGGCTTGGCGGCGTGCGGCGCGTACGGCGCGATAGCGGGTGACCGTTCCCAGCGTGAAGATCGTCAGGACCAGCAGCACCATCAGTTCGCCGATGAGGATGCCCCAGAACAGGCCGTAACCGGAGAGCTGGCCCTTGGGGGTGTGGGGCCAGGCGGCGGCGAGGTCGTGCGGGGCGGCGACGAGGTGGCGCAGGGCGATGGGGGTGCCGGGATAGCTGACGCCGTGCGGCCAGGAGCCGTGGGCCAGGAGGCCGGCCAGGCCGGTTGCCGTCCAGACCAGCAGGGTCAGGCCGAGAAGGAAGACGAGGAGCCCTATGAGCAGGGAGTCGGGGACGCCGCGCTCGCGGCCGCGGGCGCTCCTGACGTCATGGTCGTCCCGGCTGTTGTATCTGCCGTGGCCTCGCTCCGGCTCGTATCCGCGGGTCACGCCACCGTCTCGCTCGACTCGTCTCTCCACTGTCGTTCCATCGCCATGGCTTCGGCGCGTGCCTCGGCCTCGGCGTCCGCCGCCGCTTCGAGGGCGCGTGCCTCGTCCGTCGGCATCGCGGAGGCCTCGGTCATCGCCCGGTCGGTGTAGACGAGTGGGCGCTCGGCCTCGGTGATGAGGTGTTTGACGACCTGGACGTTGCCGTTGACGTCCCAGACCGCGATGCCGGGGGTGAGGGTCGGGATGATCTCGACGGCCCAGCGTGGCAGGCCCAGGACCTGGCCGGTGGAGCGTGCCTCGTCGGCTTTCTGGGCGTAGATGGTGCGGGTCGAGGCCATTTTGAGGATCGCCGCGGCCTCCTTGGCGGCCGCGCCGTCGACCACATCGCTGAGGTGGTGGACGACGGCCACGAAGGACAGGCCGAGGCGGCGGCCGAACTTCAGCAGGCGCTGGAAGAGCTGGGCGACGAAGGGGGAGTTGATGATGTGCCAGGCCTCCTCGACCAGGAAGATGCGTTTCTTCCGGTCGGGACGGATCCAGGTGTGCTCCAGCCATACGCCGACGATCGCCATCAGGATGGGCATGGCGATGGAGTTGCGGTCGATGTGGGAGAGGTCGAAGACGATCAGGGGCGAGTCCAGGTCGATGCCCGCACTCGTCGGGCCGTCGAACATGCCGCGCAGGTCGCCGTCGACGAGGCGGTCGAGGACCAGCGCCACGTCCAGGCCCCAGGCCCGTACGTCGTCTATGTCGACGTTCATGGCCTCGGCGGATTCCGCCTGCGGGTGGCGCAGTTGCTCGACGATGTCGGTCAGGACGGGCTGGCGGTTGGTGGGCGTCTTGTTGCCCGGTTTGCCGCCCTCGGTGCCGGCCGGGGAGCCGAAGTCGTTGAGTACGGCCGCGTGTGCCACCTTGAGGGCGAAGCCGGAGCGTTCGTCCAGGCCGTGCCCCATCGCGACTTCGATGATGGTGCGGAGCAGGGCCAGCTGGCCGGTGGTGGTGATGGAGGGGTCGAGGGGGTTGAGGCGGATGCCGCCGTTGAGGGCGGCGGTGGGGTCCAGGCGGATGGGGGTTATTCCCAGCTCCTGGGCGATGAGGTTCCATTCGCCGACGCCGTCCTCGCCCTGGGCGTCCAGGACGACGACCTGCCGGTCGCGGAAGCGGAGCTGGCGCAGTACGTACGTCTTCTCCAGCGCGGACTTGCCGTTGCCGGATTCGCCGAGGACCAGCCAGTGGGGGGCCGGGAGCTGCTGTCCGTACAGCTGGAAGGGGTCGTAGATGTAGCCCTTGCCGCTGTAGACCTCGCGGCCGATGATCACGCCGGAGTCGCCGAGGCCGGGGGCCGCGGTGGGCAGGTAGACGGCCTGGGCCTGGCCGGTGGAGGTGCGTACGGGCAGCCGTGTCGTCTCCACCTTCCCGAACAGGAAGCTGGTGAATGCGTCGGTGAGGGCACCGAGCGGGTCGAACATGGCCATGACGTACGCGCCTCCCAGCGGCTTAGCGGCGTTAGCGGCGGATCCCGGTCGCGAACGGCAGGGTGTTGACGAACGCCCGGTGGTGCTCGCGGTCGCACCACTCCAGCTTGAGGTAGGACTTGCCGGCGGAGGCGCGGATGGTGCGCTTGTCGCGGGCGAGGGCTTCGGGGGAGCGGGAGGAGACCGTGATGTAGCCGACGAGGTTGACGCCGGCGGCGCCGGAGGCCAGGTCCTCGCCGCGCTGGTCGACGCGGCCGTGGTGGGCGACGTCGCGGGGGTCGACGACGCGGTTCATCTTGGCGGCGCGGCTGGCCTCGGCATCGTCGTTCGTCTTCTCCGTCAGCATTCGCTCGATGGCGATCTCGGTGGGTTCGAGGTCCATGCAGACGGCGACCGTGCGGATCACGTCCGGGGTGTGGACGAGGAGGGGCGCGAGGAAGTTGACGCCCACCGGGGTCAGCGGCCACTCCTTGACCCAGGCGGTGGAGTGGCACCAGGGCGCGCGGGTCGTCGACTCGCGGGTTTTGGCCTGGAGGTATGTCGGCTCGGTGGCGTCCAGTTCGGCGGGCCAGGCGTTGCGCTTGCTCATGGCCTGGATGTGGTCGATGGGGTGGTCGGGGTCGTACATGGAGTGCACGAGGGAGGCGAGGCGGGCCTGGCCGAGGGGCTGGCGCACGCGGATGTCCGCCTCCGCCAGGCGGGCGCAGATGTCGGTCAGCTCGCGGGCCATGACGACGGCGAGGCCGGCGTCGCGGTCCAGCTTCTTGCCGAAGAGGCCGCCGCGTGTGGTGCGGGCGGCGCGCGCCATGGTGTGTGCCTCGGCGGCCAGTTCGCGGGTGTAGTGCATGCAGGCGACGAGGTAGGCGCGGTGCTGTTCGGAGGAGGTGGAGACCATCGACTGGAGCTGGTCGTAGGAATCCTGGAGCCAGTGGGGGGAGCTCTTGTCGCCGCGCTGGGCGACGTCCTTGGCGTGCGCGTCGGGGTCGGCGGGCAGCGTACGGGCGAGGATCTGCAGGCGGGTGACGAAGCCGTCTCCGTTGGCGACGTGCTTGAGGAGGGTTCCGAAGCGGTCGACCAGGGCCTCCTGGTCCTCGCTGTCGCGCAGGCCGACGCCTGGGCCTTCGATCTCGATGGCGGCCGTCACCGTCCTGCGGTCCGCGTGCAGCAGTACGGCGATCTCGTCGGGGCCGAACGGCGCGGCCAGCCAGTTGATGCGGCCGATGCCGGGCGGCGGGCCGATCTCGATCTCCCGCCCGTCGAAACGGGTGCCCGCCTCGGCGGCGGCGGAGCGGTAGACGGCGTTGTTGCGGACCGTACGGCGGAAGCTGCGGTTGATCTCGAACCACTTATAGAACGTGCGGCCCTTGTACGGGACGTAGACCGTGGCGAGGCCGAGCATCGGGAAGCCGGTGAGGGTGGCGATCCGCAGGGGGAGCACGGGCACGAGGAGGCCGCACATCATGCCGAGGAACGCACCCGCGATGATCAGCGCGATCTCGCCGGTCTCGCGGTTCTTGCCGACGATCGCGTTGGGCCGGGCGCGGCCGATCAGATACGTGCGCCGGGGCGCGATCGGGTGGGACTGCGTGCTCAACGCCCATCACCTCCTGCTGTCTTGCCAGTGCGGGCGCTGGTGCTCGGACCGGGGCTGTTCGTACGGGGAGCGGGGGTGGCGGCCCGGCCGCCGCCGGAGCGCGAGCTGTGCGCGGCGACGCCGCCGGCGACGGCGTCGGCCGGCCGGGACTGGCCGCCCTGGTTGGCCTGCCCGCCTTGGTTGCCGCCGTCGCCGGACCTGCGGGTGCTGTGTGTCTTGATGCCCTGGGAGACGAGGGCGGCGGGGGAGCTGATGACGGCGGCCGCTTTGTTCTCGGCGCCCTGCATGATCCGGTTGTTGCGGGAATTGGCGATCTCGTCGCCGAAGCCCGGGACGAAGCGGTAGATCATGGCGCTGGCGAAGATGGCGAGCAGGATGATCGCGAGGCCGGAGACGACGGCCGAGAAGGCGTTGGGGCCCTTGTCGGAGGAGAGTGCGCCGGCGATGCCGAGCACTATCACGATGACCGGCTTCACCATGATCACCGCGATCATGATGCCCGCCCAGCGGCGTACGTGCGCCCACATGTTCTTGTCGACCAGCCCGGCGTAGACGACTGTGCCGAGCAGCGCGCCGACGTAGAGCAGGGCCGCCCGGACCACCAGCTCCAGCCAGAGGACGCCGGCGGCGAGCACGGAGACCAGCGACACGACGATCAGCATGATCGGGCCGCCGCCGATGTCCGTCCCCTTGGTGAGCGCCTGCGAGAACGCGCCGAAGAAGGTGTCGGTCTGGGCGCCGGTGCCCTTGGCGATGATTTCGGTGACGCCGTCGGTCGCCGAGACGACGGTGTAGAGGATGAGCGGGGTGAAGGCGGAGGCGAGAACGGTCAGCCACAGGAACCCGATGGCTTCGCTGATCGCCTCCGTCAGCCGTACGCCGCGGACGGCGCGCTTGGCGACGGCGAGCAGCCACAGGACGAGGGTGAGGACGGTGGAGGCGGCGAAGACGACCGCGTACTGGCGCAGGAAGGCGGCGTTGGTGAAGTCGACCTGGGAGGTTGCCTTTACGGCGTCGGAGAGCTTGGTGACGATCCAGGCGGCGGCTTTGGCGCAGCCTTTGGCCAGGGAGGTGAGGGGGTCGAGGGGGTTGTTGTCGAGGGGGTTGGTGGAGGGGAGCTTGGGGGTGCCGGAGCCGGCTTTGTCGCCGGATTGGCAGTAGTCCTTGGCGGGGCCGTGGATAAGGTCGCAGGGGTCGTTGCTGGGCTTCGGGCTGGGAGCCGCGAAGGCACGGGTGGCAAAGAGGATTGTCGCGACCTGAATGGCGGTCACCGCGGACGCGAGAGAAAGGGCGCGGCGACGAGGGCTAGCGGGCATAGGTGAATCCTCCGTACCCGTTGACGGCTCCTGCGATCTCCTTCGCGCCTGATGCAGTCACGTCCCCGCTGACCGGCGCGGGGCCGTCCTGCTGGGAGTGGGACAGCGCTTTCCAGTCGCTGTTGGTCCAAGCGAGCTTCATCGTGATGGTGAACCAGCTTGTGGTGACAGGCTTTGTGGAGCCGTTGCCGGCCAGGCCGAGGAGGCCGGTGCACCACACCTCGACGGTCGCCTGGTTCTTCGAGAAGCCCTTGACCTTGGTGCCGATCGGGACCGTGCGCGAGACGAAGGTCATTCCGGCGGGAGTGCTGCCGTCAGCATGCAGCCCGACGTTCTTGTTGAAGTCGGCCGAATAAGCCTGGTCCAGGGTCTTCTGGAACGTGTCGACGGCCGACGGCGCCATCACAGTGGTGATTATTTTGTGCCGCCGGTCCCGGTTGAACATGTTCGCGGAACCCAGCGCCACCGCGTAATTCGCCGCCGCCGACTGCGCCCCCTGTTCCGTCTTGGCGAAGCCCGTGGCGATGTCGCCGTTCTTGCCGGTGACGGGCTTGGTGCCGGTGGGGGCCGTGGGCTGGGTGTCGGCGCTCTTGGGGGAGTCGGCGGTGGGTGCGCCGCCGTTGGTGTCGCCGCCGCGGTTGGCGAAGGCGATGGCCGCGATCAGCAGGACGACCACGCCGACGCCCGTGATGAGGTTGCGGCTGGAGACGCCGGCTCGGGGGCGTCGGCCCGAGCCGTAGCCGTCGCCTCCGCTGTCGGGGAGTCTGGTGCGGGTCTGGCCCGTCTCGGGGCCGCGGTCGCCGCCGTAGCCGCCGTCATCACTGAGACTCATCGCGCCTGTGCCCCCTCTGCCGCCGTCGCCGTCCGTGCTGTTGTTGTGCCGCCCTCATATGACCGTAGCCGCGTGGGCGGCGGCTCGGGCGAAGTGGTACGAGTACATCTCACGGTGACGGTTCCTCAGATGCTGGGCGGCAGAGGCGAATGGGGGACTCTGGGGCATTTGCGCCCATTGCCGCTTCCGTGCCGGTCGTGGCCTTCTTCTCTCCGGAACCACCTGTCCCCGCGCAACGGCCCGCCCAATCGGCCCGCTGGTGGCACGGGTGGCGCAGACGTGGCCGGGTGGGGGTCGAGCCGGGGTGAGTGGGCGTCAGCATGAGGCCTCGGCAGGGAGGGTGGGGCCAGTGGGGGCGAGTGGGGGCACGGGGCGGCGGAGGGGTGGCGGGCGGGGGCGCACGGGGGCGACACCGGGACGGGGTGCGTGCCGGGGTGTGCGGTGGGGGCGCGGTGGCTGCGGCGGGGGCCGGGCTTGTGGCCCTAGACCGCCATGCCGTAGACGATGGTGAAGAGCGTCCCCAGTGATCCGATGATGAAGACGCCGGTCAGGCCGGCCACGATCAGACCCTTGCCCTGTTCGGCGCTGAAGGTGTCGCGCAGGGCCGTGGCGCCGATGCGCTGCTTGGCCGCGCCCCAGATCGCGATGCCGAGGCACAGCAGGATCGCGATCGCCATGACCACTTCGACCATCACGCGGGCTTCGTTGCCCAGGCTCCCGAACGGCCCCCAGTCCGGGGCGATTCCGCCGATGATGGTGGTGATGTCGCCCTTTTCGGCCGCAAGGAACATGTTTGACATGTGTGCCATGTGTGAACTCACCGCCCCTTATGGGTAGTTGTGTGCCTGCGCCCGGATGGCACAGTCAGCCTCTATCTTCGCCGACAAAGACGCCATCAGAAGTCGACTTGGCGGCTTTCTTTGACGGATCCGGTGGGAGGGGTGTGTGCGTGGGCACTCACACCGTCCACTGAGCCCATTAGTCTCACTGTGTGTATCACGGTCGATAACTCTGAGCAATGATCATCGGGGGGCGGCGGTCGGCCGGTCGCCCGGTCGGTCAGGGACGGGCGCTCGCGGAGTCCGGTTCGGTCTCAGAGGCCCGCGAAGTGGTCGAACTCACCGGCCTTTACGCCGTGGAGGAGCGGCATGAGGGCCTTGCGGGTCGGATTCGGGGGGTCGGGGGCACTCTATTCGGCCGGCAGGTGGGGCGGGCCGGGCGTGCGAGGGTTTCGGCCGATGCGCGGGCCGCGGTGCGCCGTGGTGACGTCCTCGGCGGCTCGTACGGGGGCGGGGCTCGCCGGGGGGAGCCCCTACTTCGGGGCGTGGGACATGGCGAAGATCATGAGGAGGGCCACGAGGTGGATGGCGAACAAGAAGTAGCCGACGCGCCACCACAGGTGGCGGCTCATCTGCTTCGGGTTGTTCTGGTCCATGGGGCGTGTCCTGTCGTCGGCGTCCTCGGCGGTGTCGCGCATCCGCGGGGCGCGGGCGTGCGGGTGGGGAGCGGCCGGCGGCTCCGTGGCGGGCCGGTCCGGTGCGTCCTGGTTGCGGCCCGGCGCCACGGGCAGGTCTGGCGCTGCGCGATGCGTTTCGGGAGTGCCCCGCCCTGAGCGCCCCCGCGCCCCGCCGTGCGGCCGTAATTCGCGCGTAGGTACGGGAAAATCCGGTGAACCCGGCGCGGATGGGGGAGGGTTGTGGGGTGCGGAAATTCTGGGTTGCCGGTGGGATCGGGGCGGGGCTGGTGCTCTGCCTGCTGGGGTTGCTGGTGGTGGGGACGTATTCGGCGGCGGCCGGGCTGGCGGGGGCCGGGGAGCGGGCGGTCGGGCTGGCCAAGGGGGCGGTGCCGGCCGCGTATCAGTCGTTGGTGCAGAAGTGGGGGACGCTCTGTCCGGCGATCAGCCCGGCGCTGCTGGCGGCGCAGTTGTACCAGGAGAGCGGATGGAACCCCAAGGCGCAGAGCCCGGCCGCCGCACAGGGGATGGCGCAGTTCATTCCGGGGACGTGGCAGACGCACGGGGTGGACGGGAACGGGGACGGGAAGCGGGACGTATGGGATCCGGAGGATGCGATTCCGTCGGCGGCTTCCTATGACTGCGAGTTGGCGAAGTATGTGAAGGGGGCGTCGGGGGACGCCACGCACAACATGCTGGCCGCGTACAACGCGGGGGCGTACCGGGTGATTCAGTACGACGGGGTGCCGCCGTACCGCGAGACGCAGAATTACGTGAAGACGATTACGACGCTGGCCAAGAGCTTCGAGGCGCCCACGGGGCCGGTGGCGTCGTCCCGGCAGGCCGCGGCCGCCATTTATTTCGCCCAGGAGAGGCTGGGGACGAAGTATCTGTGGGGCGGGACGGGGACGGCGGCGCAGGGCGGACGGTTCGACTGTTCCGGGCTGACGCAGGCCGCGTACCACTCGGTGGGCATCGAGCTGCCGCGGGTGGCCAACGACCAGTGGAACGCGGGGCCGCATCCGGGGCGGGACGAGCTGCTGCCGGGGGATCTGGTGTTCTTCGCGTACGACCTGAAGGATCCCCGGTCGATTCACCATGTGGGGATGTACGTGGGCGGCGGCTACATGATCAATGCGCCGTACACCGGGGCCGTGATCCGGTTCGACAAGATCGATACGCCGGATTACATCGGGGCGACCCGGGTCACTTCGGATGGCGCGAAAGCGCTGCCGCGGCGGGGCGCTGCGTGACCATGGAGGGTGGAGCGGGCCCGGATCGGGCCCTGAACTGCGGTGATGAGTCAAGCTTCGATAACGTCCTGGTGATCATCCGGTAGCGAGTGGAACGCCGGAGGGGGGCACCGCGTTTCCTGTGCGTGGGGACGTGTGGACGTATCCGAGCCAGAAGCACGGAACGCGGCAGACGCTCGACGATCACGGGGGCCGGCAGCACACACAGGCGCTCGCGCGCGCGAAAG
Source organism: Streptomyces sp. NPDC101227 (assembly GCF_044767545.1). Lineage (NCBI taxonomy): Bacteria > Bacillati > Actinomycetota > Actinomycetes > Kitasatosporales > Streptomycetaceae > Streptomyces > Streptomyces sp. NPDC101227. The sequence continues at coordinate 9,817 of NZ_JBIWOD010000038.1, read as the reverse complement.
GTAAGGGGTCGCGGCAGATGGCTGGACTCGCACTGGAGGGGCCGAACCCCGATGTCGACGTGCTCGACGGCATCAACGGCCTTGCGAAGGGTGCCCCCCACTGGGTCAACAAGGCCATGGAGTACATCGGCGAGTACGGCATCATCGCCGGGCTCGGAGTGCTGTGTCTGATCGCATGGTGGGGCGCGCGGCGCAAGCCCGATGCGCCCGCCGCCATCGCCGGGTTCGTCTGGGCGCCGCTGGCGGCCGGCCTCGCGCTGCTGGCCAATATTCCGATCCGGTCGTTCGTGGAGCGGCCGCGGCCGTTCAAGGACCACGCCGGGCTGGAAGTGCTGATTCCGGGCAAGAGCGATTACTCGTTCGTGAGTGATCATGCGACGTTGACGATGGCGGTGGGCGTCGGGCTGTTCGTCGCCAGCCGGAAGTACGGGCTGCTCGGGATCGCGCTGGCGCTGGCGGAGGGTTTCTGCCGCGTGTACATGGGGGTGCACTACCCGACCGATGTGGTGGGCGGGTTCGCGCTGGGGACGGCCGTGGCGCTGCTGCTCGCGCCGGTTGCGCAGGCGTTGCTGGTGCCGCTGATGACGGCGATCGGGCGGTCGCGGGTCGGGTGGATCGCGTGGTGGGTGCGGGCGCCGGGCGGCCGGACGCGGGCCGCTGCCGCTGCGGGCGGCCGTGCGGAGCTCGACGCCGAGGGCGAGCGGATCGTGGCCGCCGGCTCGGGGGTGCCGACGCGGCGCCGTGACCGTGACCGCGACAAGGACCTGGCGGCCTGACGCGCCGTACCCGCAGAGCCGAAGACGGCCCGGCCCCCGCACAGGGGCCGGGCCGTCGCCGTACGGTCCTCAGCCGTCGCCGTACGGTCCTCGGCGGGGCGCGGGAATCAGAGGGCCTGCGGGAAGGTGCTGAACAGCCGCTGCGGGTCGTAGCTCTGCTTGACCTTGGCGAGGCGGTCGGCGGCCGGGCCGTAGTAGGCGGCCTTCCAGTCCGTCAGGGCCGGGTCCGTGTAGTTCTGGTAGGCGGCGCCGGAGGAGTGGCGGCGCATGGCGGCATGGAAGGAATTCAGCCATGCGGTGCGGGTGGTGGACGAGCCGCCGGCGGGCCAGGACGTCAAGTACTGGGCGAGGAAGCGGGATCCGCGGTGGACGAAGGCGGTGTCGGTGCGGCCGACGCGGTTGATCGCGCCGCCCAGGGCCGTCAGCGCGACATTGCCGGCGACGCCCTTGCGGCCGCCGCTCTCTATCTGGGCCATCAGGGTCTGGATGCCGGCCGCGGAGAGCGCGCGGTCGAAGAAGTCGGAGCGGGCGGCGTAGGTCTCGCGGCCCAGTTGGCCGTCGCCGGTGTGGCCGGGGAGGGTGCCCGGCGCATGGCACTGGGCGGTGGTTTTGGAGGAGCAGCCGGCGTAGGCCTCCATGGCGTCCAGGTAGGACGTGGGGGTGAGGCGGACGGTGGCGGCGGGGCCGGGGCCGCCGGGCTGGTCGGCGAGCTTGTCGACGGCGTTCTGGAGGTCGCGGTAGCTGCCGAGGGAGAAGGCGGCGACGGAGACGGCCGGGGTGCCGCCGGGGCGGGCGTCGAGGTGGCAGGACGACCATATTTCGTCGGCCTGGGTCGGGCCCCACTTCTGCCAGGAGGCGAGGACCCTGGCCGCCTTGGCCCAGGGCCAGGTCATGTACGCCATCACCGCGCGGGGCGCGGGGTGGGTGCGGAAGCGGAGTTCGGTGACCACGCCGAAGTTGCCGTTGCCGGCGCCGCGCAGTGCCCAGAAGAGGTCGGAGTGGTGGGCGGCGTCGCAGTCGACGGTTTTGCCGTCGGCCGTGACGAGGGTGGCGCCGACGAGGCTGTCGCAGGTCAGGCCGTAGGCGCGGGAGACGACGCCGTGGCCGCCGCCGAGGGTGAGGCCGGATATGCCCACGGTGGGGCAGGAGCCGCCGGGAACCGTCACGCCGTGCGGGGCCAGGCCCTCGTAGACGTCGATGAGCTTGGCGCCGGCGCCGATGCGGGTGATGCCGCCGGACGGCGCGCCGACCTTGGAGAGGGCGGAAACGTCGACGATGAGTTTGCCGTTGCCGCTGGACCAGCCCGCGTAGGAGTGGCCGCCGCTGCGGATGGCGACCGGGGCGTCGTAGCGGCGGGCGAAGGCGAGGCATTCGGCGATGTCGGCCGGGTGCTTGGCGTAGGCGATGGCCGAGGGTTTGAGGTTGTCGTAGCGGGTGTTGTAGAGGCGGCGGGCCGTTGCGTAGGAGGCGTCGGAGGCCTGTATCAGCGAGCCGTCCAGGCTCTTGCCGAGGGCGGTCCAGGAGGCCTGGGTGGCCTGGCGCTTGGCGACGCCTGCGGGGGCGGAGGCCGCGTTCGTCTGTATCCCGTCGGCGCCGGCTGCCGTCGCCGACGCGGAGGCGGCCGCGTCCGGCTTGCCCGTCGTGGTGTTGCAGCCGGTGGCCCAGGCGACCGAGGTCGCCGCGAGTGCGCCGCCGGTTTGCAGGAGTGTGCGCCGCTTCATTGGGATGTGTCCCCCTCGAATCGTCCGGTTGGGCCCCGTACGCCGATGGCCCGGCGGGTGGTCACGGGGTGCATTGGGGGAAGCGGGCCTCCGGGCGGCGGCGCATAACGGATGGATGCCGCTGTGTCCGGAAATGGCCGAGGTGGTCCGGTGCTTGTTGCCCTGCGGTGTCCCGTTATGGCCGCGAAGTCCGTTGCCGCTCGGCGCTCTTGCTTCCCTTATTACCCAGATGCGGTGCGGGCGTTGAGGGTTCCCGGAGTGGACCGGGTCATTCCAGGGGGCGTTTCGCGTCACCCTCGGAGGCGACCTCGTGCCGCTCCGCGTCCGTACGCGCCTGGGAGCGTGCGCGGCGGGCCGGTCCCCGCCACCCGCAGTCGCAGCGGGCGTGACAGAAGGAACCACGCTCGGTGGTGGAGGTCGCGTGCGGGGCTCGGTCGGGCACCCGGCCACGCTACGCGCCCGGAGGGGGGCTGCGTGACGGGCCCCCGGTATTGGTCGTTGAACCGGGCGGTCGGCACAGGCCGTCCCGAACACAGCGGCCGAGGGGGCTCGTGCGCGATGGTGGTGCAGGACAGACGAGGCGGCGCGGTCGCCATGGCCGTGGTGTGCGGAACGGGTCTGGCCGTGGGGCTACTGGCGACGGGCTGTTCTCCCGACGGCGCCGCGGCCGACGACCAGGCCCCCCGCGGCCGGGCCGCCGCCTCCGAGGTCCAGCGCAGCGCCGATGCGCTGGTCCGGGCCGGCTCCGCCAGGGTCCGTACGGCGATGGAGACGGCGAGCGGCGGCACTCGCGTCGCCATCCGGGGCACCGGGGCCTACGACTTCCGCGCGAACAGCGGGCTGCTGCGGGTCCTGCTGCCGGATCCGGCGGACCGGCCCGGCGAGGGCCATCAGCCGATCACCGAGATCCTGGCGCCGGGCGCGCTGTTCATGAAGAACCGCGGGGCCGGGGTCCCGGCCGACAAGTGGGTGCGGGTGGCCACGGCCTCGCTGGCCGACGGGAACCTGGTCACCGGCGGCGCGACCGATCCGCTGGCCGCCGCCGAACTGCTGCGGGGGGCAAGGGATGTGACGTACCAGGGGGAGGAGCGGCTCGGCGGCGTCCGGGTGCGGCACTACCGCGGTGCGACGGACATCGCGGTGGCCGCGCGGGCGGCGTCGGGGCGCAGCAGGCCGGCGCTGGTCGCGGCGCAGAAAGGGTTCACCACGGACGTGGTGCCGTTCGATGCCTATCTGGACCGGGCGGGGCGGCTGCGCAAGGTGCGCCAGCGGTTCCAGTTCGCCAATGGTGTGCCCAGGGGGGCGGCGGTGACGTCCACCACAGAGCTGTACGGGTTCGGGGCGAAGGCCGCGGTGCGGATGCCGCAGGGGCGCGACATCTATGCCGGGAAGATCGCCTCCGCGGCGTCGTAACGAAACGATACGGCGGCCGGGTGGCGGCCGGCGGGACGGTGGAAGGACGGAAGGCGGCGGGCCGGGACGGCATCTGCCCCGGGCGCTTGCCGGATGGCGGAAATGGTCCATCCGTGCCATGCGCGGAGCGTGCGCCCGTCCCTACGCTGGGCGGTAACCACCGGAGGCGTGGGAAGGCGCTCGAAGGAGGAGGTGGGGTACGTGGCTGCGCACCGCCATCCGACGGTTCAGGACCACGTCGCCCTCGTCGAGATCGACCTGACTGGTGAGCTGATGATCGCGGCCGCGGCCGCCACGGAGGATCGGCTCAGCCCGGACCGTATCGACGAAGTGCTGGACGTGGACGGGGAGGACGGCGACGGCGCGGAGCCGGGGCCGCCGTGCGCCGGCCCGTCGGCGGGACGCGCCCCGTAGGGCCCGGCCTCGTGACCCGCCACCGGTCAGGTGCGCAGCATCCGCTCGATGGCCTTGGTGGCTTCCTGGACCTTGGCGTCGATGGCGTCGGGGCCCTTGACGGCGGCGTCGGCGACGCAGTGCCGCAGGTGCTCCTCGAGGAGCTGGAGGGCGAAGGACTGCAGGCCCTTGGTGCTCGCCGAGACCTGGGTGAGTATGTCGATGCAGTAGACGTCTTCCTCGAGCATGCGCTGGAGGCCGCGGATCTGGCCCTCGATGCGGCGCAGGCGCTTGATGTGGGCGTCCTTCTGCTTGGCGTAGCCGTGGATGCCGCGGTCGTGATCGGTCACGGTGTCGGGGTCGGTTTTCGGCTGCGGGGTGTGGCAGGCCGCGGCGGCTGCGGCGGTGCCGTTGGTGTCGGCGTCCGTGGTCGTCATGGCCGTCTCCCGTGGTATCTCGACGTTCCGTATACAGGCGATCCGTATACCCCTGGTGGGTATATCGTACCGAACTTTGCGGGCACCGGCGGTACCCCGTGCAGAGCATGCTGCCCGATGGGCGACACTGAAGGAATGCCGGTTAGCTGTGGCTGGATGATGCGCCTAGCATCAACTCGACCGAATCCGATGCACCCCGAGGATTTCACGTGCGCTTTCGTCTGACCCCCAGGGAGACGAGCTTTTACGACATGTTCGCCGCCTCTGCGGACAACATCGTCACGGGCTCCAAGCTCCTGATGGAACTGCTCGGGGCCGACGCCTCCGCGCGGACAGAGATCGCCGAGCGGATGCGGGCGGCCGAGCATGCGGGTGATGACGCGACGCACGCGATCTTCCACCAGCTGAACTCGTCCTTCATCACGCCGTTCGACCGCGAGGACATCTACAACCTCGCCTCGTCGCTCGACGACATCATGGACTTCATGGAGGAGGCCGTCGATCTTGTCGTTCTGTACAAGGTCGAGGAGCTGCCCAAGGGCATCGACCAGCAGATCGAGGTGCTGGCGCGGGCGGCGGAGCTGACCGCCGAGGCGATGCCGAACCTCCGGACGATGTCGAACCTCACCGAGTACTGGATCGAGGTCAACCGCCTCGAGAACCAGGCCGACCAGATCCACCGCAAGCTGCTCGCGCACCTCTTCAACGGCAAGTACGACGCCATCGAGGTGCTCAAGCTCAAGCAGATCGTGGACATCCTGGAGGAGGCGGCGGACGCCTTCGAGCACGTCGCCAACACCGTCGAGACCATCGCGGTAAAGGAATCCTGAGCCCCGGCCATGGATACCTTTGCGCTTGTCGTGACCATTGCGGTCGCGCTCGGTTTTACGTACACCAACGGCTTCCACGACTCGGCGAACGCGATCGCGACCTCGGTCTCGACGCGGGCGCTGACCCCGCGGGCGGCGCTCGCGATGGCCGCCGTGATGAATCTCGCAGGTGCCTTCCTGGGCAGCGGGGTCGCCAAGACGGTCAGCGAGGGGCTGATCGCCACACCGCACGGCGACCGGGGGATGGGAATCCTCTTCGCGGCGCTCCTCGGTGCGGTGGTCTGGAACCTCGTGACCTGGTACTTCGGGTTGCCGTCTTCGTCCTCGCACGCACTGTTCGGCGGCATGGTCGGCGCGGCGCTGGCCGGTGGCACCAAGGTGATCTGGGGCGGGGTGATCGAGAAGGTCGTCCTGCCGATGTTCATCTCGCCGGTGATCGGCCTGGTGCTCGGCTATCTGGTGATGGTCGCGATCCTGTGGCTGTTCCGTAAGGCCAACCCGCACAAGGCCAAGCGCGGCTTCCGCATAGCGCAGACCGTCTCGGCGGCGGGCATGGCGCTCGGCCACGGTCTGCAGGACGCCCAGAAGACCATGGGTGTCGTGGTGATGGCCCTGGTCATCGCGGATGTCGAGGACGCCAACGACGCCATCCCGATCTGGGTCAAGCTGGCCTGTGCGATCACGCTCTCGCTCGGTACGTACGCGGGCGGCTGGCGGATCATGCGTACGCTCGGCCGCCGGATCATCGAGCTGGACCCGCCGCAGGGCTTCGCCGCGGAGACCACGGCCGCCTCGGTGATGTACACCGCGTCCTTCATGTTCCACGCGCCGATCTCCACGACCCATGTCATCACGGCCGGGATCATGGGCGTCGGCTCGACCAAGGGCTCGCGCGCGGTGCGCTGGGGCGTGGCGAAGAACATCGTGATGGGCTGGTTCATCACCATGCCGGCGGCGGGGGTTGTCGCGGCGCTGGCGTACTGGATCATCCGGCTGGCGTTCGGCTAGCCGCTGCCGGCCGCCGCGCCGCAGGAACGACATGGGGCCCGCCCCCCGGGAAGAGGGGCGGGCCCTTCGCCTTGCGGTGGCACCGCCATGCAGCACCGCAGGACGCTTGAGGAGCGTCGGCCGGAGCCGGCCGCGGTTCAGCCGAAGCGGCCGGAGATGTAGTCCTCCGTGGCCTGCACCGACGGGTTGGAGAAGATCCGCTCGGTCTCGTCGATCTCGATCAGCTTGCCGGGCTTGCCGACGGCCGCGAGGTTGAAGAAGGCCGTACGGTCCGAGACGCGGGCGGCCTGCTGCATGTTGTGCGTCACGATGACGATCGTGAAGCGCTCCTTGAGCTGGCCGATCAGGTCCTCGATGGCGAGGGTGGAGATCGGGTCGAGGGCGGAGCAGGGCTCGTCCATGAGGAGCACCTGAGGCTCGACGGCTATGGCGCGGGCGATGCACAGGCGCTGCTGCTGGCCGCCGGACAGGCCCGAGCCGGGCTTGTTCAGGCGGTCCTTGACCTCGTTCCAGAGGTTGGCGCCCTTGAGGGACCGCTCGACGATCTCCTTGAGCTCGCTCTTCTTGTACGAGCCGTTCAGCCGCAGGCCGGCCGCCACATTGTCGAAGATCGACATCGTGGGGAACGGGTTGGGGCGCTGGAAGACCATGCCGACGGTGCGGCGGACGGCGACCGGGTCGACGCCGGAGCCGTAGAGGTTCTCGTCGTCCAGCATCACCTTGCCCTCGACGCGGCCGCCGGGGGTGACCTCGTGCATGCGGTTCAGGGTGCGCAGGAAGGTCGACTTGCCGCAGCCGGACGGGCCGATGAAGGCGGTCACCGAGCGCGGCTCGACGGTCATGGAGATGTCGTCGATGGCCTTGTGGCTGCCGTAGAAGGCGGAGAGGCCGCTGACGTCGATTCGCTTGGCCATGGGGATCACTGCTTCTTTCGGTGTGTCGCTGAATGGCCCCACTCGGCGGAGCCGAATGTGTCGCCCTAGCGACCGGTCTTGGGGGCCTTCCAGCGGGCGATGCCGCGGGCCACCAGGTTGAGGATCATGACGAAGGCGATGAGCACCAGAGCCGCGGCCCAAGCGCGGTCGTAGGAGGCATCGGAGCCCTGCTGCCACTGCTGGAACACATACAGCGGAAGCGACTGCTGGGCGCCTTCGAAGGGGTTGTTGTTGATCGTCTTCGCGCCCCACACCAGGAGCAGCACCGGGGCGGTCTCACCGGTGATGCGCGCGATGGCAAGCATCACACCGGTGGTGATCCCGCCGATGGAGGTGGGGAGGACGACCTTGAGGATGGTGCGCCACTTGGGGACGCCCAGGGCGAGGGACGCCTCGCGCAGCTCGTTCGGGACGAGCTTGAGCATCTCCTCGGTGGAGCGGACGACGACCGGCACCATCAGGATCGCCAGGGACATCGAGCCGGCGAAGCCGGACGGGCCGAAGCCGAGGATCAGGATCCAGACGGAGAGGATGAACAGGCCGGCCACGATGGACGGGATGCCGGTCATCACGTCGACGAAGAAGGTGACGACCTTGGCGAGCGTGCCGCGCCCGTACTCGACGAGGTAGATCGCGGTGAGCAGGCCGATCGGCGCGGCGATCAGCGTCGCCAGGCCCACCTGCTCCAGGGTGCCGATGATCGCGTGGTAGATGCCGCCGCCGGGCATCGCGTCCGGCAGGGTGCCCATCGAGTGGGAGAGGAAGAAGCCGTCCAGGACCTTGGTGCCCCGGGCGACGGTCTCCCACAGGAGGGAGGCGAGCGGGATGACGGCGAGCAGGAAGGCCGTCCAGACCATGCTGGTGGCCAGCCGGTCCTTGGCCTGCCGGCCGCCTTCGACGGCCGCGGCCAGGGCGTACGTACCGAAGACGAAGAGCAGGGCGGCGATCAGGCCCCACTGGATCCTGCTGTCGAGTCCGGCGGCCAGGCCGATGCCGCTGCCCGCACCGGCCGCGACCAGCGCGAGGACCGGCGGGGTCCAGCGGGGCAGCCGGGCCTGCTTGAGGGAGACGGGCCGCGGCGAGCCGCCATTGGCGACCGTGGGCCGGTCAGTTACGGCGGTCATGCGGCGGCTCCCGAGTACTCCTTGCGGCGGGCGATGATCAGGCGGGCCGCGCCGTTGACGAGCAGCGTGATCACGAAGAGGACGAGGCCGGAGGCGATCAGGGCGTCCTGGCCGAATTCATCGGCCTCGCTGAACTTGCTGGCGATGTTCTGGGCGAACGTGCCGCCGCCTGGGTCCAGCAGGCTGGTGCCGATCAGGAAGCTGGGGGAGAGGACCGTGGCGACGGCCATCGTCTCGCCGAGCGCGCGGCCCAGACCCAGCATGGAGGCGCTGATGACCCCGGAGCGGCCGAAGGGGAGTACGGACATCCGGATGACTTCCCAGCGGGTGGCGCCCAGTGCGAGGGCCGCCTCCTCGTGCATCTTCGGGGCCTGGAGGAAGACCTCGCGGCTGACGCTGGTCACGATCGGCAGGATCATGATCGCGAGCAGGATGCCGACGGTGAACAGCGAGCGGGCGGCGCCGTCGCCGTAGCTGAAGATGCCGGTCCAGCCGAGGTAGTCGTCCAGCCAGCTGTAGAGGCCGGACAGGTGCGGTACGAGGAACAGCGCACCCCACAGGCCGTAGACGATGCTGGGCACCGCGGCGAGCAGATCGATGACGTAGCCGAGTGGCGAGGCCAGCTTGCGCGGGGCGTAGTGCGAGATGAACAGCGCGATGCCGACCGCGACCGGGACCGCGATGAGCATCGCGATCACGGAGCTGACGACCGTGCCGAACGCCAGGACGGCGATGCCGAACTTCGGGTCGGTGCCGGTGGCGTTCCAGTCGAGGGTGGTGAAGAAGTTGGCCTTGTCGCCGGAGATGGCGAGCACGGACCGGTAGGTGAGGAAGGCGGCGATGGCCGCCATGATCACCAGGAGGGCGATGCCGGAGCCGCGGGAGAGCCCGAGGAAGATCCGGTCACCAGGACGGACCGCCTTGCCGGATATGGCGGCGGGGGCGTCGCTCCCCGACGGCGGCGGTGGCGGCGTGTCGGTTTTTGTAGCGGTTGAGTTCATGGTTTCTCCGGTCTGCGGAGCCGGTGAGGGCTCCTGGCGCGGCGGTGCACCGGACGGGGGGGGGGGGGGGCCCCCCCGGGGGGGGCCCCCCCCCCCCCGGCCCGGGGGGGGGGGGGGCGGGGGGGGGGGGGGTGTGGGGGGGGGCGGGGGGGGGGGGGGGGGGGCCCCCCCCCGCGGGG
>NZ_JBIWOD010000037.1:0-22077 GCF_044767545.1 Streptomyces sp. NPDC101227 | reverse complement strand
CACACCTACAACCACCACCGATGCCACACCGCACTGGACGGGAAACAGCCCATCACCCGCGTGAACAACGCTGCGGATCAATACACCTAGGGGGCCGCCCCCCCCCGGTAAGCCCCCCGCACCGCCCCGATCAGCCGCGCGTCAAGGCGGTGAACCGGCAGCCGAAGGAGTGCGTGCTCGCCTCGGCGGCGGCGCGTTCGCCGTCACCCGCACGGATCGCGTCCACCAGGCGTGCATGGTCCATATGCGCCTCCGGCCGCAGCACCTCGCCCACGTCGGCCCGCAGGAAGTCGCGCAGCACACCCCCGAGGTCGGCGTAGAGCTCGGCGAGCACTTCGTTGTGCGAGGCCGCCACCACCGCCATGTGCAAGGTCGCGTCCGCCTCCACGAACGCCTCGGCCGCCCCGGACTCCCAGGCCGCCTCGCGCCGCTTCAGCAGCGCGTCGAGCTGCCGCAGATCCTGCTCCGTACGCCGCTGCGCGGCCAGCCGGGCGGCCTCCGCCTCCAGGGCGCTGCGCAGCTCGGCGACATGGCGGGGGTCGGCGTCGGCGAAGCGGCGGTTCATCACCCCGGCCAGCTCGCTGGTGGCGATCACATAGGTGCCCGAGCCCTGCCGGATGTCGAGCAGCCCGTTGTGCGCCAGCGCCCGTACGGCCTCGCGGACGGTGTTACGGGCCACCCCGAGCTCCTCGACGAGCTCCGGCTCGGTCGGGATGCGGGAGCCCACCGGCCACTCGCCGGATGTGATCTGGGCGCGCAGCTGCGCGATCACCTGGTCGGCCAGCGCGGACCGGCGGGGCGAGGTCAGGGGCATGACGGTGCTCCGGAGGGGTGGGGCGGACGGGTGGCGGCGCGGACGCCGCCCGGTCCGTGTGGTCCGTGGCGCCGTGCGCGACGGCAGAGGCTATCCATAACCGCGGCCCTAACGGGTGGACAATCATTCATCCCATGATTCTATGATGACGTCCATGGCAGACGAAGACCTCGCGACCCTCGGCCCCGCGGCCGAGCCCGCCACGACCCCGCGCCCCCTCGACAGAAGCGACGACGGCGACGACACCTCCGGCGCGCCCCGGCCCGGCGGCGCGGACACGCGTTGGCTGTCCGGGATCGTGATCGCCGGCATCGTCCTCGCCGCGCTCAACCTCCGCCCCGCGATCACCAGCCTCGGCGCGCTCCTGGAGGAGGTCCGGGACGGCCTCGGCATGAGCGGCACCGTCGCCGGGCTGCTGACCTCCGTACCGTCGCTGTGCTTCGCCGTCTTCGGCATCGCGGCACCCCGGCTGGCCAGGCGTTTCGGCCCCGGCGCCGTGGTCTGCGGCGGCATGGCCGCGATAGCCGCGGGCGTCGCGGTCCGGCCGTTCACCGGAGGCACCCCGGGCTTTCTCGCCGCCAGCGCGCTGGCACTGGCCGGCATCGCGGTCAGCAACGTCCTGATGCCGGTCGTCATCAAGAGATGGTTCCCCGACCGGGTCGGCCCGATGACCGGGCTGTACTCCATGGCGCTGGCCCTGGGCACCTCGCTGGCCGCGGCGCTCACCGTCCCCATGACCTCGGCGCTGGGCGGCAGTTGGCGGAGCGGGCTGGCGGTGTGGGCGATCCTCGCCGCCATCGCCGTACTGCCCTGGCTCGCGGTCGTCCGCCGCCGTTCCGCCGCCGCGGGACCGTCCGTGAACGGTGCGGCGCCCGCCGAAGAAACCCCCGTACGGATCACCTCGTCGCCCACCGCCTGGGCGCTCGCCGTCTTCTTCGGCCTCCAGGCCACCGCCGCCTACATCACCATGGGCTGGATGCCGCAGATCTTCCGTGACGCCGGGGTCTCCCCGGGCACCGCGGGCGTGCTGCTCGCCGTCACGATGGCGATGGGCGTCCCGCTCTCCTTCGTGCTGCCGCGGCTGGCCTCCCGGATGCGGCATCAGGGTCCGCTCGCGGTGGGCCTCGCCGTCTGCGGCCTGGCCGGCTACGCCGGGCTGTGGCTGGCCCCGGCCGCCGGCGCCTGGGCCTGGGCGCTGCTCATGGGCATCTCCAACTGCTCCTTCCCGCTGGCCCTGACCATGATCGGGATGCGCTCGTCCAGCTCGGCGGGCGTGGCCAAGCTGTCGGCCTTCGCGCAGTCCGTCGGCTATCTGATCTCCATCCCCGGGCCGCTGCTCGTCGGTGCGCTCTACCAGCACAGCGGCGGCTGGGGCCTGCCGATCGCGCTGATGGCCGGGCTGCTGGTGCCGCAGATGCTGGTGGGCGTGCTGGCGGGCCGGGACCGCCGCATCGAGGACGAGGGGTGAGTGCGACACTGGGCGCATGCCAGTGCTCGAACCGAATCCGCCGGGCGGCCAGAAGAAGCTGCTCCTCGTCCTGGGCGCCATGCTCGGCGTGACCGTCATCATCGCGATCATCGCGAGCATCGCGGCGCCCTGACGCGCCCCGTCGGCCGGACCGGTGCGGGTGGGGAAATCCCCCGCATCCCCTAGGGGGCCGGCGTCAGGGGTAAGTAGGGGGTTTCCCGGATAGGAACGGGCGCCGAAGATCCGTAGCTTCGAAGTACACCGCCCGCCGCGGTGGGCGCGCCGCACGCCGCGGACGCGCAGCCCTTCGATCCGCCACGGAGGCGATCGCGATGTCCGCCGCGTCTTGCAGGCCGTCCGTCCCCAAGGCCGCCGGCCTGCGGCGACGGCTGCCGTGGTGGGCGCTGGGCCTGCCGGTGGTCTCCTTCGTCGCCCTGCTGGCACTGATATCGGCCCCGTCCGCGGCACACGCCGCCGACGTCTCCCCGAGCGGCCTGGCGGCGCTGCTGGACATCCTCGCCAGGCTGGTCGGAGTGGGGGCCTGACGGGCGCGCAGGGCGTACGGGGGAGGGCTTGCCCGGTATAGGGCAGGGCTCTCGCGGGCGCACCCTGAATTCTGCGCCGCAGCCGGCCCGCAATGCGGGGAGCGGCTCCGTGCGCCGGGACGCCTCGCCTCGCAGCGGGGTGCAACCGCGCCGGGACGCCACGTGACGGAGTCCCGTCGAGCCCGGGACGGCAGGCGGCCCGAGCGCGGTGGGGCGCAGCGGACGCGGCGCGCCCCCGCATGTCCCGCCCTGCGCTTCCCGCCCCCGCACCGGGCTCTGCGGACGTACGGCGGGAGTGCGCGGAACCCCTGGCGCCCCGTAGTCACCCGCCAGAGGGGAGCCCCTCAACACCCCGCGCCCCGCGCTGCCTTTCGTGCGAAGCTGGGACGCATGAGCGCCGAAACACCCCGCCGGATTGTCCTCCTCCGACACGCAAAGGCCGAATGGTCGGAGACCAGCGACCATGAGCGCCCGCTTGCCGACCGCGGCCGTAAGGATGCCCCGGCCGCCGGCCGTCGGCTGGCCGGTACCGGGATCACCCCCGATCTGACCCTGTGCTCGACGGCCGCCCGCACCCGCGAGACCTGGAAGCTCTTTGTCTCCGAGCTCCCGCAGCGGCCCAAGACGGTGTACGAGGAGCGGCTCTACGAAGCCTCGCTCGGCGAGCTCCTCGCGCTGCTGAACGAGACCTCCGACGATGTGAACGACCTGATGCTGGTCGGCCACAACCCGGGGATGCACGCCCTCGCCGATGCGCTCGCGGGCGAGGCGGAGGGTGATCTGCTGCCACGGATGAACCGCTCCGGCTTCCCGACCGCCGCGATGGCCGTGATCGCCTTCACCGGCTCCTGGAAGACCGTCGAGCACGGCGTCGGCCGTCTCGTCGCCTACCTGCCGCCGCACGAGTGAGCCACGGCGTCCGGCCCCACCGCTGACCGGCCGCCCGGCCGAAGGCCGCACCTGCACTCGCCACGACGCCACGACGCCACGACACCACGAGGCGACGAGGTGACGAGGTGACGAGGTGACGAAGCCACGAGGCGACGACGCCACGAAGCAGCGAGGCGACGAAGCAGCGAGGCACTGAGGCCACGAAGCGGCCAAGCCACGACGCGGCCAGGCCGCGAGGCACAAAGCAACGCAACGAAGAAGGGCCCCGGCGCGCTCCCCGCCAGGGCCCTTCTCGTACGCCGTGAAGCCGGCGTCCCGCCTCACTCGGCGTGCGTGTCCGCCGCCTCGACCTCTTCGCGGGTGACGCCCAGCAGATACAGCACGGTGTCCAGGAACGGCACGTTCACCGCGGTGTGCGCCGCCTCGCGCACCACCGGCTTGGCGTTGAAGGCCACCCCGAGCCCGGCCGTATTGAGCATGTCCAGGTCGTTGGCGCCGTCGCCGATGGCCACGGTCTGATCCAGCGGCACCCCGGCCTGCTGCGCGAAGCTGCGCAGCAGCCGCGCCTTCCCCGCCCGGTCCACGATGTCGCCCGTCACCCGGCCGGTGAACTTGCCGTCCACGATCTCCAGGGTGTTGGCGGAGGCGAAGTCCAGCCCCAGCTCCTCCTGGAGCGCATCGGTGACCTGCGTGAAGCCGCCCGATACGACGCCGACTTGATAGCCGAGCCGCTTGAGGGTCCGGACGAGGGTGCGGGCCCCGGGGGTGAGCCGTACCTCCTTGCGTACGGTCTCCACCACGGACGCGTCCAGCCCGGCGAGCAGCTCGACCCGGGCGTGCAGGGACTGCTCGAAGTCCAGCTCACCGCGCATTGCCGCGGCGGTCACCGCGGCGACCTCGGCCTCGCACCCGGCGTGCGCCGCGAACAGCTCGATGACCTCGTCCTGGATGAGCGTGGAGTCCACGTCCATCACGACCAGCCGCTGCGCCCTGCGCTGCAGGCCCGCCGCGACCACCGCGACATCCACGCCCAGCCGCGCGGCCTCCGGGGCCAGTACCGTGCGCAGCGCGTCGGTCGCCGCACCGGACACCGCGAATTCGACGGCGGTCACCGGATACTTCGCAAGCCGGAAAATGCGGTCGATATTGCCGCCCGAGGACGTTATGGCGGCGGCGATGGCGGCGGTCGACTCCGCGGTGAGCGGGTGCCCCAGCACCGTCACGTGCGAGCGTCCGACGCCGCGCGGACGGTTGTCGCCCCGGCCGGAGATGATCTCGGCCTGGAGGTGCAGCGACTCGGCCCAGCTGTGCACGGTGGCGCGCAGGTCGCCCTCGGACGAGCCGGTGACGCCCTGGCCGGGCGTGGGGGCGGTGACCAGCGCGCACAGCGTGATGCGGCCCCGGGTCACCACCTGCTCGATGTCGACGACATCGACGGAGTAGGCGGCGAGGGTGTCGAAGAGGCCGGCGGTGATGCCCGGCCGGTCCTTCCCGAAGATCTTCACGAGGAGGGTCGGTACGTCATCGCCAGGTACGGCGGTGGCAGGCGGGATCTGCGATGCGCTCATGGTGCTCTTACGGTAACCGGCGGCCGGGTGCGGCCGTACAAGTGTCCGTGCATCGGACCCCGGGTCCGCCCGACTGCCGCGCCGGTACACCGGGCGTGTCCGTGACCCGCCGCGCCCGCCCTCCGCCGCCCCCGGCCCCCGGCGCGCCCAGGCCACCGGGAAACCTCGATCGTTATCGACTCGTGTCCGGTCCGGCCTGCCGGGATGATCCGGAAGAGTGGCCCGCGGCCCGAACTCCCCTTTTGGTGCGGCCATTTCGCCCGATGTTCGTCTCGCGGACACCGTGCAGAGCCGTACGGAACACCCGTAATCCCCGGAACCCCGGGCAACTTCGGGCCCTTCCGGCCCCGCGGGAGGCATCGCCGGGTGCCGCCGGGAAGCCGATGCACCCCGGTCCCCTCCCGGTTTCCGGTCGGCGGGCCGAGCCTGAAATAGTTCCTCACGATGATTCGCCATCCCTGACTTCCCATCCAGGGTGTCACTCGGGGGACTATGTAATGGGGCATGGAGTGCCTGAACTCGTACTCGAATTGAACGGAAGGACCTGGACGCTCGATCCGTCCCGGTCCTACAACGTGGGCCGTGATCCGCAGGGCGACATGGTGCTCGACGACGCCAGGGTCTCCTGGCGGCACGCCACCGTACGATGGGCCGGCCGCGGCTGGATCATCGAAGACCAGGGCAGCACGAACGGCACCTATGTGCAGGGCCAGCGGATCCACCAGATGGAGATCGGCCCGGGCTCGGCCGTGCATCTCGGCAACGCCACCGACGGCCCGCGGATCAGCCTCTCGGCCCCCGCGCCGGCCGCAGGCGCGCAGCCCTCGATGGCGCCGCAGCAGCAGGGCTGGCAGGCCCCGCCCGCCCATCAGCCGCCCGCCCACCAGGCGCCCGTGCAGCATCAGCCGCCCGCCCAGCAGGGCTGGCAGGCCCCGCCGCAGGCCCAGCAGCCGCCGTACATCCCGCCGCAGCAGGCCCAGCAGCCGCAGCAGGCCGTGCCCCCGCAGCAGTCCGTCCCCCAGGAGCGCCCCGCCCAGAAGGTGAACGGCCCGGTCCCGCAGGCCCAGGGCGACCGCAGCCCGACCACGTTCCACCGCCTCGACCAGGGCCGGGTGATGCGCATCGGCCGTGCGCTGGAGAACGAGCTGGTCGTCTCCGACCTCCAGGTCTCCCGCCACCACGCCGAGTTCCGCGCCACCCCCGACGGCCGCTTCGAGATCCACGACCTCGGCAGCCACAACGGCACGTACATCAACGGCCAGCCGGTCCCCAAGTCCGGCAAGGCGCCCGTCGGCCCGAACGACATCATCGGCGTCGGCCACTCCACCTTCCGGCTGGTCGGCGACCGCCTGGAGGAGTTCGTCGACACCGGCGAGGTCTCCTTCTCGGCCCGCCATCTGACCGTCACCGTCGACGGTGGCAAGCAGATCCTCAAGGACGTCTCCTTCGGCGTCCCGGAGAAGTCGCTGGTCGCCGTCATCGGCCCGTCCGGCTCCGGCAAGTCCACGCTGCTCAAGGCGCTGACCGGCTACCGCCCCGCCAACGAGGGCGACGTCCTCTACGACAACCGGAACCTCTACAAGGAGTTCGCCGCACTCCGCCAGCGCATCGGCCTCGTTCCGCAGGACGACATCCTGCACAAGGAGCTGACCGTCCAGAAGGCGCTCCGCTACGCCGCCAAGCTCCGCTTCCCCGGCGACACCGCCGAGGCCGAGCGCGAGGCCCGGATCGACGAGGTCCTGCACGAGCTCAAGCTGCACGTGCACAAGGAGAAGAAGGTCACCTCCCTCTCCGGCGGCCAGCGCAAGCGCGTCTCGGTCGCCCTGGAGCTGCTGACCAAGCCGTCGCTGATCTTCCTGGACGAGCCGACCTCCGGCCTCGACCCGGGCATGGACCGCGATGTCATGCAGCTGCTGCGCGGCCTCGCAGATGACGGCCGCACCGTCCTCGTCGTCACCCACTCGGTCGCCGAGCTCGGCATCTGCGACAAGCTGCTGGTGATGGCGCCGGGCGGCGGCGTGGCCTACTTCGGCCCGCCCGAGGAGGCGCTGAACTTCTTCCAGTACGACACCTGGGCGGACGTCTTCTCGGCCTTCGAGAACTACCGCGACTATGACTGGATGGGCCGCTGGCGCGGCTCCCCGCACTACCAGATGTACGCCGCGGACATCGACGCCGTCGCCCCGCAGTCGGTCAACATCCAGGCGCCGCCGGCCCGGATGCAGAAGTCCCAGAGCTGGGGCTCGCAGCTGTGGACCCTGATGCGGCGCTATGTCTCGGTGCTCGCCTCCGACCGCGGCTTCCTGGGCCTGATGCTCATCCTGCCGGCCGTCCTCGGTGTGGTCTCGATGCTGATCCCCAGCGACTTCGGCCTGGGCTACGGACCGTTCGAGAAGCACCGCACCAACCGCGATGCCAGCACCATCATGCTGATCCTCGCGGTCGGCATGTGCTTCTCCGGCGCCGCCAACTCCGTACGTGAGCTGATCAAGGAACGGGTCATCTACGAGCGCGAACGGGCCACCGGCCTGTCGCGGTCGGCGTATCTGATGTCCAAGATCGTCGTGCTCGGCGTCGTCACTGCCGTCCAGGGCGTGATCATCGCGGCGATCGGCTTCTCGACCCGCAACATGCCCTCCGAGGGCCTGATCGTCCCCAAGGCCCCGGCCATCGAGATGACGCTGGCGATCATCGCGCTGGGCTTCACGTCCATGATGTTCGGCCTGATCATCTCCTCGCTGGTCAAGACCGCCGAGAAGACCATGCCGTTGCTGGTCATGTTCGCCATCGTCCAGGTCGTCTTCACCGGCGTGCTCTTCCAGCTCTTCGACACCGTCGGCGTCGCCCAGGTCGCCTGGCTGATGCCGTCGCGCTGGGCCGTCGCCGCGATGGGCGCGACCGCCGACATGAACACGCTGCTGCCGTGGGAGCTGGGCAACCCCGACCCGCTGTGGAAGCACCAGACCGGCGTCTATGTGATGGACATGATCATCCTGATCGCGCTGGGCGTCTCGCTCGCCTTCGTCGTGGCCCGGCTGCTGCGCCGCCACGAGCCGGAGGTCATGCGCAAGTAAGGCCGCGCGCCGTAGGAGAACGCCGAGGGGCGGCACCCGATACCGGGTGCCGCCCCTCGGCAGTGTACGAGCGGTGAACCGCGGCTCAGTAGGCCGAGTTCACGTTGTCCATCGAGCCGTACTTGTCGGCCGCGTAGTTGCAGGCGGCGGTGATGTTGGCGACCGGGTCGTAGATGTCCCACGAGGTGCCGGCCACGTGGTACGTCTTGAAGGTCGGGTCGATGACCTGGAGCAGACCCTTGGACGGGATGCCGTTCTGGGCGTTGATGTCCCAGAGGTTGATCGCCTTCGGGTTGCCGGACGACTCCCGCATCAGGTTGCGGTAGATGCCGTTGTACGAGCCGGGGATGCCCTTCTGGCCCATGACGTGCAGCGACTCGCGGATCCAGCCGTCCAGGTTGTTCGGGTAGACCGGCTTGGGGGCGGGCTTCGGCGCGGCGGCGCGGTCGCTGGACCGGCTCGCGGCCACCTTGGCCTGGCGCTCCTTCTCGGCCTTCGCCTTCGCCGCGGCGGCGGCCTTGGCCTTGGCGGCCTTCTCGGCGGCCGCCTTCTTCGCGGCGGCCTCGGCCTTCGCGTTGGCGGCGGTGTCGGTGGCCTGCTTGGCGACGGTGGCCTGCTGGCTCTTGACCGCGGTGGCGACCTCGCTGAAGGCGACCGGCTTGATGTTGATGTTCTCGGCGGCAGAGGCCTGGCTCACGCTCGTGCCCTGCTCGGCGTCGGCCCCCGGAACGATCGCGAAGACCAGGGCGGCGGCGCCGGCCGCGGCGACTCCGGCCGCGGAGAGCTTGTGGGTCCGGGTGAGGCTGGTGAATCCAGGAATGGCGTGCTTGGGCATGGCTGGGTTGACCTCTCCAGTGGGGAACGTCGCAAGGGCCATCAGCGGCGGAATACGCCGAGTGGTGAGCACGGCGCCTAGCGACGGAGGCCATTCTTAGCGGCCGAAAATTCGCCCGGCAATGGTGTGACGTACGACCCGGGATAGTGGAACCGGGGGGCCGCGAATTGCATCCAGGGCGGTAAAAGTCCAGCTCACACGGGGCTCATGGGGCCACTACCCGAGCTCGTAAGTGACCTGCGCCCTATGCGCGGCGTCACATGGTGGAGAGGTTTCTCTAGCCGGTCGTAATTGCAAAAGCACAGCCTGTATATGTCGAGCTTCTCGCGCGATTTAATTCAGGCTCTTACGGAGCAAATCGGGCATTTTGCATTTCACGCTCCGCATTCCGGCGGCCGGATAGCCGATACCCCGGCCGTCCGGCCCCGCGGCTCCTACGCCCCCTGCGTCCCCTGCACCGACCACGGCATCACCGGGGCCGGCCCTCACCCGGGCAGCACGAGATGCAGGTCGCCGAATTCATGCCACAGATAGCGCCGCTCCACGGCCGCCGCGTACGCCCGCTCCAGCACGTCCCCCTGCCGCTGCCCTTCCGCCACCGCCTCCAGCATCAGCAGATGCGACGCCGTCGGCTCGTGCAGCCCGGTGAGCAGCCCGTCCACCGCCCGCACCCCGCGCTCCGGCGTCACCACCAGATCCGTCCAGCCGGCCGCGGCCCGCACCCGCCCGTCCGCCCCGGTGGCCGACTCCAGCGCCCGCACGGCAGTGGTGCCCACCGCCACGATCCGCCCGCCCGCACCGCCGCGCCCCGCACGCCGCCGCGCCCGCGCCGCGTTCACCAGCCACGCCGTCGCCGACGGCACCACGAACCGCTCCGCATACGGCGGCTCGAACGCCTCCGCCGACGCCACCCCCGTATGCAGTGAGACCGGCGCGAACTGCACCCCCGCACTGACCAGCCGCGCCACCAGGGACGCCGTGAACGGCCGGGCCGCGCTCGGCATCTCCGCGCTGCCCACGCCGGGGGAGTCCACCGCGAACACCGTCTGATACGCGGCCAGCGGCTGGTCCCGGTCCGTGTACCCGTACCGGATCGGCCGCCCGTACCGCCGCATCACCTCCGCCGCGGTGCCGCCCGTCACCCGCCCCCACCACAGCCGTACGCTCCCGGGCTCCACCGGCGCCCCGAGCGTCAGCCGCGCCCCGCCCGGCAGCCGCACCACCGTGCCGGCCGGGCCGCCCGCCCGCGGCCGGGTGCTGCCCCGCCCGTCCGGACGCCGCAGCTCCACCGCCCAGCACCCGGCCACCGCCCGCCCCGCCGGATGCCACCGGTCCCCCCGCGTCGAGAAGTGCACCACCACCGGCTCGCCGCGCCCCCGCCCGTCCCCGATCCGGCCGTCCACCGCCGCAGGCAGCGTCCGCGAGGTGTTCACCACCAGGACGTCCCCGGCCGCCAGCAGGCCCGGCAGCTCCCCGAACGCATGGTGCCCCGCCTCCTGTGCACCCCGGCTGACCAGCAGCCGTACGGCATCCCGGTCCAGCCCCGGCCCCCGCTGCTCGGCCGGCACCCGCGCCGACAGCTCCTCCGGCACCCGCAGCGCGTCCGCGATCACCGGACACCGTCCAGCAGCTCCGCCGCCACATACCGCCCGCTGGCCGCCGGCCCGTCCAGCAGCCGCAGCAGCGCAGGCACGACGCTCTCCGGCAGCGGCCGCCCGGAGCCGTCCTCGTCCGGCACGGCCGCCGCAAAGAGATCCGTCCGCATATCGCCCGGGTCCACCCACCACACCCGCAGCCCCGGCTCCTCCACCGCCAGCACCGCCGACTGCTGGTCCAGCGCCGCCTTCGCCGCCCCGTAACCACCCCATGTCTCATACGCCCCGACCGCCGCATCCGAGCTGATCGCCAGCACGGCCCCGGCCGCCCCTATATAGGGGGACGCGCCCGAGGCGGCCCGCAACAGCGGCAGCGCCTCCTGGACGAGCCCCAGTGGCGCCACCACATTCACCTCCAGCGCGGCCCGCAGCCCGTCCAGCGAATGCTCCGCCAGCCGCACCAGCGGCTCGGCGCCCAGCACACTCGCGTTGTTGACCAGAAGATCCAGCCCGCCCAGCCCGCGCGCCGCGGCCACCAGCTCCGCCCGGTGCCCGCCGTCCGCCACGTCCCCGGGCAGCGCCACCACCCGCGCCCCCCTCGCGCGCAGCTCCCGCGCCGCCTCCTCCAGCGGACCGGCCGACCTGGCATCCACCACCAGATCCCAGCCCCGCCCCGCCAGCGCCGCGGCCAGCGCCCGGCCCAGCCCCTTCGATGCGCCCGTAATGATTGCCACCGGCATGATCACGTCCCCTGTTCCGGGCCGGGCAGACTGTCCCGCGCCCTCGCCCTTCACGCTAGGAACGCCACAACCCCACCGGCGTCGGGCATCCGACGGGCCGTGACCAGGGCATTCGGCCTAGGCCCCGGGGCGTAGGCGGGGGAGTTCGCACGACCGATACGGCCTCCTCGTCCCGCCGGTACGGTGAAGCCATGACAGACGGAACGGGGGCCGGGATCCCCGCGGTGAGCACCGCGATCCTGGCGATGAGCAGGCATTTGGAGGTACGCGACGTCCTCAAGACGATCGTCGCCTCGGCCCGCGAGCTGCTGGACGCCGAGTACGCCGCGCTGGGGGTGCCCGACGACCATGGCGGCTTCGCCCAGTTCGTGGTGGACGGCGTCAGCGCCGAACAGTGGAGGGCCATCGGCCCCCTGCCCCGCCAGCACGGCATCCTCGCCGCCATGCTCCACGAGGCCACCCCCGAGCGGCTCGCCGACGTACGCGAGGACCCCCGCTTCGGCGGCTGGCCCGCCGCCCACCCGGACATGTCCGACTTCATCGGCCTGCCGGTCGCCGACGGCGACGAGATCCTCGGCGCCCTCTTCCTCGCCAACAAGCGCTGCCCCAAACCGGACGGCATCTGCGGCTTCACCGAAGACGACGAGCGCCTCCTGGGCATACTCGCCCAGCACGCCGCCATCGCCCTGACCAACGCCCGCCTCTACGAGCGCAGCCGCGAGCTGACCATCGCCGGCGAACGCGCCCGGCTCGCCCATGAGCTGCACGACGCGGTCGCCCAGAAGCTCTTCTCCCTCCGGCTCACCGCCCAGGCCGCCACCGCGCTGGTCGACCGCGACCCGGCCCGCGCCAAGGACGAGCTCCACCAGATCGCCGCGCTGGCCGCGGAGGCCGCCGACGAACTGCGCGCCGCCGTCGTCGAGCTGCGCCCCGCGGCGCTGGACGAGGACGGCCTGGTCGCCACGCTGCGCTCCCAGGCGCAGGTCCTCGACCGCGCCCACACCGCCCACGTCACCTTCGAGGCCCGGGGCTTCCGCGCACTCCCCGCCGCCCAGGAGGAGGCGCTGCTGCGGGTCGCGCAGGAGGCACTGCACAACGCCCTGCGGCACTCGGACGCCGGCCAGGTCGAGGTGACCCTCGCCCGCCACGGCCAGGGAGCGCTGCTGCGCATCGCCGACAACGGCCGCGGCTTCGACACCGGCCTGGTGCGCCGCGCCGGCCGGCACCTGGGACTCGTATCGATGAGGGACCGCGCCGGCGGCGTCGGCGGCAAGCTCAGGGTGGAGTCGGAGCCCGGCAAGGGCACCGCTGTGGAGATGGAGGTACCCGGTGGCTGACATCGGCGACGGGCGGACCATTCGCGTACTGCTGGTGGACGATCACCAGGTCGTACGCCGGGGACTGCGCACATTCCTGGAGGTCCAGGACGACATCGACGTCGTGGGGGAGGCCTCCGACGGCGCCGAGGGCGTCGCGGCCGCCGAACAGCTGCGCCCCGACGTGGTGCTGATGGACGTCAAGATGCCCGGCATGGACGGCATAGAGGCCCTGCGCAAGCTGCGCGAACTGACCAACCCCGCACGCGTGCTGATCGTCACCAGCTTCACCGAACAGCGCACCGTCGTCCCCGCGCTGCGGGCCGGCGCGGCGGGCTATGTCTACAAGGACATCGACCCCGAGGCGCTGGCCGGCGCCATCCGCTCCGTCCACGCGGGCCATGTCCTGCTCCAGCCCGAGGTCGCCGGCGCCCTGCTCTCCCAGGAAGAGGGCAACAACGGCCAGGGGCGCGGCACTTCACTGACCGAGCGGGAGCGCGAGGTCCTCGGCCTGATCGCGGACGGGCGCTCCAACCGCGAGATCGCCCGTGCCCTCGTGCTCTCGGAGAAGACCGTCAAGACGCATGTCTCCAACATCCTGATGAAGCTCGACCTCGCCGACCGGACCCAGGCCGCGCTCTGGGCGGTCCGGCACGGCATCGGGGCCTGACGGCGTCAGCGCCCCTCTACCGTGCCGTCGAAGCGGAACGTCGTCTTCCCATCCGAGATTCATACTGTCGTGTAGACGTAGCCCATTTGGCGTATCCCTCTCCGTGCCCCGGCGTTGTCCAGTGCAGCCGCGGCGGCTGGCCGCGGCATCGGCAACGAGGAGCAAGAGAAGTGAAGAACATCAAGCGGGTTGCGGCCATCACGATGGTGGCGGGCGGTCTCGCCGCCGCGGGCGCCGGAGTCGCCTCCGCTCACTCCGGCTCGCAGGCGGACGGCATTGCGGTGCACTCCCCGGGCGTCGCCTCCGGCAACCTCGTCCAGGCTCCCGTCCACATCCCCGTGAACGCCTGCGGCAACACCATCTCCGTCGTCGGTGTGCTGAACCCGGCCTTCGGCAACCACTGCGTCAACCACTGATCGCAGGACTGCCCGCACCATCCGCATGATCCGCGTGCCGCCACGGTCCGCGCGGGCCATGCCGGACCGGCCCCGCCACTCCTGGACGTGCGGCCGGTCCCCCTCCACACAGCCCCCGTCATCGCGGCCCTGCGCCGCCAAGTGAGGAACTCGCTCTCATGAACACTGCCAAGAAGGCCGCTCTCGTCCTCGCCACCACCGGTCTCGCCCTCGGTGCCGCCGCCGGTTCCGCGTTCGCCACCGGCGGCCCGCAGGCCCACGGCACGGCGACGAACTCCCCCGGCGTCGGCTCCGGCAACCTCGTCCAGGCCCCGGTACACGTGCCCGCCAACGTCACCGGCAACAGCGTCAACGTCGTCGGCGTGCTCAACTCCGCCTTCGGAAACGAGACCGCGAACTTCTGAGGCACTCGGCCCGGGGCGCGACACCCCGGGCCGCCCGGGCCGTTCGGCCCCTCTCCCGGCGCCCCGCCGACCGCGCCACGGTCCGGCGGGGCTCTCCCGGTTCACCGCCCGCGCCGCTCCCGCTCCTCCACCGCGGAGTTGTACGCGGCCACCTGCGCCCGCCGGGCCGTACGCTCCACCGGCCGCAGCGCCTCCGCGCGCGCCGCGATCTCCGACGAGCTGACCGCCCCGCCGTGCTCCCCGCCCGCCCTCGGGGCCTGGGGGAGGGCGATGTCCATCAGCGCGCCCACCCGCTGCGCCAGCTCCAACACCCGTACCGCACGCGGCGGATAGCCCGGCGCCAGCACCTGCCGCCCGGCCTCGGCCCGCGCCCGGTAGGCCTCCAGCGCGGCCTGCGCGACCGGACCGGCCCCGGCCACATCCAGCTTCGAGAGCACCTCGGTCGCATCCCGCAGCGCCTCGGCCAGCTCCCGCTCCGCCTCGCCCAGCGACGGCACATCGGCCGGCGGCGCCTCCCGCACCGGCAGGCAGTGCCAGATCACCTCGACATGCACGTCAGGCCCCGAGCCGCCCTCCGGCCCCGCTTCGTATATCTCCGGCACCAGCCCCAGCCCGGCCCCGGTGGCGAGCACCGCCTCCCCGGCCTCCAGCGCCCGCGCATTGAATTCCGGCGGTCCGCTGAGCCCCAGCGGATGCCCCGGCACCGGCAGCGCCACCCGCAGGCCGACCGCCCCCAGCCGCCGCAGCCGCCCCAGGGCAAGGGTCAGCCCGACCGGGGCCTCCTCTCCGGGCAGATCCGCGACGCGGTGCACCGCGTCATCGTCCGCGATGCGGTGCGCGGCTTCATCAGGTGAGACAAGTCCGGCCAAAAGGGCATTTCCCCATGAGGCCAACCGTCCTGAACGAGGTTCATCGAGCATGCTCCCCAGCCTAGGGAACGGCACTGACAACGAGTGGCGTAGGTTTGCTGGGGGGATGCGCCTACAGGCGCACGAGACGACCGAGAAGCAATGGGAGACAACGCGCTCATGAGCGATGTACTGGAGCTGGTGGACGTATCCGTGGTCCGCGAAGGACGGGCTCTGGTGGAGCAGGTCTCCTGGTCGGTGAAAGAGGGGGAGCGCTGGGTGATCCTCGGTCCCAACGGCGCCGGCAAGACCACCCTCCTGAACGTTGCCTCCAGCTACCTCTTCCCGAGCGCCGGCAACGCCACGATCCTCGGCGAGAAGCTCGGCCGGGTCGACGTCTTCGACCTGCGCCCGCGCATCGGCATCGCCGGCATCGCCCTCGCCGACAAGCTGCCGCGCAGCCAGACCGTCCTGCAGACCGTGCTCACCGCCGCGTACGGCATGACCGCGACCTGGCAGGAGAACTACGAGGAGGTCGACGAGGTGCGCGCCCGCGCCTTCCTCGACCGCCTCGGCATGAACGACTACCTCGACCGCAAGTTCGGCACCCTCTCCGAGGGTGAGCGCAAGCGCACCCTGATCGCCCGCGCGATGATGACCGACCCCGAGCTCCTCCTCCTGGACGAGCCCGCCGCAGGCCTCGACCTCGGCGGCCGCGAGGACCTCGTCCGCCGCCTCGGCCGCCTCGCCCGCGATCCCTACGCCCCCTCGATGATCATGGTCACCCACCACGTCGAGGAAATCCCCCCGGGCTTCACCCACGTCCTGATGATCCGTCAGGGCAAGGTCCTGGCCGCCGGCCCGCTCGACCTCGAACTCACCTCCAGCAACCTCTCCCACTGCTTCGGCCTCCCCCTGATCGTCGAGCGCAACGGAGACCGCTGGACCGCCCAGGGCCTGCCCCTCGCCTGACGGAGCAGCCGACCGGTCGCGCCCTGTCCCGGGCAGCCCCGCGGACCTACCATGAAGCCGTGGATCCATGGGTGTGGTGGCTGATCGCCGCCGTAGGACTGGGTATTCCTCTCATCGTGACCGCGATGCCCGAATTCGGGATGCTCGCGGTCGGTGCCGGCGCCGGCGCCGTCACCGCTGCACTCGGTGGCGGCGCCGTCCCGCAATTCATCGTCTTCGCCGCCGTGTCGGTCGCGCTGATCGCCGTCGTACGCCCCATCGCCAACCGCCACCGAGGCCAGAGCCCGCAACTCGCCTCCGGTATCGAGGCACTCAAGGGCAAGACCGCCACGGTCCTGGAACGCATCGACGGCACCGAAGGCGGCCGCATCAAACTCGCCGGAGAAATCTGGTCCGCCCGCGCCCTCGACGACGACCAGATCTACGAGGTGGGCCAGAAGGTCGACGTCGTCGAGATCGAGGGAGCCACGGCCGTCGTCATCTGACCTGAAGACGCTGCACGACGCACCGCGTCTCTGAAAGACTGATCAACGGCAGGTAGCGCACCACCGATTGACAGCCACGCCGGTCACCGGCCGGCACGGACCAGAAACGAAGGGCACGGGAGCCGCTGTGGGATCCATCATCATCGTCCTGATCATCCTGGTGGTGCTCGTGTTCGTCGCACTCATCAAGACGATCCAGGTCATCCCCCAGGCCAGCGCCGCCATCGTCGAACGCTTCGGCCGCTACACCCGCACCCTCAACGCCGGTCTGAACATCGTCGTCCCGTTCATCGACTCCATCCGCAACCGCATCGACCTGCGCGAACAGGTCGTGCCGTTCCCCCCGCAGCCGGTGATCACCCAGGACAACCTGGTCGTGAACATCGACACCGTCATCTACTACCAGGTCACCGACGCCCGCGCCGCGACGTACGAAGTCGCCAGCTACATCCAGGCGATCGAGCAGCTCACCGTCACCACGCTCCGGAACATCATCGGCGGCATGGACCTGGAGCGGACCCTGACCTCCCGCGAGGAGATCAACGCCGCGCTGCGCGGCGTCCTCGACGAGGCCACCGGCAAGTGGGGCATCCGC
Organism: Streptomyces sp. NPDC101227; assembly: GCF_044767545.1. Classification (NCBI taxonomy): domain Bacteria; kingdom Bacillati; phylum Actinomycetota; class Actinomycetes; order Kitasatosporales; family Streptomycetaceae; genus Streptomyces; species Streptomyces sp. NPDC101227. The sequence continues at coordinate 4,841 of NZ_JBIWOD010000037.1, read as the reverse complement.
GTCAACCGCGTCGAGCTCAAGGCGATCGAGCCGCCGACCTCCATCCAGGACTCGATGGAGAAGCAGATGCGCGCCGACCGCGACAAGCGCGCCGCCATCCTCCAGGCCGAAGGTGTCCGGCAGTCCCAGATCCTCACCGCCGAAGGTGAGAAGCAGTCCTCCATCCTGCGCGCCGAGGGTGAGGCCAAGGCCGCCGCCCTGCGGGCCGAGGGCGAGGCCCAGGCGATCCGGGTGGTCTTCGAATCCATCCACGCCGGAGACCCGGACCAGAAGCTGCTGTCCTACCAGTACCTCCAGATGCTCCCGAAGATCGCCGAGGGCGACGCCAACAAGCTCTGGATCGTGCCCAGCGAGATCGGCGACGCCCTCAAGGGCCTCGGCGGCGCCATCGGCAACTTCAACCCCGCGGGCGGCGGCACCATCCCCAAGCCCAGCTCGCCGAACCGCGAAGCGCCCCCGATCGACTGACGTTCACACCCCTCGTGCATGATCAGTGGTGGCCCCTCGACCTTCATGGCGGGGAGGCGACCACTGATCACGTGAGGAGATGGCCTTGTCCATCTGGGAAGCAGTCGCAGTCCTCGCCGCCGGCATAGGAGCCGGCACCATCAACACCATCGTCGGCTCCGGAACCCTGATCACCTTCCCGGTGCTGCTCGCCGTCGGCCTGCCACCCATCACGGCGAACGTCTCCAACACCCTCGGCCTGGTGCCCGGTTCGGTCAGCGGAGCCATCGGCTACCGCCGCGAACTGGCCGGCCAGCGCCCCCGCATCCTCCGCTTCGGAGCCGCCGCCCTGATCGGCGGCCTGGCCGGGGCGATCCTGCTGCTGGCGCTGCCCTCCGCGGCGTTCGACACGATCATCCCCATACTGATCGCCGTCGCACTGATCCTTGTGGTGCTGCAGCCGAAGCTCGCCGCCGCCCTCCGCGCCCGGCGCGCCCGCAACAACACCACCGTGCCGCGGGACGGCGGCCCCCTGCTGCTCGCCGGCCTGATGCTGGCCAGCGTCTACGGCGGCTACTTCGGCGCCGCCCAGGGCGTGATCTACCTTTCCCTGATGGGCCTGCTGCTCAGCGAGGACCTACAGCGCCTCAACGCCCTCAAGAACGTCCTCGCCGCGATCGTCAACGGCGTCGCGGCGATCTTCTTCCTCTTCGTCGCCCGCTTCGACTGGACCGCCGTCCTGCTCATCGCCGTCGGCTCCGCCCTCGGCGGCCAGATCGGCGCGAAGGTGGGCCGCCGCCTGCCGCCCACCGCCCTGCGCGCCGTCATCGTCGCCGTCGGCCTGGCGGCCATCGTCCAACTGCTCCTCAAATAGGGCGAGTTGACCGACGGCCGCCTCGGGGGGCGCTACGCCGGCAGCGCCCCCAGCCACTCCGGCAGCTCCTCCCGTACGGACACCCCGAGCGCGGAGAGCATCGCATCGGCCGGCGTCGGCTCGAACGGCCGCCGCAGCAGCCGCATCCCCGCCTGCTCGGGCGTACGGTCCGCTTTGCGGTGATTGTCCTCCGCGCACGAGGCGACGGTATTCAGCCAGGTGTCCGTGCCGCCCTGCGCCCTCGGCACGACGTGATCGACGGTCGTCGCCCGCCGCCCGCAGTACGCACACCGGTGCTGGTCCCGCACCAGCACACCCCGCCGAGACCACGACGCACGTCTTCGGAACGGCACCCGTACGTATCTGCTGAGCCTGATCACCCGCGGCACCGGCACATCGACCGAAGCGGCCCGGATACGCAGCCCCGGGTGCGCGTTCTCGACCACGGCCTTGTCCTGCATCACCAGCACCACCGCGCGCCGCAGCGACACCGTAGACAGCGGTTCGAAGCTCGCATTGAGCACCAGAGTCTCGCGCATCCCGTCCACCTCCCGGACCCGCTCCGCCCCCGCGGCGAAGTTGCTCCACTGTGCAGTGGCAGGTATTCCCCGAACAACGCAATTTCCGTACGCCACAAGGGAAATGGCAGGCGGCAAGCAGGTGAAGAAGAGGGGGCCGGGGGCGGCCCCGGGGGCGGCACACGGCAAGAGAGGACGCTCCGGATCCCGCCCCCGTGAGACACGCGGGACCCGGAGCGCACGGCAGCCGGCGCGGACGCCCGACACGAATGCGGACTCCGGCAAACCGCGGGCCGACACACCTGCGCCCCGCCGCTCCCGCCACTGCGGTACCAGCTGCCCGACGGCCTTGTACAGGCCGTCAGCCAGGAACCACTGTGCGTGCGGGAAGCGCCGGGGCGCAACGCAATTACCGGTCGGTCACGGCCTCAGCCCGCCGCCGGCACCTCGTACTCGGCAATCAGCTGGGCCCGCCCGATCGCATGGAACCGCAGATTGAACCCGACGACCGCCGGCGAGGCATCCGCATCCGGACCGAGCTTCTCCTGATCCACCGCATACACGGTGAACACATAGCGGTGCGGACCGTCCCCCGGCGGCGGCGCCGCGCCCCCGAAGTCCCGCGTCCCGTAGTCGTTCCGGACATGCACGGCCCCGTCGGGAAGCCCCTTCATGTCACCGCTCCCGGCGCCGCCCGGCAGCTCGGTCACCGATACCGGAATGTCGAACAGCGTCCAGTGCCAGAAGCCACTGCCCGTCGGCGCGTCCGGGTCGTAGCAGGTGACGGCGTAGCTCTTGGTCCCCGCGGGCGCCCCTTCCCACCGCAGCTGCGGCGAACGGTTCCCCTCGGCGAGGACCTGCTCCGGCCGCAGCGTCCCGCCCGGCTCCACCTCATCGCTGTGCACCGTGAACTCAGCCACCGGCGGATGGAAATCGTGCGGGAGCGGCCGCCGCTTCAGCTCGGACACCTCGACACCTCCAGATCGCTTGCTGACACTCTGTCCGGCCAGGTTAGAGCCAGTTCCGCTTACCGCCGACCTCCGCCAGCCACTGGTTGAGGTAACCCGCCCAGTCGGTCCCCTCGAAGTCGTTGAGGCCCACGGTGAACTGCCGGTACGAGTCCGAGCCCCCGGTGAACAGACCGGGCTTCTTGTCCATCTCAAGCACCACGTCCATCTCGCGGTCATCGGCGACGAAGGACAGCTCGACCTGGTTCAGCCCGCGGTACTGCTGCGGCGCATGGAACTCGATCTCCTGATAGAACGGCAGCTTCTGCCGCGTCCCCCGGATACGCCCCTGCTCCAGGTCAGCGGACTTGAAACGGAACCCGAGCCGCCCGAACGCATCCAGAATCGCCTGCTGCGCCGGCAGCGGGTGAACGTTCACCGGGTCAAGGTCGCCGGAGTCCACCGCACGCGCGATCGCCAGCTCCGTGGTCACCCCTACGCTCATCCCGCGCAGATGCGTCCCCAGGAACGTGGTGATCGGCGTCTCCCACGGAATCTCCAGACCGAAGGGCACGGTGTGCGCGGCGCCCGCCTGCACCTGGAACGCGCCACCCACCTGAAGCTTGGTGAACTCGATGTTCCGCTTCGATTCGCCGTCGCTGGTCTCCACCTCGACGACCGCCTGCAGCCCGACGGAAATCCCCTGGATCTCCTGCGCCACGGACCCGCCCTGAACCCGCACCTCACCCTGCACAACGCCACCAGGAACGACGTTCTCCTCAAAGAGCACCGTCTCCACCTTGGCGCCCCCGGCCCCCATGCTCGCCATCAGCTTCTTGAACCCCATGCTCGTCCTCCCCAGGCGCAACGCCTGTGCTCTGTTTAGCCGCCCGGACCGCGGCTTGTGCCGTCCCGGCTTGAACTCTACGAACGCGGAATGACGCAGGCCGGTTCCGCGAACCAGCCACACCTTCCCAACCCCGACGCCCCCATGGCCAGTCGCCCCCCTGCACTACCCTCGGTCCGCATGACCGACGTACCGGAACGAATGCCGCTCACCCGCGCCTTCTTCGACCGCCCGGTTCTCGAGGTCGCCCCCGACCTCCTCGGCCGCACCCTTGTACGCCACACCCCCGACGGCCCCATCGAGCTCCGCCTGACCGAGGTCGAGGCCTATGACGGAGAGAGCGACCCCGGCTCCCACGCCTACCGCGGCCGCACCGCCCGCAACGCCGCCATGTTCGGCCCGCCCGGCCATGCGTACGTCTACTTCATCTACGGCATGTGGTTCAGCGCCAATCTGGTCTGCGGCCCCGAGGGTGAGGCCAGCGGTGTCCTCCTGCGCGGCGGCGAAATCCTCACCGGAACCCACCTGGCCGCCGGCCGCCGCCCCAAGGCCCGCAACACCGACGAACTGGCCAAGGGCCCGGCCCGCCTCGCCACCGCTCTCGACATCGACCGCACCCTGAACAGCACCGATGTCTGCCACGGAGGCGATCCCACCGCCCCGCTCTCCGTTCTGTACGGCACCCCCGCCGCCCCGGCCAGGGTCCGCAACGGCCCACGCGTCGGTGTCGGCGGCGACGGCGCCGACCACCCCTGGCGCTACTGGATCGCCGACGAACCCACCGTCAGCCAGTACCGCCCGCACACCCCGCGTCGCCGCACCACTTCAGCCACTTGATCGCCGGGAGCTACTTGACTCTCGCCGACCAAACCCCTAACGTAGCCCGAGCCGCTGGAGACGGGCAGCGCTATCTGCGCAGACCGCCAGGCGGCACAACCAACCACTACGAACGCTTCCCTAACGGGTCGAATTTGGCGTTGCCAAAATTCGATCCTCGCGGCCCGATTATGAGCCGCCAAGGAAAGTCGCTAACGTAGTTACCGCGCCGAAGGGCGTGAACAATCCCCTCCGACGGGAAATCGGAAACGAAATTCGACCGGAAACGGCGAGGCGCGGATCTGCTAAAGTCGGAAAGGCCGAAAAGCGAAAGCCGGAGGCCGAACCCCGCTCCAACAGGGGGCCGGAGACGGAAACGGATCTGGTAAGGT
>NZ_JBIWOD010000036.1:0-37867 GCF_044767545.1 Streptomyces sp. NPDC101227 | reverse complement strand
CGGCCTGCCCTCAGAGCGGGTCGGCACCATGCCGCCCGGCCCCTGACCTCCGCCGGTCTCTACTCCTGCCACTCCCGTGAGCGGGTCGGCCCGGGGCCCGCGTTCCCGCCGCCCCGGTCCCTGTACTCCCGCGCGGATCCGACCCAAGGCAAAAATCGGGCCGCGCGGGCCGGCCCCACAGCGTAGGTCATCCGCCAAGGGGGCAGGGCGGGCGCCGCACCCCCGACGGGAGCCCGCCCTACCAACAGCGCCCCCGGGATGGACGCCGCGGCGGCAGCAGGCCCAGGGGCGTCACGTCTCCTCCCCATGCGACGGGCCTGCCGGTCGGCCGCCCGGAGCGGACGTCGGGCGGCCGACCCCCAAACGGCAGCCTCGGCGGGGGCCTTCTTTACGACTGCGGCGGAGCCTGGCCCACCCGCCTACGACGTCCACCTACCTGGGTGGCCAGGTTCATGCGCCAAAAACCGTACGCCAGCGCCGAACGCGCCTTCTCTGCGGCGCGCCCTCAGGCAGCGGCAACTGTTCGAGCTGGTCGGCGTTGGCCGGCAAGCCGATCAGCTCGCTCAATTCGCTAATCTGGGCTGGCGTCAGGCGGCCGTACCAGCGGTCTAGCCGGCTGGCCACGAGCTGGCCAAGCCCATCGGCGCGGTGATGCTCACTGATGACCGCGATCACGCACCCGCCGCTCCACACTGCGGCCCCTGACATTCCCTCCCAAGGGGAGCGGCCCGACCCCGGATCGTACAGCGGAGGGTAGCCCACGCTGATCTCCAGGCTGCCTGTGCGCATGTGCGACAGCGGGGTGCAGCGGCCGAGGGCGTGGTGGGCGTCCCGGTACGCCGTGGCAGCACCGGCGTCCGGCAATGCCGGGTAGGTGAACCGTGGGAATCCCAGCGCTTCACATTCCACCGGCTGTGTGATGCGGCCGAACCGCACCGGTGAGACCTCAGCGAGAGGAGGCCCGCCCATGCCCGGGTCGTCCGCGATCTTGAGCAGCGCGATATCCGAGTCGGAGTTCTCCCAGACCAGATCGCCGGGAAGCTCCCGCGTGCTGCCTTCCTCGGTCAGGAAACGCACCTGGACTGACGTCGCTTCGCTGACCACATGTGCGGCCGTGAGTACCACGTCCCCGGTCACCTGGTAACCGGACCCGCGCCGCCCCGCCCCGGTGACCTGGACCGCTCGTCGTGGGTCAGGACCGGCCAGTTGGTCCGACTGACTGGAAACGGCCTTGGGGTTGCGAGCGAGGAAGATCTGTCCCTCGACAGAGAACGCGCTCAGGGTGGGCGTCTGCTCGGGGATCTGTTCCGTCACCTTGCGGGAGACGAACTCGTATAGCTCTTCGACGCTGACGAAGCCATCCTGGTCGAGGTCGGCGTCTCCACTGCGCAGCCCGTCGACGACGGCCGAGGTGAATATGGACGGCTGTCCCTTCCGTCGGCTGAGGACCTCGGATTCGTAGCTGTACTGCAGGGACGTGGAGGAGGTGATCACGATTCGGCCGTTGCCCTGGAACGTCTCGCTCACGTCGGCATCGGGCTCGCCCCGGCTGCGCATGCCCTTAGAGAACGCGCCGCTGTAGCAGCAATCGAGGAGGAGGATGATGCGCCGACTTCGGCTTTCCTCCAGCCGGTCGGCAAGGAATTCAGCGCTGACGGATGTCGCCTCAAGCATATTGGACTCGGTGTCCTTAGCGACAAAATGGAGGCGGTTACGCATGTCCTTACGCCCATGGCACGAGAGATGAAGCAGGAGCTCGTCGTCGCGCTCGGCATCGCTGAAAAACCGCTGGATCGCCTTCCGCCAGGCGCGGGCCGTTTTGTTCGACTCCACCGTGACCTCGAACTGGCCGATCTCGGGATCGCGAAGAACCGAGCTGAGGTGCTGGGCATCGGCAGAGGCCCCAGGAAGATCGGTGAAGCGCTTGTCGGCGTGTCTCTCGTTGACGAGTATGAGAGCGCTTCTACGCATCGACGGAGGGGTCCGTTGTCCTGTCGATGAACGCTTCGATGGCTTTCCGCTGATCAGCGCGGGAAACGGAAGTCAGGTGCAGTTCGTCTTCCCCAAGCTTGATGTCAATCGTTCCAGAGTTACGGCGTGCCAGCCAATCCTGGGCCAGGAGGATGAGCGCCCTGAGCGCGGGTGCGCTGGCGAGGCCGAGCACGACGGAGGTATACGTAAGACTTTCGTCCGCTCGCGTGCCAGAGGGGGCAGCCGCGGAGGGGTGTACGAGGCGCTCGATCGCAACTCCCCGGATTTCCTCAAGGAGAAACTCCATGTCACGTTCCGCGACATCGGCGCTGTCCTGGCCGTCGAAAGCCAGGCGTACTTTCAGGAGCGACTCACCCATGATCTCCCCCACAGGAACTTGCCGTTGCTGGACCAGGGTGGCACAAAAGGCAGCGGCGGGTGCCTGTTTCGATGCCGTACTCGGGATCCAGGGCGAGCCGATCGCGGTGGAGGCGATCCAGCAGCGCCGGCCGGCCCCGACACAACCATGGCATCGGCGTGTTGATCGGCGCTGTGCTGGGGGCCGCCTTCGTGCTCGTGCCCGAGGGCAGCCGCGAGCCGGCTGTGGTCGTGCAGTCGTGAAACCTGCAACATGGAACTGACGGCCTGATCAGCGTGACCGAGTCTGCCGAAGTCTGGTAAGAGGGGCGGTCGTTGGGCGAGTCGGCGCAGGACCATCAACGGGATCGTGTACTGGCGGCGCAGGGGGGCCGTGGCGGGATCTACCTGAGCGCTTCGGCAAGTGGAAGACCGTGTGCGAGAGGCACGGACGCTGGTCAGCCGACCATGCGTGGGGCAAGATCCCGCGGCCGTCCTGGCCGACGCCGACGTGGAGAGCCGAAGCGACTGGTCAACGCCGCCGGGGAGCAATAGGGCCACCCCGCACAGCTGGGGGCAGCCACATTGCGCTGGCGGGTCTTGATGCAGACCGCGCCTGGCTTGACCTACAACGGCAACGCTACGCCGTCGGCCTGCGGACCACACGATGACGGAGCCAACCCGCACCGCACAGGAGTGACTCCGTTGGGAGGGTGGGCACGGGCTGGGGTGGCTTCCCACCGCTCTGGCTTCACCTGGCCGACCCGGCGGAAATCAGGGGGAGAGCGCCCATCGCATTCGGGGCGCGGCCGGACAACTGGTTTCCGGTGCATCTCGGGAGACACAAAAGAGCTGCCCCGGCGGCCAGGGCAGCTCTGCGATACGCCTCCCGCTGCTCACCTCATCCGGAAGGCATCTCCCACTACATCCCCAAGACTACTCCCGCATTCCGCGGCCCCGGCCCTATGTCGCCCAGGGGAACTGTTTGGAGGGACATGCGGGAGAGTGAGCCTGAACCGGTACCTCCGTCACCGCAATCCCCGACACCGGCTCGCACGGTTAGGGCGCGGGCTCTTGCAGTGTGAGTGTCTGGCGCAGCCTCTGACGCCGGGGAGTTGTTGAACGGGGCATGTCACTCTGGCCTATGCTTGGGTGGGCCGTCCGGGGTGACTCGGGGGAGGATCCTGGGCGGCCCCGCCGCGCGCCATTGTTGAACACCCAAGTTGCACACGACGCCGCTGCCCCGCGTGCGCCTGGGTGGATCATGGATGCCTGCTGGCATAGCATGCCCGCGGCTACGAGCGACTCGTTCAGTCTCCGAAGCCCTCATCATCTGGGCCGCCATCACCTCATGACCTGCCGCGTCACACGTCGCAATGCACGCCCCGCAGAAGGCCGGGATGCCGATGCCGCCGCTACCAGCTGAAACCAGCGGCCCGACGGAGCGAGCCATGCTCAGGAGCGCTCGTTTCCCTCCTTGATCCACTCCCACCTGATGGCGCAGACCAAGAAAGGAGCAACGAGCATGGACAACATCCACAAGCCGACGCTTACTGGCGAATAAATGTAATAGCGCCACTGCTCCGGCAGGGATGACGGTGCGAGCAGGAGCACTATCAGCACACCCCACGTGCTCAGTACTGCACCAGCGATCCGCCACAAAAGACCCCCACTGCTGCCGCCTTCCTATCCTCACAAAGTGCATACAGGGACGACCTGTACTGCTGGGACTGTGCACTTCGACGAGCGGAGCCCACCAGCCAGGCAACCTGCTCCTACCAGCCTTAATTGTTCATGTCGGCAGCAGGCATAGGCGCTCAGTGAGCGTTTCTCATCCTGAGCGCCAGGCGATCTCGATGGCGTGAACGGCGGCGACCGCTTGCCGACCTGACGATGATTCAGCCCAGCAGGTCGCGGATCTCCCGGACGAGGCCGATGGAGGCGTCGATCTCCAGTTTGCGGTTGGTGAGGCTCTCGACGTTGATCCCGAAAGGCAGGCCGAGGCGGCGGCAGTACGCGATCAGGGCCCGGGCGTTGAGGAGGCACTGCTCGTACGACGCGGCGAGGGGGTCGCCGCGGGTGATCTCGGCCTGGAGCCATCGCGGGACCTCGATGCCGAGCCAGGTCATGAACTCCAGGGTCTTCACCGACCCGCACGGGGCCAGGGTCAGCACCACCGGCTTCGGGTCCAGGCCCTGGTCGCGGCAGCCGTGGGTGTAGTCGGAGAGCATGTTGCGGGTGTGGTCCAGGTCGTAGCAGACCTGGGAGACGAAGAACTCGCAGCCGGCGTCCTGCTTACGCAGCATGCGTGCGTGCTCCGTCCCCGAGGCGGCGTGCCGTTCGGCGATGACCACGCCGCCCATCCGCGGCGGGAGGGAGAACCCGGCATGCCGGCGATAGGCCTCGGGAAGGCTCGTCCGGACCACCTGGTGCCGGGAGGCCGCGCCGACCAAGACGGTCAGCACCCGGTCGCGGTCGGCTTGCGACCACCAGCGGTCCAGCTGGTCGCCGGTGTACTTGCCCACGGCGCGGTAGACGATCACCGGGCCGGCCCAGTCGGCGAGGTGGCCGTCGAGGAAGTGGGCCGGGTCCATCATCGGCATGAATGGGAACGGGCGCGGGGCCTCGGTCCGGTCGGCCTCGGCGTCCACGTCGTAGAGGATGAGCCCGTCGACCTGCACCGACCGGAGCCGGGTCAGGGCCGCGGCGGCGACGGCGTCGGCCTGCTCGGGGGTGGTGGTCTGCCGTGGCGGGGTCAGGCCGAAGAGCAGGACGCCGTCACGGGTGCGGTCCATGAGCTCGGCGGCTGTCACGGTCTCGAGGGAAGCCATTCGTGCATTATTTCATCCCACTGAACGCTTCTGATCTTGTGGTTCGCGGGTGGCGGCGACTGGCGGTCGGTGTCCGTAACGCGGCAGGGCTCCTGGCCGTTGCGCTGGTGATCTCACTCGCCAACGTCTGGACACAGGAGCCCTGTTGGTCCCGTATCGTGCCATGCTCGACGTCCCTCACGAGGTCGTTGAGCACATTTCCTGGCTCATCTACGCCCGAAGGTGTGAGGTGAGCTCCCGCTGGCGCAAGCTGGGCTGCTTCAGGCAGGCCCTGCTTGTCCTGGTGCACCTGCGCAAGAACGAGACCCTGGCCCAGGTCGCCGCGGGGTTCGGCGTCTCCACCGCCACCGCCGGCCGGTACGTGACTGAGACTGTCGAGATCCTCGCCGAGCGCGCTCCGAGCCTGCACGAGGCTCTGTGCGAGCTGCCACCAGAGGGGTTCGTCATCCTCGACGGCACCCTGATCGCCACGGACCGCATCGCGGCGGATGGGCCGTACTACTCGATGAAGCACCGCCGTCACGGGATGAACGTGCAGGTCGTGGCTGCCCCGGACGGCAGGCCGCTGTGGTTCTCGCGGGCACTGCCCGGCCGCACGCACGACCTGACCGCGGCCCGCGCGCACGGTGTGGTCCAGGCATGCCTGTCCCGTCAGCTCCTCGTCTTCGCCGACCGCGCCTACCGCGGAGCTGGTGCCACTATCCGCACCCCGTACTACGGCCGCGACCTGCCCGAGAAGTACGCCCAGTTCAACCGCGACCACGCACGGCTGCGGGCCCCGGGAGAACGCGCCTTCGCCCGCCTCAAGCAATGGCGAACCCTCCGTAAAGCACGCTGCAGCACCAACCGAATCGGCCGCACGGTCGCCGCCGTTCACGCCATCGAGATCGCCTGGCGCTCAGGATGAGAAACGCTCAGTGGCCAGTTGGAAAGCTTAGTGGTCGGCTCCGGAAGTCCTTCGGGGGTCCTGTTGTTCCGTCAGTTCCCGTTCGGAGCCAGTCGATCACGATTGAATGCTGCGCTTCGCGGTGCTCGGGATGCTGATGCCGCGCGCCCGCCCCCTCTTCGCGATGTGAAGCGGGTCACATCGAACCCATGTCACGAACAGAAGCGCAGCTTACGTCTGGTGGTGGTCCGCACGGCGGGAACGTCCAACACGAAAGAGGCAGCAGAGCGATGAACGCGACAGCAGCGCAGCAGCACGAGGTCCTGGTCCTGGGCGCCGGCTACGCCGGGCTCTCGGCCGCGATCCAGCTCGCGGCCCGCACCCGGAAGCGCGGGAACCTGCGAGTGACGCTGGTCAACCCCTACGACACCTTTACCGAGCGGCTTCGACTGCACATGACTGCCACCGGCCAGGAGACGACCGAGCTGAACATCCCGGAGCTGCTGGACGGCACCGGCGCCGGCTTCGTCCGCGGCTGGGTCACTGCCGTGGACGCCGAGGCGAAGACCGTCCGGATCGACGACGACCGGGTCCTGCGCTACGACACCCTGGTCTACGGCCTGGGCAGCATCGCGAACACCGTCGCCGTCCCCGGAGTGGACGACCACGCCTACACCCTCAACAGCCCGGAGGACGCCGCCCTCCTCGCCGACCGGCTGACCCGGCTCGACGGCGGAACCGTCGTGGTAGGCGGCAGCGGCCTCACCGGCATTGAGGCCGCCGCGGAGATCGCCGAACGGTACCCGGAGCTCCAGGTGGTGCTGCTGGGCCGGCAGGAGCCGGGCGCGAGCATGCACCCGAAGGCCCAGGCCTACCTGGAAACAGCGCTCGCCCGGCTCGGCGTGCGGGTGCGCAGCGGCGTCGAGGTGGCCAAGGTGCTGCCGGACAGCGTCGAGCTCGCGGACGGCTCCAGCATCCCGGCGGCCGCGGTGCTGTGGACCAGCGGCACCCGCGTCTCGCTGCTGGCCGGCGCCGCGGGCCTGACCGTCGACGAGCGCGGCCGAGTGGTCACCGACAGCGCGCTGCGCTCGGTCTCCCACCCGGACGTCTACGCCGTGGGCGACGCGGCGGCGATCCGTCAGGGCTACGGCGTGATGCACGGGACCTGCCAGGGCGGCATGCCCACCGGCGTGCACGCGGCCCTCTCGATCCTGCGGGTGCTGGCCGGCAAGCAGCCCAAGCCCTTCCGCTTCGGCTATTACCACACACCCGTCAGCCTGGGCCGGAACGACGCCGTCGTACAGTTCACCCACCCCGACGACAGCCCGCGCCGGATCGTGCTGACCGGCAAGCGGGCCGCGAAGTACAAGGAGACGGTCACCGCCGCGCCCTGGCCGACCTTCGCCCGCATGAAGAAGATGCCCGCCTCGGGCGCGATCTGGCCGCACGGCGGCCGCTACACCCGGATTCGGAGCACCAAGTGACCCAGCCGCAGCAGGCCGGCCCCGACCAGCTCGCCTTCCAGCAATACCGCACCCTGCTCTTCTCCGTCGCCTACCGCATCCTCGGCACCGCCGCTGACGCCGAGGATGCGGTACAGGACGCCTGGCTCAAGTGGTCGGCGGCCGACCGTTCGCAGGTCGCCGAACCCAAGGCCTATCTGACCCGGATCGTCTCCAACCTGGCGATGGAGCGGCTCCGTTCGACCCGCCACCAGCGCGAGACCTACGTCGGGCCATGGCTCCCCGAGCCGATCCTCACCGGCCCGGACACCGCCGACGGCGTCGCCACGGCGGACTCGGTCTCCATGGCCCTGCTGGTCGTCCTGGAGACGCTGAGCCCCCTGGAGCGCGCGGTCTTCGTACTGAAGGAGGTCTTCGCCTTCAGCTACGCGGAGATCGCCCAGGCGGTGGAACGCTCGGAGACGGCGGTCCGGCAGGCCGCGCACCGCGCCCGCAAGCACGTCCAGGCCCGCCGACCCCGTTTCACCGCGGACCGCGCCCGCCAACGCGACGTCACCGAGCGCTTCTTCGCGGCGACGACGGGCGGCGACATCAACACCCTCATGGAGCTGCTCTCCCCGGACGTGACGCTGTGGACAGACGGCGGTGGCAAGGTCCGCCAGGCCCTCAAGCCGGTCGTCGGCCTGGAGACCGTGGCCCGTTGGTTCGCCGGGCTCGGCACAGTGACCTACCAGGGCATCGAGCCCGGGCAGATGCGGGCAGAGCTCACCTGGATCAACGGCGGCCCGGGCGTGGTCTTCCGCGGCCCCGACCGTGTGATCGCGACGCTGACCTTCGACTTCGACGCGGAAGGCCGCATCTCGACCATCCACAACGTGGCCAACCCCGACAAGCTCCACGCCGTCGCCGACGGCGCCCGGCACGAACTCTCCTGAGCCGCCCGATCGTTGTCGACGCCCGCCGGAATCCTCGTAAGCGCCCGGGCCCGTTGCCCCAGCACGGCCCGGGCCCAGGTGGAAGCGGATGCGGCAGGCTATGGCCGTCGTGATCCATTTCTGCTGATCGGTTTGCCTGCCTTGCCTGTTGCTGCCGCGCGCCCGCTAGTCCTGACCGCCGCCGAGCGGCACCGGGTGGCGTACGCGCACGCGGAGCCGTCCGTCGGGCGGATCCGATTCGGCGCTTGAAATCACCCGCGCTCCTTCCTGTTGAAGGTGGCGACCGTGATCGCGAGCAGTGTGCGATCTCCCACACACCGACGGGTCCCTCTGGGACACGCGCCGGGCCCACACCGGCCCGCGAGGTGAAAGCCCCCGACCGCGATCCGGCCCGATTCCGGCGGGCTGCGTGGCTGCCCGGGCGGTTGGCGGGCATGCTCAGGCGGCAGGCTGTGGTTGGTCACAGCCATAGCAACTCCGCACAGGGACCGACGCCGACCACCCCCTACCAATGAGTGCCGCCTGACCGCCTGTACGTACCGAACACTGCCGGCTCCGTATCAAGGCCGGCCCAGGGCCGCAGCCTTCACCCACGCCCGGCGACAGCACCATCGGCCTGGAGCCCCTCACCACCCTTCAGCGCTTCCCCACCACACCCAAACCGCCGACGGTAGGCAGTGGGAGTGAGCCCGACCCGGCGCACCAGATGGAGCCGAAGCGAATCGGCGCTGCCGAGGCCGCTGAGCTCGGCCACGCGCTCAACCGCCAGGTCGGTGCACTCCAAGAGCTCACGGGCACGATGTACGCGTTCCTCCAGCAGCCACTGCAGCGGGGTGCGCCCCGTCTCGGCCTGGAAGCGCCGGGTCAGCGTCCGCACACTGGTATGCGCATGGGCGGCCAGATCACCCAGGGAAAGCGGCTCCGCAAGCCGTTCCAATGCCCACGCCCGGGTCCTGGCCATCGAAAACGCGTCGGCAGCGGAGACCGGCGCGGCCACCACCTGGGCCTGGCCGCCGAAGCGTGACGGGGAGACCAGCGCGAGCCGGGCCACCGCGTTGGCCACGGCCGCGCCGTGATCGGCGCGCACCAGGTGGAGGCACAGGTCCATGCCCGCGGTCAGCCCGGCCGAGGTGAGCACGGGCCCCTCATCGACGAAGAGGACATCCCCCACGACATCCACCTCGGGGAAACGCTCGGCGAGTTCCGCCGAGAACGGCCAGTAGGTGGTGGCCCGGCGGCCGTCCAACAGCCCGGCCTGAGCCAGCACGAACGCGCCGGTGCAGATCGAGACGATACGGCTGCCGGCCGCCGCGGCACGACGCAGCGCAGCGAGCACACGCGGATCGGCATCCTGCCGGGCACCGGTACCGGTGACGATCACCGTATCGGCGCCATCCACCACCTCCAGCCCATGGGGTACCGCGACCTGCAGGGCACCGTATGCCTCCACCAGGCCGGGCTCCGGCGTGCCGATGCGCACCTCGTAGGCCGCTACGCCCTTCACCTGCGCCGCGCCGAAGACGAGTTCGGGAATGGCAAGGTCGAAGGTGGTGGCCGGCGGTACGGCCAGGACGGCGATGCGGTGCATGGCCAGATCCTCCGGTTGATCGTCACTTTCGGGGGTGGCCGCGCCGCCGCGGCCGGCGGAGGCTGGTGCTGCACGGCCACCGGCGGCGTCAACTCCCGCGGGCGGCCCGTCATTCCCTTCCCTCACTGCCGGAGAACCTCATGTCCCGTTACGTTGTCGTAGGATCCGCCGCCACCGGACGTGCCACCGCAGCCCTTCTCGCCGACCGGGGCATCCCGGTCCGCCAGATCACCCGCAGCGGAGCCGGAGTCCGACACCCGCTGGTTGAACGCATCGCCGCTGACGCAAGCGACGCAGACCGCCTCACCCAACTCGTCACCGGAGCCGAGGTTCTGATCAACTGCGCCATGCCCGCCTACGACCGGTGGGTCACCGACGCGCCGCCGCTGGCCGCCTCGCTGCTGCAGGCAGCCGAGCGCACCGGCGCCGGATACGTGATGCTCGGCAACCTCTACGGATACGGCCATGTGGACGGCCCCATCACCGAGAACCTGCCGATGGCCCCCGTATCGGCCAAGGGGCGAGTACGTGCCCAGATGTGGCTCGACGCCCTCGCCTCCCACGAAGCGGGCCGCGCAAGGGTCACCGAAGTACGCGCCGCCTCGTTCCTCGGCACGGGCGCCGTGGGCACCTTCACCCTGGGCATCGCGCCCCAGATCCTCGCAGGCGAACTCGCCACCTACCCCGGCCGCCTCGATGTGACGCAGTGCTTCTCCGCCGTCGGAGACGTGGCTAAAGCCCTGCTGGCCGCCGCCACCAACGACCGCTCCTGGGGCCGAGCCTGGCATGCACCCGCCACCGCCAACACTTCCGTGCAGGAACTGACCGAACGATTCGCAAAGCTGACGGGGTCACCCGAGCCCCGCCTCGAGCGCCTGGACCGCGATGCCCTCACCACACTGGCCGCCACCACCCCCCTCTTCGGCGAACTCATCGAAATGCTCTACGCCACCGAGCACCCCCATCTCCTCGACTCCACCGAATCCGAACGGACACTCGACATCACCCCGTCGGACCTCGACTCCGTCCTACTCGCCACAGCACACGGCCTCACCAGCCAGGAAACGCCCTGACCAGTCCACCGGATGGGCCGACGCAGACGCCTTCAGGGCCTCGAAGGACCGTCGGCCAAGGCGCACCCCCGGATACCATCCGTAGGCTCAGCTGCCGCCCAACCGAAGCGGCGCCTGCACTACGAGCGCCGTCGGATGGCGGAGGACAGGACGCCAAACCCGGCGCCCGTCCTCGCGTTCATCTGACAAATCCGTAAACGATCACTAACGAGCTCGTGCACGGTAAGCGGTGGGACGTCGAGCTTCTGATCGTTGATCATGGCTGGGTGGTGGGGAATGCGACTCGTGCAGGGATTATCGGCGACCGGAGGATCACGGGTCTGGCGGCCGATGTGATCGCTGAACTCGTCGCAGAAGTGGGCTCGTTGTGGCACGAATGGCACCAGGCCAGGCTTGTGTCCCGGACTCAGAAGCGGGCTGTGGGCGCCGGTGCGAAGCACCGGCTGGTCTTCGTCGATCGACTGCTGGCCACGCTTGTGCACGTTCGCCACGGTGTCACTCACGATGTGCCGGCCTGCTGGTTCGGGGTGGACCGCTCCACCATCACCCGTGCCATCGGCGAGGTGCGGCCGCTGCTCGCCGGGCGAGGCTGCACCGTCAGCCCCGACGTGCGGCTGCGGACCTTGGCCGACGTCATCGACCACCTGGGCGTGACCGGGAAGACTGGGATCGTCGACGGCACCGAGATGGGGCCTGCTGAGGCTAACGAGCTCGTGCACGGTAAGCGGTGATGGGGTGTTGTATGAGATTGACCTGGGCCCCGACAGTTACGAGCAGATGCTTGAGGCTTTCGGGCCGTTCATCAAGGCGAGTCGGAAGGTTGGCAGGGCCCGTAAGCCCCGCCAGGTAAGCGCTTCCAACCGTGACGATAGCGCCGCTATCCGCGCATGGGCCAAGGAGGCCGGCTACACCGTTTCCGGTCGTGGGCGGGTACCAGCCGAGGTGCGCGAGGCTTACGCGAAGGTCCACTGACCCCCTCAGACACCGAGGGTGGGAACTCGTTTTCTGCGTCCTGCTTCATCGACGCAGGGCAGGCTGCATGGGCATGCCCATGCGCTACGCCGACATCTCTTCCTACACGATAGCCGGAGGAAGAGAATTCCTGATCGGCGTGGACGGAGTGAAGCAGAAATCAAAGTCCCGCGTGGCCGGGCATGAGGACGGATCGGCCGCAGCGCGGGCCGTATTGGTCCTGGAGCGGAAGGAGCTTCAACGCACATGCGTGGCATGCGTGTTGCCCGCCGCGGCTGGGTACGAACCCGTGTACTTGCCTGAGCACATTGGGGTGTACGCCGACACTGCACCGGGTCTCCGCCGAATGCGACGCCCGCCACGCCCCTTCGGCACGCCCGCTGGAACGTGCCGGCTTCGATCTCAAAGGCCGTCGTCCCGAGTTCACCTTGAACATCAACACTGGCGAATGGACCGGCACCCTCCTCTTCGGCCTACTGGCCAGCCGCTGGCCGACGGGCATCAAGATCGGCCAGCGACCGGAACGGGCAGCTAGTTTGAACGCTGTCCCTTCACGGCGAGCCCGACGTGGTGGGCCGTGCCGATTACGCCGGAGAGGTCAGCGGAAGTAAGCGGCGTGGTCGGACACCCATGCACGGTAGGTACGTGCCGGTGTACCGGTGACCGCTTCGACCGTGTGGGTAGTGGTCGGGCGAGGAGCGGCGAGCATGTCGGCGTAGCCGTCGAGGAGGGGATCCACGAACGAATCGGGAAAGGTGTCGTCGGCCAGGAGCCGACGACGTGCTGCCTCACGGGACAGCTCCTGCCACTGGAGTGGGCGGCCCAGCACTTGGCCGATGGTTCGCACCTGCTCGGCCTGGGTGAGGACTTCGGGGCCGGTCAGGACTTGGGTGGTGTGGTCGTACCCGTCTTCGGTAAGGGCGTGCACTCCCACGGCAGCGATGTCCGCTTCATGGAGGAGGGCCATGGGCACAGCCCCGTAGGCGCCCTGCACCACGTCTCCGGCGCGGATCTGATCGGCCCACCACAAGGTGTTGGCGGCGAAGGTGCTCGGCCGGAGATGCGTCCAGCAGAGCTCGGACTCCTCAATGAGCTGTTCGACGCGCGCATGAGACCGGCCCACGGGATGAGGCTGCCGCTCGGGAGCCAGTCCGGTCTGGACGGCGCCGGACGACAAGAACACCACCCGGCGCGCGTGCCGCCTGATGACGTCCACGACTGTCACGGCCGGATCGGCATTGTGGAAGGGCCACATCAGGAACACAGCATTCACTCCCTCCAACGCCGCTTCCAGTGCCTCGGGGTCGCCCAGGTCGCCCTGCCATATGTCGACGTCGTCCGGAAGTCCTGCCGTGGCGGGGTTGCGGGTCAGGGCCCGCACCTTGCAGGAGTGCGCGGCGATGAGTTGGGAGACCACCTGCCGCCCCACGTTTCCGGTTGCCCCGGTGACGAGGATTGTGGTCTGGGCTGCCATGGAAGCTCTCCTTGCCGTGTTGCCGTGTTGGCGCCGGTGTCTGCGTCACTGTCACCGCCATGGAGTAAAGGCACCAGCCAGCGGCTCACTGGCGCAGAAATCCGTCATGGAATAGCGTCAATCGATGGATACCGTCTCACTGGATGCGACTGACCGCGGCCTGGTTCACGCCCTGCAGATCGATGGGCGGGTCTCGTTCCGCGCCGTGGCCGAGGTGCTCGACGTCTCGGAGAACACCGTCGCCCGGCGCTACCGACGGCTTCGGTCGTCCGGTCTGCTCCGGGTCGTCGGCGTGGTCAACGGCGTGCGGCTCGGTTATAGCTCATGGACGCTCCGAGTGCGGTGCACCCCGGATGCGGCTGGCTCCATCGCGGCCGCATTGGCTGCGCGGCCCGACACCTCGTACGTGTACCTGCTCTCCGGCGGAACAGAAGTCTCCTGCAATGTCCAGACACCGACCGCTGCCGAGCGCGACGCCCTGCTCCTGGACAAGCTCCCCCGCACCAGCCGCGTCACCGCGGTCTCCGCACATCTACTGCTGCGCGCGACGGCGTTGCCCACCGCCTGGGCCGGCTCCGCCCGGCTCACCGAGAAACAAGTCCGCTGGCTCCGGCCCGATCCTGTGCCGTCGACCGCCGAGGAAGTCGCCCTTGACGAGCAGGACCGGGCCATGCTGGACATCCTGGCCCGTGACGGACGAGCCGGCTACTCCGAGCTCGGAACCACCACAGGCAGCGCGGATTCCACCGCCAAGCGCCGACTGGATACACTACGCCGCGCCGGAGTCCTCACCTTCATCGTCGACATCGCCCCAGCGACGCTCGGTTTCCCCACCGAAGCCCGGCTGTGGATGACCGTGCAGCCGTCCAGGCTCGCCGACGTGGCACGGGCAATGGCTGACCACCCCGAGGTCTCCTTCGCCGCCATGACCACAGGTCCCAGCAACCTCGTCGCCGCCGTCAACTGTCGTGACGCCGAAGACCTATGCCGGTATCTCACCGAACGGGTGGCGACGCTGGAAGCCGTCCACTCCATCGAGACCGCCCCCGTCATCCGTACCCTCAAACGCGCTGGAGCCTGCGCCCCCACATTCCGCTGACCGTCACACGACCACGCACGACAGCGGCGCCCACACCTCGTCGACCACGCCGCCCGCCTCGCGCTTCGCGGCCCTTGAGCGTCGCCTCCGCATGCACGCTGCCTCCGTCGATCGTCCAGCTCTGTCGCATGCCCTGGACGAGGGTGCCGCAGCCTTCGGGAGGCAGAGGCGTTCGACGCCGGCTACCACGCGTTCGTGTGATGCGCGCACTGGGCAGGTGACAGCATCAGGCAGAGACGTGAGTGCCGGTGACTAGGCGAGCAGGGCGGCGAGGGCTGCGGTCACGGTGGCGGCGAAGGTGATGACTGCGGCGAAGGTGGTGGCGGCGCGGGTGAGGGCGGCGGGGTAGGTGGCGCCGTCCATGCGGGCGAGCTTGCCCGCGCCGGCCGCGGCGAGCAGCCCGACGACGATGACGGTTGCGGTGGTCAGCAGGACGATGGCGATGGCCACGACAGACTCCCTTTACACGGTGGGGTGTTGACGTGGTCGAAGGTCGCGGATGAGGTGTGCGCCGTGGTTCGCCCGGACGAAGATGGACAGCGGCGAACACATCAGGTCCGGGGGCGAACACGTGCACGACGAGCAGAACGGCGACAATCCGGCACTCACCGAACTACGCAGGAGACTTAACGACGGGCTGGCGCAGGCCCGGCTGAACCAGACGCAGCTCGCCGCCCGGGCGGAGCTGGGGCGCACGACCGTGTCGGAGGCGCTCTCGCTCAGGAAGCCTGTGTCCTCGAGAGAGACGGTGGCGGCGCTGGCCCGCGCACTGAAAACCTTCCGGTCGAGGAGCTGTTGGCCCTACAGCGGGATGCGGCGGGGGCGGGGGCGGGGTGGCGGAAGGTCGGGACCCGGCAGGCTGATCGCGGAGTGGGAGCCGCATGATCTGGAAGTCCACCCCGCGGGGCCGGGACAGACCGCCTCCGGGTCCGGCGCGTCCGGGACCCGGGCCTTGCCCGGATATGTGTTCCGTGACCACGACCGGGTACTGGCTGATGCGGTGCGGGACGCTGCGGCCGGCTGCAGCGGGATCGTGACCCTGGTGGGTACCTCGTCGACGGGGAAGACTCGGGCCTGTTGGGAGGCCGTGCAGCCGCTCGCGGAGAAGGGATGGCGGCTGTGGCATCCGTTCGATCCGACCCGCGTGGAGGCCGCGCTGGAGCACCTGCACCGGGTTCAGCCCCGCACGGTGGTGTGGCTGAACGAGGCCCAGCACTACCTAGGCGACCGGGCGGCCGGTGAGCGGATCGCGGCGGCCGTGCACCACCTGCTCGTCTGCCCGGGGCGCGGGCCGGTCCTTGTACTGGGCACGCTCTGGCCCGAATACGTGCACCAGTACACAGCCCTGCCCGCGCCGAATGAGGAAGATCCACACAGCCGGGTGCGGGAACTCTTCTCCGGACACACCCTGACCGTCCCAGACGCCTTCGACGTCCGGGCCCTGGCCGCCGCAACCGCCGTCGCCGAGGACGGTGACCGATTGCTGGCTGACGCCCTCACCCGGGCCAGCACCGACGGACGCATCACCCAGGACCTGGCCGGCGCCCCCGAACTCCTCAACCGCTTCCAGCACGCAAGCCCAGCCGCCAAAGCACTGCTGGAAGCGGCGATGGACGCACGCCGCCTCGGCGTCGGCCTCCACCTCCCGCAAGCCTTCCTCATCGACGCCGCTACCGACTACCTCACCGACACCGACTACGACCAGCTCACCGACGACTGGGCGGAACAGGCATTCGCCACCCTCGCTCAACTCGTCCACGGCAAACAGGCACCCCTGCGCCGCACAACCCCCCGAGCCACACGGCGCCCGTCCATCCCCTCCATCGTTGCCGACACCCCTGCCTCAGCGCCTGCGGGGCCGGTGTTTCGGCTCGCCGACTACCTCGAACAACACGGCCGCACCACCCGAAGACGACTGTGTCCGCCGGACTCCTTCTGGCACGCCGCCCATACCTGCCTCACCCACCCCGACGACTTGCACAACCTCTCCAGGGCAGCCTGGACCCGCCACCGCCTGCAATGGGCCCACGTCCTCAGCCACCGTGCCGCTGACCACGGCAGCACCGACGCCCTGCGCCTCCTGGCCGACCTGCGGAAGAAGGACGGGGACCGGGAAAAGGCGGAACGCCTCCTCTGGCAGGCCGCCGACCACGGCAACATCGACGCCCTGCACGACTTGGCCTTGATGCGGGACGAGGCCGGGGACAGGGAAGGGGCGCAACCCCTGCTTCGGCAGGCCACCGACGGCGGCAGCATCGACGCCTTGTACCGCCTGGCGCTGATGCGAGAGTACGCCGGGGATCGGGAGGGCGCCGAGACCCTGGCCCAGGAAGCCGTCGGCCACGGCAGCACCGGCGCCCTGGTCCTCTTGGCTTTGGGACGGAAAGAGGCTGGGAGGGCGGAACACCTCCTCCGGAAGGCTGCCGACCAGGGCAGTGCCATCGCCCTGTACCACCTGGCGATCGTGCGGGAGGCGGCCGGAGATCGGGAAGACGCCGAGATCCAGGCCCAGGAGGCCTCTGCCCACGGCAGGCCCGACGCCCTGTACCGCTTGGCCGTGATGCGGGACGAGGCCGGGGACGAGGAAGGAGCGGAGCGCTTCGTTCGGCAGGCCGCCGACCACGGCAAGGCTGCCGCCCTGTTCCACCTGGCGATGATGCGGGAGGCGGCAGGGGATCGGGTAGGTGCCGAGACCCTTGCCCTGAAAGCCGCCGACCATCACGACACCGAACCCCCCTACCGCCTGGTCATGATGCGGGAGGAGGCCGGGGACAGGGAAGGGGCGCAGCGCCTCCTCCGGCAGGCCGTCGACCACGGCAGCACCGACGAAATACTCGAAACACTGTGGCCGTATGGGCTGGACCCGGACGGCACACCGACACCCCCATGGCAACCGTCGGAATACGCTCCCCTCGTCCAACACGGATCACCAGGCACGCCGTAGCGGCCGTCTTACAGCGGCGGCGACACAGTCGCAACTGGTGGTGTTCCGCTCCTTCTGACAGCCGGCCCAGGTCAGCTCGGCCGTCGAGATGGCGTAGGGGGCGTTCGGCGCGCGCCTGTCCGATTTGCTGGGTGCGATTCCCGCGGGCGTGGACATGGCTGACGTTGACGCAGCCGATCTGGCCCCGGCTCGCCGGCACAGCAGGCCTGGGACCTCCTGTGCAACCAGCGGGGAGCCAGCTGGGTCACCGCTGGAAAGCTCCTGGCCCGAAAACGTCCTCGGCTGCTGCCCGCGCCGACGACTACGCTCTCCACCGCGAGCTGACGACGTTGCGGCAGACTGCTGCGCTTCCTGAGTCGGTCAGTGTCCTCTGAGGACGGGATGTGGTCGTGTGGATGCGGCATCGCGCTGATCACAAGGAGCCGGGCTGCGTCTGGCAGTGATCCCATCGGAGCTGAGCCCCCTGAAGCGGTGCAATGTCAGGTTGTTGCCCATTGGAGTCCGACGTCCGGTTCTGTTCACGAGTTCCGGCAGTGGTTGTTCGACGCTTCGGGAGGCGCCCAGCAGCTGCCCTGTTCGATGGTCACGAGAAGTGACAGCACCGCCGGGCAGCCGCTGATGACCTATTCCACGTCTCTCGTACGGAGTCCGTGCAGCAGCTGGTCGATGTGGCCTGCGGCCTGGGCGGGTTCGAGCGGATTGTGGCCGACCAGCAGGCGGTACCAGAACATTCCGAAGAACTGGTCGGTGGCGGCGTCCAGGTCGGCGGAGGGCGGGAGTTCGCCGCGTTGCACGCCCCTGGCGAGCAAGGTGAGCACGACGGCCCGCCGGCTTTGCACCCATTCCCGGAAGGGTTCGGCGAAGGCGGGGTCGAGCTGTGCCTCTGCCATCAGCCCGCGCAGTGCCCGGACCCGAACCGGGTGCGCGGAGACGCCGTACAGGGCGGAGGCGAAGGCGGTCAGGTCGCCGGTGAGCGAGCCGGTGTCGGGTTCGGGCATGCGCTGCTCGACGGCCGTGCGGTAGGCGTCCATGACGAGGGCCGCCTTCGACTTCCACCAGCGGTAGATGGTGCTCTTGGCTACGTCGGAGCGGGCCGCGACACGTTCGATGGTGACGGCCTGGTAGCCGAGCTCCTCGATGAGTTCGATCGCGGCGGCGAGGACGGCGTCGTGGGCGTCCTGGCTGCGGATCCTGCCGCCGGTTCGGCGGCTTGATGTCTCTCCACTGGGCACGCAGCCACGGTAGCAGCGTGCTAGGGTTAAACAAAACGCGACGGATCGTTTTGATTTAGGGGAGTGGATCGATCATGAGCGAGATCGTGGTGTCGCACGGCTACGGCTCGAGCGACGACAGTGTCTGGTTCCCGTACCTGACCGAGCGGCTGGCGGCCGACGGGCACCGGGTCACCGTGCCGCGGCTGCCGCAGACCGCTGCCCCGCAGCTGGAGCCCTGGCGCAAGACCTACGGCAAGGCCGTCCTGGACGCCGGCCCCGCCGAGTCGACCGTGCTGGTCGGGCACAGCATCGGCGGCGTGAACGTCCTGCGGTTCCTGGAGCAGCACGACCCAAAGACCGGAGGGGTGTTCGCGGGCGTGCTGCTGGTAGCGACCTCGGCGCACGAGGTCGGGTACGACGAGCTCGCCGAGTTCTTCGAGGGTGGCTTCGACTGGGAGCGGATCCGCCGCTCGGCACGGCACTTCCGAGTGCTCCAGGCCATGGACGACCCGGTCAACCAGCCGGACCCGACCGAGCACGTCAAGCTGCTGATCGACGGCCTCCACGCGACCGCGGTGGTGACACCCACCGGAGCGCACTTCGGGGCCACCCCCGACGACCACGTCGAGGTACCGGAGGCTGTCCGCCTGATCACCGAGCTGCTGGCGGGCTGACCGGCCCAGACGCCTCCTCTGCCTGAGGACCAGGAGCCCCCTTGCCCACCTCCCGGACAACGGCCCGTTAGGTGCTGTCGTCCGGGAGGTACTCACGTCGGCGGCTATGCGATGCCCGAAGCTCTGAACACTTCGACGAGCCCGCAACACCAGGTGCTGCCCGAACCGGCGAACAACCGCTGTCACTTCTCCTGAACATAGCCATTGCGGGCCTGGCCGTTGGGCAACCCGGCCACGCGAAGGCCCACACGACGGTCCTGGCGGTCGTCCTCGTGGCGATCACGGCGACCGTTAAGGGAGGCGTGGGCAAACTCCGCGAACGCCGACAGGCGCGCCTCGACTAAGGATGGCGAGAGGTGGCCGGGCCTTCAGCGTCCGACCGGGCTCCTGGGCGTCCGCGCGGCTGTCATCGGCAAGGCCTGGGGCAACATGCATCGCAAGCCGGTCGACGTGGCCTGGATGACGGGTCTGTTCTGCTGGCTGTGCTGTTCGACTGCGTCGTCCGCCTTCTTCGGGGGCCTTGCCGCTGGACTTGCTGCGCTGCGCTGCCTGCGGCGGGCCGCGGCGGGGCGGGTTGCGCCTTGGACTGACGGCGGGCTTGGCCGAGCTGGGGGCGTCCAGGAGATGGTCTGGGTGGTCGACCTGATGGGAAGGGTTTCCATCTCGTATGCCACATCAAGGGTGGCGACGCCGTCATGGACGAAGGCGAGTGGGCCGTGAGGGGCATGCACGACTTCCTTGAACGCGCCGACCGGGAGACGTTCACCGCGAGCCGGCCGAGGGCCTGCAGGTGCGCGTCAACTTCGCGGTCAAGCAGCTCAGGACGACCAAGGCGCTCGCCTGGGGGATCGGCGTCGGCCAGCGGTCCGTGGAGCGCTACCGCACGGGCGAACGCAAGAAGCCGCCGGAGGACATCGGGGACGGGATCCACACGGCCGTTCGGGCCTGCCGGCAGCTGCAGGTGAGCAAGTGCCGCCGGAGGCAGGCAGTCACCAGTACCGGCATCACAGTGGAGACGAGGGCCCGGTTCGGCTGCACCGCGCCCATCGGCACCACCGACGACGGCTGGTTCCGACGGCTGGCCGTCCACCTCCCCGCGTCGTACGCGCAGCGTCTGTTCGACGGCCGTGAAGCCGGTGCCGGTGACCGGCAGATGCGCGAAGTCATCGCCGAAGGGTTCAAAGAAGGGTATTTCCAGGATGGCGGAGGCCGCGCTGTGGGACTTTCGGACGTTGCCATCAACGACATCGACTCTGGGGACCTGGGCTTCTGAATAAGGGGAAGGGCTGGGCCACCGACAACCAGGGGTGAGCCGAGGCACGATGGTTGTCACATAGGCAGGCTGGCTTGTTGTCACCGTGGCCGGGTCGGTGTGGGTTGTAGTCGGCTGAGCGCTGACGCCGGTTGAGGCGGCAGGGACTGTCGGTGGCTGGTGGCAGGATCACCGGCATCGGTTTCGTACGTACTACTCCGCCGCGGCCTGTCGAGGTGACTGCGATCTTTCCCGAGCTGGCTCCGTTGGCGCGACCTGCCATCCGGCTGCATCCGCGTCCGGGGTCACCTTCGGTCAGGGACAGCTCGGTCGGAGGGCCGTTGCTGTGGCCGGCAGGGGAGCCGTGGCCGCACTGCGAAGATGCGCACCTGCACGTGGACACTGGATTCCGCCAGTCGCCGACCGAAGTGCGGCTCCAGAGACGCTTGCAGTCCCGGTGGCGCCCTGATGGCCGACCTCCCGCGTTCACGCCCGAGGAGGAGGCGCTCAAGGAACGCAATGCCGCGTGGCTCGCTGAACGACTCGACGCCGGCCCTCCCTGGCCCGCCGAATGCGCGGTCCCGATGTTGCCCGTGGCTCAGTTGTTCCTGCGTGACATACCTCTGTTGAGGCCTCCCGGGCCAGCCGATCTGCTTCAGATTCTCTGGTGCCCGTACGAGCACGAACCGAGTTACAAGCCGTCGACCGCACTGTTGTGGCGGTCGGCCGCGGAGGTCGGCGACATCCTCGTCACACCACCAAAACCGTATGAGGCGGACTATCCGGGTTACGTGCCAGAGCCGTGCGTGCTGGCGCCAGAAGCGATCACCGAGTACCCCAACAGCCTGGATCTGAGCCCGGAGCTGCAGCGGATGCTGGAGGACTGGAAAAGGTGGCAGGCAGCCAGCGCCGACGTGGACAGCTCCTACGCGGAGTATCCGCGCGACTTCTATTCCATTCATCTGGGCAACGCACCCGGCTGGAAGGTCGGCGGCTGGCCCCCTTGGGGCCGGACCGACCCGAACCCCCGGTACTGCACTGTGTGCGAGATGCAGATGGTCCCGCTACTGACGATCGCTTCCTGGGAGTGGGACGGCGGTGAAGGCCACAGCTGGGCGCCGCAGGAAGACCAGGCCGCCGCCCTCGCCGGCTCCTGCTACGCGGGCCAGGATCCCTCGCAGCCGACGAGGGTAGAAGTGGGCAGCACGGACAACATGCAGATCTACGTCTGCCCGACCTCCCCCGAACATCCACACACCGACCTGATCCAATGAACTGTCGGGCCTGTCACGCACCCTCCCGTAGCCGGGGACAGAAGTGCTGCCGAATCAGGGCGTGTGGCAAGCCGCTTGCCTTACCGGTGACAACCAGGCTGCTTTGACCGGTCCCATGTGCCACGTCATCCGGCTCTGCCAGTGACGACCACCGTGCTTCGGCACAGGTGTGACTGAGCGCTTCATTTGGCGGATGGGCGCTTGACTTGGCGGGCGCTGCGGGGCCGGAGCGCCACCGCTGCCTGTGGCGTCCCTGAGCGTGGCATCCAGCGCAGTACCGCCCAGATGAGGGTTCCGAGCGTGAAGCCGTATACGGCGACGAGGCCGTGGCCGTTGTCCTGTGTGCACCACATCAGCAGCCCGAGCGTCGGGACGCAGGCCGCCAGGACCTGCTGCTTTTTGATCCGGGTGCGCGTCAGGAGGGCCGCGGCCAGGGTCGCCCCCAGGAAGTAGGTGGCGCCGGAACTGCCCGCGAAGTTGCGGGGGTCGGTGCTGGGGCCGCCGCCCAGGCCGAGCAGGGTGTCGATCCGCTCCGGCAGGAGGATGCCGGCGACGACGAGGAGCGCCGTCAGCCGGCCGCCCCAAAGCCATTGCGCGAGCGCTGCCACGAAGGCAAGGGTGGCGATGTTCCAGATCGCGCCGGCGACGCCGCCGTTCTGCATGAAGACCGAGGTGAACACCCGCCACCAGCCGGTCTTGGCGGGATCGTCGTCGAGGGCGGCCATCGCCCCCGCCCAGCACAGCTGGAGGAGGACACCGGCCACCGCCAGCACGGTCAGGCCGACCGCGACCCACGGGACAGACCGTCCGCGCAGCGAGTCGCGTCCCACCGCGCCGAGCCCACTATTGATCATCATCACCATCAACGCGGCTGTGGTCGCGTTGAACAGCAGTCCGTCCATTTCCCCCGAACCTTCTTCCCACAGTGTTCGAAATCGGTCGCCGTGAGGCTAGCACGACTTTTCAAACAGTGTTTGAAAAGTTGCTACGGTGACCCCATGAAGCTCACCAAGGAGCGGATCGTCGACGCCGGCATGGCCACGTTCGCCGAAACCGGATACCACGGCCTGTCCATGCGCCAAGTGGCCGAGCGGCTCGACGTCCACGCGGGCAGCCTCTACTACCACGTGCGCAGCAAGGACGAACTGCTTGCACTGATGGCCGACCGTGTCTGCCAACATGCCTACGACGCCGCGAGCGCCGCCCTGGCAGCCCTGCCACCCGAGGCGACCTGGCGGGAAGAGATCGAGGTTCAGGCCGCACAACTGCGCCTAAGCCTCCATCAGCACCCGGGCGGCGTACTGCTGCTGGCCGACAGCCCCAGGACGCTGAGCACCGGCGGCCTGTCCCTGATGGAGCGCCTCCTGGGGACCCTTCTCGACGCCGGCGTCCCCGCCGAGCACTGCGGCATCGCGGCCGACACCCTCCTCAGCCACGTCACGGGCTTCGTGCTCCAGGAGCAGACCGAGCCCCGGGCGCCGACTGTCACCGCAGAGACCTATGCCGCCCTGCGTGCGCAGTTCCCCCTCATCATGGAGCAGATGCCCCGGATGGGTCAGGACGAGAAGTTCCACCGGAGCATCAGGCTCCTGTGCACGGCCTTCGAGACCCTCACGAAGGACGACGACAGCCCCACGTGAGGAGCGCGATCTCGCAGTCGGCCCGGCCGCTACCCTCCCCGTGGCTTCGTTCATGGCTCATGGCAGCGTTTGTTCGTCCGTTCGGGCAGCAGTTGGTGATGTTGAGGCTCATGTTGTTCACGGGAAGCAGTCAAAATCACGGCGGCCTGCGCGCGTGAGGGGGGTGGTGGGCCGTCGCGCCGGCATGTGGAGATCACTCGGTCTGGTCAGCGAGTCGGTGGGGTGAGTGCGGTGCGGTCGAACGGGCCACCATGTGAGGCGGCGTACGTGACGGCGTCGTTGACGGCGTCGAGGCCGAACGACCGGACCCGTTCGGGGGCGAGGTCCAAGGTGCCCGAGGCGATCAGCCGGATGATGCCGACGTTCGCTGAACGCGGATACATCCACTGGCCGCGCACGGTGATCGAGTTGCGCATGATCCATGGGTACGGGAGTGCGAGGTCGTCGCCACCGAGCATGCCGACGCCGCCCATGAGAACGACGCGACCGTATTCGCGCACGGTCATGGCTGCCGTGCGCGCTGCCGAACTGGGTGCGCTCGGCGGCAGCAGGTCGATCACCATGTCGATCGGGCCGTCGGCCGCCGCGGACATCGCCGCCCGGTCGCCGGCCTCGTCCCCGGTGAGCGGGACCGGGCGCAGACGCGGACCGAACCGGTCGGCGAGGCGGGCGAGCGCGGCCCGATTGCGGCCCGGGGCGACCACGCGGCCCGCCCCCATGGCGAGCGCGAGTGCGACCGCACTGCTGCCGAGGTTGCCGGTGGCCCCGCTGACGAGCAACGTCTCACCGGCTGCGAGCCCACCGGCCAGCAGCCCGCCGTAAGGGATGACATGCACGCCGAGCGCGGCCCAGCGGGCCGGGTCGTCCCCCGCCGCTGCGGGCAGCGGGAAGACGTTCTCCGTCGGGACCCGCATGAACTCGGCGAACGATCCGTCGTGCAGGTACCGGGCGAGGCGCGCGCCGCCCTCACCGCGGGAGCTCCAGCCCTGCAGCGTGATGTCGGGCGTCAGGGCGTCGTCCCGCGAGCGCACCGTCGAGTCGCACCACACCACGTCACCGGGGCGCAGCCGGGTGGCGTCCGGGCCCACGTGGACGACCCGTCCCACGCCGCCGATCCCGGGCACGACGGGAGGGACCAGGGGATAGTTCCGCTCACCGCTGAAGACCTCGGCCGCGTAGGGCGCCACGCAGGCGGCGAGGACCTCGACCACCACCTCGCCGCCGCCGGCCTCGGGATCGGGCACCTCCCGCACCGTCAGCGGTGCACCGAACTGCGTCAGAACTGCTGCTCGCACGTGATGACCTCCGTGTTCGTCCGTGTTCGTCGCGATCGACACTAGGAACCCGACAGGCATGCGGGAAGCGACGATCACGCATCCCTGGTATGCGTATGCCGCATGGACATCTCCAGCACCGGCCTGCGGGTCCTGCGACAGATCGCCGAGTCCGGCAGCTTCACCGCAGCAGCCACCCGGCTCGGCTACACCCAGTCAGCGGTCTCACGCCAGGCCGCTTCCCTCGAACGAAGCGTGGGCACCGCCCTGTTCGAACGCCGCCCCGACGGGGTGCGGCTCACCCCCGCGGGTCTGACTCTGTTGCGCCACGCCCGCACGATCCTGGACTGCCTGACGGCGGCCGAGCGCGACCTCACCGGCACCGTCCCACGGACCGAACCGGTACGGCTCGGACTGTTCCTGAGCGCGGGCGCGGCCATCCTGCCTCCCTCGCTCACCCGCCTGGCGGCGACCGACCCGCAGATCACGATCAGAACTACCGAGGGCACCACGCCCTCCCTGATCCGGGCACTGCGCGCGGGCTCGATCGACCTCGCCCTACTGACGTCCCGCCCGCCCCACCGGCCTGTGGACGGCGAGTCACCGCGCCTGCACGTCGAGACCGTCGCGGACACCGAACTGGTCGTGGCGGTGCCTTCGACCGGAGAGTTCGCCGGCCGCACCGCGGTGCACGTCGACGAACTGGTCGACGCTCCGTGGATCGCCACCCCGACGTCGAACGCCGAACCACTGCTCGGTGTCTGGCCCGGCCTGCCCGGACGGCCGGACATCGTCCACCGCGCGCGCGACTGGCTGACGAAGCTTCAGCTGGTCGCCGGCGGCTTCGGGGTGACAACGGTGCCCTCGCGGCTCTCGCCGGTGCTGCCGCCCGGGGTGAGCCTGCTGCACGTCGAAGGCGCACCCCCCGAGATCCGCCGGGTTCTCGTGGCGAGACTCCCCGGCCGCCCAGCCCCGGCGATCACGGCCGTCACCCGAGCAATCACCTCGACCGCCTGATACGTGCCTCAGCCAGTGGCCTCAACGCAGATCGGCCAGGGGGAGCAAAGAGCGGCCGGCCGGCACGTGCTCGCGCACGATGGTCACCTGGCGCTCACCCCTGCCCTTTCCCTGCCGCCGGTAGGCGGCCAGAACGTCCATGCCGAAGCCGTGGCGGCGGGCCGGCCCCGACATCCATCCGCAGCATCCACTCCGGCGGCACCGCAGGCCGCGCTAAGGCTCTTTGCCGGTGGCCTCCCCTTGCTCGAGCTCGCCCATCCGCCGGCGCACGCGATCGAGCTCCAGCCGGAGGCACGTCCCGATGACTCGCAGGCAAGGCAGACCAGGAGGCAATACAGGCACACGTACGATTTCAGGTCTGGCCTCCACCTCCCAGGGCCGGCACCCCGCTGTCACTGAGCGCTTCACCTGGCGGACATGAACAGCAGAGTTGACGAGTGCGATACCCGGGATGGGACGCGCACGACACCTGGCGCCCGCGGACCATTCGGCCCCCGCTGTAGGGTCACAGGCGGGGAGAGATGAGCGCCCATCCCGTTAAAACCGCAGCTCCAGAGCACGCAGGCGACCTACCATGGCTCAGTGGGGAACGTATTCGGCGGTGGCGGAGAACAGAGTCTGTACCTGTCCAACGGCGGCACGCAGGCGTTCATCGACGTGCTGATGCTGGCGGTGTCCGATCTAGCCGACGACGCGTGGGACTACCGCTTCGCAGCCCTCCTGACATTGCAGGACCAGAACGTGATGGGTCGAGGCGCTGTCGGGTTCAACCTGCAAGACATCGCATGGGGCGCAACCCCGCAGGAACACACCCGGTCGAAAGACTTCGTGCTGCGCGCCACCGCACTCGCGTTGAGACGCCACCGCTGGCGCGAGCTGGGCTACGACCCTCCCTTCGCCCGTGACTACCTGTACCAGTTCAAAGCCATGGTCGAATCCTTCGTACCGGCCGACGGCACCCACCTCGTCGGAGACTTCCCCGGGCCGGGCGAAGGTGCGACCGCCTCATGTTTGCAGCATCGGGTCCTCAGCGCGCTCCCGTACTGGGAGGGGTGCTTCCTCTGCACCAAGCCAACGCAATCCTGAGCATTCGAGTGGGCGACGGCTACGGACGCCCGCTGAAGGTTACCGACCTCACGGTAAACGTCACCGCCATCGGCGACAGCGCACCCACCCGGGCCACCCGAACCGACGGCCGCATCACCACCACGGCCTACACCCCCGCCACCGGCATTCCGACCAAGACCGTCACCACCACACCGCCGGCCGACGCCAAGGACGCCACGACAGCCCAGACCACGACGACCGAACTCGACCCGCTGCGCGGCCTGCCCACCGCCACCGTCGACACCAACGCCAAGCGCACCACCTTGACCTACGACGCCCTCGGCCGCGCCTCCATGGTGTGGCTGCCGGACCGCCGGGCCACCTCACTGCTGCCGAGCTACCAGTTCAACTACTACGTCGAAGACGGCAAACCGGCTACCACCGCCATCCGAACCCTCAACCCGGAAGGCGGCACCCAGACCGTCTCCTACACCCTCTACGACGGCTACCTGCGCCCCCGCCAGACCCAGGCGTTCCACGAAGGTCCGCCGGGTGCACATGGTGTTGCAACAGCGGAACCGCCGAACTCGTAACCGGAGCAAGACTCTTCGTCCGGCACTCGGTGCGTCAGCAGGAAACCGCAGGTAGGAGCTATGCCCTCGAGTCGACCAGGTCCCGCACCCCGAACAGGAGGCACCGACCGCCGTGCACTGCGCGTCAACGCGCACTATCTCGATATTCACGTGTACCGACAGCACCGCGACGTCACGATCGACGGGAACAACAGCTCCTTCAGCCGGAGCACGAACTCATCCACGGCACGGACTCTCAGCCCAACCACAGCGGCGACGGCTGATCTCGGGCGACTTCCGAAGCTGTCCCAGGACGTTCAGTTGTCACTCACAGTGGCCGCTGCACGGAAGCTGAGCCAGAACCACAACTCGCGTACATAGCCAACAGGCGGGATCGGCGATGATGCGTCGGCAGGCACGGTCTTCCACTCGGATCGCGGGCGTCGAGAAATCGATGATCTTGGAAGCCCGTGCCAGTCACGTTCTCAGAACCCCGTCGAACTGGCAGATCGTCATGAATCGGGTGTCAGGCAACTACGGCGAAGCGCTGGCTGTCCGCCCAACGACGAACTCCCGCTCTTCGCACTGGAAGGACGCGGGTTTGCGGTGGGGAGGTCACGTTCGCAGGTCGCGATCGTCGACCCGGACGGTGCGGTGCAGGTCAACCGGAATCTACCCAACGGGGTCGAGACGGTGATGCGGGTGATCGACGATCCCCGTCCATGCGGCCCACGTGCCGGTGATGTCAGGCGTGTTCCCGCCTGCCCTGGGGCACGTCATCCATCCGCGGCGTCCTCGGCCTGCCAGCGCAGCAGGTCGCCCGGCTGGCACTTGAGCACCTCGCAGAGCGCGGCGAGCGTCGCGAAGCGCACCGCCTTGGCGCGGCCGTTCTTGAGTACCGCCAGGTTGGCGGGCGTGATCCCTACACGGTCCGCGAGCTCGCCCACAGACATCTTCCGCCTGGCCAGCATCACGTCGATGTCGACGGCGATCGGCATCAGATCACCTCGTCCAACTCGGCCTGCAACTGCACCGCTTCGATGTCGCGCGCGACGGCCTGGGCGAGCAGCATCCGTAGCACGAGCACGATGAGCGCGACCCCCAGGATGGCCAAGCCAATCCCGCCCATGATGACGGTGACTCCCGGGTCGGCACGCTGCCCCGGGGCGTTGAGGGCCGTGACCGCAAACCACAGGAGGGCGACCGCCACGATCGCGCCGATCACGATGTCCACGTACCGGAAGGCGGCATGAGAGAACACGGTTCCACGTCGCACCATCGCCACCAGCCGCCATACGCAGACCAAGGCGACCTGGACTGACACCATGCCCAGGATCGTGATCAAGCGCAGCGGGGTCAGCGGGAGCGACCCGTCCTCCGGGTCGCTCCCGCTGACCAACGCCCACGCCAACCCTGCCTGTACGAACACGGTGCCGGCGAACACGGCCACGAGCACGGCGCGCAGCGCACGCACTGTCAGCTTTCCCACGACCCATCCTTCCATCGAGTTACGATGAGAATCTATCGAGTTTCGATAGGCGAAGCAAGGGCTGGGACGGAGGGCGGGGGCGGCGGGTTCGCACCGCGGCGGGACGCCGCCCCCCCCCCCGGGGCTACTTCGAAGACGCCGGTGGCTGGGGAGGGGAACGTCTTGATCGGCGTGCTGTAGGGGAAGTGTTCGCCCCAGCGGTGCGCTGTCCAGCGCTGATTTTGCAGGTCCGCCCGAGTAATCCCATCACCCCACACCCCACGTCTTGTGGAAATGGGCCCCAATCGGGCACCACCGAGGCACGATGACGGCCATGACCAATGATTTCGCCATACCCGAGAGTCCGAACGAGGCTCCCTTGCCCCAGTCTCCTGACGGCGCCAGACCTTCCGTCCGGCCACGTGGTCGCTGGTCACGGTCATGGTCCGCCGGCCTGGCTGGTCTGCTGTGTGGGGCAGCGGTGGTGGGGGCGTGCTGGCTGGTCTCCTCGGACGGCAAGGGGCCCGTGGGCGGGAGCGGTTCCCGCCGGGTCTCCGGTGAGGCGGCCGTCCCGGCGTCGCTGGGGCCATATCAGCGATTCTCGAGAGCCGCGCGTAGCACCCATGCCACCAACGCGGACCAGATCGCGCGGCGCATCGCCG
The DNA here is from genome assembly GCF_044767545.1 of Streptomyces sp. NPDC101227. NCBI lineage: Bacteria > Bacillati > Actinomycetota > Actinomycetes > Kitasatosporales > Streptomycetaceae > Streptomyces > Streptomyces sp. NPDC101227. The sequence goes on along the minus strand of NZ_JBIWOD010000036.1, from coordinate 8,180 downwards.
ACGTCGACGTGAAGAGCACCCGGCTGCTGTCCAAGGCGTATGGCGGAGCCCCGGCCGCGGTAGCGACCTATGCGAACGCCGGCCTGTCCGAGATCTTCGTGCTCACCGTGGTGCGTGCTGTCAGCCCGCGCCCGTTCACCCCGTATCAGAACGCCGCACAGCTGGGGCTGGCGAAGCCCGCGCGTGAAGTGGTCACGGTGGGCGAGGTCGCCTGCTTGGTGCACAACCAGTCGACGACGGCGGGGAAGAGGCCCGGCCCGGAGACGGTGACCGTCGAGTCCTGCCAGCGTACGGGGGAGGGCCTGACCGTCCAGATCCGCAGTGTCACGGGCGATATCCACAGTAGCCCGGAGCGGATTGCGGCCCTGGTCGACAAGGCTTGGTCCGGACTGTCCTGACCTCGAAGGCCGGTCGATCCGGCTGACCTGCCGAGGGTGCCTTCGTCCTCACGCCTGCACGGAACGCCGGCGCGAAGCCACATTTTGAAGTGGGGCCGGCGTGCGGTGGTGGATCAGCGTGGTCCCCGCCGCTCGCGGGAGGGGCCTCGGCTTGGCACTCCTGGGCTCCGCTCTGGACCTGCTCACCGGGCTCGGCGCCTGCGCGGCGATCCTCTGCGTCGACGACGACGCCCCGGCCGGCGACCCCGAGCGCGACCGCACCGCCGCCAACGGCATGTACGACCGGGCCGGAATCACCGAGGTCGATCGCTTGCACTCTTTCACCCGCCGCCCGACGGCACCCCGGGTATCCGGGTGTCCAGCAGACGCGATGGTCCTGGCCTGGGGTGATCAGCCGCTCGTGACGGCTGTGGCCTTGTTCTCGGCCCCGGCCAGCCATCACTCCAGCGCCGCGACGACCAGAAGCACGGCCGGGTCGGTCTCGATCGCCAGCGCATCGCCGCGCAGCTTGCGCGTGCGCAGCAACGGGGAGCAAGTCCCGCATGCAGGAGCCCGGCAGGGCGGGGCATGATGGGCAAGAACCCCCGCTCGACCGGACCACCGAGTGGATCGCACGAATCCGCGGGCCAGGTTCACACCGCCGAGAGAGTGGTCAGGGCCGGAGCCTGATGCTGGACGACCATGGATGAGTGGTTGGCTCCCAGGCCGGAGGCTACGTACACGTAGTGGCGGCTCGGCTCAAGGCGGTCGGTTGCGCGGAGTTCCGCTGCGGGCTCAGATGCCGGCATTCTGCCTTGTTCGGTGTGGTCAGTGCGCAGGCTGGCAGTCGCATCAGCTGGAGGCGACCTGCGTAGTCGCCACCGTAGGCGGAGGCGAACGCGGCATAACTGATGCCTAGTTGAGTGCTGCCGCCGGGACCCGGGCCGGTGGCGGTGAGAACCACGCCCTTGAGGCCGAGATTGCGGGATATCCTTGCCGCACCGGAACTGGCCGGGGTTCCCGTGACGTACCGGGGCATGACCCAGGAAGTGACCATCGTGTCAGGTCACCTGACACCGGATCAGGAGCGCAGTCTCGTGGACTGGTCCGCACTGGGGCAGCGCAAAGGCACACTGGTGATCCTCATGGGAGTCACCCATGTTGCCAGGACCACGGAGTTGTTGATGCGCGCAGGCCGGGATGCGACCACCCCCACACTCGTCATCCAGGATGCCGCCACCCGCCTCCAGCGAGTGCTGACGTCCACTCTGGCCGACCTCGCCGAGGACTGCCGTACTCATGACGTCACACCACCCGCAGTATTCGTCATTGGCCCCACTGCTGGGCTCAAGGTGCCGAACGTGGTGGCACAGCCGGAGCCCTGCCTGAGTTCGTGACCTGAGACCGTGGGAGCGCGCACACGCAGCGCGCTCCCGCGCTTCGGCCTGGCCGGGACCATACGCCTACCAGAACAACAACCCTTTCCAGCCCATCAAATAGACCTGTCCACCCCGACGGCTAGGCCGATTAGTCCGGATCATCTGATCGTTGGTCTGAGTGTGCCGTCGACTGACGCGCAGTGGGCGCGAATCGAGCCGTTGCTTCCGGACCGGACACCGAAGCGGGTGGCCGCTGGCGGGATCACCAGCAGGTGATCGACGCGATCGCCTTCAAGTTCAAGACCCGAGCGCAGTGGGTGTGCACCTGTCGAAGAAAGACGGCAACTGGAGAGGCATCCACAATCAGCCGCGGATGTGGGCCTTGGACGGCACCATGGAGCGGGTGTTCACCGCGCTGCTGGCCCAGGCCGACGCCGTCGAGGACCGTGGGTTCGACGATCGTGCGTGCACACCAGCACGCCGCCGGGGCCGTAAAAGGGTCCCGGCGGGCGAGCTGCACGACCATGCCATCGGCCTGTCCCGCGGAGGACTGACCACAAAGATTCATCTTGCGTCCGACGCCCGCTGCTGGTCCCTAGTGACGTGAGTCGGAGATTCTCTGGCGGTAGGCGGCGCGCTCTGTACGTCGTTACGGGCACTCGGGTGCGGAGTCCTCCAGTTTCTGGCCGCGGAGCATGAACCACACGGTGAGGGCCGCCGCGAAGAACAGCCCGGCGCTGACGCTCGCAGCCGTCTGGAAACCGTCCGTGAAGGAGTCCCGTGCCGCGGCCAGCATCGGTGCCGCCTGCTCGAGCGGGAGCGGGGCCGCGGTCTTAACGGCGCCGCCGAGCGAGTCGTGCGCGGCGTGGGAGATGCTCCTCTCCGGCCGGGCAGGCAGTGGTGCGGGAGCACTCCGCAGAAACCGCGAGGCGGCTTCATGTCACCACAGGGGGTTGTATGAGCACGGACAGCCGGATAGGACTGTCCGCGTGACTGATCAACGCAGCTTCGCCCGTACCGTCATCGCGCTCTCCCTGGCCGTGATCGCCTGTTGTGCGCTCACTTTCACCATCATGCTGCTGGCCGGGAGTCCTGCCGTGCAGCCGCAGCGCGTCCTGGATCAGGACGCGCTGGCGCGGGCCGTGCTCAACAACGTCAACTCCGCCGACTTCGCCAAGCCCCCGACCATCGACGATGTCACCTGCCCCGCTTCCATCCCCGTCGAGACGGGCCGCGAGTTCGAGTGCAAGGTCGATGGCGTCGGCGACGGCCACCTCAGCGGCCATGCCTGGGTCAAGGTGAAGATCAAGGGCGATCAGGGCGACCTGTCACTGGGCTGAGGAACGGCAGAGCGGGCGAGCAGGACCGCAGGCGTGGCATCGGGGCCATCCCGGGCTCCTGTTGACGGCAGTGGGTGGACCACCTATAGGCCCAGCCCCAGCTCGGTGGGAAGCTATCGCGAGCGTCGCCCCAGGGTGGGCAGTCCTCCGGAGACCGTCCGCAAGCTCACCGACCGGTCCCGGTCGTCCACCCTTCGGGGATTCTCCCGGGCGGATTCGGCGCGCTGTCCGCGTTGGGCCTGGCGCGCTCGAGCAGCTTCTAGGCTCTTCTGTTCGGCGACCTTTTCGTGGCGACTGAGCGCCCCTACCACCAGGTCGATGATGTGGTTCGATGCTCCCGGTGAGCGTGACCCTTCGACCACCACGCCTCTGTTCCTGTTCCGTTTCAGTACGAGCTGCCCCGGGGTGTACGGCGGATCGGGAACGTCGACCCGGAACCCCTTCCCGGCGCGCAGCGCTTTGAGGACGGACTCGAGTCCATCCACGCTCCTGGGCAGCTTCACCTTGGTCACGTCCCACTCCGTGTGACGGAACAGTGAGGCGGCGAGGAGCCGGTCGCCGTCGCAGCGGTGGTAGACGGTGATCGTGGGCCAAGACCGGCCTGATATGCGATACCCCATCCGACCAATCTCCTACAGACACAGGGCTGTTGATAGAGATCGGGCAGATCCAGTTGCGGCTGGCCCGGGCGCCCGGTTCGCAGCCGAGGCGAGACGACCAGCAGGACTCGAGCGGCGGGAGCCCAGCTGGCGGCAGCGAGGGCGACGTCGCAATAATGCCTGGCTCGTCAGGACCCGCACGGCCTGGCGCCGGGCCTGCTCCTCCGGCGCGCGGGCCGCGACCAGTTCGGCGGTTCGCGCCGCCGGAGACATTGCGTGGCACGTTGACGTCTGGGTGGGCCCGACGGCCGGCATCTGTCGCGGCCGAAATGGCGCTCATCCGTTCGCCCCTGTCGCCAGTAACGCTCGCGCGTCGCTGATCATCGGCGACGGTGACGCGGTGCTCGAGGCATTGATCCGCGCTCTGGCCGCCGCCACTGAAATGGCGTGCTGTTCACCGATGACATTCGGAGCCCCGTTCATGCCGCTGACCTCGCCTGGGCCATTTCTCCACCGCGATGGTGCGGCTGCGGCGATTGAATAACCCGAGCGAGCGGCCCGGCCCGACCTCCCGGCATCGGCTGTGTGGGTTTCTCTGAACGAGCCTCGGAGCTCCTGTCTGATTAACCGGAAAATTCAAGCCAATGCATCCGAATAAATTCCATTGTTCACCCAAAGGCTTTATGTGATTATCCGTCTGGCGCGACATTCAAGGGAACGGGGATCCATAAAGAGACGTCTGCTCGCGGGCCTGTCCGGGCTCGCGCTGTTAGCTATGCCCAGTGCTGCTGTAGCCGCTGACAACGGCCAGAACGCACCAACGGGCATCCCAGTGCATCAGGTATCAGACATCAAAGACATGCCGAAGCTCGGTGACGACTTCGCTGTCTGGCAGGCCAAGCACGAGAACAAGCGCTCCCTCAACGGCGGCCCGGACCCTCTTGCCGAAAAGGGTGAGGACTGGGCGGCGCGCAATGCGAAAACCTACAGCTCAAACCAGACCTACGCTAAGCGCCACAGCGCACTCGCGGCCGGAACTAAGGTCACCATCGCATCCTGCCAAGCGGAATTGGGCAATCAAGAAGACTCCGCGGTTATCGACCACTACAACTTCTGCGCCATCCAGAAGTCGGGGCACTTCTGGATCAAGGACGGTCATGTCTTCGCCCGTTCCACCTTCGACATCGTCATCGCCGGCACCGGAGCTGAAGGCAGCCGCACCAACACGATGACCGCCGCCATCCGCAACTACAAGTTCATCGAAGGCACGCCGAGCACCTCTCCGAAATTCGGCATCTACTGGCTGACCAGCGGATACAACGGCTCCGACGGATCCAACCCCGCCTGCTCCATTGGTGGCGAGAACAAGCTCTACCTCACCAGGCAGGAATGGGCCACAAACAGGACCGCTACCACCACCATCACGTCCACCCGCGCACAGGGTTACAGCCGTGACGGCGTCTCCCGCTGCGGCCTGCAAGCCAGCACCCACCTCGTCAACGAGGTCCCCGAAAGCGAGGGTGACATCAAAGTCGCCGCCACCGGAGTCCGCCACGACTCCGCCAGCTACCTCGGCGCGTCAGCCTCTGGAGCGATTTTCGACCGGGTGGTACCGGTGATGCACTACTCCCGTTCCTCCACCGCACACGGCGCGGTTGCCCAGCACATCTACACCGCACAGACCAACCCCGCCGCGACCTGGCCCAAGCAGGACGGCAAAACGATCCCTGGCTCCATCGCCTCCGGTAAGCGGCTGATGCCTCTCTACCCGGAGTGGGACGCCAACGCCGCGCAGGCGTACAAGGACAACCAGAAGGCCAAGGACGCGGCCTGCGCCGACCTGGAGAAGGTGGACGGCGAGGACTGTGACGAGTACCCCTTCGCCTCAACCTGGGAGGGCGCGGGGCTCGGAGACGGCAACTTCTCCGTCCAGTACCTCAACTCCCTGCAGAACCGGTCGGCGGGCGGATCGCTGGCCGGCTGGTACAACAGCGACCGCATCCTGCACTTCGACCAGTACTACGTGAACATCGCCTAAGGCCCCGCACAAGACGGCGGCGCCCCTTCGCGTGTCTTCAGCGCCACATCTCAATCACGTAGGACTCCAGATCGGTCGGCATCTCCACATCCTCACCGTCACCAATCCGCTCCACCACCGCAGCCCGCCTCGCCTGCGCAGCGGGACCGCCACCGAACCGGTACACCCTCACCCCGTACAGGCCCGCACCATCCAGCTCCACCGATTTTCTCTCAGGGCCGCCCATCAGAGCGTGGACCGAAACTCGTCCAGACACCGAAGACAGGGCGACTTGGCCAAGCAGTTCGCCTTCCTTGCGCATCGGCGGAACCCCTGGCCACACCTGGACGACCGCCTCCGTTTCGTGGTCTTGGATGGTGGAAGCCACATACACCGCCCCCCGGGCCACCGGAAGGTATGCGATGCCGACCCCCTCCGGCGGCTCGGAGTCGTAGCTTTCCATGTCCCGCAGCATGAAGATGCTGTGCTCGACCCTCGTCATGAAGCTTTGGGCGCGCAGCGGTTCCGTCATCTCTTGTCCTTCGATAGTTCGCGATTTCATCGCCGTCAGCGCTACAGGGCGTCGACTCCCTGGGCGGTGCGGTCGCTGTCCCAGGAGCCGGCATCCAGCATCGGGCAGGTGATGGCCTCATACCCCTGGAGCAGCATGGGGGCGGAGTCGGTGCCGTGCCCCCAGACGGACTCGAACCTGCCGCCCAGCGCTCGACGCCCTTGAAGTAAACGCTGCAGCCCGTCGGCGATCTCGCCGTAGTCGGAGATCAGCTCGCTCTCCAGCTGGGCACGGACCAGGTCGTAACGGCGTCGTCCATGCCTTTGAGATTAGTGGCCGGGCGCAGGGTGATGAACCGGCTCCTCAGCCACAGATGATTCGCCGTCAGGGCCAGCACGATGACGGTCTCGGCCATCAGGAGGGCCTTCGTGTTGGCGCGCTCGTTGACCCAGGCGATGACCGGGATGATGACGCCGGCCAGGCCGATCACCCCGCTCAGTTCGGGTGACCCCACGAGGTCGGCGAGTCGGCGGACTAGGTCCTGGCGCGGTGCGGGCATGTCGAAAATCCTCCCCTTTGGCGGCCAACTGGCCTTGTGCCGTTCATGCTTGCGGTGCGCCCCTGGTGTCACAAGGCAAGATCGGGACGCCGCTGCTGCGCGGCGGTGCGTCAGCGGTTGTGCGGTTCCGGCGCTGCGGGGACGGTGTAGGCGATGTCCCACCGGCTGGGGCGATGATGTCCGCGGTCTCTACCGGCCGGCCGTCCGTGTCGTAGTGGGTCCGGGCGATCACGGTGGCCAGCGACCCCACGGTGGCGCCGGCCAGCAATTGCGCCTGGGCGCGGTCGAGCTGGACGGGGCGCGGCACCTCCACCACCTGCGTGACGGTGATGCCGATATGCGCCATCCGCGCGGCAACGTACCGGGTCCTGACGCACAGGTCACCGGTGGCGATGCTCAGACGTGCGGCGATCTCGGGCGGGGCGGGCAGTTTGGCTTCGCTCTGGCCGCCGACGACGTCATAGGCCTGTGCCACCGACGCTCCGGCCTCGGCGCCGACGGCGTCCTGCGCGCGGTCCGCTGCACCGCCACCCCCGAGGCCGCAGAGATGTCGGACCGGCCGAGCGGTTCATGGACTACCGCAACGCCGACGGCTCCCTTGGCGCGATGTGCGGCAACGGCGCGCGTCCTGGCGCGCTACCTGGTCGATGCCGGCTACTGCCGCCCCGGCCCTCTCGCCCTCGCGACCCGCGCCGACATCCGCCAGGTCCACGTCCCTGCCCAGACCGGCGCCTGCGCCGCCGTCGCCGCCCTGCTGACACGCGACGCGCAACCCCACGCCTCGGTCGACTACACCGTGGACGCCCAGGCGGTCGGCTGCTCATCCGGGTGCGTCCCGGCGGCGATATGGAACTCACCGGCCCTGCGCCGATCATCGCCCAGGGCACCTGACCCTCCGCTCAGCCCCCGACGTGCCCGCCTCGGACCGCGTCGAACACGAGAAGGCGACGGCCTCATGACCCACGCCGTACTGTACGACTGCGACGGCCGGATCGAAGCGGACCTGCCACTTGATCGGGAGCCGCACGAGAGGCTGGTCACGGCAGTTCTGGCGTGGACAGAATCGGGCAACCTCCTTCAGCCGTACGACTGCGAAAAGATCGCGCTTCAGCTGACCGGACACGCCAACCTCGTTGCCGCGGACATCCGACTACGGGCGATCACACTCCCCGCGGGAAGCCTCCAGCGGGCACTGGTCGAAGCGATCCTCGGGGAAGCCGACTGGCGTCTGTCGGTCCCACTGCAGGATTCCGTGCGGTGCTGCCAGAACCGGGCCCGCCTGGTCCGCGCGCTGTACGAACGCCTAGATGTGCTGTCCCGGCACGTTGGTGACACGCGCGCTGGGTGCTTGAACGAGGTGAGGGCCTTCTGGCTCGGTGGGGATTGCGACATCTACCG
>NZ_JBIWOD010000035.1:7363-41468 GCF_044767545.1 Streptomyces sp. NPDC101227 | reverse complement strand
CCTCCTCGTCCACCGCGGCGGCGAACGGCGCGATCTTCGCCTCGGCGAGCGCACGCACCGACTCGCGGAGCATGTCGTGCTCCTCCGAAGGCCGGAAAAGGTCGAAGTGCTGAACCATGACAGCGAAATCCCCGTCTGCTCGGGTCGCTCCTGAGGGAGGAGCAGTATGGATGCGGCACTCAGTACCCTAATGTAAGAGCACTCAGTGCCATTGTCTAGATGGTTACCGCGTGCGAGGGACGGGGTGCGGCCTGCGGCGAAGGCTCCTTCGGCCGGTGCTATGTTCCCGGCATGAGCGAGGCGCAGGAGCACTCACCCGGAGTCGACGACGGCACGACGAAGCCCTCGGTGAGAGGTGCTCTCATCGAGGCGGCCTTCGAGTTGTTCCTGGAGCGCGGGTTCGAGCAAACCAAGATCGATGACATCGTCAAGCTCGCCGGTGTGGGGCGCAGATCCTTCTTCCGCTACTTCCCGACCAAGGAAGCGGTGGTCTTCCCCGACCACGAGCTGTGTCTGACGGAGATGACGGCGTTCCTCGCGCAGGAAGGCGTGGACGAGCCCGTTCGGAAGGTATGCGACGCCGCTCGTCTTGTCCTGCGGATGTACGCCGCTGACGCCGCCTTTTCGGTACGGCGATACCGCCTGATCAAGAGCGTCCCCGGACTGCGCAGCCACGAACTCTCCGTGGTCTGGCGCTATGAGCGTGCCATGGCCGACTACCTGCGCCGGTGCTACGCCGGCTGGTCGGACGGCACCCTGCGCGCCGATTCCATCGCCGCTTCGGTGGTTGCCGCTCACAACAACGTCCTGCGCTCGTGGCTCCGCTCGGGCGGGCAGGGGGACGTCGCATCCCACCTGGATCACGCTCTCGAGTTCGTGCACGGCACCTGGTGCCCGGACGACGAGGGGCAGGGGGGCGGCGGCCGGGAAGCGGATGATGTCGTGGTGCTCATCGCCAAGCGCAGGACGCCGATGTGGCGCGTGGTCCGCGAGATCGAAGCCACGCTCGACGAGGGCTGACCCGGGCGTCGTCACAGGGAACTCAGTGCCTTTACGTGTGGCACTCAGTGCCATACTCTGTCGAGCGTGCGCCGGTGCTGTGTGAGGGTACCGGGGTGCCAGATCTGCGACGGAGGCCGACCGTCTCCTTCGTCGCGGAATGCTTCGGATGATTTCCGGCCGCTTGCAGGGAGTTGACACCGTGTTCCAGGGATCGGTCATGTCCGCAGACAGCAATGCCGTCGATCGGGGCTGCGCCCCAGTCGCTGTGGAGAACCACATCGGCCCGAACCAGCCCGATGCGGAACATCCGGGCGACGTAGTGGCAGGCAAGCTCTACTTCCAGCGATGCCGTTGGTGCCGCACCGCGGTCTTTCGACGCCTGCTGTGCCCCGTCTGCGCCAACACCGACATGGTCGGGGAGCGTAGTGCCGGCGTCGGCACCATCCATCACATCGCCGTCGTCGGCCGCAGCACGGGAGCTCCGCGCACGCTCGCCATTATCGAGATGGGGGAGGGGTTCCGGCTGCGTGCCAGGATTGTCGGCACACCCCCGGGCGCTGTGCACGTCGGGAACCTGGTAGAGCTGGCCATGGGGGGCGAAGCGGCCCCGCGAGAGCTTCTCTTCCGGCTCTGCGAGGCATGAAAGGCGGCCTGCGCCAAGGCCGGGCAGGAGCCAGAGCCACAGCGTGCCGATGCCGGCGACCGGGGTCAGCCGGCGTTCGGAGCCTGATGCCCGCATCACCTGCTCCAGGGCATGCTCCGGGCGCTCGCCAGGGTCTTTCCGTACATTTTCACTATGGAAACCGACGTCGATGCGTTCCTCGGCCAGCTGGCCCGCCACCTCAGGCCACAGGTGAACGAGCTGGCCGGCCTGCTGCTCCAGCGCCTGGACAGCGAGCTTCCCGAGCTGGGTGAGGACGCGGACCTCGCGGCTCTGACCTTGGACGAGACGGCCCAGCACGTCACCGCCTTTCTGGATCTGCTGGAGACGAACCCCGATGTCAGCGCGTGGAAGGCTCCTCTGATCGCCTTGGAAGGGGGGCGCCTCTACGCCCGGCGAGGGATCCCGGTGAGCAGACTCCTGCGTGGCTTCCGGCTCGGCCACCTCAGTCTGCTCGAACTGGTGCAAGCCGAAGCCTCCCGCCTCACCAGCGACTGGCAAGTGATTCACCTCGCGACGATGAGACTGGTCGTGATCGCCTTCGACTATGTGGACCGGTCCTCAGAGGAGGTCGTCGCCGCCTACCAGGAGGAGCGCGACCGTCTGCTGCAGCGCCGGCTCGCCCTCACCAACGAGGCGAGCAAGCGAATCGGGACCACGCTCGAAGTCACCCGCACCGCACAGGAGCTGACGGAGGTCTGCACCGAGGACTTCGCCGACCTCGTCGCCGTCGATCTCTTCGACTCCGTTCTCGACGAAGCGGGCACGGGTTCGCCGGAAGCGCTGACACAGCGCCGCGTCGCCCAGCGCTCCGTCCTCGACGGCTGTCCGGAGTCCCTGCTCCGCATCGGTCAGGCCCACTCCTACGCCGACGGCTCGGAACCCGCTCGCACACTGGCCACGGGACGATCGGTCCTGCACCACATCGCTGGCGGCGAGATGCCCGCATGGATGGCGCCGTCCGAGTCCCATGGCCGAGTTCTGCGCACCCTCGGCCTCCATTCGATTCTCCTCGTGCCCTTGCATGCCCGCGGAGACACCCTGGGCCTCGTGCAGTTCGTGCGCCATCGCACCCCTGTCCCGTTCGACGATGACGATCTCCTGTTGGCGCAGGAGATCGCCTCCAGGGCAGCGGTGTACATCGACAACGCCCGCCGGTACACCCATGAGCGTTCCACCGCGCTCGCCCTCCAGCGGAACCTGCTGCCCCGGCACGCGGTGAAACAGTCGGCCGTCGAAACGGCCTCTCGCTATCTGCCCGCCGGGTCCCGCGCGGGCGTGGGCGGTGACTGGTACGACGTGATTCCGCTGTCCGGGTCCCGCGTCGCGCTCGTCGTGGGCGACGTCGTCGGTCGTGGCCTGCACGCCGCCGCCGCCATGGGCCGGCTCCGCACCGCCGTCCGCTCCTTCGCCGACATCGACCTCATGCCTGATGAGCTCCTCACGCATCTGGACGACGTGGTCATCCGGATGCAACGCGAGGAGTCGCGGGACGAGGGTGAAACCAGCGCCACCTGCCTGTACGCGGTCTACGACCCCGTCTCCCGTCTGTGCTCCCTGGCCAGTGCCGGGCATGTGCCGCCGACCGTGATTGCCCCTTCGACCACCCACGGCAGCCAGGTCGCCGGCGTGGTCGAGTTGCCCGAGGTGCCGATCGGTCCGCCCCTCGGCCTGGGCGGACTCCCCTTCGAAACCACGGAGTTCGAGCTGCCGGAGGGCAGCCTGCTGGCCCTGTTCACCGACGGCCTGATCGCCGACCGCACTCGTGACGTGGACGTCGCCCTCACGCTGCTGCGCGATGTCCTCACTTCGGCGCCGGAGTCGCCGCAGTCGCTGGAGGAGACCTGTGACCGGCTGCTGGCCGCGCTGTTGCCCAGCCGTCCTGCCGATGACGTCGCTCTTCTGGTGGCCCGGACCCGAGCCCTCGACCCCGACCATGTTGCGGCAATGGACCTCCCGTCGGATCCGGCGGCCGTATCCGGGGCCCGTGGCTTCGCATCCGATGTACTGGCCGCCTGGGGGCTGGAGGAGCTCTCCTTCGCCACGGAACTCATCGTCAGCGAACTGGTGACGAACGCGATCCGCTACGGCAAGAGCCCCGTCCAGCTGCGGATGATTCTCCAGTCCACCCTGACCTGCGAGGTCTTCGACGCCAGCAGCACCGCCCCGCATCTGCGCCGCGCCCGGGTCTCCGACGAGGGCGGCCGCGGACTTCTCCTGGTAGCCCAGCTCACCGAACGCTGGGGCACACGACACAGCCGTGAGGGAAAGGTCATCTGGGCCGAACAAGCCCTCCCGGCCGGCCGGAGGGCCGACCACGGCCGGTGACATCGCCGTCGTGCTGGTGGGGCCTTTTCCGCGGTAGGCATTCCCGGAAATGGTCATATGATCTAGTCTTGCGACCATGTCTCATCGGCTCGATCGTGTCATGGCCCCTGCGCAAGGAGCACCCCTGTGACTACTCCCCCCGTCAAGCGATCGACACCGTCTCCCGGCCTGGACGGCAGCCCGGCCTGTGCAGGGCCCGCGGAGACAGGGGTGGAGCCGCCGCCCGGTTGGCGCAGCCTCCTCGACCCCGAGTCGCTCCGGGCAGCCGACTTTCTGGCCGAGGTGCTCCCACAGCCTCTGCACACTCTCGGGCTGGAGGGAGTGCGGAGGTTCACGGCCCCGCAGGCCCCGCCCCGACTCACCCAGGTCGCATCCGTAACGGAAGCGAGCGCGACCTGGACCGGGCCGGGCGGGATGCACCCCTCCCTGCCGGTTCGCATCTACCGGCCGCACGCGCCCCGCACGGGGTCTGCCGGCCTGCCCTGCCTGCTCTATCTCCATGGCGGGGGCTTTACGGTCGGCAGCCTGGACGGCGTCGACGAAGTGTGCCGTCTCTTCAGCATTCACGCCGGGTGTGTGGTGGTCTCGGTTGACTATCGACTGGCCCCCGAGCATCCGTATCCCGCCGCCATCGACGACACCAGGGCAGCTCACGGCTGGCTCATCGAAAACGCGGCGGCCCTTGGCGTTGACAGTCACCGCATCGCGGTCGGCGGCGACTCGGCCGGCGGAAGTCTGGCGGCGGCGCTCTGCCTGGACCTGCGCAGCCGCGGACTGCCTCAGCCGGCGCTCCAGATCCTCGTCTACCCGGCGGTGGACGACTCCTTCGCCCGCCCGTCCTGGACCGAGTTCGCGGACGCACCCTTGATGGGGACCGCCGATGCACAATGGTTTCGGCGTCAGTACGTGGGCGACGACGGCGTGGCTCCCAGTTCACTCCTGACGCCCCTTCAGGCTCCGACCCTGGCCGGTCTCGCCCCTGCCCACATCATCACGGCGGAAGTGGATTGCCTGCGCGACGACGCCGAGGCGTACGCGCACCGGCTCGAGGTGGCAGGCGTCCCGGTGCTGCACCGCCGCTATCCAGGTGTGTACCACGGGTTCTTCACCGAGACCGGCACCTTCGCCAAGGCCGCCGAAGCCGTCGCGGACGCATGCGCCAGCCTCCGCAACGTCTTCACCGACAGGGCTCTCCCCTCGTGATCGAGCCACCCAGGGGTGTGCCGAGTTAACGGCTGACCTTGGCTTTGAGGTGTCAGGGCGGTGGCCCTCGAATGCGATCTGGAAGGCGTTCAAAGGAACCCTCCAGAGCATGGCCCACCGGTTGCAGCCCGTTGGCATGCCTGCGTCCACGCGGATCGCACCGAGGTTCTCGAAGGGGGCAGCCGGCGCGGCGGACGTCTTCCACTCTCGGAGGTCGACCGCGGCCTCGCCCAGCGCCTGGGGCAAGTCTGCTACCCGGGCGTCGAGTTGCTGTTCCCGGCTACGGTGCCGGACTTCCCGGCCGCCGGCACCGACCGGACGAACTCCAGGAATTGGGCTGCCAGTTCCCGGCCGACGGCTCGGGCGCCTTCGCCCGCCGAGCAGCCTCGCCGACGGTCATCTCCCGCCAGCCTGTCGGACGCGAGGCATCATCAACGAAGTCCCGCTGGAAGCGATCAGCGGGACTTCGTCAGCCCGCTTGGCGGCGTCCCTCGAAGAGGTGCAAGCGCGCGCCGGGTTCGCAAGCAGGCTGACCACGCCGTTTCGCCAAAGTCAATGGTTGGGCCGTGATACCGTTAAGTAGTTCAAATGACTGAGTCACTTCGCCTGGGAGGGTTGTATGGCGCACGTGTCAGCGAATGCGCGGCGGGAACAGTTGATCGAGGCGGCTGTGAAGGTGATCGCTCGCGAGGGTGCCGACGGAGCCACCACCCGGAAGATCGCTGATGAGGCCAAGGCGCCTCTCGCTTCCCTCCATTACTGCTTTCAGAACAAGGAAAACCTCCTGCTCGCCGTCTTCACGCAGCTCTCTGAAGAGATGCCCGTCGATGCCGATCTGCCGGAGGGCGAGAACGCGACTCTGGGGCGCGTCATAGAGCAGTGCTTGACGCGCGCCATGCGGTGGAGTGTGGAGAACCCGGTCCGGATACGGGCCATGATCGAGGTCACGCTGTGGGCCGAGCGCCACGACCCCGAGCTTTCCGTCAGCTTCTACGACGCCTTCCTCAAGTCGTCGGAGGCCGCCCTGCGTCAGGTCGACGTGCCGCTCTCGGACGAGGAGCTGCACTCGGTCGTAAGGGTCGCGATGTCCATGGTCGACGGGCTCTCGCTGCAGATGCTCACGAACGGCGACAAGGAGCGTACGCTGCGCGACACGGCGACCGCCTGCGCGATGCTGAAGGCCTTCCTGGGTGAGAGTGAGCGATAGTCCGCCTGAAGGGGCGGCGTTTCCGGACGCCGGAACGGATGCCGGAAACGCCGCAGTACGAGCCCGCCTGTCGTCGGGTCGCAGTCCTAATCCAGGTGAATGAAGGCGAGTCGGCGATCGGCGTACTGACGACGGAGAACCTTCTTGTCGAATTTCCCCACGCTGGTCTTGGGGATCTCGGCGACGAAAGCCCAGCGTTCCGGGAGCTGCCACTTGGCCCAGCTCTCAGCCAGGTGTTCCCTCAGTACCGTGGCGTCGGCCGGCTCGCCGGTCCTCAGGACGACGGCCACGCAGGGTCGTTCGTCCCAGCGCTCGTCGGGGACGCCGAAGACGGCCGCCTCGGCGACCGCGGGATGCGCCATGATGTCGTTCTCCATATCGATGGAGGAGATCCATTCGCCGCCGGACTTGATGACGTCCTTCGCGCGGTCGACGAGGGTGAGGAATCCGTCGGGGCTTATCCGGCCGACGTCACCGGTCCGCAGCCATCCGTCGTCGAAGGAGTCGGCTTCGATCGCCTCATGGCTCGGGCTGTAATAAGAGCCCGTGATCCAGGGGCCGCTCACCTCTAGTTCGCCGAGCGACTCGCCGTCGTTGGGTACGGGGGCGTTGTTGTCGCCCATGAGTCGGAACTCGACAAGCGGCGCGAACCTTCCTTGGCTCATCCTGTAGCGCCACAGGACTTCACCGGTCGCATGGGCCGGCGGGTGGGCGACCGTGCCCACGGATGAGGTCTCGGTCATCCCCCAGCCGTGCACGACCTTGACCCGGTGATGCTCTTCGAAGGTCTTCATCAGCGTGGGCGGCATGGCCGCGCCCCCCACGACGACTTCGCGAAGGTAGCTGATGTCCTGGGGGTGGGTGGCGAGCCTGCCGGCAAGCCCCGTCCAGATAGTCGGTACGGCGGCGGCGTGGGTCGGTCGCTCCGCTTCCATCATGGCCAGCAGTGGCTCTGGTTGCAGGAAGCGGTCGGGCATGAGAAGTGACGCGCCGGAGAGCATGCACGCGAACGGCAGGCTCCACGCGTTGACGTGGAACATCGGCACGATCGCCAGGCACCTGTCGCTCGTCGACAGCCCCATCGCGGCCGGAGTGGTCACGTGCATCGCGTGCAAGAAGAGCGAGCGGTGGGAGTACACCACGCCTTTGGGGTCGCCTGTGGTGCCCGAGGTGTAGCACATCGCCGCGGCTGAGCGTTCGTCCAGCACCGGGAAGTCGTACACGCCGGGCTGAGCCTCGAGGAGCGCCTCATAGCTGTGAACCTCGACCCCGCGAGGCGCGCGGAAGCCGGCCGCGTCACCGTTCACGAGGATCACATGGCGCACGGTACGGAGCCGGGGGAGCACCTCCTCGAAAGCGGACGAGAGCGACCCGTCCACGAACACCACACGATCCTCGGCGTGGTGGGCGATGAACACGAGCTGCTCGGAGGAGAGGCGGATGTTCAGGGCGTGAAGAACCGCGCCCATGGCGGGGACCGTGGCGTAGACCTCCATGTGCTGGGTGTTGTTCCACATGAACGTCGCCACGCGGTCGAAAGCCCCGACGCCCAGGCCGCGCAGGGCGTTCGCCAACTGCCCGGCCCGTGCGCCGAGTTCACCGAACGTACGCCGGCGCGTGGTGGAGCCCGTCCATGTGGTGACAGTGGTGTCGGCGTGCACGGAGGCCGCGTAGCGCAGCAGATTGGCGAGCGACAGTGGCCCGTCCTGCATCGTGCTCAGCATTTTTTGCTCCTTGGCTGGGAGGTCGCCGTGTCGGCATGCGCGGTGCGCAGCAGCTGGTGCCCCGGGTCGCGGAGGGCGTGATCGACGCGGCCGGGGTTGACGCCGGCCCAAATTTGGGCGAATGATTTAGACAACAGATCTAGTCAGATGACTCTACCCAGCTTTGCGAGGCCGTCGCAATGCCCTGCCGAGGGCGGCCGGGAAGTCCGGTCACGTGGTGCCGGGCCGGTCCGACGTGCTGAAACGCATCGTGTGAACAAGGCGGGAAGTGACCGTTATGGACCAAACCATTGAGCGCGTCGACGTGGTGATCGTCGGCGCCGGCCTCTCGGGCATCGCGGCGGCGGTCGAACTGAAGGCGAAGCACCCCGGGCGGTCTTTCGTCATGCTCGAGGCGCGCGCCGACGTCGGGGGCACATGGGACCTGTTCCGGTACCCCGGGATCCGGTCCGACAGCGATATGTTCACGCTGGGGTACAGCTTCAAGCCGTGGACCGCCGAGAAGTCGATCGCCTCCGGTGAGGCCATCCTCGACTACTTGAAGGAGACCGTCGATGAGTACGGCCTGAGGCCGCACATCCGCCTTGAGTGCCGGGTTGTCGGTGCCGACTGGTCGCAGGACGACCGCGCCTGGATCCTGGAGGTCGCCGGCCCCGCCGGTCGCGAGCTCGTTGCCTGCTCCTACCTCTACATGGCCGCGGGCTACTACGACCACAACAGTGGCCACACGCCGGAGTTTCCCGGCCAGGCGGCATTCCGCGGAGCGATCGTCCACCCCCAGCAATGGCCGGCCGACCTCGACTGCACCGGAAAGCGGGTCGCCGTCATCGGATCCGGCGCCACCGCGATCACCCTGGTCCCTGCCCTCGCCCGGACCGCATCGAAGGTCACGATGGTGCAGCGGTCGCCTTCCTATGTGGCCATCGACTCCGATGTCGACGAGGAGGCCAACCGGCTGCGCGCGGACGTGGGAAGCCAGGAGGCGTTCACGCGGACCCGGCTGCGCAACCTCCAGGACCAGCAAGTGAAGTACCGGTTCGCACGCATGGACCCCCAGGCCTTCAAGATGCCCCTCTTCGATGACATCGAGAAGATCGTCGGCCGTGACTGCCGGGAGAGGCACTTCACCCCGGCTTACGAGCCCTGGGACCAGCGCCTGTGCCTGGTGCCCAACGGGGACCTCTTCCACGCCATCCGGGACGGCAGGGCCGACGTGGTGACGGGGCACATCGAGACGTTCACGGAGAGTGGCCTTCGCATGACATCCGGCGAGGAGGTGCCGGCCGACGTCATCGTGACCGCGACCGGCCTGCAACTCGTCACGTTGGGAAAGATCCGGTTCAGCAGGGGCGGTGAGCCGATCGACTTCTCGAAGACGTTCACCTACAAGGGGGTCGCGTTCAGCGGGGTTCCGAACCTCCTCATGGCCTTCGGCTACCTCAACTCCTCCTGGACTCTCCGCCTCGAACTGGTCAACCAGTTCTGGAGCTCGCTGCTCACCAGGATGGACGAGCTGGGTGCGGCGGTCGTGACGCCTGTTCTGCGCGACGAGGACCGGGGCATGCCAAGGGGGCCCTGGATCAAGGACGTCTCCTCGGGCTACCTCGTGCGCCACATGGACGACATGCCGGCCCAGGGCGACCGCGAGCCGTGGATCAATCCCCAGGTGCACGAGCAGATGAAGGACCTCCTGGGCGCGCCTTTCGAGGACGGCGTCCTGCGCTTCGCATAGCGCCGGGCAAGAGCCGATTTCTGTGCCGCCATGTGGTTGACACCCGCCCTTAACCGGGACTACCGTCGAATCAAATGACTTAGTCATTTGAACAAGTCAGTTGGTCAAGACTCTGTGAATGGCGCCGGCCCCGTGTCCGGCCGCGAATGATTGAGGTGAGTGCCCATGAGTGGCGCTGTGAGAATCGAGGTCGAGGCGGATCCGACTCCGCTCGTGCTCTCGCTGGCGAGGGTCTTGCGCGAGAGCGCGGCGGTCCCCGAACTTCGTGATCTGCTCACGGGGTTGGCCGGCAAAGTGGCACTGCGATCGGGGCTGGACTCCCAGGCTGCGACCCTGGTCTTCGCCGACGGCGGCGTGGACGTGCACCACGGCGTGGACCTGGGTCTCGAAGCGATCCCCCTCGTGCCCTTTTCCGAGTACGCGCTCGCTGCGACGCCTGACCCGCTCGCCTCGGCAGTCGCGACACTGCTGAGCCCGCCGCTCCCCGCGTGGCGTGATGCCGCGTCCTCCTTCTGGGCGGCGAACCAGGGCTCGAAGGGGTTCCCCGAGCGGCTCCGCGTGGTCTGCCAGACCGAGGAGCAGGAGGTGCACTTCGGCGAGGGCTCGCGGGCGTACGAGGTGCATGGTCCCGCCGATGCGCTGGCGGCGGCGTTCAGCGGCCGCGGTGATTCCTTTCTGTTCGCTCTCGCGACCGGCGTCACAGTCGTCGGCAGCGTGGGGCAACTGTCGACGATGTGTGGCGCGCACTGGAAGGTGAGATTCGGTGGCTGAGATGACCATGGATGAGCTTGACCGTTGGCTGGGTGAGCACGGCGTCACCTCCGTCGAGATCCAGGCGACCAACCTCGACGGGACGTTCATCGGAAAGACCCTGTCACGAGACAAGTTCCTGAGCGGTGTCGAGCAGGGATTCGCCTTTGCGGATGTCGTGTTCGGCAACGACCTCGGCAGCTTCCCGATCCTCGGTGTGCCCTTCCCTTCCTGGCGCGGCGAACTCGAGGACATCTTCCTTCGCCCCGACCTCAGCACGATGTGCGTGTGGAAGCCGGGTAAGGCGGCCGTCATCGGCGACTTCTGGACCAAGGCGGGGACCCCGGTTTCCGTCTGCCCGCGCAACCTCCTGCGCCGCGTCGAGGCCGACGCCCGGCAACTCGGCTTCACGGTCAACGCCGCCATCGAGATCGAAGCGACCGTTTTCGAGGAGCCGATTGGCGAAGCCCGCGCCGAGGGCTACGAGAATCTCACTCCGCTCGGCGGCACCAGCGGAGGTGCCTACGTGCTCGCCAAGGATGCGGACTGGCGCGCCTACCTGGAGCGGGTGGAGGAGCGGCTGCGGGCCATCGGCATCGACTGGGAGGCCTGGAACGACGAGGCCGCCGCAGGCCAGATCGAAGTCAATGTTGCGATGGGCGGTGTCGTCGAGGTCGCCGACCGGTGGGCCCGGTGCCGCCAGGTGATGCGCGAGGTGGGCCACGAGCTCGGGCGGACCGTGACGTTCATGGCGAAGTGGTCGGACGCCTGGGGCCAGGCCTCGCACCTGAACCTCTCGCTGGAGACGCAGGACGGCAACGCCTTCTACCGCCCCGACGGTGCGTCTGCGGTGATGAGCCGGTTCATCGGCGGCCTGATGCCGGCGATGGCGGGCACGACGTCGCTCGCCCTTCCCTTCATCACCTCCTATCGCCGGCTCATCCCCGCCGAGGGTCCGCCCACGACCGTCACGTGGGGAGTCGGCAACAAGACGACGGCGGTGCGCGCCGTCGTGGGCCACCCGAAGCAATCCCGCATCGAGTACCGCATGCCCGGTGCGGACGCCAACATGTACCTGGTCAGTGCGGCTGTCCTCGGCGCAGGCCTCTTCGGAGTCCGCAACGAACTCGAGCCGCCTGCCCCCTTCACCGGCATGGCCTGGTTCCACCCCTACGGGGAGCCGATTCCGGCGAGCATCACCCAAGCGGCCGCGGCACTGGAGGCGGACAAGATCCTCCCCGAGGCGCTCGGCAGCGAGTTCGTCACCTACTGGACCGGCACGCGCCGGTGGGAGTGGATGTCGTTCCACACCATGGGTGGGGGCGATCCCGACTGCGGGATCACGCCGTGGGAGCGCAGCCGATACTTCGAGCTGGTATGAGCACCCGGATCACGGCCGCCGTCCTGAACACGGCGCCGGGCTCGCTCGAGCTCGAGGAGCTGGTGATCGACGATCCCGGACCGGACGAGGTCCTGGTGAAGGTGGCATACGCCGGTCTGTGCCACTCGGACCTGCACGAGATCGACGGGACCTTCGCCACGCAACCGCCGATCGTCCTCGGCCACGAGGCGGTCGGCCGGGTCGTGACCGTCGGCTCAGGCGTATCGGAGTTCGCGTCGGGGGACACGGTCGTGACGTGCCTGTCCGTGTACTGCGGAAACTGCGAGTACTGCGTGACCGGGCGACAGACCCTGTGCGTGAACCGCTCACGGCTGCAACAGCAGCGATCCCGGCCGCGGCTGACCAAACGCGACGGTCGGCCGGTGCGGCCGACCGCCGGCATCGGCGCCTTCGCGGAGATGATCCTCGTCCACCGGAACGGCCTCGTCGCCATCCCGGACGACATGCGGCTGGAGACAGCGAGTGTGCTCGGCTGCGCCGTCACGACAGGCATGGGCGCGGTCCTGCACAGCGCCTCGGTGCATGCGGGGCACAGCGTCGCCGTCGTCGGACTGGGCGGGGTCGGCTTCGCCGCCGTTCAAGCCGCACAACTGGCGGGCGCAGCGCAGATCATCGGGATCGACGTCGTGCCGGGCAAGCTGGAGCGGGCTGTCCGGTTCGGCGCGACGCACGTCGTCAACGCAAGGGAAGCCGACCCGGTTTCGGCGGTGCGGGAGATCACCGGCACCGGCGTGCACCACTCGTTCGAGGCGGTCGGCTCGGGCACGACGGCCGGACAGGCGTTCGCCATGCTCCGGCCGGGCGGAACCGCCACCGTGATGGGCATGATCCCGGACTCGCAGCCGATTCCGGTCCGAGGGGCGGAGCTGTTCCTGGAGGAGAAGCGCATCCAGGGCTCGTTCATGGGCTCCAGCCACTTCAAGGTCGATGTCCCGCTGTACGTGCACTTCAACCGCATGGGTTTGCTCCACCTCGACGATCTCGTCACCGCCCGCTGCGAGCTGGCCGGCATCAATGACGGATTCAAGGCCTTGGCGTCCGGTCAGGAGATTCGCGTCGTCGCCCGGGTCGGGGAGGTGTGAACATGAAGCCGTTGATCGGCATCACGGGCCGTCGCCTGGGCCTGGGCATGGTGAAAGGGACGTCCCGCCGCTTCCAATTCCAGTTCATCAACTCGTACTTCAGTGCGTTCGGCGACAACGTGGCGGCCGCGGGCGGAATACCTGTCAACCTGCCGTTCCATGCCGACGCGGAAGGCGTGATCGATCGTCTCGACGGACTCATCGTCACTGGCGGGCAGGACGTTCACCCTTCCCGGTGGGGCGGGGCCGCCCGGGTCGACCCCGCGGTCGACCCGAGGTGGGACCACGATGCGCCGGACCTCGAACGGGATGAATACGAGGCGGCCCTGATCGTGGCCGCGCTCCAGGCAAACCTTCCGATCCTGGGCGTATGCCG
Organism: Streptomyces sp. NPDC101227; assembly: GCF_044767545.1. Lineage (NCBI taxonomy): Bacteria > Bacillati > Actinomycetota > Actinomycetes > Kitasatosporales > Streptomycetaceae > Streptomyces > Streptomyces sp. NPDC101227. The sequence continues at coordinate 28,001 of NZ_JBIWOD010000035.1, read as the reverse complement.
CGGTCATCAGCTGCTCAACGTGGCACTCGGCGGCAGTCTTGTCGAGCATCTCGACGAGGGCCGGATCGTCCACGCATCCCCGAACTTCGCACCGGACGACGGCGATGACGAACACAGCGTCCGCTTCACGCCGGGCAGCCTCGCTCACACGCTGTACGGGCCCCAGCGCGTCGTCAATTCCTGGCACCACCAGGCGGTCGGCCGCCTCGGCCGAGGACTGACGGTCATGGGCACCACCGCGGACGGCGTCGTCGAAGCCATCAGGCTCGACGACAGCCCGGTGATGGGGGTGCAGTGGCATCCCGAGTGGATGGCCTCGCCGGACCCCGTCTTCGACTGGCTCGTCGCCGTGTCGACGACGAGCGCTCCCAGCCCCGCCATGAGAGGAGGCGCGACGTGCTGAACACGGACCGGACGAGCACCGCACATTCACTGAACGACTGGCTCGCCCTCAAGAGCCGGCTGAGCCTGCCCAGCGGAATGTGGATCGACGGCGAATGGGCCGCATCGCGGACCGGCCGGACGGCCACCCTCACCAGTCCGCGCGACGGACTGCCCTTCGCGGGCGTCCCCAGTGCGGACCGCGACGACGTGGACCGGGCCGTCCAGGGCGCAAGACAGGCGTTCTCGGCCCGGGCCTGGGCGGGTCTGGAGCCACGTGAACGCGGAGCCGTGCTGATCCGCTGGGCGGACCTGCTCGACCAGCACCGCGATGAACTGGCCCTGCTGATCGCGCTCGAGATGGGCAAACCGGTCACGGTGGCATGGTCCGTCGAACTGCGCACCGCGATCAACACGATTCGCTGGTACGGCGAACTCGTGGACAAGCTGATGGACGAATCTCCACGTGGCCGTAACGGCTCCGTCGCCCTGGTGACCCGGGAGCCGCTGGGGGTCGTGGGCGCGATCACGCCGTGGAACTTCCCGATGACGCTGTCGATGTTCAAGATTCCCGCGGCCCTGGCGTCGGGAAACAGCGTCGTCGTCAAGCCTGCGACGCAAACGCCCCTCTCCCTCCTGCGCGCGGCGGAACTCTCCGCCGAGGCAGGCCTGCCGGCCGGGGTGCTCCAGGTGCTCACCGGCAGCGGCGCGACGGTCGGCTCGGCGCTGGCACTGCACAACGACGTCGCCGCGGTGACCTTCACCGGCTCGACCGAGGTCGGGAAGCGGCTGTTGACCTACGCCGGACAGTCCAACGCCAAGCCGGTCTGGCTGGAACTCGGAGGCAAGTCCCCCAACATCGTCTTCCCCGATGCGCCGGACCTCGACGAGGCCGCGCGGATGGCCGCCTGGGCGATCTCCTTCAACAGCGGGCAGATGTGCACGGCGGGTTCGAGGCTCCTCGTACACGAGGACATCCGCGACGATCTGGTCGCCAGAGTCGCGGACCATCTCAGCCGTCACAAGATCGGCGATCCGCTGGACCCGGAGACCACGATGGGGCCGCTCGCATACGAGCAGCATCGTGACGACGTGCTGGACGAGGTGCGCAAGGGGATCGCGGAGGGAGCCCGGCTCGTCCTCGGATCGGACCGGAAGAGGACCGACGGCCTGTACGTGGATCCGGTGGTCTTCGTGGACGTGGACCAGCACAGCCGCCTCGCCCAGCACGAGATCTTCGGACCCGTCCTGTCGGTCACGACGTTCCGCGACGATGCGGAGGCAGTCGCGATCGCCAACAACTCCGACTACGGACTCGGGTCCGCGATCTGGACCAGCGACCTCGCTCGGGCCCACCGCCTGGCGCGGGAGATCCAGGCCGGCCTGGTCTGGGTCAACTGCTACGAGGAGGGCGACACCTCGGTGCCGTTCGGTGGTCAGAAGCTCTCCGGCCACGGGTCGGACCGGAGCCTCCACGGCCTGGAGAAGTTCACGACCTTGAAGACGACCTGGATCGAACTCGCCTGATCCGTCGCGAAGACGAGGCGCGGTCGACCGGGGAAGCCGGGATGGCGCGGCTGATCGAGCGGTCGGTCAACCGGAATTGAGATTGAGGGAGAGGATTCACATGGCAGCACAGAAGCAGGGCCAGACCTTGGTGTCGGTGGCGGCTGACACGTCGGTGGAGGAGATTCGCAAGATCCTGACCCGCGACGGCGGCGTCATCGTCAAGAACTTCCTGACGAAGGAACAGATCAACCGCTTCAACGCCGAGATCGCGCCGCCGATGCAGGCGCTCAGCCCGGGCTCGACCCACGAAAACGAGCTGGTCGCCGCGTTCCACGGCAGCAACACCAAGCGACTCACGAACCTGGTCACGCACAGCCCCACGTTCCGCAGCGAGATCATCGAACATCCCCTGGTCCACGAGGTCTGCGACCTGACCTTCCTTCAGGAGTCGGGCACGTACTGGATGACCACCGCGCAGGTGATCGAGATCGGCCCCAACAGCCAGGCACAGCCGCTGCACCGGGACCTGGAGAACTGGTTCCCGTTCATTGGAATGGGACCCGCCGGCCCCGAAGTCACCCTCAACTTCCTGATCGCCCTGACCGATTTCACCGAGGAGAACGGCGCCACCCGCGTCATCCCCGGGAGCAACCACTGGAGCGACTTCGAGGACCGCGGGACTCCCGAGCAGACGGTTCCCGCGGACATGAATGCCGGAGACGCCCTTCTGTTCAGCGGCAAGACCGCGCACGGCGGCGGGGCGAACCGGACCGGCGACGAGTACCGGCGCGCTGTGGCCTTCGCCGTCAACCCGGGCTTTCTCACCGGTGAGGAGGCATACCCCTTCCTGGTCGACCTGGAGCTCGCCAAGACGCTCTCGCCGCGTGTCCAGCGCATGCTCGGCTTCCGCTCCCAGTACCCGACGGGCTCTCCCGGCCTGTGGCAGGTCGACTACGCCGACCTGGGCGACCATCTCAAGCTCTGAGAGCCGCCCCTCGGTTCACGTGGCCCGGTCGCCGACGCCGTGAGGGCGAGATGTCCCGCAGAGGACCCTCCGTCGGTCCTCTGCGGGACATCGACAAGGGCGGGCCCCTGTTCCTGCTCGTTGACCCAGGTGACACCGGAGTCGGTGCCGTTGTCCCGTGTGTGCCGAAGGAGGCACTCGAACATGACCGAGGCAACCGGTGTTGTCGTCGTCGGACTCGGCGCCACAGGCATCGCCATCGCCGAGTCACTGGTGAGCCGACGCGACTGCGAACTGCTGGGTGCGCTGGACATCGGGGTGGAGAAGGCCGGAGTGCCTTTCGCCGACTTCGTCGCCGGTGCGCCGCGTGTCCCTGTGGTCTCCTCCGTCGCGGAGCTGCCGCCTGCCGACGTGGCTGTGGTCGCCACGTCGTCCTGGGTCGACGCGATAGAACCGACCGTCGCCGCCCTTGTCGAGCGTGGGACGAACGTCGTGTCGATCTGCGAGGAGTTGCGGGATCCGACCCGCAGCCACGCTCAGGCGGTGGCTCGCCTGGATCGGCTCGCGCGCGAACACGGTGTCTCCGTACTCGGCACCGGTTGCAATCCGGGGATGCTGATGGACACGCTTCCGCTGGTGCTGAGCGGCCTCACGCTCGGGGTGGACCGCGTGTCCGTGCGGCGTACGGCGGACATGAGGCACTACGGCGCGATCCTGAGGAAGTTCGGGCTGGGTCTCACGCCGGCCGAGTTCGACGCCGAGCGTGATGCGGGCCGCGTCATGGGGCACGTCGGCTTCGCGCAGAGTATCGGCGCCCTGGCTCGAGGACTGGAGTGGGATCTCAACTCGATCGAGGTCGATGCCGTCGAGCGAGACATGATCGCGGAAACGGAACGCAAGGGGCAGCACACCGTCATCGCCGCAGGAACCGTGACCAGCGTCTTGCACCGGGCTCGTGGACTGCGGCAGGGGAAGGCTGTCATCGAATTGGCCACCCGCTTCGGCATCTTCGCCCCGCAGGACGCTGTCGAACGCGGCGACGGACTCCTGATCGTCGGGCGTGAGCAGACCATCGAAGTCGCAGTGCCCGGAGGGTTCGAGAGCTTTCTCTCCACCGTGGCCATGGCATCGAACGCCGTGACTGCGGTCGTCGAGGCGGCGCCGGGTTTCCGCACCGTCGAGGACCTGCCGGTAGGCGCCTTGGCCAGCAAAGGTGCGCGTGTCGCGCCCTGAGGCTCCCGTAAGACCTCGCCCGGTGGTACTGGGCGCCCAACAATCACCGGGGTACCGGCGCCCTCCCTGGGCCGCCTGCCCGGTGACCCGGATAGGAAGGAACGTCGGATGGGCTTGGAGTCATCGCGCATCGCCTTCGAGCGGGCCCGGCGCAGCGTGGGAGCAGGGGTGGGTTCCGGTCTCCGCGCAGCAATGCGGCCACATCCGCTCTTCGTGAGCGAAGCGCGCGGAGCCCATGTCTGGGACCTGGACGGCGACCGCTACATCGACTACGTCATGGCATGGGGTCCCCTCATCCTCGGGCACAGCGATCCCCGCATCGTGGACGCCGTACTCGATGTGGCCACGCGGATGCAGGTCGTCGGCACCGGCCACGTCCTCGAATACGCGGCAGCGGAGTCGGTTCTTCAAGCCGTGCCGCACGGCGAACGCCTGCTCTGGAGCAACACCGGGACCGAGGCGGTTCAGGTCGCGCTGCGCCTGGCGCGGGCGGCCACGGGGCGGCGGCGAGTCGTGAAGTTCGCCAAGAGCTACCACGGATGGCACGACACCGTGTACGCCGGCTTGAGCGATGCCGACACGGGCGAGGTCGCGGTGCCGGCGAGCAGAGGCCAGAGTCCGAGTGCGCTCGACGACCTGGTGGTGGCGCGGTTCAACGATGTGGAGATGATCGAACGCATTCTCGCGGACGCCGTCGAACGGGACATCGCCGCGGTACTCATCGACCCGATCATGAGCAATGCCGGTGTTGAATCACCCACGCAGGATTTTCTGCAGACGTTGCGATCCCGCTGCGACCGGCAGGGCGTGGTGCTCATCTACGACGAGGTGATCGCCGGATTCCGGATCGCCCGCGGTGGCGCGGCCGAGCTCTTCGGGGTGCACCCCGACCTCTCCGTCTTCGGCAAGGCCATGGCCGGTGGCTTCACCCAGAGCGCTGTTGTCGGTCGAGCAGACCTGATCGACCAGGTGACCGATGGTGTGGTCCACGCCGGCACTTTCAACGGAAATCCCGTCGCGTTGGCCGCGGTACAGGCGACCATGGGAGTACTCGCGGACCCCTCCGTTTATCACGCGCTGGAGAGCGTCTCCGCTCAGTTCGAGCTGGTGATCGGGGACCTGCTGGCTTCCGCGCCCCCAGCTGCCCGCCTCAAGCGAGTCGGTTCTCTGCTGCAGTTCGTCCCGGACCTCGAGGCCACCGGCTTGCACGGGACCGGCGGCCTCTGGCCGCAGATTCTGGGCGGCATGCTCGCCAACGGCGTGACGTTCATGCCTTCCGGCAAGATTTTCCTCAGCACTGCGCATCGCCAGGCAGACATTGATGCCACCGCCGACGCCCTCGAAAAGGTCCTGCGCCGGTTGCCTCCGGCCTCCCGTGTTTCCACCTGAACTTCACACCCACGACCGCGTCCTGGCTGAGCCGGGCGGAGCGGTGGTTCGCCGAGCTCATACAGAAGAAGCTCAAGCGACGCGTCCACCGCTTCCACTCGCACGTGGCACCGCAGCCGGCTCGCCATCTGGAACGACACCAAGCAGTAATCAATTGGAGGACGTGTGGCTATCGACCTGGCCCCCGAGATCAGCGTCGCGGACCTGGCGCAACGCACGGCGCGATTCGTTCGTGAGGTCGTGCTTCCTGTGGAAGAGGAGCACCGCGGCGTCGTCCGCTCGGACGCGGTGCGGACGCGGCTGCAGACCGCAGCCAAGAAAGCAGGCGTCTTCGCCCCTCATGTGGCGCCGGAATACGGCGGCCACGGGCTGGACATGCGTGGCCGCGCGCTGGTCTTCGAGGAGGCCGGCTACTCGCTGCTCGGACCGTTGGCGTTGAACATCGCGGCGCCGGACGAAGGCAACATGCACATGCTGGCAGCCATCGCGACGCCGGCGCAGCAAGAAGGCTACCTGCGCCCGCTCGCCACCGGAGCGGTTCGCTCGTGCTTCGCCATGACCGAGCCGGCGCCCGGGGCAGGGTCCGACCCCAGCGCGCTTTCGACCCGGGCCGAGCGGGTCCCGGGCGGCTGGCGGATCCATGGCCGCAAGTGGTTCATCACCGGGGCCGACGGTGCCGGGTTCGCGATCGTGATGGCGCGCACCAGCGGCGAGGTGGGGGACCGGGGCGGCGCGACCATGTTCCTGGTCGACGCCGACAACCCGGGCATGAAGACGGTCCGGCACATCGAGACCCTCGACGAGAGCCTGTTCGGCGGCCACATCGAGTTGCTCTTCGACGATTGCTTCGTGTCTGACGACGCGGTGCTCGGTGCCGTGGACGAGGGCTTCCGCCATGCCCAGGTCCGGCTCGGTCCGGCCCGTATGACGCATTGCATGCGCTGGCTCGGCATCGCCCGGCGCGCGCAGGAAATCGCTGTGGCGCGAGCTGCGGAGCGCCGGCTGTTCGGGTCGCGCCTGGCCGATCTCGGCATGATCCAGCAGATGATCGCGGACAACGAGATCGACATCGCCGCCTCGCGGGGGCTGATCACCCAGGCGTGCTGGGAGCTCGACGAGGGCCGCTCGGCGGCGCAGTCCACGGCGATCGCCAAAACCTTCTGTGCCGAGGCCATCCACCGCGTGGTGGACCGCTCGCTGCAGATCTGCGGTTCGCTCGGAGTCTCCGGAGATGCTCTGCTTGCGAGGTTCCTGCGCGAGGTCCGCCCGTTCCGGATCTATGACGGCCCGTCGGAGACGCACCGCTGGGCCATTGCCCGCCGCACGGTGAGGCGCCACGAGCAGGCGGTCGGTCGATGAACACCGTGGCGGGACTGGAACTGGGCGCACTCACGCGGTTCTTCGCCGAGAGTGTGCCCGGCTTCCGCGGTGAGCTCCACGCGGAGCTCGTGCAGGGCGGCCGTTCCAATCTGACCTACCGGCTGACGGACGGCCAGGGCAGCTGGGTGCTGCGCCGCCCACCCCTGGGCGGGCTGACGCCCTCGGCACACGACATGGCCCGGGAGTACCGGGTGATCTCCGCACTCGCCGACAGCGGTGTTCCGGTGGCACGCGCTGTCGCGCTCGGCGGCGCCCAGGTGATGGGTGTGCCGTTTGCTCTGGTCGAGTACGTGGACGGTGTTGTCATCCGCACCGAAGCACAACTGGACGCGTGGCCCGACCAGATGGTCGCCGACTGCGCTTTCGCCCTGGTGGACGTGCTCGCCCGGCTGCACGCCGTTGACCCCGAGGCAGTCGGGCTGGACGGCTTCGGGCGGTCCGAAGGCTACCTCGCCCGTCAGGTCGCGCGCTGGCACGACCAGTGGCAGCGGGTCCGCACCCGCGATCTGCCCGACGTCGAGGCCCTGCACGCGCTCCTCGCGCAAGCCTGTCCGCCCGAGAGCGGCGCCTCGGTCGTGCACGGCGACTTCCGGATCGACAACGCCATCCTCGACCCGGCTGACCCGTCGCAGGTCCGGGCCCTGGTGGACTGGGAGATGGCCACGCTCGGCGATCCGCTCGCCGACCTCGGCCTGCACCTGGTCTACGCCGACCCGGTCTTCGCACCGGTGCTGGCGGGCGAGGCCGCCTCGACCAGCCCACGTCTGCCCGCCCCCGCCGACCTGGCCGAGCGCTACGCCACCGTGAGCGGCCGCAGCCTGGACGACTTCGGCTACTACATCGCCCTCGGCTACTTCAAGATCGCGGTGATCGCCGAAGGTATCCATGCCCGCCACCGCCAGGGCCTGACCCTCGGCTCCGGGTTCGAGACCGTGGGCGACGCGCCCGCGCCTCTGGCCGCGGCCGGACTGCGCGCACTTGGGAGGAACCCGTGACCACCCCCGTCCTCGACTTGTTCCGCCTGGACGGCAAAGTGGCCGTCATCACCGGTGCCAGCTCCGGACTCGGCGCCGGCTTCGCTGTCGCGCTGGCTCAGGCCGGTGCCGACCTCGTGCTCGCCGCGCGCCGCAGCGACAAGCTGGACGCCGTCGCCGATCGGGTGCGGGCAGCCGGAAGGCGCGCAGTCACCGTTGCCACAGACGTCACCGACCACGAGCAGTGCGAGGTGATGGTCGGGGCCGGGCTGGAGGAGTTCGGCCGGATCGACGTCCTGATCAACAACGCGGGCGTCGGCACGGCGGTCCCCGCGTTGCGTGAGCGCCCGGAGGAGTTCCGCCAGGTCATCGACCTCAACCTCAACGGTGCCTACTGGTCGGCCCAGGCCTGTGCGAAGGTCATGGAGCCCGGTTCCAGCATCGTCAACGTCGCCAGCACCCTGGGCTTCATCACGTCCTATGCCCCGCAGGCCGCGTACTCGGCCAGCAAAGCCGGACTGATGGGACTGACCCGGGATCTGTCCGCACAGTGGTCGGGCCGCCTGGGCATCCGGGTCAACGCGGTGGCGCCCGGCTACTTCGCCAGCGAGATGACAGCGGCCGTGCCCGAGGACCTGCTGATGGGTTTCCTCGCAGAACGCAGCCCTCTCGGCAGGCTGGGCCGACAGCACGAATTGGACGCGGCGGTGCTCTTCCTGGCATCGCCGGCCTCGTCCTACATCACCGGCAGCACGCTCGCCGTCGACGGCGGCATGTCCGGCCACTGAGTCCTCGGCTTCGACGCTGCCGAGGCCCGACATGTCCCGTCATGGCAGCGCGATCACCCAGCTCGGACGCCTGTGCACCTGAGCTGGGTGATCAGTAAGACATGAGCGTCTGCTCCGCGAGCACTTACTCACCAGCGTTCCAGCTGACGCGAGTTGCCTTGAGCCGGCGCGCGTACGCCTCGGCGTCGTCGCGCAGGCAATCCACTTCCGCCGTGATGACGTGGGCAGCGGCGAGACCGGCCAGGGCCGGAGCCTGAAGGGGCGTCAGGAGTGAGCTGGGAGCCACGCCGTCGTCGCCCACGTACTGACGCCGAAACCCTTGTGCATCGGCGGTCCCCATCAAGGGTGCGTCCGCGAACTCGGTCCAGGACGGGCGGGCGAAGGAGTCGTCCACCGCCGGGTAGACGAGGATCTGGAGCGTCGGCTGAGGCAGTCCGCGGCGGTCGGGGACGTGGTTTTGCGGCTCAGGATCTCTGCCCGCGGGTTGAGGCCTTCGCTCCAGATCCACTCGTGCTGGGGCTGCTCGCGCGAAATCCTCCTGGTGAAAGCCGTCCATGCTGGCGTTTGGTCAAGTCGGTGCCCGTGCCGGCGGTATGCCTGCGGTCGAGGTAGCTCCGACCGGGTCGTGAACTTTCTAAGTCGTACGTCTTGAACAGATGACTAACTTGGCCATAGCGTGCGGGCGGATCGTAGGGGGACTCGGCGCCGATCCGGCGTGGCCGAGCCCTGCGAAAGCGCGGACCTGTCATGGCAAGAACGAACTCGCTCGCTTCACTCTCGGCGTCACCGCAGATCCGGTCGTGCCCGGAAGTGAACCAGCGAGCGCTCGACCGGTCCTCGGAGTACTACGTCGGCTGGGCCGAGTCGCTGCGCAGATGGTCGATCCCGTGGAGCTGCACAGCCGGGACGACTGCACCGCCATCGGAGCCGGGTTTCCCGGCCACGTCTGATCAAGAACCGGAGCATGGCATGACAGAGATACCTCAACCTGCCGGACTCGCTCACCAGGCGCCTTCTCATCATGCGCCGAATAAAGGGGTGCTCATCGGCCTGGGCGCGCTGCTGGTCGTGCTGACCAACGCAGTCGTCTTCGTCCTGCCACCGCTCCTGCCGATCATCCAGGCGCAGTACCACCTCGCCACGGTGGCCGAGACGACGTGGCTCTACTCGGCGCTGACCCTCGGCGGAGGAGCGGGTTTCATCCTGTTGCCGCGCCTCGCCGATGTGTACGGCGACCGGAACGCCTCCGTGGCGGCCTCCGCATTCCTCACGATCGGCGCGCTCATTCCGGCCGTCGGTGACTCGTATCCGACCGTTCTGGTCGGCTGCGCTCTGATGGGCTTCGGTGGCGCGGCGCAGCTGCTCCCGCTCGGTTTCCTGCGCCGCAATCTCGGCGAGAGCGGCATCACGGTGGGAGTCGCGGTCCTGGTCATCGCCACCGGTGTCGGCATTGTCGTCGGCATGATCGGCGGCGGCTTCATCGTCGAGAACCTGTCGCTGCGAAGCTTCTTCATCATCCTGACCGCTGCATGCGCGGCCACGACCGTTGCGTCCTACGCCACGATCCCGCACGCCCCGCCTGCCGAGCGCGCCCGCCGCATCGGAGTACTCGGCACGGTGTGGATGATCGCTTGGGTCGCTGCCATCCTGCTCACTCTCACGCAGGGCCTCGTGTGGGGTAACGCTGCACTCATTCCGTTGGCGGCCGGCGTCATCGGTGGCATCGCCTGGGTGCGTGTCGAGCGCAGGTCGTCCTCGGCGGTGTTCGACGTCGCGCTGATGAAGGCGCCATTGGTCATCGCTTCGTGCGTGTGCATCGCGTTGTTCGCGGCGGTGAACTCGGCCTTCCTGCTCCTGCTCAGCACGTATGCCCAGATCGCTCCCGAGGCTCTTCGCCCGGCAGACGCCTACGGCCTCGGTCTCAGCGCGCTGGGCACCGCGTGGCTCATGGCGCCCTTCGCGGCGGCGTTCCTGGTCCGCGGTGCGGTGCTCGACCGCGCACTGTTCAACGGCCGCGGGGTGCCCGTCTTTGCCACCGGAGCACTCATCAACGCGGCGGGACTGGCCTGGCTCGCCGTGGTGCACGACCAGCAGTGGCACTACCTCGTGGGCGCTGCCGTCATGGGTCTCGGCTGCAGAATCGGCTACACGGCCAGCTTCACTCTGGTGCAGATGGCGGTGCCCGAGGAGAAGGCCGGAATGGCAGCCGGCGTCGCCGGCACTTTCATGGCCGTGGGTTTCACCCTCGGCACGGCACTGGTCAGCGGCGACCTCAGCGCCTCCCTGACTCCGGTGCCCGGAACCGGTCTCGAGGTCGCTGCCAAGGGCCTCTACGGCATCGGCTACTGGCTCTCAGGAGTTCTGGCCCTGCTCGTCGTGGTGACGGTGCTGATCTCACGCGCTCGGTCCGTTCGGCGGGCCGAAGGCGCCGCGTCCTGAACCACTCCCTCGCTCCAACAGCATCCATGTCTGAGGTAGTTCAACGAACCCCTCTACAGATTGGCCTTCGGCTCAGCAGTGGAGGCCCGGCCCAAAGGAACCGCAAACCATGAAAGAACTGCTCTTCGTACTGGCCGACCTCTGGTTGATCTTCACTGGCTTCTTCTACGGATGGAAATTCATTCGGCAGTACGGCAACTACCTGCTCGGCCTGGAATGGTTCATCCTCGCCACATCCGGCTCGAACTTCCTCGCCTGGTCCCTCCTCGGCGGCGACAAGGGCAGCTTCATGTACTTCATCGCGTACTTCTTCGATGCCTTCTCGCGATCGGTGGGCGTTTCCCTGATTCTCGTCATGGGCCTGATGCGAGTGACGCACCGGTACAAGCCGACGCCAGCGGTCGATATCGGCGTGTTTGTACTGGGCATCGCCGCCGGGCTGTATCTCCAGCAGTTCCACAGCCATGGGTTTCACGTCGTCCCGGCAACGTTCTACGTCATCGTCAACGCGCTCGCTACCCTGTTCCTCGCCTACTTCTCGTGGCGACTCTGGAAGATCCGTGCCAGGGGTCTGGCCTTCGCTGCCGCACTCGCTACCGCTGCGGGGACCTTCATCGCACTCACCTACGACTTCTTCCCGATTCCGGGCGATGACGAGTACCGCACCACCTTCTACATCCTCGCTCTCACCACTTGGGGAACCCAGGCCTTCGTGTACTTCATCTCGTACCGCGCTCTGCACCACCACAACGTGGCGACGGGTGCAGAGCCGGCTTCGAACGAACGGAGCGTTGCTCGGGCCTGAGAGTGGTCCGGCAGGGAGTGTGGGCCACCGGTCGAGGAGAGGAACGCGCCCTTCCGGAGCTGTCTGGGATGTGCCGTCCACGGTTTCCAGGGTCAAGCCGCGCTCGCGTTCGGGGGTGGTGGCCTTGATGCCCCGCCGACGCGGGTAGGAGCGGAAGCCGCCGGCGGATTACCCCTTGTCGGCCACGACCTCGGTCAGGACCGCACCCGTGGCCGGCCTTGGGGAGGTGGAACGGCTCCGGGGGAGTCATCCGGATTCGTTGCCGATGTGTTCGGTTTGGCGCCGCGGCGGGATCAGCGGCGGTATTCGACGATGTCGATGAGATCTTCGAGGTCCCGTGGTCGGCGGACGAGGCGGTCGAGGCCGTAGAAGATGACGCCGTCGAGCACGTCGTGGGCGAGGTCGGCGAGCAGCTGGCAGAATTCGGGGCGCAGGACCATGCGCAGTGCCGGGGCGCCCCAAACAGTGGCGGGTGCTGCGGTTGCCACGAGGGGGCGGCTCAGAGATGACCGCAACGCGTTCTACAAGCTGCTGACTGCGACGGTGGTGCCGCGGCCGATTGCCTGGGTGTCCAAGGTCTCGGCGGACGGAATTCAGAACCTCGCACCTGCGAAGTTCTGAGGAAAGCGGTATCGGGGGTTGGGAAGTTAGCGCTGGTGAGCGTGCCGGAGCAAGCGATGGTGCTCTGCGCGTTCCGCGGTCCACGCAGTAGCGGAGACGCAGGGGCGTGTGTGGGTCGCGGAACGGGCCGGGGGAGGGCGCGCTGTGAATGAGCGGAGGGGTACCTCGCCGTGCAGGAGTCCCGTCACCGCCCGGCCCGTGCGATCTGCCATGGCGGCCGCGGCCGGCTCCGCCAGACGTACCGCGAGGGTCAGGAGCGGAACTGGGCGACGACGGCGTCCAGGTAGCGGATGAGATCCACCTTGAGGTCGCGCCCCGCCGGGCCGCCCTCCACGGCGTACGCCAAGCCTGGCGCACCGCACAGGCCGAGCAAAACCACGCGTGCCGGCCTTCCCACCCCGGACGAGAACACGACCCTTGTCACCGAATCTTCCTGGGCCTACCTCGCCTCCGGCTATCGCCCCGGCGAAGAACTCCTGGCGGCCAAACACACCACGAAGTACAAGTGGCCAAGCAGGCCGCCGAACGTGTCAAGCCCGAAGGAGAGGTGTGGCGGCGACCATTACGACTGAGCCCCGAGCGCGGCGGCAGACGACGCCTGACAACACTGCCGCGAGTGAGACCGAGTGGCGCTGAGGCGGCATCTGGCCCACGCGCTTGAACGTGATGAGGAGTGGGTACGCCGCGCCTCCTTCTTCAGGGTCGACACAAAGAACCCTGTTGTCCGACGTCAGGCCACAGTCGCTGCCCGAGAGGGCGAGCTGACGAGCGAATATGGGCGGGTTGCTCCATTGCGCGTGGGAATCATCGCCCGTGCAGGTGAGTGGCGGGCGAGGTTCCTGACGCGGCGCCGTCTGGGGGTTTCAAGATCACAAATTGATGCTCCGACCAGCGGAGCTGCGATCGTCTGCGAGGTTCTGATGACGCGCTTGATGTCTCCCACACGCGCCAGGACGGGTGTGCAGTCCGACCCTCCCGCATACGTGTCCGCCGCCGGGAAGCCCTGCGTCGCCGATCTGACGGGGCCGAAGGAGGTTCCGAAGTCATGATCATCGTCATCGTGGTGCCTGTGCTGGCCCTCCTCGCGGCCCTCGCTGCCAACCGCTTCCTCAGGCCCCGACTGGTACCCGAGGACGACGAGGGAATGAACGTACGCGACCTCGTGGGACCGCTGTTGACTCTGACTGTCCTGCTCCTCGCCTTCACCCTGGTCACGGCATCGAGTTCCTACAAGAGCGCCCAGGAAGCCGTGCGAGCCGAGGCCGGCGCCGTGGACAACTTGGCCGAGGTGGCCGAGTACGCGCCCGCGGCCCAGCGCGATCGCCTGCAGGTCGACGTCATCTGCTACGCGCGGGCGGTCCGGGCCCACGAATGGCCCGCCATGTCCAACGGCAACAGCTCTGCCGTCGCCAGCACATGGAGCACGGACTTCCGTGCAGCGTTCAAAACGATCTCTGACCACCCGTCCTTTGGCATGCTGGTCTCGGCAGACAATGCGCGGGCCAAGGCGCGGCAGGATCGGCTGGCCGAATCCACCCCGGCAGTCCCGGACCTGATCTTCTGGTTCCTCCTCGTCACTCTGACCGTGACGGTGATCGCCCTCGGAATGTGCCTGCCCAGAAAAAACAACAAGGCCCAGCTGTCCGCCCTGGTCCTCGTCACTGCCTTGCTGGCCTCGACACTGGTCATCATCCGTGACGCTGAAGAACCCTTCGGCGGTGCCATCGACGTCAAGTCCACCGCGTTGGCGGACGTCGAGGTCCAAGCCTCTCGCCCCTTCCTGGCCGGCCGGGGCGCGCATCACCTGCCCTGCGACGCGCAGGGAAAAAGGACACTCCAGTCCTGAACGATCTGCAAGCCCCTTTCGGGCTGCGGCAGTGACTCTGCGGATTACCGCTGAGATCACCCCGCCCGTGCCCGCCGACCCACCAGTCGCGCAGCAGTAGAGACGAGAGAGCCCCGGCCGGAACCGGGGTTCTCTTATCTCACCGACGCCGAGTGGGCCGAGGTCGCCCGCCGCATTGTGCACCCTGCCGGCGCCGCCAACGACGGTGACGACAAGGTGATCGTGCGGAGGGCGGTGGTATGCGGTGGCCAGGGGGGGCTGGCCCGGTCCCTCTGAGTGAACTACACCCATCGGCAAGGTCAGGGTCTAGCGTTTCGCGGCGTCAGTCGAACGGAGGGACCGGGTGGGGTCGGAGTTACTGATCGTTTCAGAATGAGGTGCGGAGGCGTCTCAAGCAGATGATGCTGCAGGTGAGTTCGAGGAGCGCCCCTGGCGGAAGTCCGCGCCCGTCTCGTAGCGGATACGGAAGCTACTCACGTGCTCAGGCAGCCGGCTGGTCCGCCGAACGAGGTGCAGCGGCGGCCCGGGTTATCTGCTGCGCGACACGCACCACCGGTTGCGCGTGACCGGATCGGTCGCCCGCGGCCGCGGGGACCGTGAGACACACTGCAAGCGCCAGCGGACTCCCATCTCGGAAACGGGTGAAGGAAACGGACCAGGCGGCCGCTTCGCCGTGGCCGCCCGTGTCCGGCCGCAACTCCCACCCGGTCACACCGCCCGTCCCCGAACCCTGCAGAGCCGACCTCAGCTGATCGGCGGTCTTCCGCCCCACGACCCGGCCGCTTCCCGTGGCGGCATCCTTCGGCCCCTGCGAGCTGCCGTCCGCGTGGATCACCTGGGTGACCAGTTGCGGATTGACCTGCCTGCCGCCGCCCGCGATGACGGCCATCACCCGGGCCATCTCAAGCGGCGTCGCGGTGACCCCCGCGGCACCGTCGCCGACGGAGGCCAGATCCGCCGCGCTGCGAGCCTTGCGTGGGTAGTTGCTCGGCAAAACGCGCACGGGCATGAGCAGTTTGTCGTCGTTGAAGCCGAACGTCTCGGCCATCGCGGCGAGATCCCTTTGCCCCACATCGACCGCCATCCGTGCGAAGACGTTGTCGCACGCATACCGAAGCGCCGTTCGTATGGATGCGTTTTTGCAGTGGGCGCGATCACCGGTGAACTTCCCGGTGCCGCCGGGCACCGCGTACGAGACCGGACTGTGCGTCGCCTCGTCCACGGAGGAGTACAACCCCTTCTCCAGGGCCGCAGCCGCGACGACGAGATGGAAAGCATCGCCGGGCGGAGCATCGCCGCGCACGGGACGGTTCAACAGGGGTTCGTTCTCGTCGCTGGTCAACTTCTTCCACGCGGTCACGTCGTCTTCGTGGCTGCCGCTGAAGGCACCGGGGTCGTACGACGGGGCACTGAACAGCGCCCGGATGTGGCCGGTCCGCACATCCACAGCAACCGCGGAGCCCTTCCGGCCGCGCAGCGCGTCTGCGGCGGCTTTCTGCACCGCCGGGTCGATGGCCGTCACCACATTGCCCAGCGGGCCGCTCTTGGGAGAGGTGGGACGCAGTACGTCGTCGTAGACCCCCTCCAGTCCCGCCCAGCCGTACATCATCGTCCGGTATCCCGTGACGGACGCGTACAGCTCCCCGTCCGTGTAGGTGCGCTCATACGGAAACTTTGCCAGCCCGGTCGGTTTGGAACCGGTGATGGCCCGCCCCGCGACGATGATGTTGCCGAGCCCGGTCTTCGGCGGCCTCGGCGGCGACTGCTCTTCGTGCGGTGTGCCGGGCCGCTTCCCGGAGTCCGTGTGGGTGTCTCCGCCTGTCGTGCAGCCCGACAGGGGGGCCGAGAAGAGTGCAAACAGGGCGGCGGCAACCGAAGCCCGGCGGCGCTTTGTCGAAGGCATGACGATCATCCTAGAAGGACGGTGCGTACAGAGAGCATCGTTCGGGAGGACGTCCTTCAGGAAGGTGCCCTCGCCGCGACCAGCCTCATGACCCGCCGGCTCACCCGACCGGCCGTCCGGCCCAATGCCCCCACCCGCCCACAACCTGCACTTCAGGGCGCCTGAAACAGTCGGCCCGCAATTGGCTTTCGAGCGGTTTCGGGCGGAAACCGTGTGAGCGGTCGGCGAACTCCGAGTCCGCCGGGGGTTCCGCCACAGCCGTGCGAAGACCCCCCGTCCTGCGGCTGCACCCAAACCCTCCAAGCCCGGCCCGGGACGCCCACCTGGCTCGCCCGGTCTGCGAACTGCACCCCGACGATGATCGCGCTTACCGTCCGCCGCTGGTGTCGGCTGCGGTGAGAGCCTGTCGGAGCTGGTCGACATCGGGTGCTTCTGCCAAGCCGTCCGGGGTGCGGTAGATCCGGCAGGCAAGCGACGGCACGTTGCCGGGCTCGGCAAACGGGTCCAAGCCGTCGATCAAAAACATCGGGGACCCGGTGAAGCCGGACCGCTCGGCCTCGGCCTGGTCGGCGATCACCCTGGTGGTAAAGGCCGTGGCCCTCAGTCCGATGTCGTCCATTACCTGTCGTAGTCGCTCCGAGGCGAGCTGCTGGTGGGGACAGTTGGGTACGACAAGAAGCTCGATCTCCATGTCTTCAAGCATCGCGCGCTGGGCCCCCTTGTGTGGGGCCGCCCGCTGGCGCATGGCGGACGACCCTCGGGGCCGAGGACTGCTCAGTGGCTGCCGGTGAGTTCACCGCTGAGCGTCTTGTGCAGGTCGGCGCTGGGCTGGTTCAGGCCGACGATCTCGACGGTCTTGCCGCGCTGCGCGTACTTGGTCTCGATGGCGTCCAGGGCGGCGACGGAGGAGGCGTCCCAGACGTGTGCCGTGGTGAGGTCGATGACGACCTTGTCCGGGTCGTTCGCGTAGTTGAACTGGGTGACCAGGTCGTTGGAGGAGGCGAAGAACAGTTCGCCGGTGACGGAGTAGACGACCTGGCCGCCGTCCGGGTCGGTGACCGCGGTGACGTGTGCCAGGTGGGCGACGTGGCGGGCGAAGATGACCATGGCGGTGACCGATCCCACCACCACGCCGATGGAGAGGTTGTGGGTGGCCACGACGACGGCGACGGTGATGACCATGACGGTCGTCTCGCCGATCGGCATGCGCTTGAGAGTGGCGGGCTTGATGGAGTGCCAGTCGAAGGTGCCGACGGAGACCAGCACCATGACGGCGACCAGCGCAGCCATGGGGATCTTCGACACGACCGGGCCGAGGACGATGCAGAAGATGAGGAGGAAGAAGCCGGCGAGGAACGTGGACAGCCGGGTGCGGGCGCCGTTCTTCACGTTGATCATCGTCTGGCCGATCATCGCGCAGCCGCCCATGCCGCCGAAGAAGCCGGTGACGATATTGGCGATGCCCTGCCCGATCGACTCGCGGGTCTTGTTGGAGCGGGTGTCGGTGATCTCGTCCACGAGCTTGGCGGTCATCAGCGACTCCATCAGCCCCACCAGCGCCATCGCCAGCGCGTAGGGCGCGATGACGGTCAGGGTGTGGGTGCTCAACGGCACGTCCGGCAGGCCGGGGACGGGGAGGGAGGAGGGCAGCTTGCCCTTGTCGCCGACGGTGGGGACGGCGATCCCGGCCGCCAGTGTGATCACCGTGAGGATGACGATCGACACCAGGGGTGCGGGCACCGCCTTGGTGACCTTGGGGAAGAGCACCATCAGCGCGAGGCCGGCGACGGCCAGTGGGTAGACGGGCCAGGGCACGTCGTACAGGTTGGGGATCTGGGCGGCGAACAGCAAGATGGCCAGCGCGTTGACGAAGCCGACCATGACCGAGCGCGGCACGAACCGCATCAGCCCGGCCACCCCGAGCGAGCCCAGGACGATCTGGAAGACGCCGGCCAGGATGACGGTGGCGATCAGGTAACCCAGGCCGTGCTGCCGGGCGACGGGCGCAACGACGAGGGCGACCGCGCCGGTGGAGGCGGAGATCATCGCGGGCCGGCCTCCGACGAAGGCGATCACCATCGCCATGGTGCAGGCGGCGAACAGCCCCACCTTGGGATCGACCCCGGCGATCACCGAGAAGGAGATCGCCTCGGGGATCAGCGCCAGACCGACGACCAGGCCGGCCAGCACCTCGGTACGGAAGACCTTCGGGGACAGCCAGGACGGGCGGGCAAGGCGCAGGCGCGCAGCAGCGGACGGGGTGGAGGAAGACAAGGAAGGAGATACCTGTCGTGGTCGGGCACACCCCAGGCGGGCGTGCGAAGGGACGCACAGCGGGACCGGACCGCCCGAGCGGCCCGCGCGCAGCAGCGCACGGGCAGAGGAAGTCCGGGGCGCAGGCCAGCGGGGCTGGAGGGCCGCCGACCTGCAAGGTGCGGGTCAGGGGCAGAGGGTCACGGCGGGCAGGCAGCGGCGCAGGGCATCACGGACATGCGCTCGCTCCTCCGGGCTCGGTGGTCTTCGCCGAGGGCGTCTTCGGCCCCGACACAGCTACGGCGCGGGATGCGGGCCCGCACGGGAGAGGAGGGCGTAAAGCCCTCCATCAGATCGTCACTCTACCCTAACGTTAGGGTAGAGATCGGGGGTGGCCTGCCAGGCCACCGCACGACCGTGGAAGGGCGCAGAGTGGGCAGCGAGCACATGCAGATCGGCGAGGTCGCCGCGCGGACCGAACTGTCCCTGCGCACCATCCGGCACTACGAGGAGACCGGCCTGGTCATCCCCTCGGCCCGCTCGCAAGGCGGCTTCCGCCTCTACGCGGAGACCGACGTTGCCCGCCTCATGGTCATCCGCCGCATGAAGCCCCTCGGGTTCACCCTGGAGCAGATGCGCGACCTCTTGGCCGCGACCGACCGCCTCGACTCCAGGGAAGAGCTGTCGGTCGAAGAGCGGGAGGAGGCGCTGAAACCGGTGCGCGACTTCGAGCAGCTGGCCGCCGAGCGGGTCGCTGATCTGCGGACCCAGCTCGCGCGGGCCGAGGAGTTCGCTGCGACCCTGCGCGAACACCTTGCGCCGGTGCCGCATTCCTGACTGTGGTCGTCTGGACGGCCCCGGCTCTGCACCCTGACCTGACCGGCGACCTGCCGCTGCCAAGGTGGTCGCCATACCCATCGACGCTGGACAGTGATCAAGCTGTGGCACCTGGCCACCGGCGAGGCTTCGGCCGTCCGGCGGATCTACAGCGGCGCCACGATGGGCCCGCAAGGAGCCGCTTGCCTTGTGAGGCCCGGCAACCACACTGTCGGTAGGCCTGTCCCAGTTGCGCATTGGACTTCTGCGGGAGAAGGCGCGGGGGCTGGTTTCACTCTGGAGAAGGAGATGCTTGTCGGACCAGTACCCCGGTGGCGGTGGATGGAGTTGACATCTGTATCAGGAGTACCAGGGCTCCTCACCTGATGAACGGTCGGCCTTGAATCTCAAGCTCCGTACCGTTCCTGTCTACTTCGGGCTGTTGGCCGCTATCGTCGGTAGTGCACTGGCAGCGGCGGCCCCTGTCACGGCGGCCCAGGGCCATAAGGTGACCCTGCTCATCAATCTGGCAAACCTTCAGCAGGGCGTATCGCGCCACCATCTGAGTCCGGGCCCAGTGCAGAAGCGCGCATTCGTCAACGAAAGCAGGAGTGCCGTTCTCCTCAATGCCGAGAACGCGCGTCAGGGCATCCCCGCCGAGCTCCTCAGCCCGCGGACCACCAACCTCGACAAGCTCATCAACCGTGGCTAGGCGTTTCACATGCGCCCTGACGGGAGCCGCGGCTTCGGTGATGGTGAGTGGCATGGCCAACGGTGCGCAGGACGCCGTGGCGGCCACAGCTCACCATGGGACAAGGCGCAGCGGTGGCATTGTTCGAACGCGGCTCGGAGCGCGCCGACCGCTACCGGTGCACCAGTGCCGAGGGGGTCCTCTTTCTCTTTCCCTGTGTCGGCTGCCCAGACGGTCGCGGCCATGACCGATCACTGGCTGAACGGATTCCCAGAGGACACCGTCTGGGACGAGGGGGGCCTGGAGATGGACCTTGGCTCCGTCTCCGCGACAGCGCTGTCCCTGCGGTGGGTGCCGCCGGAGCCGCTCACCGCAGAGCAGCGGAGGGCGGTGGCGGAGATCCGGACCTTCCGCGGCATGGCCTGGTACGACCCGGACACACGGCCGTGGTTCCGTACGGACGCGGGTGCGTTTCACGATCCCGGGGAGCCTCCGCTGAACGACCTGGCGTCCTGGCATTGCCTCGCCCGGGACCGCAGTGGGCACCTGACGGGGTGCGCGCGGGTCACACCGGTCGGGGGGGCGGGGGGCGGGAGCCGGGGCGGGCGGGCGCGGCGCCGCCGCCGCCGCGCCCCCCCGCCGGCCC
>NZ_JBIWOD010000035.1:0-7353 GCF_044767545.1 Streptomyces sp. NPDC101227 | reverse complement strand
GCCGGGGCCGGGGGGGGGCACGGGGGGGGGGGGGGGGGGGCCCCGGGGGGGGGGGGGGGGGGGGGGGGGGGGGCGCCCCCCGGCCCCCGCCGCCGCACTGGACGGCGTGCTGCACCGGATGGGGCATCCGGCACCGGGGGAAGGCGTGGAGCTGGCAAAGCTCATCGTTCACCCCGCGCACCGTGGGGGGCGTACCGCGTCGCTGCTCGTCGCGCTGGCCCTCGCCACCGGGCGTGCCCTGCACAGGACCCGAGCCTGGGGAACCGTGGACACCGGACTGGGCCAGCACCGGTTCGTTGCCCATTACGGCTGCCGGGACCTGGGACACGTACGCGAGCACCCCCTGTACGGCGAGGTGACCCGCCTCATGTGGTGTGACCTGACCTCCCCTGCGGGCAGGTTCGAGCCGCTGGTCAGTGAGCTGACCGACCGGATAGCCAGTCATGAGACCGTCTGGCGCGCCGTTTCCCCGCATTCACCGAGCAATCCGTGAACGAGAGGCCCTCGCACCGTGACGACTGTCCCTGTGCAGCTGCAGCCGACCAGGCGATACATCCGGGACCGGCTGCGTGAGATCAGAGCCGCGGACCCCGATCTGGCGCAGCGGCTGCGCCGGCTGCAGAAGTTCTCCGGCACGGTGCGCACCAACGTCGTGTTCCTCACCCGGGCATGCGACATTCGGTGCCAGGGATGCTGGTACTTCGGACACGGGATGGACAAGGGAGTCTCGGAAGCCTCCGACGAGGAGGTCGCGGACGCCTTCGCCCGGCGCATGGCCGACGCGGGGGTCACCCACGCTCTGCTCCTGGGCGGAGAACCCACGTTGGTCGCCGTCTCCTTCGGGCTTTCGTGGTGTTGTCACTGCCCTGACGGTTGGGGGCGGGCAAATGTGACCGACGGAAGACAGTTGTTCGTGTGCGCCTTGAACATCGAACCGTCGGGCAGGGCCCGGTGGGGGTGCCTTCCTGCCGGCAGGCAGCGCACGCGACTTTTCTGGAAAAGTTCAGCATGTGGAGGTCGGTGGCCCCTGCGGACTCAGGCGCCCACGGTCCCGTCGATCCCCTCACGCAGAAAGTCCGCGTGGCCGTTGTGGCGGCTGTACTCCAGGAGGACGTGCACCATCACCATCCGCAGCGATACCTCCTCGCCCCATCTTGGCTGATACCCGGCCCGGTCCAGGGACTCAGCATCCCGCTCGATGCGGCGCGAGTTCTCCACCTCGGCCTCCCAGGCTGCGAACGCCTCCTCCCTGGTCGACGCGCTCGCGTCGTACGCCGCCTGGAAGTCGATCTTGTCGGACCAGACCATAGGCGCGTCGTTGTTCTCGAACACCCGACGGAACCAAGCGCGCTCCACCTCCGCCATGTGCCGCACCAGACCGAGCAGTGAAAGCGTGGACGGCGGCATCGACTGCTGCCGCAGTTCCTCGTCGGTAAGCCCTTGGCACTTCATGGCGAGGGTCGCGCGATGGTAGTCGAGGAAAGCCCGCAGCATGTCGCGTTCGCTTCCCGAACTGGGCGGTCCTATGCGATGGTCACTGGTCACCGACTGTGCTCCTCATCCGTGTCTGTATTCAGGGCCAGTATCTGCCCAGTCGGCTATCCACCACGGACCATGCGGGCGCAAGGCTCATCGGTCGTCCGACATCCGCAGCTACGCCTTGGATCGATCATGCAGGCGACGCCGGCGTCAACCACCTCACCACCAGCCGGTTCATAGAGGTGTTCCAGTTCGCAGTCCCAAGGCGTCGTGGGCAGAAGTCAATTCTGCCTCAGTGTCGGAGAGCACGTTGGGCTGTGTTCGTCGTGGATCACTGCGTCGTCGTCCCAGGCGGTCACTCTGATGCGTAGAGCCCGTGGCTGGAGCGTGGAGCGGACTCGGGGGTGGTGGCCAGTGCCGGGTTGCGGGTGCAGTCGCCAGGGGGTGGTGATCGCGGCCAGGGCCAGTGTGCCCTCGATCATGGCGAATTCGTCCCCGAGGCATTTGCGTGCGCCGCCGCCGAAAGCTGCGAAGCCGTGGCGTGAGGTGCTGGCATGTGGGCGGTCGGTCCATCGCCCAGGGCCGCCGGGTGGAGGGCCGGCAGGTGGCAGGCCCACGAGAGGGTCGTTGCCATGGTCTCCACGCCCGCCGCGTGGATGGACAGGGACTGGTCGACGAGTTCCTCTGCGGACAGCCCCTGGCCGTCCCCCTCGGTGTCACGGGCGGTCAGGAGTCGGCCGATGAGGTCGTCGCCCGGGGCGCCGCTGTTCTTGCGTTCCTCGATGGGCTGGTGCAGCAGATTCCGGAGCCGTTTGCGGACTGCAAAGACTTGCCATGTCCACCACGATTGACGCGAACGTCCCGCAGCTGCAGGGGACGTCGACGGACCCGGCCGTTCCCGTAGCCCCGCAGCCCGCGGCCGCCGACAGCAGGGAGACCCCGCTGTTCTCCCAGCATGCCGCCATCGTCCTGATGATGGCCGTCATCGCCGGCGATCCGGCGGTTTGGCGGTACCGGTTTGACAAGCCACCCGCCCGGGTGGGCCGCCGAGGCGAAGGCCTACAGCCGTCGCCGGGCCGGCGGTATCAACACCTCGTGATCAAAACGACTCTCCGCGCCGCCGCGGCCGCGGCCCTCGCCCTGCTGCCCCTGGCTGCCGCCACGCCCGCCCGCCGGTGGCTGATCCGTATGGCATCGGCCTTGTGGGCCGCCCTCAGCCGTACAGCGTGCTCCTCCGTCGCCGTGTAGAGGCGGCAAGAGGGCGCTGCGCGAACGGCGCCTTACTGCCCAGGCGTTCTGGGTTGTTCCCCCATCGCGATCAGCAAGGTGGCGGCACTGCCCGATCCCCACCGGGATGAGCAACGGCGGAAAGGGAGGCTGCACCAGCCCAGTCAGGGGCCGCATCAAGTCAGGAGTCTGCCCGGTCAGTTGACCGATCCGCTGAGTGCGTTGCGGCAAAGGGAGTCCCTGTTCGATGAGCAGGGGCTTCTCCGTGCTCAAAACCGCCTGACCCCGCACGAGCAGCTCATCGCGCGATCAGATGCCGTCCCACCGCCGCGCCAGCCGACGGCAGGCGTCGGCGAGTTCGGGTGGGCGGACCTCTGCGAGGTCGGCGTCGAACGTGGCGAGGAGGCCGGCGATGCCGGCCCAGGACCAGGCGCCGAGGGTGAGGCGGCAGTGGCCGGGGTCCAGATGTTCGATGACCGAGCCGCCCGGGGCCCAGCGGGCGACGACGGCGGCGGGCAGGTCGAGCCGGGCACTGCCCGTACAGGGCCACTCGGCGGGCGTGTCGCCCCGGTCGTGGCTGCTCATGACGAACTGGGCGAGGCTGTCCGCGGGCAGCTGGCGGGCGGCGAACCCCTGCGTCGTCGGGCGGACGCGCAGCCGGTCGACGCGGTGGACCCGCCAGTCTCCGTCGGTGAGGTCGTAAGCGACCAGGTACCAGCGGGCGGCCCAGACAACCAGGTGATGGGGCTCGATACGGCGGGTGCCGCCGACGCCCGGAGTCTCGACGACGAGCACATGGCGACGACGCACCGCCGCCCCCACGGCCGTCAGCGCATCCGGATCGATGGGTGGCCCCGGAAATTCCCAGTAATTCTGCAGCCTGGTCAGCCGCAGTGACTCCATCGACGCCCGCAGCCGAGCAGGCATCACCTGCTCAAGTACCGCGAGCGCCCGCGCCGCGTCGTCACCGAGGCCGAACACCGTACTGGGAGCGGTCTGCAGCGCCACCGCCATCGCGAGCGCCTGATCCTCGTCGAACTGCAGCGGCGGAAGCGCCTGCCCGGCGCCGAGTCGGTAGCCGCCGTCGGGCCCGTGGGCGGTGGTGATCGGGTAGTCGAGCCGGCGCAGCGTCTCGATGTCGCGGCGGACGGTGCGCTCACTGACGCCGAGCCGGTCGGCGAGTTCGCGCAGCGGCCACTGCCGACGCGTTCCGAGCAGCGAGAGCAGCCGCAATGCGCGCTGCGAGGTGGTCGCCATCGCCCCACCGTAAGCCAGTACTGGCCACTCGGTGTCCACTACCTCTGCCAAGGTCGGCCCCTGCAAGGCAAGTTGCCAAGGAATGGGGAGTACGAAGGATGCGTGTCGTAGTGGTCGGTGGCGGGATCGGTGGCCTCGCATTGGGCGCGGGGCTGCGCCGGCAGGGGCACGAAGTGACGGTGTTCGATCGCGACACCGATGTGACAGCGACCGGGGGCTACCACATCACCCTGCACGAGCCGGCGCAGGCAGCCCTCCGGGAGCTGGTCGCGCCGGAGGTCGTGGAGCGGCTGCTCGCGTCCGCCTCCGCGCTGCGGCTGCGCGACCGCGACGCGTTGTGGGACCGGTACGGCCGGGTGATCGGGTTCGGCCCGGACCTCAGCGGCGACTCCGGTGTGGACATCGACCGCGTCACCCTGCGGACGCTCCTCGCCGAGGCGGTCGGCGACGACCTCCACCTGGGGCGGAACGTGACCGGCGTCGGCCATGGCAAGGACGGCAGGCCCGAGGTGTACTTCTCCGGCGCCGATCCCGTCCCGGCCGATCTGGTGGTGGGCGCGGACGGCACGCACTCCCTCGTCGCCCGGCACCTGGCAGGCGGCCGGACCAACACCCCGACGGGCATCGTCGGCTTCTCCGGCCGCACGCGCCGCGACTACCTGGGCGCGTGCGAGCAGCAGCGCCTCGGGTTGCGCTCCGGCCTCGCACTCGGGCCCCGGGGCATGGCCCTGTACGTCGGCTTCCTCGACCCGGTAGGCAACGCCGTGCTCGACGCCCCCGAGCTGCGGGCAGCCGTCACGACCGGCCCCACCTACATCTGGGGCGCCATGCTCCCCGAGTCCACCACCGATTCCCTGCGCGAGCTGCGCGCCGGCGACCTGCAGGCCGCGCTCCTGACCTGCTACCGGAAACGCGGCTGGTCCGAGCGCACTCTCGAAGTCATCACCGCCGCAAGTCCGCACACCGTGGCCGCGTACCGCTTCCACGCCGCCTCGACCCGGGCTCACGACCTTGCCCCCTGGCCTGCCGGCCGGATCACCGCGCTCGGCGATGCCGTCCACGCGACGCCGCCGACCGCCGGCATGGGAGCCGGCGCGGCTATCCGCGACGCCGCCGCCTTGCTCGACCATCTGCGCGACGTCACCGACGGCACCACCGGACTCACCGTCGCCGTCAGCCAGTACGAAGCGGGCATGCGCCGACGCGGCAGCGAGGTCCTCACCCTGGCCATGAAGACAGTCGGCTGGATCCGCGCGACGGACACCCCCCTCGGCGCAGTCGCCACCACAGCAGCCACTTCCGTCCTGGCCGCAGCCCACCGCCTGCGCCGCCGCGGTCCCCACGGCGGAATGCCTGCACGGCGCGATCGTTGAAGACTGTCGTGGCTGTTTTTGTGGACTTGGTCCTGGTGCAAGGAGTCTGCCGTACGCGTACATGACGTGCATCATGCCTACCGCCGCCATCAGATGCTGCGGGGTGTCAGTCTTCAGCTGGGCCTGGCATCTTGGCGGGGATCGTCGGGGAGAACGGCGCGGGCAAGTCAACGCTGCTGAAGATCCTGGCCGGTCAGCTGCGGCCCGACCGGGGCACGGTCGAGCCCGGCGCGAAGCTGGGGTACTGCCCGCAGCACGTCGTGCTCAACGACGCGTCGACGGTCGCCCAGCACGTCCGGTACTTCCAGAGCGCCTACCGGCTGTCCACGGCGCGGCGGGCGTGGGAGGCGATGGAGGAGCTCGGGCTCGCCTCGTACGCAGGAGTGCTGGCGGATCGGCTGAGCGGTGGAACACGGGCGGCCGCCTCCGGCGTGTGGTCTGCGGGCCGGATCCGCGGATCGTCGCTCAGTGGGAGGCGGAAGGCGCCGAGGCACCACAACGCCCGGCCAAGGAACCGGACCGACCCTCATCTGCGGCGGCCACTCCGGCGCCGCCACCGCCGGCCGCGCCAGCGCCCGTCGGGCAGCCTCCCGCTGCTCCGCCTCGGCCACCCGCCGGCACGCGCGTGCCAGCTCTGGCTCCTGGCATCGGTCAATCGGTCATCCGCACGCAAGACGTCAGCCACTCGCGCGAGGACGTCGCGCGAAGTGGTTCACGGGTGCCATGGCCGATGGGGAACACCCCGCGGTGGCTGCGTTCGCGCCGTATCGGTCATGGCCGGTCCGCCGGTCCGCTCCATGACCGATGACCGATGGCCGATATACCGGCATCGGCCATCGGTCATGGCCGACGGTGGCCGATCGGTCATGGCCGTGCGGTGTGCAGCTCACGGTGGGGTGAGCGATGCGCTGGGCTGTGATGGCCGTGTCCGACGCGCAGCGACTAAGCCCTGGCCGGTTGATCTTCTGCCGCTTGAGGGGCATGAGCTCGATGTAGTCCTTGCGCCTCAGCGGCACCGGGACGTACCGGAACGGGGCATGCCGCCACGAGAGCCGTCGCACCCGCTGGCCGTCAGTAGCGGTGGCCGGGCCAGTGCGGATCTGTCCAGCGGTCCTCGTCGGTGAGTCCGAGCAGTCGTATCCGGTGCTGCAGATCCGCCGATGCGCCCGACTCGCGGAGCCGCACCGCCGCGTGTCCGAGGAGCCAGGCGACCAGTTCGGCGCGCATCTCCTCCTCGTCGTGCTCGTACCAGCCGACGCTCCACGGCAGGCTGTCTCCCAGGAGTTCGTACTCCCATTCCGCCGCCGCCTCGGTGAGACGTCGGTCGCTGAGGTACCCGGTCTGCTTCTTCCAGTCGGCAAGCCAGGGGCCGAGCGTTCCGGACGCCTCGGCGCACACCGCGAAGACCTGGTGCGCCGGGACGGCCACATCCGGATCGGTGAGGCTCTGCGCCCACCAGGCATGCAAGAACTCGCGTACCGGACCGGCGTGATCGTCGGGCCACTGCTGCCAGCGGCCGCGGGCGAAGGAGTATCCGGCCTCTTCCAGTCCGAACAGGGGCTCCACCCGACCGGCGACCAAGGCATTGGCGAACTGCGGCAGGATGCGGCGCAGCACGGCCGCGTGATCCATCCAGTCGATGGCCTGCCAGGTCCGGCGCAGGAGATCCGGCTCCAGTTCCACGTCCGGCGTCTTCAAAAGGGAGAGCTCCTCCGCACTGCCCCAGTGGCATTCGCAGTTGCGCTCGTCCGGATGTGCGGTCATGCCGTGGAAGGTGATGGAGAGGTTGTCCAGGGCGGCGCTGAGACGGCGACGTGCGGGATGGTCGGCGAGATGCATGATGTATCCAGCCTTCGAGGACTCCGTACGGCTTCCGCCGACCGAAGATCGCGACTTTACCCGGTGAGGCGGGCCGCGCAATAGGCGAGGGCCTGCTGTTCAACCCGGGGAACTTCCACGCTGTCGAACCGAACCCGGACGGTTGCCGGATCGCGTTCGCGTTCTTCGTCGGCCTGAC
>NZ_JBIWOD010000034.1:0-43028 GCF_044767545.1 Streptomyces sp. NPDC101227 | reverse complement strand
TTCGCGTTTCCAACCTTACCAGATCCGTTTCCGTCTCCGGCCCCCTGTTGGAGCGGGGTTCGGCCTCCGGCTTTCGCTTTTCGGCCTTTCCGACTTTAGCAGATCCGAGCCTCACCGTTTCCGGCTCGTATGGGATTCTGCATTCCCCGTCGGGGGGCTTGCCTTTCGGCTGTTTCCGACTTTATCAGAAGTTGGGCGGTCGAATTAATCGACCGGACTTCCGGAAAGTGATCGGATGTGCCTCGCCGAATTGATTTTCCGGCCGAAGCGGAGAAGAGACTAACCGTTGTGGTCGAACCTGTCTAGCTCGCCGCAACCGTTTGAATCTACCTCCCCATGTCACCCGTGTCAACGGGCTTGCGGGGAGATGAGGAGACTAGCAGGTCAGCGGGGTTGGATGCACATCAGGCGGCGGTCGGGACCAGGGCCTCGCGGTCGGTGAGCGCGATATCGCCGGCTTCACCTGCGCGTACGGCGCGGCCGCCCAGGACGTAGACGTACAGGAGGAACGCCAGCTCGGCGACGACGCCGATCGTGATGCGGGCCCAGGTGGGCAGGCCTGAGGGGGTGACGAAGCCTTCGAGGGCGCCGGAAATGAAGAGAACGGCGGCGAGGCCGATGGCGACGCCTAGTGCGGATCGGCCTTCCTCCGCCAGGGCCGTGCGGCGGGTGCGGGGGCCCGGGTCGATGAGGGTCCAGCCGAGGCGGAGTCCGATGCCGGCGGCGACGAAGACGGCGGTCAGTTCCAGGAGGCCGTGCGGGAGGATCAGGCCGAGGAAGGTGTCGAGGCGGCCTGCCGAGGACATCAGGCCGATGCCGACGCCCAGGTTGAGCATGTTCTGGAAGAGGACCCAGAGGACCGGGACTGCCGCGAAGGCCCCGAGGACCAGGCAGAGGGCGACCGCCTGTGCGTTGTTCGTCCATACCTGGGCGGCGAACGATGCGGCGGGGTGGCTGGAGTAGTACGTCTCGTACTCGCCGCCGGGGCGGGTCATGGCGCGGAGGTCTTCCGGGGCGCCGATGGTGGCCTGGACCTCGGGGTGGGCGGCGATCCACCAGCCAAGGAGGGCCGCGACGGCTATGGAGAGGACCGCGGTGGGGATCCACCAGTGGCGGAGGCGGTAGACCGCCGCGGGGAAGGACGTGGTGAAGAAGCGGGCGGCGTCGCGCCAGGAGGCCTTGCGGGCGCCTGTTACCGCACTGCGCGCTCGGGCCACCAGGGACGTGAGGCGGCCGGTCAGCGCGGGGTCGGGGGCGCTGGAGAGGAGGAGGGAGAGGTGGGTGGTGGTGCGTTGGTAGAGGGCTACGAGTTCGTCGGCCTCGGTGCCGGTGAGGCGGCGTTTGCGGAGGAGGAGGGATTCGAGGCGGTCCCATTCGGCGCTGTGGGCCGTCACGAAAACATCGAGGTCCATGCGGGGTCGCTCCTCGTAGCGCCGGGGGAGGTGGTTCCGGGTCAGCTTGGCAGACTGGGGGCGATCCGGGTGGGGTGGTCGGGAGTTGAGGGAGCGGGCATGGAGAGGAGTGGGCGCGGTGAGTGAGCTCGTCACGGGTGAAGCGGTGGTGCTCGGGCTGCGGCCGGCGCGGCTGCCGAGCCGGGGGCTGGCGGTGCTGGTGGATCTGGCCGTGGCCTGGGGGGCGTACATCGCGGTGACGCTGATGCTGGCGAGCGCGATGTCTTCCATGGACAGCGCCGCGCTGGCGGCGGCTTCGGTGGCGGCGTTCGTGCTGGTGCAGATCGGGATACCGATTGCGATCGAGACACTGAGCCATGGGCGGTCGCTGGGGAAAGTGGTCTGCGGGCTGCGGGTGGTGCGGGAGGACGGGGGGCCGATCCGGTTCCGGCATGCACTGGTGCGGGGCGCCATCGGGGCGTTGGAGATCGTGCTGACGTTGGGAGTGGTGGCTTCCATTGCGTCGCTGGTGTCGGCGCGGGGGCGGCGGGTGGGGGATGTGTTCGCCGGGACGCTCGTCATCCGGGAGCGGATCCCGGTGGAGGAGGAGGCGGAGAAGTGGCCGGCTCCGGCTCAGTGGCTGGTGGCGGAGGTCCAGGGGCTGGATCTGTCGCGGGTGCCGGACCGGTGGTGGCTGACGGTGCGGCAGTTCCTGGGGCGGATGGGCCAACTGGATCCGCAGGTCGGCGAGGCGATGGCGGGACGGTTCGTGGCGGACTTGCAGGGGTTCACGGGCGCGACGGCGCCTGCGGGGGTGCATCCGGCGGCCTATCTGGCCGCTGTGATGGGTGAGCGGCAGGCACGGGAGGCGCGGCGGGCGTTCGGGGAGCCGTGGGCGGTATCGGGGGGTGCCCCGGTGGCTCCGGCGGAGGTCTCGGCGGGGGTTCCGTCGGGGCCGGGTGCCGTTGATGCGGATGCGGGTGCGGGTGCGGTGAGCACCGGTGGCGTTGGGCGGTGGGCGGCGCCCGGGGGGACCGCGTCGGTGGCCGGGGGGCCGTCCGTGGCCGGGGGCGGGTTCGGGGCTACGGGGGCGGTGGCGGAGCCGCCGGGTGGCGTCGGCGCGGCCGGTGGGGAGCCGCGCACGGGGTTTGCGCCGCCTGCCTGAGGCGCCGTCGGGGCGGGCCGTACGGCGGGCTCACGTGAACGTCGATGGCGGGGATTCGAGGGATTCGAGCTCGATGCCGGGGGCGGACAGGACGACGTCGCCGGCGATGTGGACGGCGTGCTGTTCGCCGGTTTCCAGGTCGTTGACCTGGTATTCGTCCGCGATCAGCGGGGCGTTGTCAGTGGCGTGTGGTGTGCTCGAGAGCAGGGCCCAGGACTGGTCGAGCGTGCGGGGGGCGAGGACGGGGGGTGTGAAGGCCACGAGGCGGGTACGCACGGCGCCGGCGCCGAGAGCGGGGCGCAGCAGCCGGGCGGTGGCGATGAGGAATGCGGGGGACGCGCCGGTGAAGGCGTGGGCGGGGACGTTGCCTTCGGTGGCGTGCTCGCCGGTCGGGTCGGTGCGTACCCAGGTGACGCCGTCGAGGGCTGCGCCGCGGACCTGCCAGGCGGAGGCGTGGAGTTCCAGGCGGATGGGGCGGCCGAGTTCGTCGAGGGTGAGGTCGACGGAGCCGGCGTGATCGCCGGAGGGGGTGGTGATCTGCGAGACGTAGCGCCAGCCGGAGGGGCCGGTGGCGCAGTGGAAGTGCTCTTCACCGAGGGGGGTGTGATCGTGCGGGTCGTGGAGCGAGTAGTGGCCGCGGGGCATGGGGCTTGCCGTCCTTCGGGCGGGCCGGTGGGGGATGAGCCCGGTGGGCCCTTGGTGGGGCCCTCATGGGCCAGGCCCCCGCCGTGAGGGGCGAGGGCCTGGCTTTCCGGGTTCACCGGCTGCTGGTGGTTGCCGGTTACCGATCGCCGGAGCCGGCGGGGGCGCCGGGGATCAGCGGGTGGCTCAGTAGCGGTAGTGGTCGGGCTTGTACGGGCCCTCGACCTGGACGCCGATGTAGGCGGCCTGCTCCGGGCGCAGCTCGGTGAGCTTGACGCCGAGGGCGGAGAGGTGGAGGCGGGCGACCTTCTCGTCGAGGTGCTTGGGAAGCACGTAGACGTCGGTCGGGTACTCCTCGGGCTTGGTGAACAGCTCGATCTGGGCCAGGGTCTGGTCCGCGAAGGAGTTGGACATCACGAAGCTGGGGTGGCCGGTGGCGTTGCCCAGGTTGAGGAGGCGGCCCTCGGACAGGACGATCAGGACCTTGCCGTCCGGGTGGGTCCAGGTGTGGACCTGGGGCTTGACCTCGTCCTTGACGATGCCGGGGAGCTGGGCCAGGCCGGCCATGTCGATCTCGTTGTCGAAGTGACCGATGTTGCCGACGATCGCCTGGTGCTTCATCCGCGCCATGTCCGAGGCCATGATGATGTCCTTGTTACCGGTGGTGGTAACGAAGATGTCAGCGGTCTCGACGACCTCGTCGAGGGTGGTGACCTGGTAACCGTCCATCGCCGCCTGCAGGGCGCAGATCGGGTCGATCTCGGTGATGATCACTCGGGCGCCCTGGCCGCGCAGGGACTCCGCGCAGCCCTTGCCGACGTCGCCGTAGCCGCAGACCACGGCGGTCTTGCCGCCGATGAGGACGTCGGTGGCGCGGTTGATGCCGTCGATGAGGGAGTGGCGGCAGCCGTACTTGTTGTCGAACTTCGACTTGGTGACGGCGTCGTTGACGTTGATCGCCGGGAAGAGGAGGTCGCCGTCGCGGTGCATCTCGTACAGGCGGTGGACGCCGGTGGTGGTCTCCTCGGTGACACCGCGGATCTCGGAGGCCAGGTTCGTCCACTTCTGGGGGGCCTCGGCGACCGTGCGGGTGAGCAGCTCGAGGATGGCGCGGTGCTCGTCGCTCTCGGCGGTCTCGATCGCGGGGACCTTGCCGGCCTTCTCGTACTCGACGCCCTTGTGGACAAGGAGGGTGGCGTCACCACCGTCGTCGAGGATCATGTTCGGGCCGCCGGTGGGCGAGTTCGGCCACGTCAGGGCCTGCTCGGTGCACCACCAGTATTCCTCCAGGGACTCGCCCTTCCAGGCGAAGACCGGGATACCGGCCGGGGCGTCCGGGGTGCCGTTGGGGCCGACGGCGATGGCCGCGGCGGCGTGGTCCTGGGTGGAGAAGATGTTGCAGGACGCCCAGCGGACCTCGGCGCCGAGCGCGACCAGGGTCTCGATCAGGACGGCGGTCTGCACGGTCATGTGCAGGGAGCCGGTCACCCGGGCGCCGGCCAGCGGCTGGGCGGCGGCGTACTCCTTGCGGATCGCCATCAGGCCGGGCATCTCGTGCTCGGCGAGGGTGATCTCCTTGCGGCCGAAGGCGGCGAGGGACAGGTCGGCGACCTTGAAGTCCTGGCCGGTGGCTGCTGTCGTCATGCGGGCTGCTCCTCGAGCGTCGCGTGGTGTTCAGGGCTGGGCAGTCTGCGGCGCGGGCTGGGGTGTCCCAGTCGTAGCTGGGAAGCAGGGGCGTACGCGGAAGCGAACACACCTCTCCCCTGGCCGCAGCGCAGTCCGTCGGAGGCCCTCTCTCCCTCGGCCGGTCCGCGGGGCGGGCCGCCCGACCGCCATCAGCAGCGACGTCTGGCACTGGGCACGAATCTACACCGATCGGCCCAGTGAGCCCCAGTCCGGATGGGCCGATTCCGTGCGGTCCCGGCCACGGACGGCCATCGGCGGGGGCCGGCAGCAGATGCCGGCGGGGAGGTGTCACCCGGCGTGGCGGTGGGTC
Organism: Streptomyces sp. NPDC101227; assembly: GCF_044767545.1. Lineage (NCBI taxonomy): Bacteria > Bacillati > Actinomycetota > Actinomycetes > Kitasatosporales > Streptomycetaceae > Streptomyces > Streptomyces sp. NPDC101227. The sequence continues at coordinate 37,834 of NZ_JBIWOD010000034.1, read as the reverse complement.
CCGGGGGCTTTGACGGCGGTGCGGGGTGTTGCAGGATGCCCGGAGCGCGGGAACACCAGAACGCTTGTCCGGCCGCGCGCATGGTCGTCATGGTCGTGAGGAGAACCACGTGACAACGAGTCCAGCCGATCCCTCCGAGGGCGCGGGGCGGGGCGGGCGGGGGCTGAAGCTGCTCGCAGTGACCGCCTGCCCCACCGGTATTGCCCACACGTATATGGCCGCGGAGAAGCTGACGCAGGCCGCCCGGTCGCTCGGGCATGAGATCAAGGTGGAGACGCAGGGGTCCATCGGGGCCGAGAACGTACTGTCTGACAACGATGTCAGAGACGCGGACGGGGTGATCATCGCCGCGGACAAGGATGTAGACCTCGGGCGGTTCGTCGGCAAGAAGGTGGTGGCCGTCGGGGTCGCGGAGGGCATCCACCGTCCCGAGCGGCTGATCGAGCGGGTGCGGAGCGCGCCGGTGCACGAGGGCGGCGGGGGCGCGGCGGTCCCGGAGAGCGGGGGCGGCAAGGAGCGGAGCGCCGGGTACAAGGCGCTGATGAACGGTGTCAGTTACATGATCCCGTTCGTGGTGGTCGGGGGGCTGCTGATCGCGATATCGCTGGCGCTCGGGGGCCATGCGACGCCGGAGGGGCTGAAGATCCCGCCGGGGTCGTTCTGGGCGGACGTCAACAGCATCGGGACCATCGGGTTCCAGCTGATGGTGCCGATCCTCTCGGGCTATATCGCGTACGCGATCGGGGACCGGCCGGCCCTCGTTCCCGGCGTGATCGGCGGCTGGATCGCCACCCACGGCGAGCTGTACGGCATGAAGGACGCGAGCGCCGGCTTCATCGGCGGGATCGTCACCGGGTTCCTGGCCGGCTATCTGGTCGTATGGATCAAGAAGGTCGAGGTCCCCCGGTTCGTCCGGCCGATCATGCCGATCATCGTGATCCCGGTCCTGGCGACCACGGCGCTCGGGCTGTTCTTCATCTCCGTGCTCGGCAAGCCGATCTCGTGGGTCTTCACGCACCTCACCGGCTGGCTCAGCGGGATGACCGGGACCAGCGCGATCGCGCTCGGGGCGATCCTCGGGCTGATGATCGCGTTCGATATGGGCGGGCCGGTCAACAAGACGGCGTTCCTGTTCGGCTCGGGGCTGATCGCGTCCGGCAATCAGGCCGTGATGGGGATGTGTGCCGCGGCCATTCCGGTCATGCCGCTGGGGCAGGGGCTGGCCACTCTGGTGCGCCGGCGGCTGTACAGCGAGCAGGAGCGGGAGACCGGGATGGCCGCGCTGTTCATGGGGCTGTTCGGGATCTCCGAGGGTGCGATTCCGTTCGCGGCGGCGCGGCCGGCGCAGGTCATTCCGGCGAACATGCTCGGTGGGGCGGTGGCCGGGGCCGTCGCGGGGATGGCCGGGGTGTCGGACGCGGTGCCGCACGGCGGGCCGATCGTGGCGGTGCTGGGGGCGGTCGGCGGGGCGCCGATGTTCTTTGTCGCCGTGGTGGCCGGTGCGCTGGTCACGGCGCTGGCGACGGTGGCGCCGGCCGATGTTGCGGAGCGGCGAAAGGGACGGGCCACGGGGGCGGGCGCTGCCGCGCCGGTACCGGAGCCCGCGCCGGTGCCGGTCCCGGAGCCGGTGCCGGTGGGGGCCGGGGCGGCCGCCGTCGCCGTATCTTCCGGTGAGGCGGCGGTCTCTCGTACGGCGGACGAGGACGTCCCCGAGGTCCTCTCCGGCTATCTCACCCCGGGGACCGTCGCGACGCGCCTCGCGGCCGACGGCAAGGAGGCGGCCATTCGCGAGCTGGCCGGGCTGGCGGCGGCCACCGGCAAGGTGGCGGACGTCGCGGAGCTCGTACGGGTGGCGCTGGCACGGGAGGCGCAGGGCACCACCGGGCTCGGCGAGGAGATCGCCATTCCGCATGCCAAGACGGACGCGGTGACCGCGCCGGTCGTGGCCTTCGCGCGGTCGCCCGAGGGCATCGAATGGGGGTCGCTGGACGGGACGCTCGCCAAGCTGGTGTTCCTGATCGCGGTGCCGGAGGCGGCGGCCGGGGACGAGCACCTGCGGATTCTGGCGCTGCTGTCGCGGAAGCTGATGGATACGGACTTCCGGGCGCGGTTGCAGGGCGCGGAGGATGCGGCGGGGGTGCTGCGGGTCCTCGGCGAGATCCGGTAGCCGAGGCGGTCTTCCGGTGGCCGGGACCGGCCGCGTGCCGGGCGGGCACATACGGCGACGGCCCCCGCACTCACCGAGTGCGGGGGCCGGTACGCCTGCGGGACGAGGATGCAGCGGCTCAGCGGCCGCCCGGCGTCGCCTCCGGGTCGTCGCCCGCGGCAGCCGCGGCCTCGCTGTAGATGTCGGGCTCGAGGTAGATGACCCGGGCGATCGGCACCGCCTCGCGGACACGGGCCTCGGCGGCGTCGATGGCCTTGGCGATCTGGGCGGCCGTGTCGTCGTGCTCGACCGCGATCTTGGCGGCGACCAGCAGTTCCTCGGGGCCGAGGTGGAGGGTGCGCATGTGGATGACGCGGGTGACGACATCGCCGTCGACGATCGCTTCGCGGATCTTGGCGACCTGTTCGGGGCCCGCGGCCTCGCCGAGCAGCAGCGACTTGGTCTCGGCGGCCAGGACCAGGGCGATCACCACCAGCAGCGCGCCGATGCACATGGTGCCGATGCCGTCCCAGATGGCGTCGCCGGTCGCGAGGGTGAGGCCGACGCCGCCCAGGGCGAGGACCAGACCGATCAGCGCGCCGAAGTCCTCCAGGAGGACGACCGGCAGCTCGGGTGCCTTGGCGCGGCGGATGAACTGGCCCCAGGTCTGCTTGCCGCGCAGCTCGTTGGACTCCTTGATGGCCGTACGGAACGAGAAGCCCTCGGCGATGATCGCGAAGACCAGGACGCCGACCGGCCAGAACCAGTTGTCCAGCGGATGCGGGTTGTGGATCTTCTCGTAGCCCTCGTAGAGCGCGAAGACACCGCCGATGGTGAACAGGACGATGGAGACCAGGAAGCCGTAGATGTACCGCTCGCGGCCGTAGCCGAAGGGGTGCTCGGCGGTCGCCTCGCGCTTGGCCTTTTTGCCGCCGAGCAGCAGCAGGCCCTGGTTGCCGGAGTCCGCGACGGAGTGCACGCCTTCGGCCAGCATCGAGGACGAGCCGCTGAAGGCGAAGGCCACGAACTTCGCTGCGGCGATCGCCAGGTTGGCGCCCAGCGCCGCGACGATGGCCTTTGTCCCGCCTGATGCGCTCATGTGTGCCGCATGTCCCTTCCGTCGACCGGGCTTTACCGCCCCTTTAATGCCGTGCGGCGGTCATTGTTGCAGCCCGGCCCGGGGACGGTGCCATGAGGCCAGCATGCGGCCATCTGGGGGGGTGTCCCTAGGGGGTGGGGGAACAGATCCCGTAGGGGATGCGAGCGCCCCTTGCGGGCCACAACGCGGCGGGGTCGGGGCGGTATTCCCGTCGGTCCTGTCCCGGGTGCGCGGGGGCCTGGCGTTCGCCGGGTGCGCGGGGAACCCGTCGTTCACCAGGCGCGCCGCGGTCCTGGCGTTCGCCGGATGAACGAGGATCCCGTCGTTCACGCGGCGGGCCTGGCGTTCGCCGAGTGCACGGAGATCCCGTCGTTCACGCGGCGGACCTGGCGTTCGCCGAGTGCACGGAGATCCCGTCGTTCACGCGGCGAACCTGGCCTTCGCCGGATGCGCGGGGAACCCGTCGTTCACGCGGCGAACCTGGCCTTCGCCGGATGCGCGGGGAACCCGTCGTTCACCAGGTGCGCGATGGTCCGCTCGTTCACCAGGTGCGCGACGAACCTGGTCGGGCAGGCCGTCGGCGCGCCGTTGTCTACGCGACGACCGTGGCGCGGAAGAGGGTGCCGTCTCCGGCGACGGTGATCCGTTCGCCGGCCGGGGCGAAGGCCGATTCGCCGGGGGCGAGGGTCAGGCCTGGCGTGGCGTCGCCCGCCAGGTGGACCGTGCCCGCCGTGCACAGCAGGACCTGTGGTGTACGGGAATCCAGGGGGCGCGGCGCGGCCCCGGGGGCGAGGGCGAAGCGGGAGAGCCGGAATTCGTCGATGGGGGTCTCGTAGACCTCCTCGCCGTCGACCGCCTCGGGGCGCAGTACGCCCGGGTCGCCGGCCTCGAAGCGGACGATGCGCAGCAGCTCGGGGACGTCGACGTGCTTGGGGGTGAGGCCGCAGCGCAGGACGTTGTCGGAGTTGGCCATCAGCTCGACGCCGAGGCCGCTCAGGTAGGCGTGCGGGATGCCGGCGCCGAGGAAGAGGGCCTCGCCGGGCTGGAGCCGGACGTGGTTGAGGAGCATGGCGGCGATCACGCCGGGGTCGCCCGGGTAGTGGTGGGCGATGGCGGCGTACGCGGCGTAGTCGTCGGCGTACTCCCCCGCCTGGGCGCCCAGCCGGTCGGCCGCGGCTGCGGCGCGTTCGACGGTGCCGGCGATCGCGTCGTGCTCGGCGGTCAGGACGGCGGTCAGCACCTCGCGCAGGGCGGATTCCTCGGGGCTGGCGCGCAGGATGTCGACATACGGCTTGAGGTCGTCGACGCCGAGGCCTTCCAGGAGGTCGGCGGCCCGGTCCGGGTGCCGGAAGCCGCACAGGCCGTCGAAGGGGGTGAGCGCGCAGATCAGCTCGGGCTTGTGGTTGGCGTCCTTGTAGTTGCGGTGGGCGGCGTCCCGCGGGACGCCGCGTCGCTCCTCGTCGGCGAAACCTTCCTTCGCCTGGGTCAGGTCGGGGTGCACCTGAAGGGAGAGCGGGGAGCCGGCCGCGAGCAGCTTGAGGAGGAACGGCAGCCGGGGTCCGAAGGCGCGGACGGTGGCCTCGCCCAGTTCGGCCTCGGGGGCGGCGTCGATCGCCTCGGCCAGGGAGACGGGCCCCGCGCCGCGGTCTATCCGGGAGGGGGCGCCGGGATGGGCGCCCATCCACAGCTCGGCCTGCGGTGCGCCGGTCGGCTCGACCCCGAGGAGCTCCGGGATGGCGGTGGTGGAGCCCCAGGCGTAGGGGCGCACGGTGTTGGCGAGGCGGTCCATGGGGCTGCTGCTTCCTGCGGTGTCGTCGTAGGCCGCTGGGTGTGGTCGTACGTGACGCTGAGTGTCGTACGGGCCGTCGGCCGGGGGCGGGTCCGCGTGGGTCGGCGCGGGTCGGTGTGCGTCCCGCATGCGTCCCGCGTGGGCCCGCCCAATGATCACTCGGTGTCGGTGAGCGCCAGGTAAACGGCGGCGAAATCCGTGATGGCGAGCAGTTCCGTGGCGCTTTCCAGCTCGCTGCCGCTCTGCGGTTCCAGCTCGCTGAGGGCCGTCTCGCACTCGTCGGCGAGTGCGTTGGCGGCGCGGGCGGCGGAGTGCGGTCCCGGCTCCCCCTCGCGCAGCATCAGGACCCGGGCGCGCAGCGCGGCGGGCTGTTCGACGCGGTCGCGGAAGAAGTCGTCCGGGTCGGCGCCGGCTGCCAGGGCGCCGGCCAGCAGCGGACGGTGGGTGGTGAGCGCCTCGGGCAGCGCGGCGGCGAGCGCGGGGCGGCCGGCGAGCCCGGCGAGCGAGGTGGCGAAGTGCCGGCCGACGGCGCCGGCGATGGTGCCCTCGGTCCAGATGATCGGCAGGGCGTCGGCGAGGTCGGCGGCCAGGGTCTTGGCGGGGTTGGTGTACGTGGCGACGGCCGGGCCGCAGCGTTCGGCGAGCTGGTCGAGGTGGTCGGCGAGGTGGGCGAGCGCGTCCGGCGGCGCGGTGAGCAGGCCGATGCGGTCGGCGAGCGCGAGCAGCGGGATGAGCAGCGACCAGAGGGTGCCGGGGGCGGCCGGGGGTGCGCCTTCGACATCGAATTCGGCGTCGTAGGCGGTGGTGGCCAGCGGGACGGTGAGGCCGCGGGCCTGGACGACGGCGTCGGCGAGCGCGCCGCCGGCGGGGGTGACGGCGACGACCGCGCAGCCGCGGCGGTAGGCCTGCTCGACGAGCTCGGCCAGGCCGGAGTCGGAGCCGTCGGGTCCGGCGAGCAGCAGCAGGTCCAGGGGGCCGGTCCAGCCGGGCAGCGTCCAGCGCAGGGCACCTGGCAGGGGGGCGACGCCGGTGGGCGTGATGTGGGTGACCGGGCAGCTGCCACCGCCCAGGGCGGCGAGGAGTTCGGCGATCGCTGGTGCGGCGGGGCCGGGGCCCGCGACGAGGACGGAGCGCGGCCGTCCGTCGGGCGTGAGGTCGGGGATCCCGGCCTCGGCGGCGCTGCGGGCGGCGGAGCGGACCCGGGCGCCGGATTCGGCCACGCCGCGCAGCAGTCCGTAACGGTCGGCGCCGGCCAGCGCCTCAGGGGCATCGAGGAGTGACTCGTCGAGCATGGTGGGCGCGGCCTCCGATCGCCGGTACGGGCGGGGAATCACCGGGTGGCGCCGGGTCGGGCCCGGCGCTTCCCGGTCAGGCGGGGCGGCTGGCCTCGTCGACGAGGAGTACGGGGATGCCGTCCCGGACGGGGTAGGCGAGACCGCAGTCGGCGGAGGTGCAGGTCAGCTGGGCGGGGTCAGCCGCGGTGTGGTCCTCGAGCGGGGCGTGGCACGCCGGGCAGGCGAGGATCTCGATCAAGCTGGCTTCGACCGGCATGGCGGCTGCTCCTTCGGGGTGATTGCGGCGTGGCCAGCGTACCGCCGTACGGGGGGCCGGGGCCTGCTCGGAGGGGATTTGCGGAGGTGGGAGGGGTGGCGGCGGGGGCCGCCACCCCTTGGTGGCTAGGCGCGGATGATGGCCAGTGCCTCGTCGCGTACTCGGTCGACGGTGGCCGTGTCGCGGGCCTCGGCGTTCAGCCGGAGCAGGGGCTCGGTGTTGGAGGGGCGGACGTTGAACCACCAGTCGGCGGCGGTGACGGTCAGGCCGTCCAGTTCGTCGATGGTGACGCCCTCGCGGTCCTGGTAGGCGGCCTTGATGGCGGCGAGGCGGCCGTTCTGGTCGTCGACGGTGCTGTTGATCTCGCCGGAGGCGGCGTAGCGGTCGTACTGGGCGACGAGCTGCGAGAGCGGCCCTGGCTGCCCGCCGAGGGCGGCGAGGACGTGGAGGGCGGCGAGCATGCCGGTGTCGGCGTTCCAGAAGTCGCGGAAGTAGTAGTGCGCGGAGTGTTCGCCGCCGAAGATGGCGCCGCTGTCGGCCATCTCCGCCTTGATGAAGGAGTGGCCGACGCGGGTGCGGACCGCCTTGCCGCCGTTTTCCTTGACGACCTCGGGGACCGACCAGGAGGTGATGCAGTTGTGGATGACCGTGCCGCCGGGGTGCTTGGCGAGTTCGCGGGCGGCGACCAGTGCGGTGATCGCGGAGGGGGCGACCGGGTCGCCGTTCTCGTCGACGACGAAGCAGCGGTCGGCGTCGCCGTCGAAGGCGAGGCCGAGGTCGGCGCCGGTCTCGCGGACCCGGGCCTGGAGGTCGACGATGTTCTTGGGATCGAGGGGGTTGGCCTCGTGGTGGGGGAAGGAGCCGTCCAACTCGAAGTACATGGCGTCGAGTTGGAGGGGCAGCCCCTCGAAGACCGTGGGAACGGTGTAGCCGCCCATGCCGTTGCCCGCATCGACGACGACCTTCAGCGGGCGGATGCCGGTGAGGTCCACGAGGTTGCGCAGGTGGTCGGCGTAGTCCTCGAGCACATCGCGTTGGGTGACGGAGCCGGTGGCGGCCACCGGCTCGGGGGCGCCGTTGTCGGCCCAGTCCTCGACGAGGGCGCGGATCTCGGCGAGGCCGGTGTCCTGGCCTACCGGGGCGGCGCCCGCCCGGCACATCTTGATGCCGTTGTACTGGGCGGGGTTGTGCGAGGCGGTGAACATCGCGCCGGGCAGGCCGAGGGCGCCGCTGGCGTAGTAGAGCTCGTCGGTCGAGCAGAGCCCGATCTCGGTGACGTCGGCGCCGCGGGCCGCCGCGCCCCGGGCGAAGGCCCGGGACAGTCCGGCCGAGGAGGGCCGCATGTCGTGCCCGGTCACGATCGCGTCCGCGTCGGTGATCTGGACGAAGGCCGCGCCGAACAGCTCGGCGAGCGTCTCGTCCCACTGGTCGGGGACCACACCGCGCACGTCGTACGCCTTGACGATCTGCGACAGATCGGTCACTGCCGGGCCTCCTGGAGTCGCTGAGTCGCTACGGAGCCCCAAACCTACCCGCCCGCCCTGTGCGGGGGCCGTGAACCGGCCGTGCGCGCCACGGCACCGGGCCCGGCCCCGCGCGGGGCGCGGACCTGCGGGTCCGGTGGGTCCGGTGGGTCCGGTGGGCCTTCCGGCCAGGGGAGCATCCAGCCCGGTACGGCGCCGCTTTGTGGCCTGTCCGGAGAGGTTCATGACGTGGGCGAGGGCAAGCACGGAGGTCACGGTGAGCACGGTGCGGCGCAGTTCGTGGACGGTGGGCGTCGATGCTGCGTCGCCGGCCGGTCGCGAGGCGATTCCGACGGGGGGAAGGGGGTTCGGCGGTGTTCGGGGGTGCACCGGGCCGTCCCGGGGCGTTCCCGGACAACGGAAGGAAAGCGGCGGGGCCACCGCCGCGCCCCGTCAGCCGGTCAGGAGTCGGGCGACCGCAGCACCCGCAGATGACCGCGGCGGGCCACCTCCATGGGCCGGCCGTCGCGGCCCGTGGGCCCGCCGCCCGCCTGGGCGCCGTCGCTGCCCGCGGCACGCTCCTGTGGGCGGGCCGCCTCGCGGACGGCATTGGCGAGCGCTTCGAGGTCGTCACCGCTGGGCTGGGCGGGACCCGAGTCGATGGCGAGGCGGACGACCTCCCAGCCGCGGGGCGCGGTCAGCCGCTCGGAGTGCTCGGCGCACAGGTCATAGCAGTGCGGCTCGGCGTAGGTGGCGAGCGGTCCGAGCACGGCGGTCGAATCCGCATAGACGTACGTCAGCGTTGCGACGGCGGGGCGGCCGCACGCAGTGCGCGAACAGCGACGTACAGGGCTCACGACGTTGGACGGTACCGCACTCTTGAGCGGGCCGCGACGACTCTCCCCCGGCTCACCCAACCGTGTCGTCCCGCTTCGTCCGATGCGTCTGACCTGCACCACGCTCGACCTGGACCGGTCCGGGCAGCTCGGGACGGACGGCGCGGCGCACAGAAAGTCGTCATCAGTCGGCGCAATTCGTGTCATTCCGCGGGGGATCCGCGATCTCATAGGGGGATGCAACCGAACGGAACGCGGAGCGGACCGGTCACTCGGCGACATCATGCGTCTTGTCGCGCTTCGCGGTACCGCCCGCCCCGCGACGGTTACGCTCGATGCTGATGGACAGCCCCGTACCTCCCCGACCGTCGGAGCCGCGACTCCGCCGCCGCGACCGGCACGGCCGCGGCATGCGCGGCCCGATCGCGCCTCCGCAGGTGCCACTGTCGGTGAGCCGCGCCGACGCCTTCGTGGACCTCGTCTATGACTCCCGCGACCGCCTGGAACGGCGCTGGCCGCAGCTCGCGGAGGTCGATTTCATGGTCCTGGACGTGCCCGGTTTCGGCCCCGATGCCTGGCCGGACGCGGAGGCGGACGGCGAGACCGTGCCGCTGGGCCGGGTGGTGCCCGCCGCCGGCGCACATCGCGACCGGATCGTGATCTACCGCAGGCCGGTGGAAATCCGTACCAAGAGCCGCGACGAGCGCGCGCTGCTGGTCCATGAGGTGGTCGTCGAGCAGGTCGCCGAACTGCTGGGGCTGGCCCCGGAGTCGGTGGACCCGCGTTATGGCCAGGAGTAAGGCGTGCGGCGTGGGCGGCCGGGGCGGGAGCCGTTGGTGGTTGCGGTTCACGTCGTGGATGCGGTGACGCATCCGGCGGGCCCGCGGTACGGCGTGGGTGGCCGAGGCGGGAACCGTTGGTGGTTGCGGTTCACGTCGTGGATGCGGTGACGCATCCGGCGGACCACGGGGTACGGCGTGGGCGGCCGAGGCGGGAACCGTTGGTGGTTGCGGTTCACGTCGTGGATGCGGTGACGCATCCGGCGGGCCCGCTGTACGGCGTGGGGCCTGTCCGATGGGACAGGCCCCATGGCCGTGCCGCGGGTCCGCCGCAGCTCAGTCGTTGAGCAGCGACAGGTCCTGGCCCGCCGTCGGGACGACGACCGAGCCCCGGTCGTCGGGCAGGGTCTGCACGGTGAAGGCCGGGATGCCGCCCAGCGGCTGCACCAGCGTGCGCGCCGCATAGACCGGGCCGCTGCCCGGCTGGGGCTCCACCGTCAGCGCGTAGGAGCCCTTTAGGCCCGAGGGGCGCGGAGGATCGACGGCGAGGGTGCTGCCGCCCTTGACCGTGTACGTCTTGGAGACCGGCGTGCCGCCGTCGCTCCCTGCCGACGCGGTGACCTTCACCTTCGCGTCCTTGCCCTTCTCCGGCGCGACGAGGGACAGGGTGCCGCCCTTGGACCGGTTGTCGGCGACCGTGGCGCGCTTGTCGACGGGGCGGGTCGCCGGGATGAAGGCCATCTCCTGGTTGGCGCCCTTGCCGCGGGTCACCCGCAGCGCCGCCGTGACCGGGGCCTTGGAGCCGCCGTCGGCCGGTGTGAGCACCAGCGATCCGGCCTCGCCCTTGGTCAGGTCCTTGAGATCGACCGCCGTCGTCATCCCGCTCTTGACGTGCAGGGTCTCCACTCCCGCCGGAGTGATCAGGCCGGTGGGGGTGGCCAGCTGGACCTTGAGGTTGGCGTCCGCCGCACCGGGCGCGACGGCCACCAGACGCACGGAGGTGGCGTCCTTGGGGATGCCGGGCAGCACCAGGCTGTCGGCCGGGTCGGCGGAGGGCGGTAGCCAGTCGCTGCCGAGCTTGGCGTCGGAGGCCTGGACGGCGGCGCCGACCCGGCCCTGCTGGACGACGACGTGCAGCGCGGCGTTGGTGGCCGGGCTGCCGGTCAGGACGGACAGCAGACGCGAGACCGTGGTGTGCGCCGGAACGGTGACGCTGGCCGTGGCGCCGCTCAACGGCCCGTCCTTGCCGCGCAGTTCGAGGTCGACCTGGGCATCGGTCGGGCCGGGGTTGGTCAGATGGATGTAGTCCTGGCGGTCCCTGTCGGTGCTCACACCGGGGAACCAGAACGTCGTGTCCGGGGCGGTGCAGCTCAGCCCGAGCAGTCCGCGGCCGTTTCCGGCGGCGATGGAGGTGGTCTGCTGGGTGGTCCAGCCGGGGGCGAGGGTGCCGTCGGCGTCGCCCACCAGGGCGGGCGCATCGGCGGCGTCGGTCGTCGCGGTGACCGGCCGGCCCGCCTGGTCGAGGGGCGCCACGGGCTTGGTGTCGCGGGGCGGCACGATCGTACTGCCGGTGTCCGCACCGCTGTCCTCGGCCTTGCCCTTGGCCCTGTCGTTGGCCTTGCTCTTGCTCTTGCCGCCCTTCTTCGACGCCTCGTCGGCGGCGCCGCTGTCCTTGACGGTCCCGGCGGGCACCAGCTTCGCGGTGCCCTTCTTCGCGTCCGCACCGGCCGCCGCGCCCTTGGGGACGAACGACGTGTACGTGGTGTCGCCGAGCTCCGAGGACGTCGGGGCCGGGCACAGCAGCGAGGAACGCTGGACCGGCAGCCGGGTGCCGCCCAGTGGCGCCGCCTTGGCCGCGCCGTCCGGGGCGGCGACGGCTGCGACACCGGCGACGGCTGCCAGCCCGGCCGCCGCGCCGATCAGGGACATCATCGTGCGCTTCACTGCTGGTCGCTCCCGTCACGGCGCGGCTGCTCGGGGAAGGAGCCGGGGTACGTCGTGCCGTCGTCGTAGGGCTGCTGGGGCTGCTGGTGCTGGGGCTGCTGGGCGTAGCCGTACGGGTCGTAGGCGCCCGCCTGGTAGGGATCCGCCGCGTACGGGTCGGGGGCCTGGTACGGGTCGGCCTGGGGGTACGGCGGCTGCTGCCCGTACTGGCCGGCCTGTGCGTAGTGACCGCCGTCGCCGGCCTGGTACGGGTCGGCGGGAGCATAGGGCTGGTCGGCGGGAGCGTACGGCTGGTCGGCGGGCTGACCCGGCTGGGCCGGAGCCGTCTGCTGGGTGGTCGCCCACTGCTCGTACGACTGCTGCTGCGGCACCGCCGCGTACGGGTCCCCGGTCTCGGCCCCCTGGGGCGGCGCCGCGGGGGGCTCCTCCTCGGCCGGCTGCGGCGCGGCCTGGTGACCGGCCGCCTCCGCGGCGGCCCGCAGCCTGCGCGCCCGGCGGCCGTCGCCGGTGGCCGCCTGGGCCGCGGCCAGCACGGCGTCGTCCTCGGGCAGGTCGTCGTCGATCTCCCGGCGGCGGCCCGGCAGCGCCATCACCACCAGGACGACGGCGAGCAGGCCCTGGGTCCACAGCCAGACGGTGTGGCCGACCGGGTTCTCGTAGGTGAGGTCGAGCCGGCCGCCGCCCGAGGGGAGCGTGAAGCCCTGCGCCCAGCCGTCGACCGTCACGGGCTTGAGCGGCGTGCCGTTCAGAGTGGCCTGCCAGCCCGGGTCGGCGGTGTCCGCGATGCGCAGCACCCGGCCGGCGTCGCCGGCGGGCACCTTGTCGGTGTGCGCCTCGATGGGGCCGGACGGTACGGGGACCGGCGCGGCGGCCTCGCCGGCGCGGGTGCCGTCGGTCGTCCCGCCCTGCACGATGGAGACCCGCGAGACCCGGCGGTCGACCTCCCACAGGGCGCTGCCGCCGTCCTGGCTGCGCCGGGTCAGCCCCGGGGTCGTGTCCAGCACCCGGCTCACGGCGCGGGACGCGCCGTCGCGCACCAGGATGTAGCGGACGGCGTAGCCGCCGAGCTGCCTGGTCTGGTCGGCGCCGGAACCGGCCACCAGGTTGGCGACGATGCCGCCCAGCCGCTTGTCCTCGCCTGCCGTGGCGGCCAGGTCGGCGTCGCCGAGCCCGGCGCCGGAGCCGCGGACCAGGGCGTAGTCGACATGGCCGGTGCTGCCGTCGAGGACGAGGGTGCGGGCGCGGTCGTCGGTGCCGGACTGAAGGGCGACGATCGCCGGGACCTGCGCGGGATCGCGCCGTTCCAGGGGGCCGGCCGCGCCGGTGATCATCCAGCTGACGGCGGCGTAGAGCGGGGCGAGGAGGGAGGCCAGCGCGATCAGCACGGCGACCGGCTGCTTCCAGCCGAAGCCCATGGCGGCCATCCGGGTGCGGATGCCCTCGGCGCCGATCGCCGCGGCGCACAGCAGCGCCAGCCCGTAGACCAGCATCGCGGGCCCGGTCCAGCCGGAGCCGTTGCCCAGCGCCGCGCACAGCAGCCCGGCCACCGCCACCACCCAGGCGGTACGGATCGCCGTCTGCCGCTCGGCGCGCAGCGTCGCCGCCAGCGCGGCCAGGACGACGCCGATCAGCAGCACCCCGCCGGCCGCCTTGGGGCCGCCGGGGCTCAGGCCGATCAGGTCCAGTACGGAGGCCGATCCGGCGCCGTAGTCGAGCCCGACCTCCTGGAAGAAGCGGGTGGGGTTGCCGAAGAGCGACAGCGACCAGGGGGCGAGCACCACGACCGGTACGACGGCCACGGCCAGGAAGCGCAGCACATAGCCGACCAGCAGGTCACGGCTCGCCATGGCGCGCCGCACCAGCAGCCCGATGCCGAGCAGCACCGCCATCGGCCAGACGACCGGGGTGAAGGCCGTGGTGAAGGTGACCAGCAGGGTGTACGCCCAGGTGGCGCGCCAGCTGGGGCGGGTGCCGGGGCCCAGGCGCAGGCCGGCGGCGGCGACCGCGGCGCGGGCCATCAGCGGCAGCAGGATGGCGAGTACGGCGGTGCCCAGGCGGCCGCCGGCGAGCGCGCCGGTGGCGGCGGGCAGGAAGGCGTACGCGATGCTCCCCCAGGCCCGCAGCAGCCGGGAGGCGACCAGCGGGCGGGAGGCGAAGTAGGCGGTGAGTCCGGCCAGCGGGACGGAGCACACCAGCAGCAGGGTGAGGGTGAAGCCGGTGCTGCCGATGAAGATCGTGGAGACCAGGGCGACGACCGCCAGGTAGGGCGGCGCGGAGGCGGCGTCGCCGGTGCCGACCGCGTGCCAGCTGTCGAGGTATGCCGCCCACAGGTCGGACACGCTGCCCGGTGCGGGGAGCATCGCGCCGCCGGTGAGCGCGCCGGTGCCGAGCAGCCCGCGGCAGGCGATCAGGGAGACCACCAGCAGCAGGAGGAAGAGCACCGGACCCGGCTTGCGGGCGATCCGCTTGAGCCGCGCGAACTGCTCGACCTCCAGGAATTCGGCGTCGTCGCCGCCGGGCCCGGACTCCACGGCGCCGTGCCGGCCGGCCGAGGCGACGTCGGGCGCGGCGCGGCCCGCGAGGTTGCCCGCGACCTGTTCGACGGTGGCGCGTACGGTCGCGCCGGGCGGCGGGAAGAGCGGCCGCAGCTCGCTCGCTTCCACCGCCGGCCGGCCTCTGCGTTTGCGTGCGGCGAGGATCTTGCCGGGCCGCAGCAGGGTGCCGAAGAGTCCGGCGAGTTCGTCGAGCGCCTGGCCGGGGACCTTGCCGACGAGGTAGGCCAGGACCCGTAGGAAGGTGCCGAGCAGCAGCCGCAGCAGCACGTACGGGAGCAGCGCGCCGCGGGTGTTGGCGAGCAGGGCGTAGACGGCGCCGGACTTGTCGACGCGGTGCGGGTTGGCGACGAAGCGGCCGACGCAGTCGATGGGGCGGCGTTCGCGGGCGGCGGCCTCGGCGTGCCGCAGTATCGCGTCCGGCGCGACGAGCACCTGGTGGCCGGCCGCCTGGGCGCGCCAGCAAAGGTCGACGTCGTCGCGCATCAGCGGCAGCCGGCGGTCGAAGCCGCCCAACTGCTCGTAGACGTCGCGGCGGATGAGCATGCCGGCGGTGGAGACGGAGAGCACGGGACGGATCTGGTCGTGCTGGCCCTGGTCCTGTTCGCGGCGGTCCAGGCCGGTCCAACGGCGGCCGCTGCGGGCGATGCTGACGCCGACTTCGAGCAGCTGGCGGCGGTCGTACCAGCTGCGCAGCTTGGGGCCGACGATGGCGGTGGAGGGGCTGGCGTCGGCGACCCGCAGCAGCTCGGCGAGCGCGGTGGGCGCGGGGGCGCAGTCGTCGTGCAGCAGCCACAGCCACTGGACCGGCTCGCCGTGCGGGAGCTCGGGCATGTCGTAGGCCTCGTCGCGCCACGTCCTGCTGACCGGGTCCCAGCCGCTGGGGCGGCGCAGATAGGCCAGATCGTCCGGGGTGAGCACCGGGGCCGTTCGGACCGCCTCGTCCACCGCGGTGCCGAATCCGGAGCGGCGGGCGAGGTGCAGCACCCGTTCGTCCCCGATGGCGTCGGCGAGCAGCTTGGCGGATTCGTCCGCGCTGCCGGTGTCGGCGCCGATGACGTTCTGCACCGGGCGTTCCTGGCCGAGCAGCCCGGCGAGCGCGTCGGGCAGCCAGCGGGCGCCGTCATGGGAGACGATCACGGCGGTGACGACATGCCGCGGGAACTCTGGGGTCTCAGCTGCGTATGGGGCGGCCTGGGCCGCCGACTGGCTGTGCACGGACATCGAGGTACGGGCCCTCCGGACCCGGGAGTCCGGGGCCCGCGGCGAAGTCGCTCAAGGCCCCCGCCCCCGGAAGACACTGCGACGGACTACGAGGCGACGCGCGCGACCCGTGGGGCGGCGGCGCATCTCGGACGGTGCCCCACACTAATGGTTCGCGCCGCTGTCCCGACCGGGTCCGTGTGCCGCGGGAGACAGCAGTCCGCCTCCGGCGGTCAGGGCGCTGGAGGCGGGGCGTTCGCTATAGGGGGATATGGGGAGTTGGCGTGGTACGGCGGCGGGCGTGACGAAGCCACGCGCCGTGGGCGTTACGGGCTGCCGTGACATCGTCAGACGGCGGCCTTCTTCAGCCGGCGCCTCTCGCGCTCGGACAGACCGCCCCAGATTCCGAAGCGTTCGTCGTTGGCAAGCGCGTATTCAAGGCACTCGGAGCGGACCTCACACGCGAGGCAGACCTTCTTGGCCTCGCGGGTGGAGCCCCCCTTCTCCGGGAAGAAGGATTCGGGGTCGGTCTGGGCGCACAGTGCGCGCTCCTGCCAGCCGAGCTCCTCGTCCGCCTCCTCGACCAGCAATTCCTGGAACAGCTCGGTCATGTGCGCCCCTCGTCTGTCTTTACGTCCCCGTGATCCAGCCGTGATCGTTTTTGGCTGAACGACACGAGTGAAATTACAAGTGTGCTGATCCGGGCCAGTCAAGCCGAGATCTGCTATTGGGCCTCTTATTCACTCTGTGGAACCAAGCGTGTGCAGAAAGTGTTCAAATCATCAAAAACTGGGACACTTCCCCTGGCGTACCGCCCGGGACTCACCTCTCACTGTCTGAGACGCGATCGAACGGCATTCGCGTTGCACCCCCGCGCCCCGAAGCGTGGAAGATCACAGACGGATCACGAGATCACAACGGCGTTTGGATGCGCGGTTGATGGGCGACCTCTCCTGGTCGGCGGGTGCACAAACCTTTCACCTGGCTCCGCAACCGGATGAGGTGAAACATCCGTGGCAAACCCGACATCCGGTTGACATCGCGCCGGGAACCCGGTCTCCTTGACCGCATGCCAGTGACTCCCGCGCCCCGACTGACCCGTGCCTACGGGTTGCTCTGCGCTGCGCAGGCTCGCTGTCGCTGTTCCAGCTGTCGTAGCCACTGAGCTCCAGCCGTCCCGCTCGCACACCCCGCAGCGCCCCTGCCTTCCCGCGAGCCCGCGCCGTGCTCCCCACAGGGAAAGCCGGCGCCGCGCCGCACCCTCCCCCCGCTCTTGTGCCGAGGAACCCGTAACGCCATGAACAGCGACGTCCAGATCGCCGGCGACCCGCTCGCCATCCCGCACCTGCTGCCGCCCGTCCCCGCCCACCCCGACACCGTCGCCGGCTTCGTGGGCCTGGCCCGCTCCATCGCCGCCGACCGCGACAGCTGGGCCCCGCTCGTGCGCTACGACGCCACCACCCGCTGGTACCACCGGCTGCGCACCGGCCCTGAATACGAGGTGTGGCTGCTGAGCTGGGTGCCCGGCCAGGGCAGCGGCCGGCACGACCACGGACGCTCGTCGGGTGTGCTGACGGTGCTGGAGGGCGAGTTGACCGAGCGCGGCGCGGACGGTCCGCGCACGCTCCGGGCCGAGGCCCAGCGGGTCTTCGCTCCCGGGTACGTCCACGAGGTCGTCAACGACTCGCTCGCCCCCGCGGTCAGCCTGCACGTCTACTTCCCGGGCCTGACCGAGATGCCGATGCGCCCCCACTCCCAGCTTCGTTCGACCGGGGGGACCCCCACCCACTCCCCACTTCGTCCGGTCGAGGCGGCCCCCCTCGCCCAGTGCGCGCCGTCGGCCCAGGAGACCGCGGCCCGCTGAGCCCCGGCGCTGCCGGGCCCACCATCCCCCAGCTACCGCTGGGAGGTACCCCCAGCCCGACCACCGCCCCCTCAACGGCAGTCCTCGACTGACACACTGTCTGCCATGCGCATTGTGGTTCTGGCCGGCGGTATCGGCGGCGCCCGCTTTCTGCGGGGACTGAAGGCAGCGGTTCCGGACGCGGAGATCACCGTCATCGGGAACACCGGCGACGACATCCATCTGTTCGGGCTCAAGGTGTGTCCCGACCTCGACACCGTGATGTACACGCTCGGCGGTGGCATCAACGAGGAGCAGGGCTGGGGCCGCACCGACGAAACCTTCCGCGTGAAGGAGGAGTTGGCGGCCTACGGCGTCGGGCCCGAGTGGTTCGGGCTCGGTGACCGGGACTTCGCCACGCACATCGTGCGCACCCAGATGCTGGGCGCCGGCTATCCGCTCAGCGCGGTCACCGAGGCGCTGTGCGCCCGCTGGCAGCCCGGCGTGCGGCTGCTGCCGATGTCCGACGACCGGATCGAGACCCATGTCGCCGTCGAGGAGGACGGCGAGCGCAAGGCGATCCATTTCCAGGAGTACTGGGTGCGACTGCGCGCCTCGGTGCCCGCGCACGCCGTGGTGCCGGTCGGCGCCGACCAGGCCAAGCCCGCGCCGGGCGTCCTGGAGGCCATCGCCGAGGCGGATGTGGTGCTCTTCCCGCCGTCCAACCCCGTCGTCAGCATCGGCACCATCCTGGCGGTCCCGGGCATCCGGGAGGCCATCGCGGACGCGGGGGTGCCGGTGGTCGGCCTCTCGCCGATCGTCGGGGACGCGCCCGTGCGCGGGATGGCCGACAAGGTGCTGGAGGCGGTGGGCGTCGAGGCGACCGCCGCGGCCGTGGCCCAGCACTACGGGTCGGGGCTGCTGGACGGCTGGCTGGTCGACTCCGTCGACGAGGGCGCGGTGGCCGAGGTCGAGGCGGCCGGGATCCGCTGCCGGGCCGTACCGCTGATGATGACGGACGTGGAGACGACGGCCGCGATGGTGCGCGAGGCGCTGGCGCTGGCCGAGGAGGTACGGGCATGACCGGCGCCGGCGAGGCGCCCTCGTACCGGGTGTGGGCACTGCCGGGGATCCCGGAGGTGCGGCCCGGCGACAACCTCGTCAAGCTGATCGCCGCGGCGGTGGCCGGCTCCGGGATGCCTCACCTGGCCGACGGAGACGTCCTGTTGGTGACCTCGAAGATCGTCAGCAAGGCCGAGGGCCGGGTGATCGAGGCCACCGACCGCGAGGCGGCGATCGACCAGGAGACCGTACGGGTGGTGGCCCGCCGCGGCACGCTGCGGATCGTGCAGAACCGGCAGGGCCTGGTGATGGCCGCGGCCGGGGTCGACGCCTCCAACACGCCGTCGGGGACGGTGCTGCTGCTGCCGGAGGACCCGGACGCCTCGGCGCGCGCCATCCGGGCGGGCATCCGCACCGAGCTGGGCGTCGACGTCGGCGTCGTGATCAGCGACACCTTCGGGCGGCCGTGGCGCGCCGGGCTCACCGATGTCGCCATCGGGGCGGCCGGGGTGCGCGTGCTGGACGATCTGCGCGGCGGCACGGACGCGTACGGCAATCCGCTCAGCGCCACGGTGGTGGCCACCGCCGATGAACTGGCCGCCGCCGGCGACCTGGTCAAGGGCAAGGCGGCCGCGCTGCCGGTCGCGGTGGTGCGCGGGCTCCCGCACGTCGTCGAGGAGGCGGGCGACGGCGACGGGGCGCGGGCGCTGGTGCGCGACGCCGAGAACGACATGTTCCGGCTGGGCACGTCGGAGGCCGTGCGGGAGGCGATGACGGGGCGGCGTACGGTCCGCGCGTTCACCAACGACCCGGTGGACGGCGGTGCGGTGCGCCGTGCAGTGGCCGCGGCGCTGACCGCGCCCGCCCCGCACCACACCACGCCCTGGCGCTTTGTGCTGCTGGAGTCGCCGGAGTCGCGGACGCGGCTGCTGGATGCGATGCGGGACGCCTGGATCGCGGATCTGCGCGGCGACGGGAAGTCGGAGGAGTCGATCGCCAAGCGGGTGCGGCGCGGCGATGTGCTGCGCGACGCGCCGTATCTGGCGGTCCCGTGCATGGTGACGGACGGCTCGCACACGTATCCCGACGCGCGGCGCAGCGCCGCCGAGCGGGAGATGTTCGTGATCGCGCACGGCGCCGGGATCCAGAACTTCCTGGTGACGCTGGCGAGCGAGCGGCTGGGCTCGGCCTGGATCTCGTCGACGATGTTCTGCCGGGATGTCGTACGGGAGGTGCTCGGGCTGCCCGGGGACTGGGAACCGATGGGGGCCGTCGCCATCGGGCGTCCCGCGCAGGCGCCGAAGGAGCGGCCGGCGCGGGACGGCGCGGACTTCATCGTCGTGCGCTGAGCGCGCTCACAGGCGGGCGATGTCCCCTACGGGGAATCTGGGCGCGCGCCGGGGCGGAGTCACGCCCGCGAGCAGGATCAGCCGGGCCGCGCGGTGCCGCTGGCCCTCGTAGGGGGCGAGGAGTTCGAGCATCTGCTCGTCGGTGGTGCCGCGGCGGCCGGTGAGGGCGTAGCCGATGATCTTCGGCAGGTGGAGGTCGCCGACGGTGAGGGCGTCCGGGGCGCCGAGGGCGCGCTGGAGGGTCTCGGCGGCGGTCCAGGGGCCGATGCCGGGGAGGGCCGTCAGGCGGCGGGTGGCGGCGGCCAGGTCCATGCCCGCGGCCTCCTCCATGCGGCGGGCGACGCGTACGGCGCGCAGGATCGCGGCGGAGCGCTTGGCGTCGACGCCCGCGCGGTGCCACTCCCAGGAGGGGATCAGGGCCCAGGTACGGGCGTCCGGCATCACCCGCATCCGCTCCCACGGGCCGGGGGCGGGCTCGCCGTGCCGCTGGAGGAGGAGCCGCCAGGCGCGGTAGGCCTCGTCGGCGGTGACCTTCTGCTCCAGGGCCGAGGGGATCAGCGACTCCAGGACCAGGCCGGTCCGGGCGAGCCGGACGCCGGGGTGGCGGCGGCGCGCTTCATGGACGATGCGGTGCCGGGCGGTGAGCCGGTCCGGCTCGTCGGACTCCCCCAGCAGATCGGGCAGCCGGTCCAGCAGCCAGTCGGCGCCGGGGCCCCAGGCCTCCGCTTCGACGGTGCCCGCGGCGGGGCGGGCCGCGAGGCGCAGCGTGCCGGGGCCCTGGGGCGTGCGGCAGGACCGCCACACCTCGTCGCCGCGCACCGCGAAGGCGGGGTCGCCGGGGCCGCGCTGCAGGACGCACAGGGTGCGGTGCAGGTCGTACGGGCCGGGCGGGACCCAGCTGCGGGTGGGCATGCCGCCAGGTTAGGCGACGCCGCCGATCGGGGTCTCCCCTGCTCGCGCGGGAGCCGAGAGCTTGGGGAACCGGCCCGCCGCTACTGGTCGGAGGAGAAGCGCACCGACCCCGCGGGGATGTCGGCGCCGCACCAGATGCGGATCCCGTCGCGCAGCTCGTTGTCGGCGCCGATCCGGGCACCGTCGCCGATGACCGCGCCGTCCAGGACCGTACGGGCCCCGATGCGCGCCCCGGCGCCGATGAGGGAGTCGTGGATCTGGGCGCCCGCTTCGATCACCGCGCCGTCGAGGACGGCGCTGCCCTCGATCCGGGCGCCGGCGCCGATGACGGCGCGCGGGCCGACGACCGTGCCGCCGGTGAGCTTGGCGTCGGGGGCGACCTCGGCGGTGTCCAGGACGAGGCGGTCGCCGCAGCGGCCGGGCACGGCCGGGGACGGGGCGCGGCCCAGGACCAGGTCGGCGGAGCCGCGGACGAAGGCCTGCGGGGTGCCGAGGTCGAGCCAGTAGGTGGAGTCGACCATGCCCTGGAGGTGGGCGCCGGCGGCGAGCAGGCCGGGGAACGTCTCACGTTCGACGGAGACGGGGCGGCCGGCGGGGATGGAGTCGATGACGGAGCGGTTGAAGACGTAGGCGCCCGCGTTGATCTGGTCGGTGACGATCTCCTCGGGGGTCTGCGGCTTCTCCAGGAAGGCGGTGACCCGGCCGGTGCCGTCGGTGGGGACCAGGCCGAAGGCGCGCGGGTCCTCGACCCGGGTGAGGTGCAGGGAGACGTCCGCCCCGGAGGTGCGGTGGGTTGCCACCAGGGCCTTGATGTCGAGGCCGGTGAGGATGTCGCCGTTGAAGATCAGCACGGGGTCGCCGGGGGCGGAGTGCAGCCGCTCGGCGACATTGCGGATGGCTCCGCCGGTGCCCAGCGGCTCCTCCTCGGTGACGTACTCCAGGTGCAGGCCGAGCGCCGAGCCGTCGCCGAAGTACGGCTCGAAGACCTCGGCGAGGTAGGAGGTGGCCAGGACGATGTGGGTCACGCCCGCGGCGCGGGCCCGCGCCAGCTGGTGGGTGAGAAAGGGCACACCGGCCGCCGGGACCATCGGCTTGGGCGTATGCACCGTCAGCGGGCGCAGCCTGGTGCCCTTGCCGCCGACCAGGAGGATCGCTTCAGTCACCTTGTCTTCTCTGCTTCCTGCTGGGGTCGGCAAATGGCCGACCAGTCTAGGCAGACGGGTAGCGCGGCCGTGCTCCCAGGGAGGTGCCGGGGTGCGGGTGAGTGCGCTGCCGTGGCCCGTAGGACGTGGCGAGCGCGGTGACGGTTCATTGGTGGCACAACCGGACGGTACCGGACGGTAACTGTCGGGGACGCCGGTCAGCGTCCCTGAAGCTTCGCCGCGGCGGCGCGGGCGGCGTCGAGCTGGTCGTAGAGGAGGTCGCCGGGGCAGGCGGACTGGTAGCCGTCCCGGTGGCCGGAAATGACGTGCAGCTGGGCGATCTCGTCCCTTCTGAAGAGGTTGCTGCCGTCGGAGGTGAGGCGGACCATGGCGCGCGGATCGGCGCCGGACAGGCCGAGCTTCCAGGCCGTCAGGGCGGCGATGCCCTCGACGGCGGCCTTCGAGGGTTCGTCGTCGGTGAAGGTGCCGAGGACGGCGATGCCGGTGGTGTCGGTGTTGAAGCCGAGGGTGTGCGCGCCCAGCACGGGCTTGGAGACGCCGCCCGCGCGGCCTTCGTAGATGACGCCGCACCTGTCGATCAGGAAGTTGTAGCCGATGTCCCGCCAGCCGCTGCTCTTGACGTGGTAGCGGTAGATGGCGCGGATCGCCGAAGGGGAGTCCGCGCAGGAGTAGTTGTTGCCGGTCGCGGTGTGGTGGACGAACGCGGCCCGGACGGGTCCTGTGTAGGGGCCGAGGGGCTCGCGCAGCGTCTCGTCGGCGCCCCAGCCGGCCCGGGTGACGATCCGCGGGCGGGGCCCGATGTACATCTTCCCGGCGGTGCGGTCGCCCTCGGGGCCCGGGGCCTGGGCCCGGTTTTCGGCCTGGGCCTCGGCCTGCGCCTCGGACCGGCCGAGCGGCCGGAGTTCGGCGGGCGTGCCGCGCTCGGTGCGCCGCGCCGCACCCGGGTCGACGAGCTCCAGCCGGAGCCCGCCCGGGAAGGGGGCCGGGGCGCGGTCCGCGTTCTCGGGGGCGATGCGCAGCTGTACGGCGTCGGAGGCGCCGACCCACAGGGGCGCGGTGCTGCCGCGTACCCCGCTGTTGCGGCGTTCGGCGGACTCCGCGTCGGGCAGGTCGTCGTTGTGGGTCTGCACGTCCTGCCAGCCGGACCAGTCGTGGGAGCCGGTGGCGCGGGTGCGTACCTGGACCTGGCCGGGCAGCTGGACGGCGGGGTCGTCCCACACGACGCCCAGGAGCGAGAACGGCCGCACCTCCCGGACCGGCATGACCCGCGTACCGGGGACGGGTGCGGGCTCGGTCTCGGCCTCGGTGGAGTGCGGGGCGGGCGCGCCGAGGTCCGCCAGCGGCAGGGACTGGGTGCTGCCCGAGGCGTCATCGGCGGGGGCGGGCGCGGCGAGGGCGCGTGGGGCGGCGGTGGCCGGTGGTGGGAGCGAGGAGAGCGGGAGCACCAGGCCGGCCGCGCAGAGGACGCCGAGGGACAGCGTGCGGGACGTCGTACGAAACGAGCGCGAAGGAGCGGGAAAAGGGCGCATGGTCACCATCGTTGGCACGCTCCCGCGGAGGGCGCCATCGCTGATCTGACGGGGCATCGGCCGAACGGCGGGCGGGTGCCTGGGCCGAACCGGTGGCCGGTGTCCCGCGCCCGGCCGAACACCGCCCACCGCCGCGCGTACCCTGGCGGCGATGAACGCCATCGACCGCACCCCCGCCGGCCTGCTGGGTTCCGCGCTCGCCGCGGACCCGGCCCGCCCTCTGGTGACCTTCTACGACGACGCCACGGGCGAACGCGTGGAACTGTCCGTCGCCACCTTCGCCAATTGGGTGGCGAAGACCGCCAACTATCTCCAGGGCGATCTGGCCGCCGAGCCCGGCGACCGGCTCGCGCTGCTGCTGCCCGCCCACTGGCAGACCGCCGTCTGGCTGCTGGCCTGCTCGTCGGTCGGCGTGGTCGCGGAGGTGGGCGGCGATCCCGCCGCGGCCGACCTCGTCGTCAGCGGTCCGGACACCCTGGAGGCGGCGCGTGCCTGTTCCGGGGAGCGGGTGGCGCTGGCGCTGCGCCCGCTGGGCGGCCGCTTCCCGCAGCCGCCGGCGGGTTTCGCGGACTATGCCGTCGAGGTGCCGAGCCAGGGCGACCGCTTTGCACCGTTCGCGCCGGTCGATCCGCAGGCGCCGGCGCTGGTCGTCGGCGACCGCGAGTTCACGGGCTTCCAGATCGGTATGACGGCCGTGGCGGATGCCGACTCCGTCGATATGCCGGGCCGCCCGCGCATCCTGTCGGGCCTGCCGTACGACACGTGGCGGGGGCTCTCGTACGGGCTCTACGCTCCGCTGGCGGCCGGCGGCTCGGTGGTGCTCTGCCGCCATCTCGAGCAGCTGGGCGCGGACGGCATCGCCGCCCGGGAGGCAGCCGAGAAGGTCACGTTCCGGGCGCCGGACCCGCGTTCCTGAGCTCCGCCTCCCCCGTCCGGCGGACCGGATCCGCTCGGGGCGGGCCGGTCCGCCCGTTGTGGTCCAGGATTTTGCGTACGTACACCAGGAATTTGCGTACGGACCACCACGCGCGGGCCGTCCGTCCCCCCGTCGGCCGGGCACCGCGTGCGGGCGCGACGCCGACTCCGTGAGGGAGGGACGCACACGTGACCGAGAGCCCCGGGACTCCGTCCGGCCGCCAGGACCCCGCCGGGGGCACCGGCCGGGCGGGTGCGGGGCCCGGTCGGGCGGCGAGGTTTCCCGGCTGGAGCGCGCGGCCGCTGCGCTCGGGCGCCGCGGGTGACGGGCCGGGCCCGCCGCGCACCCCGCCCTCCCCGCTCCACTGGATGCGCCGGGCCGCGCTCGGCACCGCCGCCGCCGTCCTGGTCGCGGCCGGCACCGGCTGGGGCCTGTACACCAAGCTCAACGGCAATATCCGCTTCGACAGCGACACCCAGAACGAGCTGGAGAAGTACGAGTCGGAGCGGCCCGACCCGGGCCCGCCGAACGCCGAGAACATCCTGCTGGTCGGCACCGACAACCGCGGCGACGGCAACGAGGGATACGGCACGGACAACGGCACCCAGCGCTCGGACACCACGATCCTGCTGCACCTGGCGGCGAACCGGAAAAGCGCCACCGCGGTCAGCATCCCGCGCGACCTGATGGTGACGGTGCCGCACTGCAAGCGCTCCGACGGCAGGGAGATCGCCGAGCAGACGGCGCAGTTCAACTGGGCGTTCCAGTTCGCCGGCGCCGCCTGCACGATCCGTACGGTCGAGAAGATGACCGGAATCCGGATCACCCACCACATGATCATCGATTTCGTCGGGTTCAAGAAGATGGTGGACGCGGTGGACGGCGTCGAGATCTGTCTGCGCCGGCCCATCAATGACGAGAAGGCGCATCTGGTGCTGCCCGCCGGGCGGCAGACGCTGCTCGGGGAGGCCGCTCTCGGTTTTGTGCGGGCCCGGAAAAGCCTGGGTGACGGCAGCGACACGCAGCGTATGGAACGCCAACAGGAGTTTCTTGGCGCGCTCGTGAAGAAAGTGCAAAGCAATGGTGTGCTGCTCAATCCGACGCGGCTGTATCCGGTGCTGGATGCCGCGACGAGTTCCCTGACGACCGATGCGGATCTTGCTTCACTCACCGGCCTGTACGAATTGGTGCGCAGCATGCGCAGCATTCCGACGAACCGGGTGCAGTTCCTGACGGTGCCGCGTCAGGAGTACCGCTACGACCCCAACCGCGACGAGCTGGTGCAGCCGGCCGCGGGCCGTCTCTTCGATGAGCTGCGCAAGGACCGCCCGGTGGCGGTGGCGCCGGCCAGGGACGCCGAGGAGACCACGGCCGCCTTGGGCGGAAAATCCGGTGACTCGCCCGCCCCCGGTTCGCGTCCGGCCTTTCGCGGAAGCACGGCGGAACGCGGGGCCTGCGAATAAAGATGCCGCAAAGGAAACCGCGGCGTCGCGAATGGATTGGGCGGAATGCCCAGTTGTAGGGAAGTGGAATTTGTCACCGGCGTCGCCGGGCGCTGAACTGGGCGGATAGTGTGAGCGACCCGGCCCGCCCGACCAGCGGACCGATGACCGTGCAGGTCAGATATTTGCATGATCGACCGATCGAGCGCCTTGAGGGGGAGGCGCCGCGCCACCGACGGAGGATTCAGGGCACCGTGGACGCGCAAGGCCGTGGGCGGGCGGGCGACGACAACGTCGATCCCGCCGATCAGTGGGTGTTCGATCCGAACACCGGAAACTACGAGCTGCGGCTTGACCCTGCCGGTCAAGCCGCGGACCGGCCCGCCGGCCGCAAGGCCCCCGGCTCCAGACGCGACCGGAAAAACCCGGCGGACCGGGGCGGCGACAGCGACACCCGTCCGCTGCCCACCCAGCGCGACCGCCGGGGCGAAGCGCGCGACGGCGGTGCGCGGGAGCCGCGTACCGGCGGACGGGCCGAGCGTCGCGCCGCCTCCAGGGGCACGACGAGCGCGATGGCCTCGGGCGCCGCGAGCCGCCGCCGGCCCAAGCCGAAGAAGTCCGGGAAGAAGAAGGCGCTGTACTGGACGTCCGGCGTGCTGGGCTTCGTCCTGGTGGCCGCCGCCACCACCGCGTACGTCATCTACCAGCAGCTCGACGGCAACATCAAAAAGGTCGACGTCGGCATCAACAACGACGCGGTCTCCGACGGTCCGGTCAATCTGCTCGTCATCGGCACGGACGCGCGCGACGGCAAGGGCAACACGGGCTACGGCGACGCCGGCAGCGTCGGGCACGCGGACACCACGATCCTGATGCACATCTCCAAGGACCGGACGAACGCGACCGCGCTGAGCATCCCGCGCGACCTGATCACCGATATCCCGAACTGCCCGACGAAGCAGAAGGACGGCGCGGTCAAGAACGTCCCCGGCGAGCAGCAGGTGCGGTTCAACACCAGCCTGGGCCAGGAGGGGCGGGACCCGGGCTGCACCTGGCGGACCGTGGAGAAGCTGACCGGGCTGAAGATCAACCACTTCATGATGGCCGACTTCAACGCGGTCAAGGAGCTGTCCGACGCGGTGGACGGCGTCGAGGTCTGCGCCGCCAAGAACATCAACGACCCCAAGTCGCATCTGCATCTGACCGCCGGCCGGCACACCGTCAAGGGCGAGCAGGCGCTGGCCTTCGTACGGACCCGGCACGCCATCGGATACGGCAGCGACCTGGACCGGATCAAGATGCAGCAGCAGTTCATCGGCTCGCTGATCCGCAAGCTGAAGTCCAGCGCGTTCAGCAGCCCGAGCAAGCTGCTGGACGTCGCCCAGGCGGCGACCAAGGCGCTGACCGTCGACACCGGCATCGGCACCGCGAGCAAGCTCATGGACTTCGGCGGCGATCTGAAGAAGGTGAACCTCAACAAGATCACCTTCGCGACGGTGCCGGTGCTGGACAACCCCCAGGACCCGGCCACCGTCATACTCGACAAGGCCAAGGCCGCTCCGCTGTTCCGGATGGTGCAGGCGGACCACGCCCTGGCCAAGGGCAAGAAGAAGGGCGCGAAGGCGCCGGTCAGGAAGGCCCCGGCGGAGCTCGTACGGGTCGATGTCTTCAACGGCGGCGGACCGTTCGGCGCGGCCCAGGAGACCGTGGACTGGCTGCAGAACTCCAAGGCCGCCCGGCTGTCCACCAACGCCGGCAACGCCCCGCAGAAGGTGGCCAAGACCGTCCTCGAGTACGCCCCCGACCAGGCCGACCAGGCCGCCACGCTGGCCGACTGGATGGGCCTGTCCAAGAGCGCGCTGAAGAAGTCCGCGCAGAACGCGGGCGACCGCGTACCGATGAAGCTGACCCTCGGCAAGGACTTCCAGGGGGCCGGCGAACCGATCGATGCGCCGACCGAAACCCCGGACGGGGTCCAGAACGTCAATGCGGATGACAAGAACGTCTGCGCCAAGTGACCTGAACGGGATCCGGCCGCCTGCGAAGGCGCCGAGCGCACCACCGAATTGACAACGGGGAGAGGGCCCAATGCGGCAGAGCAGTGTGCGCGGTGAGCGATCACCCGGGCGTCGGCAGCCCGGAGCACCACAGAGGCTGGGCTTCGACGCCGGCCTCGACGAGGAGGGGACGGGCGGGCTGCCACCGGACGCGCCCGGATGGACGCCGGCCGACGGCGAGGGCGACGTCCCGTCCGCGCCCGACGAGGGCGGCCGCCGCCAGGCGCGCCGGGGCCGCCGCAAGAAGGGCGGCAAGGGCCGCCGGGCGCTGCGCTGGACCGCGCTCGGCCTCGGCCTCCTGCTGGTCGCCGGCGCGGGCGCGGGCTACTGGTACTACGAGCACCTCAACGCCAACCTCCGCAAGGAGCCGCGGATCCTGGGCGGCGGCGATCTGAAGAAGCCCGATCCCAACGCGTTCGGGCAGACGCCGCTCAACATCCTGCTGCTCGGCTCCGACGGCCGGAACAGCAAGAAGAACATCGAGCTGGGCGGCGCCCGCCAGGACGCGGACCGCAAGCCGCTGGCCGACGTCCAGATGCTGCTGCACGTCTCCGCCGACCGCAGCAACATGTCGGTGATCTCCATACCCCGGGACACCCGCGTCACGATCCCCAAGTGCACGGACCCCAAGACCCACGAGAACTTCCCGCAGACCACCGCCGCCATCAACCAGTCGCTCCAGCACGGCGGGCCGGGCTGCACGCTCGCCACCTGGCAGGAGCTGACCGGCATCTACATAGACCACTTCATGATGGTCGACTTCTCCGGCGTGGTGGACATGGCCGACGCCATCGGCGGGGTCCCGGTCTGCGTCAACAAGAACGTCTACTCGCACGACAGCAAGGGCCACGGCAGCGGGCTCAAGCTGACCGAGGGCACCCACTCCGTCAAGGGCGTCCAGGCCCTCCAGTGGCTGCGCACCCGCTACGGCTTCGAGGACAACACCGACATCGGCCGGGCCAAGGCCCAGCACATGTACATGAACTCCATGGTGCGCCAGCTCAAGAAGGGCGCCAAGCTCACCAACCCCGGCCAGCTGCGTGACCTGGCCGAGGCCGCGACCAGCGCGCTGACCGTCGACGACGGACTCGACACCGTCAAGAAGCTCTACGACCTGGGCGGCGACCTCAACCGGGTGCCGACCAAGCGCATCACGATGGTCACCATGCCCTGGGTGTACGGCCCCGGCGAGGAGTACGTACTGCCCAAGCCCGGCGACGCGGAGGAGACCTTCGCGATGATGCGCAACGACACCGCGCTGGACGGCAAGGGCGCCAAGAAGAAGCCGGCGCCCGACCCCAAGGCGTCAACTCCCGAGGGAGAGCTGAAGGTTGTCGTGCAGAACGGCACCAACAGCACGGCGACGGGCCCGGTCTCCGGCCGCGCCACCGTCATCCAGCAGCGGCTCGCGCAGCTCGGCTACACCGCCGCCGGCACCGACTCCGCCCTCACCACCCAGGCCGACACCACCATCACGTACAAGGACGCGGCGCAGCGCGGCGACGCCCTCGCGCTGGCCAAGGCGCTCGGCCTGTCCAAGGGCGCGGTGAAGGAGTCCAGTTCGGCCACGGAGATGCGGCTGGTGGTCGGCAACGACTGGCGTACGGGGACCGACTACCCGAAGAAGCGGGGCGGCGACAGGACCCCGGACAAGGCGCCGGACAGCGCGGACGCGCTCAACGGGAACGACAAGACGGCGTGCATGAAGGTGAATCCGGACTACACGTTCTAGAGCCTTCCAGACCTTCTAGAGCCTTCCAGATCTTCTGGACGTGCTAGATCTTCTGGCCCCGTCATACGGAAAGGGGGCGGGGCGGCCGTGGTGGCCGCCCCGCCCCCTTTCGTGCGCCTTACTCGGCCGGGGACTGCTCCGCCGCGGGCGCGAGGACCGCCGGCCGGCGGCTCGCGATGACCTTCCTGGCGAGCGACCGGGGGCTGGTGAGGAAGCCGTAGCCCCAGGACATGTGCATGGTGGCGAGCGCGACGGGGATCTGGGCGCGGGCCTTGAGCGAGAGCCCCTTGCCGGCCGGGAGCGAGCCCGCCGCGATGGCCGCCAGATAGCCGGCCGGAACGACGAAGCCCCAGGGCGTGACGGCCGCGCCGACGACGATGCCCGCCGCGATGGCGCACACCGCGGTCGGCGGCGCCAGATAGCGCAGATTGATCGACCCGGAGTGGTAGCGCGCGACGACATGCCGCCACTTGCCGTAGTCCTTGTACTGCTTGGCCAGCGCCTTGACGCTCGGCCGCGGCCGGTACTGCACCTTCAGCTCGGGCGAGAACCAGATCCCGCCGCCCGCCTCGCGGATGCGGAAGTTCAGCTCCCAGTCCTGGGCGCGGATGAACTCCTCGTTGTAGCCGCCCTGTTGCTCCAGGACCTCGCGCCGGAAGACGCCGAGGAAGACGGTCTCGGCGGGGCCCGCCTGACCGCCCGTGTGGAAGGCGGCATTGCCGACGCCGATCTTGGAGGTCATCGCGGCGGCGACCGCGTCCTCCCAGGCGTTCTCGCCCTCGGCGTGCATGATGCCGCCGACGTTCTGCGCGCCGGTCTCGTCCAGGAGGCGCACGGCGGTGGCGATGTAGTTCGGCGAGAGCATGCCGTGACCGTCGACGCGCACCACGACGGGATGCCGGGACGCCTTGATCGCGGCGTTCAGCGCGGCGGGGGTGCGGCCGGTCGGATTGGGCACGGTGTGCACCCGGGAGTCTTCGGCGACCAGCTCGGCGGCGATCTCGTCCGTACGGTCCGTGGACGGGCCGAGGGCGATCACCACCTCCATTTCGCCGGCGTACTCCTGCTCCAGGATGTGCCGGACCGAATTGCGCAGGTGACGTTCCTCATTGAGCACCGGCATGATCACGGAGACGGCCGGGGGCTGCTGCTGCGGCATGGTTCCTCGGGGGTACGGCCCGCGGCGAGCCGCCATGGGGCGGCAGCGCCCGCCGGGAGACTGCGGTATCGCGCCTCACGTTACCGCGAACGGGGGACGGCGGCGGACGTCGGACGGGTGGCGGGGCAGCCTGTGCCCGGCGTGTGACGCTTTGCATTCGATCGTATAGGCCTACGGTGTTCCCGCCGGCTTCACCCGACTCGCCGCCCGTCCCGCCGCGGAGGTGTCCCCAGTGACCGCCCCGTCCCGCTCGACCCGCCCCACGCAGCGCCGGACCACCGGGCCCACGGGGCGCCGGCACCCGCCGCGCAAGCGCTGGGGGCTGCGGACCAGCACCGTCGCCGCCGCGCTGCTGCTGGGCGCGAGCGGTGTGGGCCACGCCATGGTCACCGGCGTGGAGACGCGGATCGGCCGGGTGGACGCCTTCCGGGGCATGCCGACCGACGAGCGGCCCGGCGGCGGCAGCGGCCTGAACTTCCTGGTCGTCGGCACGGACGGCCGGGACAACCTCACCAAGGACGAGAAGCGGACGTACCACCTGGGCGGGGCGCCCTGTCACTGCACCGACACCCTGATGCTGGTGCACCTGTCCGCCGAGCGGGACCGCGCCAGCATCGTCAGCCTGCCGCGCGACTCCTACGCCGAGGTCCCCGACCATGAGGACGCCGCGAGCGGGCGGCGGCACCGCAAGCACGCCGTCAAGCTGAACGCGGCATACGCGGAGGGCGGCCCCAACCTCACCGTACGGACCGTCGAGCACATGACCGGCGTGCACATCGACCACTACCTGGAGGTCGACTTCACCAGCTTCATGCGGAGCGTGGACGCGGTCGGCGGGGTGGAGATCTGCACCCCGCGCCCGCTGCGGGACAGCTTCACCGGGCTCGACCTGCCCGCCGGCAAGACGCTCCTCGGCGGCGGCCAGGCCCTCCAGTACGTCCGCTCCCGCCATATCGACGCCTCCGCCGACCTCGGCCGGATGCACCGCCAGCAGCGCTTCCTGGCCTCCCTCATCCACAAGATCACCTCCTCCGGCGTCCTGATGAACCCCATCCGCTTCAAGGACGTCGCCGAGACGATGCTGGACTCCGTCCGCGCCGACTCCGGCTTCGAGGCCAACGACCTTGTCGACCTCGGCCAGGCCATGCGGGGCTTCACCCCGTCGTCCTCGGAGTTCGTCTCCGTCCCCCTGGCCAAGGACAATCTGCGGCTGCCGGGCGGCGGCGAGGCCGTCCGCTGGGACCCGGTGGCGTCCCGGCAGCTCTTCCAGGCCATCCGCGACGACCAGCCGATCGCCAGGCACCCCGCGAAGGACGGGAAGCGGCCGCGGTCCACGGTCGTGGACGTGGCGCCGTCGGAGATCAGGGTGCATGTCGACAACGGCAGCGCCCGGCCCGGCCTCGGCGACACCGTCGCCAAGGCGCTGCGGGCCACCGGCTTCGTCTCCGCCGGAGTGCCCGGCGTCGCGGCGCACGGCGCGGCCTCCCATACGGTCATCGACTACGACCCCCGCTGGAACCGTTCGGCCCGCTCGCTGGCCGCCGCGCTGCCCGGTGCGCAGCTGCGGCCGATGCTGGGGCGCGGCCCGGTGCTCCAGGTGACGGTCGGCGACGACTTCAAGGCGGTGACGCCGGTGAAGGCGGAGCAGCAGCCGCCGGCGCCGGGCAGCGTAGGGGCGATCACCGGCGATGAGGCGGTGTGCCCATGACGGTGCCCGCCCCTCGTCGCACCGGGCCCCGGCCGCTCGCCGACCGGCCGGCGGGCCATCGCTACGCGCCCCGGGCCGGCGCCACCCTCGCCGCGCTGTGTCTGGTCGCCGCCAGCGCGGCCGCCGCCCCGCCGGCGCCCGTCGCCCCGACCGGCTGCGGCGATCTGGCCAACGGCCGGCTGTGCCTGCACGGCCCCGTGGGCGCGACGGGCAGGTACACGACGGCCTACCGCCGGCACGATGCCGGGCCGGCGGCCGCCTTCTCCGTACGCCTGGGCTATCAGCGCAAGAACGCGAGGATCACCGCCTTCCCCGGCTGGTTCGGCCCCCGCCGCCTGCGGCACGGCTCCGCCGTCCTCGGCGGCCGGGTGGAAGTGCTGGCGGGCGAATGCATCCGGGGCGTCATGGAGCACGCCGGGACCGTGTTCGTCACCAAGTGGAGCTGCGGCCCCGGGTGACGTTCCGCGTCCAGGTCCACGGCCCCTCGCAAGGAGGACACCATGTGGCAGGCAGCGGTACTGGCCATCTCCCCCACGACCGTCGCGCTCTTCCTCGCCGCCATGGCGGCGCTGGCCCTTTCGTTCGCCACCTGGGCCGCCCGCGCCCCCGCCGCCACCACCCCCCGCACCGCGGCCACCGCCCTGCTGGCCGTCTGGTTCCCGCTGCTCCTGTTCGCGACGCTCACTCCCACCCAGCCCATCGGCTCCGCCGACGCCACCCTGTGGTGGCGGCCGGGCGAGGGCCTCTTCGACCCCGGCGCCCAGCTCCAGCCCCAGGAGCTGGCCATGCTGATCCGCCAGCACATCGCCTACGCCGCCCTGTACGTGCCGGGCCCGCTGCTGCTGCGCTTCGCGGCGCCCCGCTGGTCGGCCGCCGCCGCGTTCCTGCTGGGGGTCGGCCTCTGCGTGACCATCGAGACGGCCCAGCTGCTGATGCGCGCCGGTCGGATCGCCGATGTCGACGACGTCATGTGCGCGGCGGCCGGGACGGTGCTCGGGGCGGGGCTGGGCCTGCTGGCACGGCCGGTGGTGGCCGGGGTGGGCGCCGCTGCCAGGGGGTGCCGTCGAGGCCGCGTCGTGCGCCCGTAGGGCGGGGGCCGGCCATGATCCACCGGAGGCCCCCTGGCCAGAACTAGGCGGCCGGAGCCTCCACCAGCCGCAGACGCAGCGACTTCAGGCCGTGGATGAAGTTGGACACCAGCCGCTGCGGGGGCGCGGCGAGCGAGAGTGCGGGCAGCAGGTCGCGGGTCTCCTCGTAGAGGACGCGGAGTTGCAGCCGGGCGAGGTGTGCGCCCAGGCAGACGTGGGGGCCGTCACCGAAGGAGACATGGGGGTTGGGGGTGCGGGCGAGGTCCAGCCGGTGCGGGGCGGCGAAGACCCGCTCGTCGTGGTTGGCCGAGCCGTGGAAGACGACCACCTTGTCGCCGGCGCGGAGGGGGCGGCCGGCCAGCTCGGTGTCGTACGCGGCGGTCCGGCGGAAGCTGAGCACCGGCGGATGCCAGCGCAGCAGCTCCTCCACGCAGGTCGTCGTCCGCACCGCCCGGGTGCGCAGCGCGCGGTAGGCGGCCGGGTGCCGGGCCAGGGCGAGCAGGCCGCCGGGGGCCGCGCTGCGGACGGTGTCGTTGCCCGCGATGGTCAGCAGGAAGAAGAACATCTCCAGCTCGGGCTCGGCCAGGTCGCGGTCGGTGGCGAGGACGGTCATGACGTCGTCGCCCGGGTGCCGGCGCTTGTGGGCGGCGAGCTCCCGCGCGAAGGCGAACATGTCCTGGAGCATCGCCGGGGAGCGCGGGTTCGCGGGGCGCCCGTCCGCGCCGGATGCGGCCGGGCCCGCTTCGTCGGGGTCCTGGTAGCCGATGACGCGCCGGGTCCAGTCCAGGAGCAGCCCGCGCTCGGCGGGCGGGATGCCGAGGACGTCGGCGAGGTTGAGCAGGGCGTAGTCGTCGGTGACGTGGGTGACGAGGTCGCAGGTGCCGTCCGCGGTCCGCGCCGCCTCGAGCGCCGCGGTCAGCAGGCCGCGGGCCCGCTCGCGCACCACAGCCTCGAAGCGGTCGACCCGGCGCGGGGTGAAGGCGCGGCTGACCAGGCGGCGCAGCCGACCGTGGTCATTGGGGTCCGCCCCGGTCGAACCGCGTCGAGAGCCCGGGGAAGGGTCCTGGTTGAGCATCATGCGGCGGATGAACGGCAGGTCGGCGGGGTCGGGGTCGCGGATCTGGGTGGCACCCAGATGGGAGGAGAAGGTGCGGGCGTCCTTGAGGACCCGTAGGACGTCCTCGTGCCGGGTGACCGCCCAGAAGCCGGGGCCGGCGGGCCAGCCGAGCACCTCGGGCTCTTCCTGCCAGGCGACCGGATGCCGGTCGCGCAGCAGCCGGTACGCGCTGTGCGGCAGGCCGTCGGCGTAGCGGCGCGGGTCGAAGACGTCCGGTATGCCCATCAGGCGTGCGGCCGGTCGCCGTCACCGTCGGCGCGCAGGAAGTCCTCCACGGCCCGGATCAGTTCCAGCGGAGTCTCGTCCATGGCGTAGTGCCCGGCCGACGGCAGCTCGACCAGCTCGCTGTTGGCGTACCACTGCAACCAGGTCTGCCGTGCGAGTTCGGCGTTCAGCGCGGGGTCGAGCGTTCCGGTCACGGCCAGCGCCGGCACCGCCGAGCCCTCGACCTCGGCGGCGAAGCCCTCGGTGGCCCAGGAGTCCAGCCAGGCGCGGAACGCCTTGGGGTCGCTGCATTCCAGGGACCGGCGCACCATCCGGTCCAGCCAGGCGGCGGGGCGCTTGCCGCCTGTGGTGAGGTCGAGGATGATCCGCCGGTTGTCCGGGGTGTGTGCCGCGTCCGCGAACAGCTCCCACTGCTCCGGCGGCAGCGGCAGTCCGGAGGCGGGGACCGGGGAGATGCCGACGAGGCGGCGCACCCGGTGCGGTGCCGCGGCCAGCACCCGCTGGATGACGCTGCCGCCCATCGAGTGGCCGATCAGCGAGAAACGGTCCCAGCCCAGCCGGTCGGCGAGCGCCAGCACATCGGCCGCGCCCTCGCCCGTGGTGTATTCGCCGGCCGTCGCCTTCGCCTCGCCGTAGCCGCGGAGGTCGACCAGCGCGTACTGGAACGCGTCCCGGTCGAGGTCCGGCAGCACCGGGTCGAAGGCGGAGCGGTCGGCGAACCAGCCGTGCACCGCGATGACCTTGTGCGTTCCCCGGCCGTGCAGGGCATGAGGCAGTACGAAGGAAGCCACGCTCACTCCAGAGGTGTGACGGAACCCGCCGGTGACGGGCGGCATTTCCGACCAGACTGGCGTGAACCTCCCCGCCCGGCAAGGGCGCCACGGCCCCGCCCGCTCACTGTGCCTCGTCGAGCCCTTCGGCCGCCCGCCGCTCCCGCAGCTCCATGATCGCGCGCCGCCGGGCGAGGCGGTGGGTGCGGCGGATCTGGGCCTCCTGGTAGCGGCGCTTGTCGCGCTCGGTCTCGGGGAGCACCGGCGGCACCCGGCGCGGCTTGCCCTGTTCGTCGACGGCGGCGAAGACGAGGTAGGCGGAGCCGACCTGCTGGGCCGGCGTGGATTCGTTCCAGCGCTCGGCCAGGACCCGTACGCCGACCTCCATGGAGGAGCGGCCGGTCCAGTTCACCTGGGCCTTGACGTGGACCAGGTCGCCCACCCGGACCGGCTCCAGGAAGGCCATCTCGTCCATCGAGGCCGTCACCGCGGGGCCTCCGGAGTGCCGGCCGGCCACCGCGCCCGCCGCGTCGTCGACCAGTTTCATGATCACGCCACCGTGCACCGTCCCCAGGAGATTGGTGTCGCCGGCGGTCATGATGTGCGACAGCGTCGTACGGGAGACGGATGTGGGCTTGCCCGCGAGCTCGCCCTCCTGGCTGTTGGTGACGAGTTCGGTCATGGGGTCAGCCTAAGCCGGACCCATACCCGCATCACTGGCATCCCCCGTCCCGTGACACCCGTCTCGTGACGACTGTCTCCCTACGTGACGCTCGTCTCCCCGCCCCCGTCGGAAACTATCCGGAATGGTTGCTTCCGATGGCCGCGCCGGAATGGTCACGGCCCCTTGCGATATGGACGGGAAGGGCCTCGTCGCTTTGCATCAGGTCTGCAACAGCCCTGGCCCGATCCCGCACCTGCTCTATTGGGCACCCCTCCGCGACGTGCACACTGCCGGGTATGAATGAGTGGCCCAATGGGTGGTCCGGGGACCAGAACGGCAACCGGTACGGACGCGGCAGCGGCAGCGCCGATCCGGAGGGCGCGCGTGCCATGCGGCAGGTGCGGCGCGACGCGGGCTCCGGCTACCCCCGGAGCGAACCCCCGCTGCCCCCGCAGATGTCCCCGCGCCGCGGCTCCGTGCCCCAGCAGTCCCAGGGCTACGACGACTACGACGAGTACGACAGCGGCTACAACACCGGCCAGGTCTACGGCGACGGCGGCGGCCGCGGCGGCTACGACGACGGCCCGTACGACCGCGGCGGCGCCCGGCCGCGGCCCAACTGGGGCCGC
Organism: Streptomyces sp. NPDC101227; assembly: GCF_044767545.1. Classification (NCBI taxonomy): domain Bacteria; kingdom Bacillati; phylum Actinomycetota; class Actinomycetes; order Kitasatosporales; family Streptomycetaceae; genus Streptomyces; species Streptomyces sp. NPDC101227. Next base: position 1,107 of record NZ_JBIWOD010000034.1, on the reverse strand, counting down.
CGCATCAAGTGGACCGTGCTGACCCTGGTCGTGGTGCTGGCCGTCGCCTCCGTCGCCACGTACTTCTGGGCGGACGGCAAGCTGCGCCGCCAGGTGGACCTGAGCAAGGTCATCGACCGGCCGGCGACCGGGGACGGCACGAACTATCTGATCGTCGGCTCGGACAGCCGTGAGGGCATGTCGGCCGAGGAGAAGAAGAAGCTGCACACCGGCTCCGCCGAGGGCAAGCGCACCGACTCGATGATGATCCTGCACGACGGCTCCAACGGCCCGACGCTGATCTCGCTGCCGCGCGACTCCGACGTCGAGATACCCAGCTTCGTCGGCTCGGACTCCGGCAAGAAGTACCCGGGCACCGGCCGGCACACCAAGCTGAACGCGGCCTACGCCGAGGACGGCCCGGAGCTGCTGGTGCGGACCATCGAGTCCAACACCCACCTCCACATCGACCACTACGTCGAGATCGGCTTCGCGGGCTTCGCGGGCATCGTCGATGCGATCGGCGGCGTCGAGATGGACATCCCCAAGGCGTTCAAGGACAAGTGGTCGGGCGCCGACTTCCCGGCGGGCAAGCAGACCCTCAACGGCCAGCAGGCCCTCGCCTTCGTCCGCACCCGGCACGCCTTCGCCGGCAGTGACCTGGACCGTACGAAGAACCAGCAGAAGTTCCTGGGCACGCTGGCCGGTCAGGTCGCCACCCCGGGCACGATCCTCAACCCCTTCAAGCTCTACCCGACGATGAGCGCCGGCCTGGACACCCTCATCGTCGACAAGGACATGAGCCTGTGGGACCTGGGCCAGATGTTCTTCGCGATGAAGGGCGTCATGGGCGGCGACGGCAAGTCGATGAACATGCCGATCAACGGCTCCACCGGCGGCAACCTGGTCTGGGACAAGGCCAAGGTGCAGCAGCTGGTGCAGCAGCTGAACAACGACCAGAAGGTCACGGTCAGCAGTAACTGACCACGGGAGAACGCCGGAGGGGCCCCGTACCGCGCTGCGGTACGGGGCCCCTCCGGCGGGCCGGGGGGGCGGGGTTCGTCGCCCGACAACCGCCCGGTACGGGGCAGCACACACCCCAGGGCCAGGGTGGGGCCCCCCACGAAA
>NZ_JBIWOD010000033.1:0-48582 GCF_044767545.1 Streptomyces sp. NPDC101227 | reverse complement strand
GGCTGGACTGGTACAACTACCACCGACCCCACACCGGAATCAGCGGCCACACCCCAGCCAGCCGCGTCACCAACCTCTCCGGACAACACACCTAGAGCGGCTCCACGATGCAGCATCTGTGCCAACGCGCGCTCATGCCCCAGCTTTCTGAGAACCCTCGACGCCGCTGCCCTCAGACGTCCCACTCACCACCCCAGTGGGCCCGGCCCCCGCAACGCGACGGCTTGAGCCCTCCTGTTCTGCCAGATACGCCCTACGCCCCGCCGCGCCCTCGCGCTTGGCATCGAAGGAGTTCGTATGGCACCGCGCACCGAGCTGACCCTGGCTCTGGTCCGTCATGCCGAATCGACGGAGTGCGCTACCAAGCCCACCTTCTACCGCGCCCCCCGCCCCTGGGCCGGAACGGCGGCCACGCCCTGTCCCGTGACCTCGTCGGCCTCACCCCGCGGGGCTTCGAGCAGTGCCTGTGGCTGCGCCGCAGGCTGCCCGACCTCGTCGGCTCCGCGCCGGCCGCCGCGAGCACCCACGCGATCGGCAAGCTGATGCTCGAAGTCGCCCCGGCCTACCTCTCCGACGGGCAGGCCGCCGACGTCCTCCGAGCGCTGTGCGACGAGATCGGCGAGGACCTGCAGCACGGCCTCGCGGCCCGCCGTTACGCCCCCCTCACTGGTGACCGCCGCGCGCTGCACGGCACCGTCCTCTGAGCCGCGGCCCGCTGCCCCGGCCGGAGGCCGTTGTCGCGGGCCTCTCGGCGCCGCGGCCCAATCCAGTCGAATGCAAAATGAATGCCTAATGAAAGCCCAATCTACTTCCATTAGAAGTCCAGTCTTCGGTACGTTGGACGCATGAGCGATGACCAATTCGACAGTGTGGAAGCCTTGCTGGAGGAAGCTCGGCTGACAGCGGCGATGCCCGAACCGGCCGAGCGTCGACGCCTGCGAGAGGCCGCCGACCTCTCCCGCGCCCAGGTCGCCGCAGCAGTGGGCGTCGGCCGTCAGACCGTCGCCAACTGGGAGGACGGCACCTCCACCCCGCAGCCGCCCGGACGCGCCAAGTACCTCCGCCTCCTTGAAGGCCTCGCCCGCCTCCACCCGGCCCCGGTCGCCCCGGCAGCCCCGGTGGCGCCCGTGTTCGCCGCGCCGGAGGCCGCCCAGACCGCGTGGGGCCCCAATGGCCGGGCCATCCAGGGAGAACCGGGCCCATGCATCCGCTGCGGCCACACCACGCCCTACCAGTCCACCGACGGCCGCCCCCTGCACGCCGGCGCCATGTGCCAGCCCACTGAGGCCGCACCAGCCCCACAGACCGCACCCACCGCCCAACCCGCCCCTACTCCGGCGCCTGCGGCCCCGGCTTCGCCCGTACCGGCACCCGTGCCGACCCGTCCGCAGCGACGCGCGAAATCCGCCGCCCGCGCCCAGGCCGAAACCCACGCCATGATCACCCAGGCCGTCGACGAAGAGCTCCAGCGCGCCGAAGGCGATACCGAGGCCGCGCTCAAGGCCCTCATCAAGCGCGGCATCCCGGACGTCATGGCGATGTTCGAAGAGACGCGGGCGACCGCCCGATATCAGTTCACCGCCTACCCGGCGCTGCCGGACATCCTCAAGAAGCCCTCGAAGCGCGAGCCGGACCAGATCTGGGAGGCCCGCCCCGCCTTCCACCACCCAGACTTCTCCCTCAAGATTCCCGGGAGTGTCCAGGTCACTGCCCTGGACGCCAACGCGGCCTACCTCTCCGCCCTCAAGTGCTGGCTGCCGATCGGCAAGTTGGAACACACCACCGGCGCCGAGGGCGTCGACCCCAAGCGCTCCGGTGTCCACCTGATCACCCCCGCCGAATGGCGCCACCCGCACCTGCCCAACCCCCTCGGCGACCGCGACACCGACGGGGCACTGTGGGTCACCGACGCCACTCTCAGGCTGCTCATGCGCCTCTCCGGACCGAAATACGGCCTTATCGACGCACCCGAAATTCACGAATCGTGGACATCCGGCGCGACAGAGAATTTTCTCGACGCGCTGCGAAAGATTCTCACCGCTGCCCGGGAAAAGGCGATTGAGGAGGAGGACACGATCACCACCGAGTACGTCAAGGCGATGTATTCGAAGTTCGTTTCCACCATGGGCGAGTCGGTTCACAACCGGGAAATGGTCCGCCCGGACTGGATGCACATCATCCACAGCCAGGCGTACGCCAACCTGTGGGGCAAGGCCTACAAGGCCCACCAGGCCGGCCTGGAGATCATCGCCATGATGGGCACCGACGAACTGCACGTCACCGGCGACTGGCGTCAGGTCTTCGCCGAGGGCCGCGGCGTGTCCCAGATGAAGATCAAGCACAGTGACGCCAAGGCCTCCGGCGAGTACACCATCGGCACGGTCACCCGCTGATGGCCGGCACCGAAGAAGGCCGCTGGAGGGACCTGGGCGCCCTCCGCGCCCGCGGAATCGCCGGATGGGTCGCCCTGGCCGAAGGCCTCGACCGCATGGTCACGGGCATCGAATCACCCGTCGACTCCGAGCGCGGCCTGGCCGCCCGCCTGCGCTACCTCACCGCCTCCGACGCCGGCTACGAAGCCATGGACCGCGCCGGCATCCACGTCCGCCCCCGCACCCTGATCGCCTGGCTCGCCGAAGAGCAGACCCCCACCAAGGCCAACCTCGCCCGCCTGGACGCTGCCTACTGGGAACTGCGCCGCCGCAACGTCCTCGCCGACCTCAAGCGCCGCCTCAACAACCGCGGCCGTGGAACCCGCATCGAGATCGACCCCGTCGACCAGTCACAGGTCCACCACCGCCACCAACGCGACCTGGAAACCCGCTCCATCAACGTCCGCGGCAGCGTGTGGGACCGCGCCGTCGACGCCTGGAGCGCCGGCGACACCGACGAGCTGGACGCGATCTGGGACGAGATCATCAGCACCGGCCTCGGCACCGACTGGGACGCCTACACCTACGTCTCCTCCGTCGGCTGGGCAGCCTGACCGAGCGCGCACGAAGGGCCCGGAGTCACTGCAATTGACTCCGGGCCCTTCGCCGTCACCGTATCCCCAAACTGTTCCCGCACGCCGTGCGAAGTGTGGTCAGGCACCACAGCTAGACCGCTGACCGACTCAGGCCAGACAGTCTCGCCGAGCCCCTGTGAGAGGCCCTTTCGATCGGGTTGCACGATGCTCGGAACGCTTTCCCTTCTCCGTTGTCTACGGAGAAGTTGACTTGACAGCTGCCGGAGGCGTCTCGCTGGGTTGGGCGAGGGCGGTACCCCAGGCACCGGCGAGCGCGGTGGCGACGGCGGTGATCACGGCGACCAGGACGGTCGTGGTCGGGACCGCGAGTGAGGACAACCGACGGAAGTTGCGGATGTCTCCCCACGGCACCCCGGCAGTCCGCACGAGGCGAAATTCCCAGTACAGCCCCAGTCCCAGGGCGACCAGCAAGCTCTGCACACTCACAAGAAGTATCGGGACAGCCATCTGGGTGAAGTCGCCATCCATCCCAGCCAACAGCAGGAGCAGCTGCAACAACCACTGCACGACGAACATGTTGAGGGCCTTGCCGATCGGCTCGACACCACGCAGCCACGGGTAGAGGTAGCCGTAGCCGAATCCGAAGAAGACCCACAGGCCCGTCGCGCCACCAACGGCCGTGACCGCCTGCGGTATCCCCACGTAGTACGGGCTGGTCCAGACCTGCGAGATCGTCCAGGGCAGCGACAACAGCATGGATGCTGTTGCCCCGACGCCCCCGTTGTCCCAGGCCGGGATGCCGGCGGAGGTGCCCAACGCAGTGGACCTCGTTCGCAGGGACGCCCCTGCAGGGCCCGACGACGAGTCGCCGCCCAGGGCCCGCCATCGAGAGTCCCATTCATCGGCGGTGAGAGAACCATCGGCCAAGGCGGCGTGCGATTCACGTAAGAAGCGCTGCCGACTTGTAGCCAGCAACTGTGCCCGCACAAGAGAACGCATCAGACGAGCATGGGCGGGGCCGGACAGACGATGCAGCCGCCGCCCACTGTCCATCTCGTCACCGGGAAACAGCCACAGCGTACCGACGCACGCCAGAATGACAGCCGCCGCCGTCGGCCACTGACTGAGGCGCGAGCCCTTAACGCCTACCACATGCGCGGCAGCCACCAGCCAGATCAAGGCTGCAAAGGCGATGCGAGCGTCAGACGGCCAAGCCCCCGGCACGCGGCCTCCAGACCGCAAATGAGCCAGAAGGCCAACCACCGCACAGAGCCAGGCTATCTGCCAAGGGAAGTACAGCGCGCCGACCCAGCTGACACCACCGGATCCGGGTACGAGATCGGTCAGGGTCCCCAGCAGCTCGACGCTCCGCGGGTAACCTCCACTGACCCCGGCATTCCACGGCAGGACCAAACACACAAGCGCGGCGGCGGTGAGCAAGGAGAGCCCAGGAGGCTTGCTCGTCGCGAGCCGCAGCACGGCGCGGGTGAAAACGATGATCCAAGGAACGAGCACGGTCACCACCGCCGGCCAAGCAGCCCCGCCCCAAGTGGTGTCTGCCGTCGGCATATGATGGCCAGGGCCGGGCAGCAGGCTCAAAGCGCTCAAGCCGGAGAGGTAACTGAGCACCACAGCAGTACCAGCAGCGGCCCATCGACGCCCGGTCTGCCCCAACAGTCGCGAGCGCAGCAGCGCCCACGCCCCTGCCGTAAGCGTGACAATGGCCAAGCACACTGTCAGCGCCCACCGGGAAGGGCCTGCCACCACGACCTCGATCGCCAGTAGAACTGGTGCCGCCATCGCGGCCATGGCGAGGGTCCGTAGCCCCGGCGGCCGTCGGGTGGACAACCTGACACACACCGCGAGCACGATCACCGGCAGAGTAAACCAGGAGCAAGCGAGCAGCACCTGCTGCATCAGGATCTGCCCCGAGACGGTGACCGGCCCGTCGAAAACATAATACTCCGCCCCGTACCAGGGAGAGTTGCTGGTGCGTGCATGGAAGAAGGCGATTATCACCACGGCGCAGGTGCCCAGCGCGACGGCCGCGACTGCACCGATCACCGTGGCGCTCCACCGGCGCCTTGTACTGCCAGGGACGGCCGACGACACGACCCTGTGGAGCAGGAATCCGCCGCTCACAGCGACGATCGACAGCGTGGACAGGACGACCGTCAGCCCTGTGAAACTCGACGGGGCGATCCGCGTGCGGGGACCGGGTGGAGGCTCGGCTTCGATCCTGGTCACGGAATCGGATCGCGCCAGGTCGGCGGTGACCGTGTGCGACGTCTGACGGTCCGGGCGCCCGGCCACGCGCAGCTTCCAGTCCGGGGCATCAATGCTGAACTTCCAGTGGGCGTGCGCACCTGCCCGAGCGCCCTCCAGGCCCTTGGCCAGTTCGTATCTGAGAGGGAGCGGCTGGCGTGCGTTCTGCCCCCATGTATGGGTTGCCGTGATCGTGACGTTTGCATTCCGGCTCTGCTGAGTGATGACGCACGACTTCGGCAGATGGGGTGTCTCCCCGTCATGAGGGTGTGCTGTGGCGTAACCGCCAGGCAGGTTCGGGATCACATATCCGATGTCCGAAGGGGCGCGCCGCAATTGGCTGACCACTTTGTCCGTCGGCCGCAAGACCAGTCGATAGCTCGTCGTCACCAGCCACCCGCCGCTCTTGGCACGGCGAACCCGAACGGTGGTTTCCCCACTATAGGGAGCCGTCGGGCGGTAGGCCGTGATGACGTCCCTGGCCGCATCCCAGGGATCGACGCCAGCGTCGGCGTCCGCCTGGAGTAACTGCCCCGCCCGCGGTGAAGCACCGGCAATCCATGTGGACCGCAGCCACAGACCAGCCCCGACGATCGCCACCGCGGCGACGATCGCACCTATCACCCGTGCACCAAACTTCCAGCGTGCCGCTGCGCTCACTGCCCCCCCAACCCACCAAGCCAGGAGGGGAACCTACACCGTGCCCTACACGGCGGGTTCGACAGCGTCGACCAGTAACGGCTACGCCCTATCTGATCAGCAATCCTCGGCCCAAGTTCTGCCTACCCATATCCGCAGCACCCGAACGCCGGCTGGTGTGAGGCTCGCGGGCTCGTCCGCCGGAAGCTGTACGGCAGTGCTCCCCGGGTTGTGCCCTGCAGACAGGGCAAGGGGTTTGGCGCCTGGCCGCCAGCTCGTTCCGCCGCTGGCGCACGCGTTCGCGCCATTCCTCACACGCACGCTGCTCCGCTCGGCGCCGCTCAGCCTCCTCGTGGGCGCGGTCCGCGTCGGTGGCGTGCTGCTGGCACAACCCGAATCCAAGGTCCCAGTCGCACCTGCCGCTGCCCTCGAGCTCCGCAGAGCAGAGCTGAGCCACCTGCCAGACGATGTCCTCGAACTCCTCGACCAGCGGGGCCGCGGGCATCGGCGTCGGATCGAGGTCGAGCCGAGGGAACCGGTGACGCTTGGCCGCCCGGTAGGGGTCGACGCCCGGGCTGTGAGCGATCGAGGGATTAACCCATACCAGAGTTCCCTCACCAGCCCCCGACGCTTCGATTGCGATGGCTCGGATCCTCGCCAACCAGTCGACGGCCTCCCGCAGCTTGTCAGGAGGGCAGTCAAGTTCGATCGCCGTGGCCCGATAGTCCAGTGCTACTGCTCCATCACCGTCAAGCCGGCCCACGAGCCGCGCCGTCACACGCATTTCCAGGCCGTCATCATCAGACTCCCGGAAACGCTTCCCGACAGCCTCGCGGGCCTGGCGCTTGAGTGCGCGCGCAAGAAACGAGACCGCGAGAATCCCCATGCCGGGCATGACCACGAAACTTCCGTCACCCGGGAAGTCGTACCCGTATTTGGTGTAGTCGGTCTGGGGCTTTGGGATGAGGGACGCACTGATCGGCACAACTTCCGAAGCCATGCGGCGGATCCTAGGACACTCCAGCTGACGACCCTCGCCGCCGCGCAGGCACCGCCAAGGACCGGCGAGAACTCGCCGCACCTCCTCGCGGCCGCCGCTATGCCCCGTCTGGAGACCGCCGCACTCCCCACAGCACCATCTTGTGACTGCTGCTGCCCGGCTGCAGCTGTGAGACACACACTCTATTTTCCCAGGTAGGCCCTCGCGGTGAAAGGCGAGGGCCTGCGGCGTCGGTCTGGCGCTTCACCCTGGTCCGGCTGCTCGCCGGTGGTCGGCATCACGTGGGTCGTGCCTGTAGTGCTGGTCGTCGGGTGTGCCGTGAGTGCAGCGCAGCCCCGACCCAGGCCTATGGGCTGGCCTCCTACAAGAGCAGCTGCTCGCCCTTCGAGCCCCGCTCCGAGACCCTGAAAAGGCGAGAACATCCAGAGAGGGCTGCCGTACGCCGTCGTGCGGCAGCAGCACCATTTGTTCTGCTCTGCGGAAACAAGGCGGTTTATCTGGTGCTACCGACCGCTGGTACACGCTGGACGATGCCGACCTCGGGCCGACAGCTCGGACAGGCGGCTCTGCTCGAGTGGTTGTTGGTCGAGAGCGACTGTGCTGGAACTGGCAGCGACTGGAGGCGTTCAGTCGCTGGCGTGAGTCGCTCAGAAAATCGCAGTCCAGAGAGGAGACAGGAGCCAAAAAGCGACTGAAGCGACTGAATCGACTGAAGGCCAGTATCCATGACACGCACGCGCACGCGGGAATGTCTTCATAATGCGACTTCCCAGTCGCTTCAGTCGCTGATACGCCTTAAGGGTGCCCTTGACCTGGGGTTTCCTCCAGTACTGAGGGCAGCGACTGAAGCAGAAGAGTCGCTGCCCCTCGGTACTGGCCGTTCAGTCCGGCCGTTGTCTCAAGCAGCCCGCACTCCTCAGTCGCTGCGCTAGGCAAGGAGATTCGGAACGTGTGAGGCATGCTCCGTCCAAGCGCCCCTGAGCAGGCAAAGAAGCGAGCCCAGAGACGGACGCGATGGTCTAAGACAGCGACCGAAGCGACTCAACGCGCGAAAGCGCCGGAGCTCTGGCTTCCGCCTGAGCGTCTTCCGGGACCGGGTCGCTTCAGTCGCTGGAGAGCCTGCAGGCGCCACGCCGCGAGGTTGTGGGAGAGGTATAAGTTTCATTCGCTAGTGTGTGGTTCACCTTGTCTCGAACTTCAGTCGCTTCAGTCACTTTTGCAGGAATCGATACCTGACCTGCGCCTTTGCCCAGCGACTCAAGCTGCTGACCGTCCCGCAGCGCTGAAGGCCGCCATCTTTCCGACCATGCCACCCCCGGATCCGCGCGGGTGGTGGGGGAACTGACGGAGATTCGGTAGACGCCGGGTTCGGGCACGGACACGAGAGCGGCGAGGGCGTCGTCGGTGGCGTACAGGCGTGCGTCGCGCCGGTGCCTGGCGTCGATACCGCTCACCCCTGCCACGAAGCGGAGGTCGACTTCGGCGACGGGGAGAAACGAGGGCCCCGACTTGATCTTGGTCGGGGCGCGTCGTTGGGTGCTCTCAGCTGGCCGGCCGAGTTTGACGGCTCCGGGTCTGGTTCTCCGGCCGGAGAACCAGACCCGGAGCCGTGGTCAAGTGGTGCGGGCAAGGGGGTTGAGCAGGGGACGATTCTTCCAGAGCACGACTGCGCAGCCGATGATGAAGAGGATGCCGGCCTCGGCGGCGCCCAGGCCAGACGTGGGTTCCTGGATGGGCCAGGCCCAAGGTTGTGGTGTGCCTCCTGGTCTGCGGCCGGCGGCGGCGCAGGCGAGGGGGAGCCCTGCGACGCAGGTCGCGGCGATGCCGGCGCCCAGAGCAGCGCGGACGATGAGCGCGGCTCCGAGGAGGCCGATGCAGTTGCGGGTGAGGGAGAGGGCTTCCGGCCGATCCCACAGGATCTGGACGATCGCTGCCAGCAGCAGGGTCAGTAGGGCGAAAGCGCAGCAGAGTGCCAGATTGCGTCGGCCTGTGTGGCGCAGTGCGACCTCTTCGGCGATGGTGTCGCCCCGGTCGATGCCGTGCAGGAGGAGGACGACCGGCAGCACCGCGAGCATTTGCGTGACCAGGAGTTGGCCTGAGGGGCCTACGACTGCAGGTACCGGAATGGATTGCTCGCGTACGACGATGGCCATGACATATACCGCGAGGGTGGCCGCTACGACGGCCGGGGCGCCCTTGGCCTTGAGCCACCAGATCATCGCGATGTCTCCAGGGCGTGGGCTGACGGGATCGGAGCGGGACGGGTTGTGCAGTCGCGCAGAGCCTTGCTGTTCTGCCGGAACCAGGCCAGCTGCGCGTCGTGGGAGGACTGCTGAACGCGCGCTGCCACCGCCGCTTCCTTCTCCCCGTAACGGCCGGCGGCCTCTTGAGATTCGGCTCCGGCGGTCAGGGCGAGCCATGCTGCGGTGGGGCCGTAGGCGTCAGCGCCGGGAAAGTTGCTGCCGGACTGGGCACAAGACGGGGGGTCTGACGGCATCAGGGCGGTGCCAACGCCTGCGCGCACCTCTGAGGCGCTGGGGTCGGGCCAGGTACCGATGAACAAGGCATCGCCTCCTGAATGTTCCTCCATGGTGAGTGTCTTGGGGACGGCAAGTCCGGCCTCCTGGAGACGATGCCGGGCGTCAGAGGCGTTCTCGCGGATCATGGCAGCTTGCCGGGACAGCTCTGGCCACAGGCACACGCGCGGGTTCTCCCCGGCGCATTGCAACTGGTCCTCAGCACGGGGTGTGACGGGGTCTGCGGGCAGCCCGTAGGCGAGCCCGCCGCTGCCGGCTATGCCGACCACCAGCGCTGTGCTGATCAGGACAGCGCGCGTCCGCTGGTGCAGTGCGGTCAGAGCCAGTGCACATGCGCTGATCACTGCGAGCGCCAGGAGGAGGGCGCTGGCAGCGGCACGCCAGTTGGGGGTCTGATCGAGGGAGCAGCACGAGGACATGCCGCCGGTGACCATGTGGCGCAGCCACAGCGGTTCCATGGCGGCCGGGTAGGCGGTCAGGACGAAGCTGAGGACGAGCGCCAGGGGTGTGGCGATCACCAGAGGCAGGCGTTTCCCGAGCAGGAAGCCGGCCATGGAGTGGGCGGCGAGGATGACCATCCAGACGAGGACCATGCCGATCGGCGGCGTGCCGACGTCGGGCCGGCCCGTGGAGATGGTCAGGGCGGCGGCGACTGCCATGCCGACTGCTCCCAGTACGAAGACGGGCGCCAGGAGCGGCAGGGCGATGCCGAGTGTTGAGCGGGTCGGGGCCCAGCCGGCCACGTTGCCGCGGGTGATGCGTGTGCCTTCCCAGGCGCCGGCGGTGGCGCATGCGGGGGCGACGAAGGGCAGTGCGAAGTTGGCGGCCCCCAGGACGCTGGGCCAATAGCCGTGGGTCACCTTGGCGGTGAGGTCGTCCGACAGGAGCAGGGCGACGAAGGCGGCCAACAGAGGAGCCAGCCAGCTGGCGGAGGAGGAGCGTAGAACGGTACGCCACAGCATGGCTCACACCTCCTGAGCGATCAGCTGGGTGTAGGCGCCCTCCGCCCGACGTCCCTCGGGAGTCCCCTGCGGGGCGAGGGCGAGGAAACTGTGGGTGTCGCCCTCGAAGCGGACCTGGCCCTTGTCGAGGATGACGACATGGTCGTACATGGCATCGAGGTCCTCGGTCTGGTGGGTCGACACCACCACCTGGATGTCGGACAGCAGGTTGGTTACGAGGTCGCGGAAGATCTGCCGTTGCGAGGGGTCGAGGCCAGCCGTCGGTTCATCAAGCAGCACGATTTCGCTGCTGTGGACGAGCGTTCCAGCTATACCCATGCGTCGCAGTTGGCCACCCGAGAGTTGATGGCTCTTCCGGTCGGCAAGGCTGCCCAGCTTTACGCGTTCCAGGGCATCGCGTGACTGATCCCAAGCATCGGAACGGGGCATCCCTTTCAACCAACCGATGTAGGCGACGTTCTCGCGTACCGTAAGTCCGGGCATGGGTTTGACATTCTGCGGGAGCCAGCCCACCGCCTTCCGGTAAGCCGCCTGCGATTTCGGCTGAGAAGGATCAGTTCCCCGCCAGGTGACTGCGCCCTCACTCGGCGAGATCCATGAGGCAGCGATGCCCAGAAGGGTCGATTTCCCCGCCCCGTTCGGCCCGAGGAGGACAGTGGCTCTGTGTTCGATGGAGAGATCGAGCCTATTGAGGACGGGGACCTTCCGGCCGTATTGGAAGGAACACCGAGTGAATTTCAGAGACATGCCATCCTTGCTTCTTGCGAGCCGAACGAAAGCCGGCCGGGAGCGCATTATGCTCCCGGCCGGCGCTTCATGACTGAACGGTTACCACGCACTCGCCCCCGCCGAGAAGGAAGCTAATCGGGTCCTGGCCGCTGCACGCGCCCCCGTCGAACACGGCTTCGCCCACCTGAAGAACTGGAGGATCCTCACGAAACTCCGCACCGACCCGCCGCGCCACCCACCTGCTGCGGGTCCTGCTCGTCCTGGCGAACCTCGAAGCCGCCGCCGACAAATGAGCTACACCCCAGACTGCCGCCCACGACCAGCACGAGCACGTCACCGAGCGACGGTGCGTCGTGCTCCTTCAGGAACCAGGCTTACACCCGGGCCGTCCGGCACGTGTCCTGTGCGCGCTGACGTTGCAGGGGCGCCGCGACGCCGAGGCGGCACTGGCCGCGCAAGCGCGTGGCGTCCGCCGCGGTCGCCGGTGGTGCGTTGCCGGCTGGCTCTGGCGGATTTTGATCCTGAGTTCGTCTTGAAGCCGTACAACCTTCCTCCGACGTGATGCACCTCATATTATTCCGTTATCCGGAATGTCGGTTCCATCACGTAGGGGTGTGTTGGTGGATCTAGCGGAGGAGTGGTTCTGCGCTTACGTTCACGCGCACAACTTCTTCATGAAATTTTCATTTCTGTGTGCGGGGGAAAGATGGGGATGCCCGGCTCGTCGCGTCGAAGACGCTTACACCGCTTACTGTCCGCCGGGTTGGGCGGATTCTTGACCGCAGGCCTGCTGCCCGGGGTGCTCCAGCCGCCCGCTCAGGCCGCAACTCCTTCGTCGCGAGAAGTCGTGCACGCGGCTACCGGTGCACAAGCACCTTCTGCCCCCACCGAGGACGCAGCGCTGGAGGAGGCCAAGCGCACCGGGCGGCAGGTCGAAGTGGCCTCCTTGCGCGGTGAGTCGGTCGATGTGGTGGCCACACCCGAGGGCAAGCTTCAGGCGCGTCAGTACCTGCGTCCGGTCCGCAGCAGGGTGTCCGGGCAGTGGAAGGACATCGATACCGACCTGGCCAAGCAGGATGACGGCACGGTGGCGCCCAAGGTCGCGGCCGTGGGCCTGGCGTTCTCCGGAGGCGGCAGCACGCCGCTGGTGACGATGCGCAGAGCGGGACGGACCCTGACGCTGTCCTGGCCGGGGACGCTCCCGGCTCCCACGCTCGAGAGCAGCGAGGCTACCTACCGCGACGTACTGCCCGGCGTGGATTTGCGGATGGGTGCACAGGAAGACGGCTTTACGCAGCTGTTGATCGTCAAGTCGGCTCAGGCGGCGCAGAGTTCGGAGCTTGCGCAGCTGAAGCTGAAGCTCGCGGCGGACGGTGTGGAGGTCAAGGAGACCGCGGCCGGCGGGCTGAGTGCGGTGGACAAGGGCGCCGGCTCGGCGGTGTTCGAGGCGCCGACACCCCTCATGTGGGACTCCAGCGCGGGCAACGGCACCGCCGCTCTCCAGAAGGGAAACAAGGCGCCGAATGCGGCCGAGAAGGCGTCCGGGACGGCGGTAACCGATGCCGGAGGCGATGAACCGTCGGCCGGTGAGACGGGCAAGCTCGCTCCTGTACCGGTGGATGTTCCCGCAGCCCAGGACCAGCTCGTCCTCAAGCCCGACGCCGAGGTCCTCAAGGGCAAGGACACGGTCTATCCGGTGTTCATCGACCCGCAGTGGTCGACGCCGCGCGCAACGTCCTGGACGGTGGCGTCGAAGTACTGGGCATCGTCACCGCAGTGGAAGTTCAACGGGGACCATGACGCGGGGATGGGCTACTGCGACTGGAACCATTGCCAGCCCGAGGACACCAAACGGCTCTTCTACCAGGTCCCGACCTCGTCCTTCGCCGGGAAGTCGATCCTGTCGGCGGAGTTCGTCGTCCGCAACACCTGGTCGGCGTCCTGCAAGGAACGCGAGGTCGAGCTGTGGCGCACCAAGGCGATCTCCTCGTCGACGACGTGGAACTCCCAGAACGAGTCCGGGTTCTGGCAAAAGCACCTGGCCTCCGACAGCTTCGCCTACGGCTATGAGGGCTGCGCGGCCAAGGACGGCGAATTCGCCGTGCGCTCCGCCGTGCAGGAGGCCGCGGACAACAAGTGGCCGACGCTGACGTTCGGAATGAAGGCCGGCAGCGAGTCTGACGGCCTGGCCTGGAAGCGGTTCTCGGACAAGGCCTATCTGCGGGTGACGTACAACCGCCCGCCGCCGCAGGTGAAAGCCTCGCAGCTGCTGATGGAGTACGGCGGTACCTGCAAGAAGTCCAGCACCCCGGCGCGTATCCGTACCCGGGGCAAGCTGTACGCCAACAACATCACCGATCCGGACAGGGACCGGGTCCAGCTCCAGTTCCAGGCCAGTTGGGACAGCGGAGACGGCAAGGGCTCCATCGCCCGCTGGAAGCCCGGGGTGACGACAGCGAAAAAATCCGGGTCGGACTTCGCGGTGGCTCTGCCGGACTCGATCCCGTCGAACAAAACGGTGAACTGGGCGGTGCGCGTCTATGACGGTGCCCAGTACTCACCCTGGTCCTTCGCAGGGGCGGCACAGGCGTGCTACTTCGTCCTCGACACCCAGGTGCCTGCGGCCCCCACCATCATCTCTGGTGAGTACCCCGCATCTGACCCGGAGGACCCGGACGACCCCTGGTACGACGGCGTGGGCCAGTACGGCAGCTTCACGCTCGCCGATACCCACAAGGACGTCAACCGCTACTGGTACGGCGTCAACGGCGACCCGTCCGGCACACACGTGGTGACCACCAGTGCCGGAGGACAGCGGAGCATCGATGTCCTGCCCGAGAAGCCGGGCCTCAACTTCGTCACGGTCAGAGCTCTCGATGCCGCGGGCAACGCGAGTGAGGACCGCACCTACCAGTTCCGCGTCAAGGCCGGTCAGCCCGAACGCGCGACCTGGCAGCTGGACGAGTCCTCCGGAGCCACCGAGGCCGAGGGAACAACTCCGGCCCGCACTGCGGATCTCCACGGCGGCGCCACCCCCGGGGCGGACGGCGCGGTCGGCACCGCCCTCGCCCTCAACGGAACCGACGGCTACGCGGCCACCGACATCCCGGTCGTGGACACCGCTCGAGGCTTCTCCGTCTCCGCCTGGGTCTGCCTGAGCCAGGTGCCCGACCACGCGGCGATCGTCGCGACCCAGCCGGGAAACAACCGGCCAGGCTTCGAGCTGTACTACTCCGCCGAATTCCAACGATGGGTGTTCAACCAGTACACCTCCGACAGCCCCGGCGCCGCCGTCGCCCGCGCGATGGCCTCCCAGCCCGGAGGCGTCACCGCTAACGAGTGGACCCACCTGGTCGGCGTCTACGACAGCATCAACGAAGAACTCCAGCTCTACGTCAACGGAAAACTCGCAGGCAAGACGTCCTATGCCGGCGACTGGGGTGCCCGCCGCGGCCTTCAGCTGGGTGCCGGCTCGTACGACGGCACGCCGGGCGCCTTCTTCCCCGGTGCCGTCGACGAGGTACAGATCTTCGACAAATCCGTCTCAGCCGGCGAGGTCAGCCGCCTCAACGCCAAGGAACGCATCCACGGCCCGGGGCGTCCTGCTCGCGCGGTCTTCCCTCTCGACGAGCCGGCCGACAGCAAGCAGGTCACTGGGCACGGGGACGTGATGCCTGCTGTCTTTCACGGCGGCGTTCAGCCGGGCCAGACGGGCGTGGCCGGCAAGGCACTGACCCTTGACGGCAAGGACGACTACGCATCCGTGGATGCGGCCCACTTCAACACCGAACGCTCCTACACGGTCACCGCCTGGGCCCGCGTCACGGACAGCACCCGCAACCAGACCGTCGTCGCTCAGGACGGCGGCTTCCTCAGCGCCTTCTACCTCTCCTACGAGACCTCCGGCCTCTGGAGCATCCGCATGGCCACCAAGGACGCCACCGACGGCGTCCTCACTCAACAACGCGTCGCCTCGAAACAAAAGGCGAGCATCGGCACCTGGACGCACCTGGCGGCCGTCCACGACACGGACGACGGCACGCTGAGCCTCTACGTCAACGGCATCCTCCAGGGCAGTACCGCAGCCCCCCAGGCGTGGTACGGCAATGGCTCCCTGCAGATCGGGCGGGCCCTCTACCGCGGTTCCTACACCGACAACCTGGCCGGTCAGATCGACGACGTCCGCATCTTCGACCGCCCGGTCGCCGAGGGCGAGATCCACCAGCTCATACGGCGCCGCCCGGTCCTGACGGGCCGCTGGCAGTTCGACCAGGCGGCCGCACCCGGAGCCAACTCCGTCCCCCGCGGCCCGGCCATGACACTGGAAGGCGGCGCCAAGCAAGTGCCCGGGGCAGGCTTCCTCGGCGAGAGCGGCTTGGTCCTCGACGGCAAGCAGCAGGACTCTGCAGCCAGCGCAGTGCCGTTCGACACCAGCGAAAGCTTCACAGTGACGGCGTGGGTACAGGCGGCAGCGGTTCCAAGCCGTCCTTCTGCCCTGGTCAGCGCAGAAGGAACCAACACCAGCAGCTTCGCAATCGGCTTCCTGCCCAATCCCAAGGACCCGGAAGCGGAAGGCTTCTGGGAAGTGGTCACCTCCAAGGCGGACACCGTCGACTCCGAGGTGGACTGGGCCGGCAACACGCAGTCCTTCAACAGCGTCACGGACTGGAACCACGTCGCGGTCGTCTATGACGGATTCGCCAAACAGGTCCGCATCTACGTCAACGGGCAACTCGGCGAAGCCGCCTGTGTCGACGGCAACGGCGACGGCCAGGCCGACAATGCGGACTGCATCGAGGCAGTTCCCTGGGCGGAAGACGTCATCTCCTTCAAGGCGCTCAAGTCGCTCCAGCTCGGGCGGGCCAAGGGCCGAGGCTCCTTCGGGGACTACTGGCCCGGAGCCATCGACGACGTGTGGACCTTCCAGGGCGCGCTCAGCAACGAGCAGATCAGCTACATCGCCGGAGCCTGGGACGGACTGCCGACCGAAGTACCGGACGTGCCCGAAGCCAGCTGATCCACCGCGGCGTGCGGACCGTGATCCGCACGCCGCCTCCAAGCAATTGTCATCAGACGTCGCTGCCCGCATACGCCTGCGCGCGGTCGGCAACGAGGGGTGTGGTCGAAATGAACGGCATGCTTGATCTCTTCAGACACAAACGATCCAGACGCGGACTCGCCATGGGCATCTCCACGGTGCTCGCAGGCTCCCTGCTCGCCGTCCTGCCCTCACAGACACCACCCGCACAGGCGTCCGGCCACCCGGACGCAGGCAGGGCAGTTCCCGGAACCTCGGGCGTCCAGGCCCACCCACGCAAGCTCTCCAAGGGACCGCACACCCCCAAGGAACATCCCAAGAGCACCTGGCCCCACGCCGCGGCGGCCACCATCCCCCTCACCGAAGACGGCGCCGGTCCACCGCAGAAGACAGGCGACGCAGCGAACCGCAAAATCCCCCTCACCCTCGCCCCCACCCATACCCGCTCAGGCCGCCTGGCCAAGCACACATCGAGGCAGCGCAGCGCGACGCCCAGCGCAGTCAGCGCCCGCGTGCTGAGCCAGAAGCACACCCGCAGGGCAGGCATCGACGGAATCCTGTTCACCCTCGAGCCCACCGACACATCCAGCCCGGCCCCAAAACAGCGCCCCGACCCGCTGAAAGTGAGCCTCAACTACGGTGACTTCGCAGGCGCCTACGGCGGCGGCTATGCCGCAAGGCTGCGCCTCGTGGAGCTGCCGGCCTGCGCGGCAACGACTCCGCAGAAGACCTCCTGCCGTACGGCAAACCCGCTCAAGACCGAGAACGACACGGAGAAGCACACACTCACCGCGCCCTCCGTGCCGCTGCGCACGCAAGGCCCCACCGTCCTTGCGGCCGTCGGCGACGACAAGAGCGTCAAGGGTGACTACAAGGCCACCAGCCTCGCGCCCTCCGCCACCTGGGGCACCAACCTCAACACCGGCGACTTCACCTGGTCCTACGACATGCCAGTCCCCGACGTCCCTGGCAACCTCAAACCGAACGTCGGCCTGTCCTACTCCTCCGGCTCCATCGACGGCCGCACCGGCAGCAGCAACAACCAGGGCTCCTGGGCCGGAGACGGCTTCGAGCTGTGGCCCGGCTACATCGAGCGCCGCTACAAACCCTGCTCCGACGATGGGGAAAAGCACGCCGACGGCAATAAACCGGGCGACCTGTGCTGGTCGTACGACAACGCCTTCCTCTCCTTCAACGGCAAGGCCGGTGAGCTGGTCCCCTCCGGCAAGGACGAGTGGAAGCTGCAGAGCGACGACGGCACCAAGATCAAACGACTGACGTCGTCTTCCCGGGACAACGGTGACAACGACAACGAGTACTGGGAGCTGACCAACCCTTCCGGCACGCGCTTCTACTTCGGCTACCACAAACTCCCCGGCTGGGCGGCGGGCAAGGACACCACGGACTCCACGTGGACCACTCCGGTCTTCGGCAACAACGCCGGCGAGGAGTGCCACAAGGACACCTTCAAGGACTCCTGGTGCCAGCAGGCATGGCGCTGGAACCTCGACTACGTCGTCGACCCCCACAACAACGCCATCGCGTACTACTACGACAAGGAAGCCAACTCCTACGGCCGTGACCTGAACAAGGACGACGACACCCCCTACACACGCGGCGGCACCCTCAAACGCATCGAGTACGGACGCTCCGCCGCCGACCTCTACACCGGCAAACCGCTCGCCCAGGTTTCCTTCACCAGCGCCGAGCGCTGCCTGCCACAGACCGGCGTCACCTGCGCCGCCGACACCATCGACACCAAGAGCTTCTACTGGTACGACACCCCGTGGGACCTGAACTGCAAGGCAGGCACCACCTGTGACCAGGGCCGTCTGTCACCCACCTTCTGGACCCGCAAAAGACTGACCGGCGTCACCACCGAGATCCTCAAGGACGGCACCCTCACCCCCGTCGACTCGTGGGCCCTCAGCCACCGCTGGGGCAAGGCCGACGTCGACTACCAGCTGGAGCTGGACTCCATCCAGCACACCGGCCGCACCGCCGCCAGCCCCATCACGCTGCCGAAGACCACGTTCGCCTACACCCAGCTCGCCAACCGCCTCGACAAAACCGGAGACGGCTACGCCCCGTACGTCAAGGACCGGTTGTCCACCGTCGCCGATGAATACGGTGGCCAGACCGACGTCTCCTACTCCTCGGCGGCCTGCTCGTTCGACAGCCTGCCCACGCCCGAGTCCAACACCACGCGGTGCTTCCCGCAGTTCATCGGGGGAAGCTCCAGCGACGACATGGACAAGGAGTGGTTCAACAAGTACGTCGTCACCGCCGTCACCACCACCGACCGGACTGGCGGAGCACCCGACCAGGTCACCCGCTACACCTACCTCGGTGACGCGGCCTGGCACTACGACGATGATGACGGACTGACCAAGGAGAAGTTCAAGACCTGGTCCCAGTGGCGCGGATACGGCCACGTACGCGTCCAGACCGGCGGCCAGGGCACCCCGACCGACGCCATGAAGACACAGGAAGACAGCTACTTCCTGCGCGGCATGGACGGCGACCGCAAAGACACGAGCGGCGGCACCAAGGACGTCAGCGTCCCCCTGGACGACAGCGAGGGCGGGCCACTGGCCGACGACGCCTCCGCGGCCGGCTTCTCCTACAAGACCGTCTCCTATTCCGCGCCCGGCGGAAAGGTCCTGGCCAAGACCGTCGACCGGCCCTGGCACCACCAGACGGCGAAGAAGACTCGCGACTGGGGCACCGTCACCGCCAACCTCACCGGCACGGCCAGCAGCCGGGAACAGACCTCCCTCGACGATGGCGCGGGCGCGAAATGGCGCACGACCATAACCGCCTCCACCTTCGACACCGTCGCCGGCCGCGTCACCCAGATCAGCGACCGAGGCGACGACAGCACCACAGACGACGACCAGTGCACCCGCACCACCTACGCCACCAACACCGACAAGAACATCCTCACCCTCCCCGCTCGGGTCGAGACCGTCGCCACCGAATGCGGCACCAGCCCCGACCGCTCGAAGGACGTCATCTCCGACGTCCGCACCGCCTACGACTCCGGCGGCTACGACGCAGCGCCGACCAAGGGCGACGCCACCGCCGCAGCCACGCTCAAGAAGCACGACGGCACCACGGCCACCTACCTGGAAACCGGCACCACCTACGACGGCTACGGCCGCCCGCTGAAGGTCACCGACCTCACGGCAAACGTGACTGCTATTGGCGACAGCGCACCCACCCGGGCCACCCGAACCGACGGCCGCATCACCACCACGGCCTACACCCCTGCCACCGGTATCCCAGCCAAGACCGGCACCACCACACCTCCGGCCGACGCCGAGGACGCCACGACGGCCCAGACCACGACGACCGAACTCGACCCGCTGCGCGGCCTGCCCACCGCCACCGTCGATACCAACGCCAAGCGCACCACCTTGACCTACGACGCCCTCGGCCGCGCCTCCATGGTGTGGCTGCCGGACCGCCGGGCCACCTCACTGCTGCCGAGCTACCAGTTCAACTACTACGTCGAAGACGGCAAACCGGCTACCACCGCCATCCGAACCCTCAACCCGGAAGGCGGCACCCAGACCGTCTCCTACACCCTCTACGACGGCTACCTGCGCCCCCGCCAGACCCAGGCCCCCGGCCCCGACGGCGGATGGCTGATCAGCGACACCTTCTACGACGAACGGGGCCTGCCGGCAAAGACCTTCGCCCCGTACTACGTCGCCAAGAAGCCGGAACGCGAGCTGTTCAAGCCCGCGGACGCGCTGAGTGTCGAGACCCAGACCTGGAAGATCTTCGACGGTCTGGGCCGCGAAACCGAAAGCCGGGACGTCGCAGGAAACGGCGAAGGAGGCAAGGTCCTCGCCGTCACCACCACCAGCTACCGCGGCGACCGCACCACCGTCATCCCGCCCGAAGGCGACACCGCCACCACCACCGTGACCGACGCACGCGGCCAGACCACCCAGCTCCTCAAGCACCACAGCCGCACCGCCGACGCCCCCGCCGAGACCACCCGCTACGCCTACACCCCGTCCGGCAAGCTCTCCCAGGTCACCGACCCGGCCGGCAACAACTGGTCCTACACCTACGACCAGCACGGCAACCAAATCCAGGCCAAGGACCCTGACAAGGGCCTGACCAAGACCGCATACAACGACCGCGACCAGCAGATCACCACCGAGGACGCCAAAGGCACCACCCTCGCCACCGTCTACGACGGCCTCGGCCGCAAGACGGAACTCCACGACAAAACCGCGGACGGCCCCCTACGCGCCAAATGGACCTACGACACCATCGCCGGTGCCAAGGGCCAACTCGCTGAATCCACCCGCTACGTCGACGGCAAGGCCTACACCAACAAGATCACCCAGTACGACCCGGCCTACCGGCCGCAGCGCACCGCCACCGTCATCCCCGAATCCGAAGGCGCCCTGTCCGGCACCTACACGGCAAGCACCAGCTACTACGCCAACGGTCTGCCCAAGGCCCGCAGCATGTCCCAGGCCGGCAGCATCCTCGGCAAGGGCTGGAACTACACCTACGACGACAACACCCTGCGCACCACCAGCATCTACGGCATCGGCATCCGCTCCGACGCCACCTACACCCTCACCGGCCAGCCCCTCACCTACAAAATCGCCGGCAGCGGCAAGCCCACACAGGTCACCAACACCTACGAGTGGGGCACCGAACGGCTGTCGAACTCCCGAGTCGACCGCCAGGACATTGCCGGCGTCGACCAATCCGCCACCTACGGCTACGACCCCGCCGGAAACGTCACCTCACTCTCCGACGTCTCCCGCTCCGGCACCGACACCCAGTGCTTCACCTACGACTACCAGCGCCGCCTGACCGAAGCCTGGACACAAGACGAGAAGACCTGCGCAGCCACACCCACGGGGAACCTGATCGCTGGGCCGGCACCGTACTGGCAGTCCTACCGATACGACGACGCCGGAAACCGCACCTCCCTCACCCAGCACGACCCCAACGGTGACACCACCAAGGACACCAAGAACGCCTACACCTACCCCAAGCCCGGCGCACCCCAACCCCACACACTCACCACGGTCGACACATCCGGCCCGACCGGCACCAGCCAAAGCAGCTACACCTACGACAAAACCGGCAACACCGCAACTCGCCTTCTCCAAGGAGACGAACAGACCCTCCGGTGGGACTCCGAGGGCCACCTCGCCAGCGTCACCGAACCCGCAGGTGACAGCGGCACCAAGAGCACGTCGTACCTCTACGACGCCGACGGCAACCGTCTCCTGGCCCGCGCCGACGACAAGACCACCCTCTACCTCGGCGACCACACCGAGCTCACTCTCGACAAGGGAGCCGACAAACCCAAAGCCACCCGCTACATCCCCCTCGGCAGCGGGAACCAGGCCGTCCTGGCCGATGACGGCACCTACACCGTGACCCTCGCCGACCACCATGGCACAGGCCAACTCGCCATCGACGCAGCCGACCTGTCTCTCTCCCAGCGCCGCAGCCTCCCCTTCGGAAGCCCCCGTGGCGACAAACCGGCAACATGGCCGGGATCGAGAGGCTACGTTGGCGGGACAGACGACACGGCCGACACCGGCCTGACGCACCTCGGCGCACGCGAATACGACCCGGAGACCGGCCGATTCATATCCGTCGACGCCCTTATGGACCTAACGGACCCGGAAACACTCAACGGCTACATCTACGCCGGAAGCAGCCCCCTCACGGAATCCGATCCCTCCGGACTCTGCATGTCCTGCGGAGGCGGCTACCCAATAGCTGGTGACGGTGCACACAACGGATACACGAAACCAGCGCCAGGGGAGAGCGGATACAGCGGTGCCCGGGGTGGTGTGGGCGGCTCCGGCTACAGGCGGGGAGCCACGCCTCGAACCATCACCATCTATCCCGGAGTTGAAGCGCCGAAACGTTGGAAGAAGACCGAAGAACTCGGCCGACGATTCACCGACGTTGTACGTGAGATGGCGCCGTGGGGAAATCCGCGCTACGAAGACGGCCCTATGGCCGGCGCACGTATCACCGTCGCACTCTACGAAGCATGCGCCAGGATCGAGGGCGGCTGCCCTAGCGAGGTAATGAGTTACAGCAAGCTCATAGCCGCAGGCGCCGCGGCAGCGCTTGCAGAGGGGGCTATCCCCGGAAAGTTCCGGGTGCGTCTCGACAGCAAGGGAATGCCATGCCACAGCTTTGTGCCTGGCACAGAAGTCGAAATCGCCAACGGTAAAAGTAAAAAGATCGAAGATGTAAAAATCGGCGACAAAGTAGTAGCCACTGACCCTAAGTCAGGGAAAACCACTACCCGCCGGGTCGTCGCCGCCATCGTCACCAAGGACGACAAGCACTTCACTGACCTCACAATCAAAACCCCAACTGGCAAATCAAGCATCATCTCCACCGACACCCACCCCTTCTGGTCAGTCGACAAGAAGCGATGGATCAACGCAGGCGACCTACGCCCAGGAACCGAACTCCGAACTCCCCAAGGCGCCACGGCGACGGTCTCCGCCGTCCGCCACTTCCACAAGCAGCAGCGCACCCACGACCTGACCGTCGAGGGCACCCACACGTACTATGTGCTGGCGGGCGAGACTCCGGTCCTCGTTCACAATTCGACACCATGCACTCCCGCCATCGGCCCTCAGCGTCCCACTGGAGTGGGTGACGACTGGGTGGCGCGGGCAGCTGATAACGGAAAGGGAAGTGTGTGGCAGAAGCCTGGGGCGACCGGAAATGCCGACATGCTTCGTGTGATGAATCCGACCGGAAGGTACCCGGATGGCTATGTGCGTTTCACCAACAAGCAGGGCCAGCCGATCGGGCTCGACGGAAAGCCCGGCTCGAAAGCGGATACACATATCCCGATGAATCCTGACGGCACTTATCCACTTCCGGTGGGATGGTAGGAATGAACCTGAACCTTCGGGGTCAAGTAGTTACCCGTGTCTGCTTCGACGCGGCTCTCACAGTCCTGACCAGCGGGGATTGTGAACTGCGCGTCGAGACCGAGGCGGTTCTTCAAGTCTCAGCCGGGGATCATGTGTCTTTCGATCCAGAATCCCCAGGCGTTGCGGCTTCCCATCTCGTCCGACTGGCCCGTGACGTGATCACTGAGGCTGAGGTGGGAAGAGCCGGGCGTCTCGTGATCGAATTCGAAAGCGGCACGAAACTGACTGTCCAGCCGGATGAGGAGTACGAGGCTTGGGGGCTTGTCGGGCCTAAGGGAAAGCGAGTGACCTGCATGCCCGGAGGGGAGATTGCGGTGTGGAGTGGTGAGTGATAGGGGGCCGTAACCGGAAAACCTGATCTTCGCATCGCACCTGCATGCAGGAGCACAGTTGTGGCCCCGTCGGGATCGTTCCGACGGGGCCACAGAGGTGTCTGACGGCAGTAGTTGACGGCAACGTCAGCGGACGGGTGCTGCGCAAGGCGGTGGGTCGTCGCCGTCGTCGGGCTGGCCGGCGGTCTCAGCGGGGTTACGGAGGGCGTGGCCGAGGAGGTCGATGGCGTCTCGCTGGAGGAGGAGCCGGACGTGGGCGTAGACGGTGGCGGTGACACCGATGTGGGCGTGGCCGAGGAGTTCCTTGATGACGACGAGTTCGACGCCCTGCTCCAGGAGCAGGGTTGCGGTCGAGTGTCGGAGGTCGTGCAAGCGGATGCGGCGGAGGCCGGCCTTGCGGAGCAGCGTGGTGAAGGTGCGGGTGATGTTGGTCGGATCGATCGGTGTGCCCTGCGGAGTGGTGAATACGCTTCCGCTGTGCTGCCACGCGGTGCCTGCTGCCTCGCGCTCACGCTGCTGCTGTTCGTGGTGGAGCTTCAGCGACTGGACGCAGCGTGCGGGAAGGGCGATGCGGCGTTCGGAGGCCCGGGTCTTGGTGGGCAGCGTGGTGAGTCCGCCCGCGGTGGTGCGCTGCAAAGTACGGCGGATGGCAGCGGTACCCGCGTTGAGATCGAGGTCCGCGCTCGGCAAAGAGAAGGCAGGCAGCGCATTGAAAGGCGCCTCGCGCAACCCTGCCGAGGGATAGACCAGAACAAGGGGGACTCAGACTCCTTGGAAGGATGACCTCTGTTAGCCCGCTATGCCCCGCACGGGTGATGAGATTCGGTTCTCTGAGAGGGCACGCGCCGCGCTGTAGCTCGGGGTTGGGAAGTCAGGGCAGGCCAGTTGCTCAGCCACCTCGTAGCGGCCGTCCGGGAGATCATGGACCGGACGCCAGGGGACGGCGTCGGCTGCACGGGGTGGTGGTGCTTCGGGCCGGAATGGCCGGGAGACGTCCTGCCGGATCATCCTCGCCCGACACCGACGTGGACGACGTCATCGACACCTGTGGAACACCGTCACGCTTGACAGCGACATCCGTTCCGCACCGACCTCCACCCGCGAGACACTGACCCGGCCGCCGCGGCCGCGCTCGACTACGGCCGCCCATGAACAGTGCGTCCCTCATGCTGGGGCGACTCACGACAGTCGAAGTGCCCGCAGACTCAAGGCGCTACGGACTTCACCAGGGCCCGCAGCGGTTTGGTGAGTTCGGGGTGGTCGCCGCGGGATGCGGATTGGAGGAGGTCGGCTGCGACGACGAGGAGGGCGGTGTGGCCGGCAGGGGTGTCCAGGATGGGGAATTCGGCGCGGACGCGGTTGGCGGTCTGTGGTGCGAGGAGGGAGTAGGCGTACAGCAGCGCGGGGTCATAGCCGACCGGTGCCAGCCCGAAACCTTCGAAGTCCTACAGTGTCGGTCCGCTCGTGGTGAGGTTGGCGAAGTGGCAGTCGCCGTGCGCGGTGACCCAGTTGATATCAACGGGTGCGAGGACGCCGGCGTATTGAGGGAGGGCGCGGTCGATCCATTGCCGGCGCCGCCTGCTGCACCACTGCGACGTCGTTTCCATCAACGGCCCCAGTTACCGACTCAAGAACCGGCTCGCTGCTATCGAGCACGACGCCAATGTGGCCTGATCAGCCGTGATCCCCTGTCACCGTCACTATCCCGCCGGCTTCCTATCAGGGCCGGCGGGCGGGCAGCCCCGCCCCTGCACGCCAATAGTCCGCGTCGCGCGGGTCGGCCAGCCATCCGATCAGACGCTTAGCCCCCGCGCGGAAAGCCAGGGGCAGGGAGGTCACGTCACCGACGGCAAGACTGAGGGCATCAACGTCATGGGTGGCGTGATCGGTGTCGCACCCGCAAGCCACATTGACCGCCGCTTCGACCGCGAGCTGGCCCTGGTCTGTCCACACCACCTGATGCAGGAACTCCAGCTGGTCGCCCCTGTCGGCATGCTCAATGATATCCAGGCCGAGGATGACCGGGGTCCATGATTGCGGGCCAGGGAAGACAGCGTGACCCAATGCCCATTCCCATTTCGCCCCGGATCCGTTGACGCGGGCAGCATCAATGGCACGGGCCGTGTCCTTCAAGGACTCCACGCCAGCAGTCGAGAGGCCGGGAATCAGCGTGGTCAAGGGGACGTCGTCGAAGGCACCTCGTTCCATGCGTCGATCATCCGTTCTCTCCGGCTCAAACGGCAAGGCGTCTCTACCCTGAGGCTCAGCGCCTCTCCACCAGACGACAGCTTGGCGGTCACCAAGCTGAGCACATTCATCCGTACCTGGCTGAGCACCTCAACGAGTACGCCGACACTGGTCCGCGTCGCCCTGATGGAAGCCCGCCCCGCCGGCCTCCAGACCCGCCAGCTCATCACCGCCACCAGCCTGACGAAATCCCAGGTCGGACGAGGCATCCGCCACCTGCGGGACGTCGGAGCCTCCGAACACCTCACCCCCATCATCTGGCGCCGTAAGGACAGCTACCTGTTCTCCGACGAGCCCGCCGACTGGATCGAATACGAAAAGAAGCAGTTCCGCCTCATCCTCGGCCGGCTCACCCGGATGATTACCGGCACGCTCGACCCGCATCTGGCTCGCCACCCCGACGACGAATGGGCCCAGCTGGCCTCCGCCCAGCTCACCGGCGTCCGCGCCAGCCTGGCCCAGCTCACCAAATAGGCCCCTGCGACCTGATGCCGAGCCCTTGATGCGAGACTCCTCCCGCCGCAAAAGCCGCTATCCCTCCGACACCACCGCCGCCGAGTGGGCCCTGCTGGAGCCGCTGCTGCCCGTTCCGGCCTGCCAGACGAAGACCGGAGGGCATCCGGAGAAGTGGCCGCGGCGGGACATCGTCGATGCCATCCGCTACATCGTCGACAACGGCGCCAAATGGCTGGTCCTGCCTGCGGACTTCCCACCCTGGGAGACTGTTTACGGCTTCTTCTGGAGATGGAACCGGGCCGGGGTGGTGGCCTGGATCCGCGAGCAACTGCGGCGAAGGATCCGCACCAACCTGGGCCGCTGCCCGTATCCGGTGACGCTGATCGTCGACTCCCAGTCGGTCAAGGCCGCCACCGTCGGCAAGGACACCCGCGGCTACGACGCAGGGAAGAAGATCAAAGGCCGTAAAAGACACATCGCGGTCGACACGATCGGCCTGCCCGTGATGATCACGGTGACACCCGCCGACACGACCGACCGCGATGCCGCCCGCGAACTGCTCTGGCGCCTCCGTCTCACCCAACCGCAGATCACCCAGGTCTGGGCCGACTCCGCCTATGCCGGCCAGCTCGTCCACTGGGCCGATGACCGGCTCTGGATGACGCTGCGGACCGTCGCCCGCCCCCGCGGCGCCAAGGGCTTCGTCGTCGTTCCCCGCTGCTGGAAGGTCGAGCGCACGCTCGGCTGGCTGATGAACGCCCGCCGCAACGTCCGAGACTACGAGCGCCTGCCCCAGCACTCCGAGGCCCACCTGGCCTGGTCGCTCATCACCGTGATGACCAAGCGTCTGACCCGCAAGGGCTCTGCCCGCACCTGGGCGAGGAAGACAGCCGGCTGAGCAGGGTCACCTCGCGCTCATCGACTACTCTCCGGTGGCACCGTCGATCCGCTCGCGAAGCATGTCTGCGTGGCCGTTGTGTCGTGCATATTCCTCGATCATGTGGGTGAGCACATAGCGAAGAGTGAACGTATCGTCACCCCACTGCACAGTGCTGTCGAGGGAGTCGGCGGAGTCCACGACAGCACAAGACCGCGCGCACGCTGACTGCCAGGTCGTGAAAGCTTCGTCAGGGTCGGCCGATTCGACATCGAATTCAGCGAAGGTGCCATGCACGCTTCCTGGCCAATAGGCCCGGACGTCTTCGCCGTTCCACACAACCTGGAACCAGCTCCGCTCGACCTCCGCCAAATGCCGGATCAGTCCAAGCAAAGACAGGCCAGATGGAGGAACAGCCCTCTCCCTCAGTTGCTCAGCGGTCAGCCCGCCACACTTCATGGCAAGAGTCTCCCGCTGATACCGGAGGAAGCCAGCCAACGAGGCACGCTCATCGGCGGTCCGCGGAGCTTCCGTCCGCTGCTGATAACTCATCCGAACATCATGCCAATGGTCAGTACCTGCTCCTCCCCGTTTTCGCACTTCTGGTCCACATCAGGGGTCCCCAGCGGCCACCTCACTTCGGGACTGTTCAAAAACACGTGTCCTGGTACCCCCATGACTGGTAGAGCGCGTGGACCTTCCCGTCACCGGCGGCTGGGTTGACCATGAGCGTGACGAACGGCTCGTCGCGTGTGGCCAGGAGCGCGTCATGGATACGGCGGGCGGTGCCGGTCTTCCGCCAGCCCTCCCGGACGCCGATCTCCTTCAGGGCCACGGCTGGACGTTCGGTGTGCTCATGGGCCGGCGTCGGGGTGACGCGCTGCCAGTACCGGTCGCCGTGCTCGATCGTGTTGCCGTAGGCGTAGCCGACCGGATGGCCGTCTGCGTAGGTGAGGACGACCACGAACCCCGGCTCGCCGCTGTGCCGGTCCAGGCGCTCACCGAATGCGGTGACCGCGTAGTTCGGCAGGTGGAGCAGCGGGGCGCGCACGTCTGCGCAACCGGACCGACCCTCACCCGCAGCGTCCACTCCGGCGCCGCCGCCCGCCGCGCCGACACCCGTCGGGCAGCCTCCCGCTGCTCCGCCTCGGCCATCCGCCGGCACACGCGCTCCAGCTTCTGATGCGGTACGGCCTGACTCCTGGCATCGGTCCATCGGTCATCCGCACACCGCGACGTCAGCCACCCGAGCGAGGCCGTCGCGCGAAGTTGATCAAGGACGCCATGGCCGATGGGAAGCACGCGAGCGGTGGTCGAGTCCGTGTCGCATCGGTCATGGCCGACAGCGGCCGATCGGTCATGGCCGTGCGGTGTGCAGCCCACGGCGGGGTGACCGATGCGCTGCGTCGTGATGGCCGTGTCCGACAAGCAGCGACTCAGCCCCGCTCACCTGCGGGTATCCGGGTTGGGGTAAGCGGGCTCGTGAGGCGACTGGATTGGATGAGAGAGCGACTGGCTTCGGTGAGAACGGACAGTCATCTTCCCTTGTGGTCAGCCAGATCACTTGAGACGCCCAGGTCAGACGTGATGGATGCCTGTTCGGCGTGCCCGCGGAACATCTTCGCAGACCAGATCAAATGAGATTCGGCGCGGCTGCGCGTCTCAACCGATCTGGTCGTAGCAGGCCAGGGTCATGGCGCCGGGACCAGATCCTTTGAGACGGGACAAATAAAGCCACCGTCGCGAAGGTCCCAACAAGGCCCCCGACAGGGGCGGGCTCACCCCTTCTCGGACAGACCCTCCGATGTCAGGCCAGCGCCGACTGCGGGACTTCGAGGGCGTCGGCGACTCATCGTGCCATGGCGGCCATCTGCCCGGCGCGGGATGCGCCGGGCGGATCGGTTCGCGGCTGTGGCCGGCGTTGAAGCGGCGGATCAGGTGGGCAGGGCGTCGAGCGCGGCCTGCCACGGGTACGTGTCGAGGTTCCCGTGCCGGGGCTTGTGGGGCGTGAATCCGTCCTCGCCGAGCAGCAGGGCCACCCCGGCCGCCCGCAGGGTCTCCACGCTGTGTGGCACCGCCGGGTGTGCGTGCTGGGCGTCGTTCCAGTGCGGCAGGGCAACCGTTGGGATGCGCAACCCGATCGCCTCGGTCACCAGCCCGAGAGCCAGGGTGTCCGAGGTGCCGGCGGCCCACTTGTGCAGCGTGTTGCTGGTGAGCGGAGCAACGAGGATCGCGTCGGGCGCCGGCAGTACGTCCGGCTGGCTGGGGAGCTTGTACTGGTAGCGGACGGGGTGGCCGGTGAGCTGCTCCAGAGCCTCGATCCCACCCTCGGCGACGGCTTCGGGATCCTCGGCGGCCCACCGGTACGCGGACGGCGTCATGATCAGACAGACGTCCCAACCAGCCTTCTGGGCGTCGCGGATGGGGATCTGTATGCGGCGGGCCGGCGGGGCGGCGCAGGCGATCAGGTACAAGGTGCGGTTCGTCACCCGGGCAGTCCACAGCGATCAGCCAGCGCGCGCAAGCGGCCCTCTGCACTGCCGGTGCCCAGCAGTCGCAAGTCCTCGACCAGGCTCTTGGAGCGGGGCCGGGCCTTGGCCGCAGGCCTCCGCCATTGTGCTCACTCCTGCTGCCCGAGTTCGGCGTCGCCCGGAGCCGGCGATGGCGGGGTCCGGGTGGTGAACGACGACTCGGAAAAGTCACGGCCCTGTAGCACGGGGCCGTGGAAGGTGCCCCCGCTGATCTCGTTGCGGGTCTCTCCGCCCACGTTGTGCACCAGTGCTGTTGCCTGTGCGAGCCACTGTTGCAGTTGTACGCGGAAGTCCGTGTCGGCCGCCGCCCGCATCGTGAGCGCAGCACTCAGTGCTTGGGCCCGCATCGGATCGTCGGGCTGTTCCTCCAGACGCGCCAGCTCCGTCTCTCCCGGACTCATTGCAGGGAGCTGTCCGCCTCCCTCGACGCGCTGGAACGGTCGACGCACCAGCGCACCCAGTCCTGCCCAGACCTGCCGGCCCAGCTCACCGCCTACACCGCCGGCCAACGCCGCCAACAAGCCTGCCGATATCGGATCCATCCCTTGGCTCCTCTCCCCGTATGGATGTCACGCGCAGGCACCGCAACCAGTACCACCTGTGCGACCAGCCACGTGGCCGACGAGCCTGAGCCCGTCCAGTGAACGGCCGGTTCACTCTCCGTTGGGGCCTGCACACCCTGGGTGCCAGCCGCGTTACGCCGCTCCGCTGATGCGGTGCGCGAGTCTGCCCTCCGTCGCTGACGCGTTTGTTGCGTACCCGGTCGGTGGTGCCGCGCTGGATCTGCCGGAAGCGGGTGGCGTGGTCTGGGGCTCGGTGACGAGCCGCATGGGCAAGGTGACAAGCCCGAACGTCACCATGCCGTTCCAGACCGCACGCGCCATGCCCGCCACCTCCTTGCCTCCTATCGCACCCCCGCCGGGCAGTGATCGCATCCTGGAGTTAATGCAGGTCAGGGCCTCCATGGGGGCTGATTTAGCGCCCGGGGCAGCTCCCGGTTGGCGGCCCGGGCGGCTTCAAGCTCATCGGTTCGCTCTTGAAGCTGTCCGTGTGTGTCCGCGTGCTGCTGTTCGAGCAGGGTGATGCGTCGTTGGAGCTGGTCGATATCGGCGGGTGCCCCAGCCCGGACTCGGCCCATGCGGCCTCGCCGAGGGGCCGGGAGAGGTAGCTCAGTGCGCGTCCCTGTCGATGCGGCGGCTCGACTCCGAGGTGCAGCGCCTGCCGGACCGCCATGCGGTCCTGATTGTTTATGGGCCTCTGGTCATGAAAGGGGGCGTGCAGACCGCAGGGTGTGGTCCAGCAGGCGTTCCATGGCGTTTCGATCAGGCCCCGGGGCGAAGTGCCGCAAAGCGGCTCGAGCCTGTTCGGCGTGCTGGGCGGCCATGGTCAGTGCTTCTGTGTCGCCGCGGCCCTCCTTGATGAGTCGGATGACGGTCTCGGCGTCTTCGTTCGTGCTGGGGCGTCTGACGATCAAGGTTTTCAATCGCGTGCTGAGTTTGCTGTTGTGGTGCAGTACGTGGAGAACGGGGATCCCGAAGGTGCCTGATGCCAGCTCAGAAGCCAGTGTCATGCCCAGTCGGGTTGGTTGACCGGTTGCGCTGCGGGCTTCCTCGGTGAGTTGGAAGGCCAGGCCGAGGTGGCGGCCGTAGGCCTCCAGGGCGGCGGCTTCAGCTGTCGTGGCGCCGGCGAGCAGGGCGCCCAGCCTGCAGGGAAGCGCGAAAAGCGTAGCGGTCTGCTGGGTCAGGATGGCGATGTGTTCGGCCTTGGTCAGCTGGAGGTCGTGTGCGTGGCGTACGTGGCGGATCCGGCCTTCGGTGGCGGTGGCGAGTGATTGGCCGAACATCTGGCTCACGGCGGTGCCTGCCCGGGCTGCAAGCTCGTTGGCTTTGCCGAGCAGGAAGTCACCGACCATCAGGGCCAGCATGTTGCCCCAATTCGCTGGCCCGTCCCCATGCTTGGGATCCCGGTCACGGGTTTCCTCGACAACGCTGAGCCCGGCCAAGGCAGCCAAGTAACCGAGCTCGACTGACGCCGCGGCCAGGATGGCGGTGTCCGGTGTGCCCCCGGGGATGATGAGCCGGCCGGCTAGCAGAGCGAAGAGGGCCGGGCGCAGGGGAATGCCGGGCATGCTTCGCCCCATCGCAGTGACGCGGCCGAGGAACGGCCAATCGGCGCGTACGGCGTTCAGGAGTACCTCGCTGACGGCGAGCAGATCCGCCCGCAGCCGGGGCGACTTGTCGGCAAGGAGGCCGGTGGCGTCGTCCAGGACGCGGGTCACCCGGGTCTCATCGAGGCTGTCCGGAAAGAGGAGCGCCTGCCTGGCCAGTGTGAAAAGGGGCCGCTCGCTGTCGAAGGTGCTGTGCAGCGTCCGCCAGACCAGCAGGTGGCGGCGTGCGGATCGGTTGCCGTGCTCGAAGTGACCGACGTAGCTGTTCTTGAGGCTGCGGATGTAGTCCGTAAGATCCGGTGCGGACGGTGACCCGGGGCGAAGCCGGGCGTGGATGGCGAGGGCTGCCAGGCGGCCGGATTCCATCGCCGGGCCGATGCCCTGCCCGGTGAACGGGGACGTCATCCCCGCGGCATCCCCCACGAGCAGCAGGCCAGGAGCGGCACACCGTTCAGGGACGAAGTCGAAGCGCATGGGCGCGCTCCGCGGGGAGCCGTCCTGGCGCAGGCCCGTGAACCGCGGGTCGGTGTCGCGCAGCGTACGGACGAAGGTGTCCCAGAGGGTGGTCAGGTGGCCGCCCGGGCATGGTCCTAGGACTCCGACGCCGGCATTGGCGGTCGATGAGCCGGTGGGGAAGAGCCACCCGTAGGAAGGGGGGAGCCCGTATCCGGACGGGGGCGTCACAGGAGTGTAGATCTCCAGCATGTCGGTGAGCCCGGTCACGCCGGACAGATGCCCCCGGATGGCCTGTCCGCGGCCCACCGCGGCGTGGGCGGACGCGGTGGGGATCAGGACGTCGACTGCAGCCCCGCAGGCAACCACCACGACCGGGGCATGCAGCCGGGTACGCCGGCCGCCCCGCGACACTTCCACGCCCACCACCGCGCCCTCGTCCCGCAGAAGGCGCACGGCTCGTGTGCGGGACAGCATGTAGGCTCCGGCAGCCACCGCCTGCTCCCGGACGGCCTCGTCCAGGATGATCCGTGGCACGAGCAGTCCTGAGCGCCCTCCTTGGTGAGTGAAGGTGCGCCATCGCTGGTGCATGCGCACACGCATGCCACGGATGTGCCGCAGGTCCCCGTGCTCGTTCTGCAGGCGGTGCAGCACTCCCATGTCTTGCAGGAGGCGTACGGCCGGCGGGCCGAGCGCGTCCCCGCACGTTTTGGGCCGGGGAAACTCCTGTCTGTCCAGCAGCAGCACACGCCGACCGTAGCGCGCCAGCCAGTACGCCGCAGTGGCTCCGGCCGGTCCCGCACCCACCACGATGACATCTGCATCCATGCTGCGACCCGCCCGTCAGCTCGATCTGATGAGGACGTGCCGGGCCAGGTTCTCCAAGGACTGGCGTGGTGGGCCCTCGGGGAGGACTTGGAGCGCCTCAAGAGCCCTCATAGCGTAGGAGCGGGCCACCTCGAGTACTGCTGAGCCGGCGTCGGCGGTTTCCACCAGCCGGTACACCTCGGCCACCTGCTCTGCGGTCATGTCCTCCCGGCCGAGCAGGCTTTTGAGTCTCGCGGCGATGACACCTCCGGTGCCTACGGCACGCAATACCGCCAGGCAGTAGACGCCCTCGCGGACGTCGGTGCCGGCTGACTTGCCTGACCCGTGGCCTCGCCCCGGCAGGTCCAGCACGTCGTCGGTGAGCTGAAACGCCAGGCCGAGGTCCTGTCCGTAGGCCTGGAGCGCGGTCGCATACCGCCGTGGAGCCTTGCTCAGGAGGGCACCCAACGTACAGGGCAGCTCGAACAGCGTGGCGGTCTTACGCGCGAGAATCTCCAGGTGCGCCGCTTCGGTGAGGTCGGTGTTGTAGACGTTCTCCACTTCCTGGAGTTGTCCGGTGCACAGCTCCAAGAAGGCCTGGGCCGCGACGTGATGGGACTCATTGCCCAAGGTCACCAGCAGGTCGTTCGCCCGGGCGAACAGGTAGGTGCCAGTGAGAGCGGCCAGTTCGTTGCCCCAGCAGGCATTCACGCTCAGCCCGTGGCGCCGTGTGGATGCCCGGTCCATCACATCGTCGTGATAGAGGGAAGCGATGTGCACCAGTTCCAGAGCCGCTGCTGCACGCAGCAGTCGATTTCGCTGGTACGAGCCATAGGACGCGGACAGCAGCAGCAGGGCCGGTCTGAGCCGTTTGCCGCCTCGCTGCAACAGGTGTCCGGCCATCACGCGCAGCAGTGCGTCGTCCGCGGCGGTCGCCTCGCGCAGGGTGCTTTCGAGCCCGGCGAGAGCCGCCCGGGTGCGTGCACAGGTGAGCCAGTCCTCGCCGGTGGTCTGGCTGGTGGTCACGGTCCGGGCTCTTGGAGGAAGTCGATCTGGGAGATCAGCTGTTTCACCCGGTTGTACACCCCCGGGTTGTTGAGCGCCTGGAGGATCTCGCCTGGCTTGAGTCCCTGGGCTCGCCTGACGAGGTCGAAGAATCCTTCCGCGACCTCGGCTTCCTCTGTGGTCATGTACTTCTTGGCGAGTTCCAGGGCCTGCCGTGCTTCGGTGAGATGCTCGGCCGACAGGCGGGTGTCATCGGCGTAGGGCCGGGCCATGATCCGTGTGATCAGCTCGGAGTAGCGGTCGTACAGACTGCGCGCACGGGCCCGGTCCTCTTCGCTCGGCCGGGCCTGCCGCGCCCGGTTCACCAACCGTTCCTGGTTGTAGAAGAACACGTCGATCAGGTATTTGCCGGCGCGGGTCTGGCTGACGTACCGCTCCCGGAATTCCTTCTCCAGTTGCTGGTGAACGGAAAGGTCCTCACCGAGGATGCTGGACGCCATGGAGATGAAGAAGCAGCTGCCGCAATGGTCCTCGTTGCCGCCCGCACCGCCCTGGCAGACGAGGGATCCCGAGTCCCCGCCGTCGCTGAGCCATGCGGTGGCGATCTGGCCGTCGAACGTCGCTTGGCCGAAGTCGTAACTGACCTTCGTGGTCGCGTCGATTTCCTGGACGGTCGAGGTGGTGTACTCGGTGGTGCGCCCGACCTTCTCGACGTTCATCCCGAGCTGGGCGGTGGCGGTCGAGCCGGCGCCGGCGGGGAAGGCGACGTTGAGCTTCGTCAGGACGTCCTGGATCGGGTTGAAGAACGTACGGTTGCAGCTGCCGGCGAAGAGCAGGCCCACGGCCGGGTGGTTAGGGCTCGCGACGGGCATCAGGTTGTTCATCACCTGGTCCACGACATTGCTCGGGTTCGTCACCTGGGCGATGGCGGCATCGACTGTGTTGCCGGACATGCCGATGGTGATGAAACGCTTGAGCGTGGCGATGGTGTCGCCGGGCGCGGTGCCGCCGTCGTAAGCACCCGGCTGGACGATTGCGTCGCCGGGCGTGGCCGCGTTCTCGTTGGCCAGGACGTGGTTGTTACTGAGGATGCACAGGCTTGAGTCGGTGTTGTCCCGTACCAGGCATCCCAGGGTCCCTGCGGTGACGAGGGTGTGGCCGATGCTGATCCCGGAGGGTGCCGGCCGGGTGCGGTCCGCGAACGCCAGCGGATAGATGGGCCCGGTCTCCACCACGTCGACCTCGATGTGGTCCCCTCCCACAGGCAGGCGCTGGGGCAGCTCACGGGACGGAGGGAGAAACCGAGAGGGGATCTTCCGGGCTACGTAGATCAAGACGGCTGGTTCGTCGGTCCGCTGCCCGTCGGTGATGCGCTGCCCGAAGGCCATGCCCATGATGTTGGGGTCTTGCCCGTAGGCGGGCCAGTACGCCGTCTTCACGGCCTGGGACAAGGACCGGGCTTTTGCATAACGCTCGTCCACGACGGGTCTTCTCTCGTTGCTGCCCGCTGCTACCACCTCAAAGCATGCTATTCAGCAGATTTCGCGACTTCTTTTGATCGGCCGTGTTGGTGACGGCCTCGCTCGTCCGCCACGTCGCCACCATCCGGGCAGCACGACAGGATGGCCGGTACGCTCGGAAGCCGAGGTCCGCAAGTCCGTCGCAGGCCAGGCCAGAGAGCCCCTCATGAGCGAGCCGAACTCCCTTGACCACGTCCGCCGCGTCCTGGACCGGCGCAAAGCGCACATCTTGGCGACCTATCGGGCCGTCGGAGTCGGGATCGGACAGGCGGTCTCGCCCGGCACCGCATACGTCATCACCGTGTATCTGCAGTCGAGCACTGACCTTCCCCAGGAGCCGGTGACCGTAGACGGCGTGCCCCTGCGGTTCACGGTCACCGGCCCCATCCGTCCGCTGCACTCAGGTGAAGCCTCGGGATAGCCGGTGGCGAGCGGGCAGCTTTCGGCGCGTCCCGGCGCAACAGCATTCAGGCTGTCCGCATCATCCTCAAGACGGCCGATCACACCATCGTCCAGCACCGCCAGTACATCCAGCGGAGTGCTGTCCAGCATCACCAGCTCACCCGGCCGCAGTGCCACCGTCGGCGTGAACGGAGGTGCCGGCCGCGACGCATGCCACCGCCGCTGCGCCGCTGTCCCCAGCGCCGGCGAGGCGGTCGCGCAGGTCGTGGAGGCACCCAGGGGCCGGCCGACGGGCTTTGGGCGGAGCATCCTTCCTGCGAGTGGCGAAAAACCGTTCGGCGGTCCGGGCCGGACACGTCATGATCCGTACTCGTGACGACGTCGAAGCAGTTCTTGGTCCGGGCCGCCGCTCGCAACAACGCCGAGTGGTGCGCAGCGATGAGCCGATCGCACGGCTTGGTGAGCGAGTTCGGAGCGCAATTCTGGGCCGCTCCGGCTCGCACTCCGCTCTACTACCCCGACGCGGTAACGCTGGTGCCGGGCGCCGACTGGGTCGCACTGGCGGCCCAGATCGACACCGCCGCACCCGACGCCTCCGTCAAGGACAGCTTCGCCGACCTCGACCTGACGGAGGCTGGCTTCCAGGTGTTGTTCGAGGCGCAGTGGATCCACCGCCCGGCGAGTGCGCCCGCCCTCACGTCGGATCTTGCCTGGGACATGGTGGGCGACCCGGATATGCTGCGTGCCTGGGCGCTCGCCTGGGACAACGAGGACGGTAACGCGGATCTCTTCCGGCCCGAATTGCTCGACGACCCGGCCACCTTCGTGCTCGCCGGACAGTCTGCCGACGGCCGAGTGGTCGCCGGAGGGGTGGCAAGCCGCAGCGATCACGTGGTCGGAATCTCCAATGTGTTCGCTCTGGACGGAGGCCCTGACACGGCCTGGCCGGGCGTACTGGACGCGGTGAACTGGCTGTTCCCCACCCTGACTGTGGTCGGCTACGAGCAGGCCGATGACCTGGTGGCCGCCATCCGCCATGGCTTCGAACCCATGGGTCCGCTGCGGATCTGGCTGCACGGATCGTAGGTGGCCGACTCCGGGGTCGCCCGAGCGCCCCTTCGCGATCCTTATGGGGAAGGGTGACCGCGGGTTGGGGAATTTCGCGACGCTCAATCCGCCCCAGGTGGGGAATTGCGTGACCGTCGACACCAGCGGTGCGTCCCGAGCGCACTGCACACCACACTGGTGGACAGTATGATGATGCCGAAGCTGTTCCAGCCGTGTGTGGACGAGGGACACAGACAGCTCCCCGGCCGCGCTCAGGTCGAACTGCGCGTGCTACCGCACCTCGTACGACCCGCAGTTCGGGCTCCCAGTCGTCGGCGAGCACTATCGAACCGTCGGCGGTGACACCGACAACTGGACCTACACCACGTACACGCCCTTGGACCTGCGCCCCGACGACGTCTTCGCCTCCCTGATCATCGACGGGGAAAATGGCCTGTTCTGGGCCAGAACCGCCGACGGGGCACTGTCGTTGCTGCCGCAGGAGGAGGGATGCGGTTACGGCTTCGGGCGGACCGGGGGCGGGCCCACCGCCCTAGCCGACTACCTCACCAAGCTCATCGCCTCGAACGGCAAGGACACCACCGCCGGAGGCCCCCCGTACTCGATAAGGACAGTCGATCAGCAGATCCTGACGTGGGTGGAGAGCAAGCCCAAAGCCCGCCACCTGGAGCTGACACTCGAGGAGCTCCAAGCCATCCAGCGCGGCTGATCCCCACCGGGCCGTTGAGGCCCCACACCGCGCTGCTGCGCCAGTGTGGGGCCTCACACGTGCACCCGCGGGGGACGGATGTTCATGCACGCGCTGCCCGGCACAACGCCCCACTCCCAAGCCGGTCACGGCCGGGTCAGCCGACGGTCTCACTTTGTTCGGCGAGCTGCTCTTTGACCTTCGCAGGCCCTCGTACATCGCGGCATGCAGTGTCGCCAGGCGGCTCAGCACCAGCTCGGTGTCAGCCCGCTTAGATGTTGCGGGTCATGACGTTGTTGACGTGGCGTCGGTCAGCGGCTTCTGGGGGTAGGAGCGGAGCACGAGGGATGTGGTGACAGGGCCGTAACGGGCAAGTGCGTCGACGACTTCTTCGAGTCGTCCTGCCTGCGGACAGTAGACGTCGAAGATGAGGCAGTCTTCCCCGGTGACTCTGAGAGTGGAGGCGACCTCAGGAGTCCGGGAGGCGAAGTCCAGCGCGTGTGAGAGTTGGGCGTGCGTGGTGCGCAGCCGGATAACCGCGTGAATGTTCAGACCGAGGGCTGCCGGGTCGACTGTCGCTCGGTAGCCGGTGATGACCCCGTTCTTCTCCAACCGCTGGATGCGCGCGCTGGCCGCGGGCTGCGAGAGTCCGACGCGGCGCCCAACTTCCGCGCCGGTCAGCCGGCCCTCGGTCTGGAGCAAGGCGAGCATGTCCCGGTCTATCCGGTCGAGTGATTCCATCGTTGTCCGCACCATTTTCTTTGAGATCACTTGTGCCACTGCCGCCGCCCTGATGCATCCAACAGAATCTGCGCCGGGTGCTCCCGTGATCGTAGGGAGAGACGAGTGAAATGGTGGTGGGCAGTGGTCGCGTACGTCATCATCCCGGGTATCGATGGCTCGGACGGACAGCACTGGCAGACTTCGTGGGAGCGGCAGTGGGGCACCTCGGCGGTGAGGATCTCCCCTGCCTCGTGGTGCACCCCTGACCTCGAAGACTGGGTCGACGCTGTCCAGGAGGCATACGACGAAGCTTCCCGGCAGGAAGGCCCTGTTGTGCTGGTAGCCCACAGCCTGGGCTGCTGGGCGGCATCCGCCTGGCTGAACAAGAGCCCCTCAAGCCCGACAGGCGGCGCGTTCCTGGTCGCGCCGCCCGACCCCGGCGGGCCGGCGTTCCCACGCCAGGCGGCCGCGACGTTCACCGAAGTGTCGGCGCAACCGTTGCTGTGCCCGGCCCTGGTGGTGGGCAGCGCCAACGACCCGTACTGCACCCCCGAGGCAGCCGCCGGCTTCGCGGCGCGGTGGCAGGCACGATGGAACCTGGCGGGCGCATGCGGCCACATCAACTCCGCCAGCGGCCTGGGCTCGTGGCAGCACGGTCGTGAACTCCTGGACTCGCTGACCCCGCGTTGATCAACCACCGCGTGGGAGACTTCCCAGCGACTGGGTTGTCATCGCTGGACCATCGAACACACCATGGCCTGGCTCGCCCGCTGCCGACGACTCCACCGCCGCTACGAGCGCAAGGCCGAACACTTCCTGGCCTTCACCGCCATCGCCTGTGCCCTCATTTGCTACCGCCGCCTGGTGTCCGCGAAGCCGAAAACCATTTCTCCCGCCGGTCGCGGTTGGAGAAACTCGCCACGGGGGTAATGAGATCGTCGGTCGGTCGCACGTACCGCACCGGCTCCAGCGGGAGGAAGTTCATGGCGAGGCCCGAGGTCGGCGAGTACTGCCGTCCATGCGGGGTTTTGGTGATCGGTGGTTGTTGGTCTGGCCTGGGCTGATCAGTTTGGTGTGTGGCTGTGGTCAGGCTGTGGTGGTGTGCCCTGTGGTCGTGATGGTCGTGGGTGGGGTTCTTGGGTTGGGTGGCGATCTGCGGGTTTGTCAGTTTGCGGGTGGGGAGATCAGGTTGTGTCATCTTCGCTGCGCGTTGCTCATGCTCAGTGATTGTTGGTAGGTGGCGATGCTTGGCCGGGCTGCCTGTGCCGGGACGGGGTCTGGACCACCGCGGCCGTCTCGGCCGTTCCGAACTGGTAGTTCCAGCCGATGTCCCCGGGGTGCAGCTGCATCGGCGCTCCGTCGTGCTGCCACTGCCACTGCCGCAGATGCCGGTAGTCGTATCCCTTGTCCCCGTGCAATTTGCCGGGCCTGCGGCGTCGTGTGCCGCGGCGTGAGCAGACGGCGCCATCCCGACGACAGTCCGTTTCGACCCGAGCGAGTCCCTGGAGATCGAGCGATGGATCCTGGAGCTGAGGAAGCAGACCGGCATCCGCTGGGACAAGGCTGAAGTGATCCGGGAACTGGTGCGCATGGCGCGTACGCCCGACAGCATCCTGTGCGACGCGCTGACCGCCCGTGCACAGAGGGTGGGCACCTGAGACAGCCAGACGTACCCACCGCAAAGGAGCTGGGCGCCGCATGGTGACCCTGCGCGACCTCGAGTCCGGTGTACGGATCCGGACCTCTCAGCGGCTGCATTTGGCTAGCTTGATCTTCCCGTCAGATGGAGGAAGGGACCACATGGCAGCCTGGGAAGACGTTGTCGTATACATCAAGCAGACCTACCGGACCATCTCGGAGGGCGTCGACGAGATCCAGATCGACGTCGACGTGAAGGACGGGGAGACCCAGATCGTCATTGTGACCCGGGAGGCCGTGGGCGAGGAGGAGTGGGCTTCCGTCAAAGCGCCGTGTTTCTTGGCCAAGGGAGTTGACCTCGCGCAGGTGCTCGAGCAACTGGCGGAGACCACCGCAGTTGGCGGAGCCGTCATCGCCTCCGACTATTTGACGCTGCGACACACGCTTCCTCTGCGGAACCTGGACGCCCACGAGCTCGGAGAGCCTCTGGAGCTGGTGGCTTCCGCGGCCATCGAGCTGGTACAGCAACTCACCGGCTGAGGGGCCCAGGACGTCCCCTTCGGATCATCTGATCATTGGTTGATGTGTGTCGTTGGCTGACGCCCAGTGGGCGAGGATCGAGCCGTTGCTGCCGGACCGGACTCCGAGGGGGGAGGGCGATGGCGTGATCACCGGCAGGTGATCGACGCGATCGCGTTCAAGTACCGCACCGGCACACCGTGGATAGACCTGCCTGAGCACTTCGGGTCCTGGGAAGGCGTCCACAACCGGCTGCGGGAGTGGGCCGCCGACGGCACCGGGGAGAAGGTCTTCACCGCTCTGCTCGCCTGAGCCGACACCGAAGGCGACCTCGACCGGGTCGTCGCGGTCGACTCCACCGTTGTCCGCGCTCACCAGCACGCCGCCGCCCACCTGACGCAGGCGCTGGTCATGACCGACGCCGAAGCTGCCGACTGGCTCACCGCCGCGGCGGCCGGAGATGAAGTGAGATCGTCAGGGCAGCAGGACGACCTTGCCGAACTTGCCCGGGCCTGCCAGGCGGGCGTAGGCGTCAGCGAATCTGTCGACCGGGAAGGCCGCGTCGACGGGTACCCGTAACCGCCCCTGCGCCAGCAGGGGCACCACGGACGTCCGCACGGTGGCGGCGAGGAGCACCTTCTCGGCGTGTGAGCGCCCGCGGATGGTGGTGCCGATCAATTGGGCACGCGCGAGCATCAGATCGAACATCCGCAGCGGCGCCGTGGTGCCGGCCTGGACTCCGACGACGAGGACTTTGCCCCGGCTGCGGAGCAGAGCGACCCGCTGCAGGCAGTCCTCGCCGCCGACCAGCTCCACGA
Organism: Streptomyces sp. NPDC101227; assembly: GCF_044767545.1. NCBI lineage: Bacteria > Bacillati > Actinomycetota > Actinomycetes > Kitasatosporales > Streptomycetaceae > Streptomyces > Streptomyces sp. NPDC101227. Next base: position 7,234 of record NZ_JBIWOD010000033.1, on the reverse strand, counting down.
TCACGTCGTAGGGCGCGTGCGCGGCTTCCTGGCCGGGAGTCACGACGTCCACCCGGCCATCCGGGGCGAGTGCCTTCACATGGTTATGGAGTTCGGGCCGACGCACGCTGGCCACGGTGTGCGCCCCGGAGATCGTGGCGACCTGCACCATGGCCGTGCCCACCCCGCCCGCCGCGCCACTGACAAGTACCCGGTCGCCGGCGCGGACCCCGGCCTGGGTGACCAGGGCGTCCCAGGCGGTGCTGAACGCCTCCGGGAAACCGGCAGCCTCCTCCCATGGCAGGCCCTCTGGCACGGGCAGTAGAAGATCGGCGGGAACCGTGATCCGCTCGGCGTGGCCGCCGCCGCCGACCAGTGCCATCACCCGGTCCCCGGGCCCAACCCCTATGACGCCGGGTTCGACCCGCTCAACCTCGCCTGCGACCTCCAAGCCGGGAACGTCCGATGGCCATCCCGTTGGCGCCGGGTAATCCCCCCGTGCCTGCTGTAAGTCAGCGGCGTTGAGTCCAGCGGCCCGCACCCGGACCACCACGGCCCCCGGCCCCGCAACCGGCTCTGGACGCTGCTCCAACTGGAAGGTCCCTTGGGAATTGATCACTACGGTTTGCATGATGGCAATGTATGCCCGCAGTCTCGCGTGCCTTGGGTGACGGGGGTCCGGACCGCCAACCCGCGTCAATCGCCAGCCGCGGCTGGACCGGCTCACAGAAGCCGCTCCGGCGGTTCCGTAACCCGTGAAGCCTGCCGCAGGGGTGCTTGTTGGGCAGGTATGACGACGTACGGCAGCATCCTGCGCGACGCGCTGACCGCCCGCGCATAGAGGGCCGATACCTCAGACAGCCAGACGTACCCCACCGCAAAGGAGCCGACTGCCGCATGGTGACCCTGCGGCAACTGACCACCGACGACATCCAGGCCCTCACCCGCATCTACAGCGGCGCCTCGGTCCGGCACACCACCGGCCAGATCGAAGTCCTACCGCAGTCAGAACCGACCGTCGACCTGATAGCGCGGGAAACCGGGCCCGCGAGCACGGCGCCTGTAACTAGAGCTCGTGCCGCCGGGTTGGGGTGGTGATGGAGGCGAAGCGGACGGTGGGCAGGGTGTCGGGCGGGTCCTCGCCGCCGGTGAGGCGTTCAGCCGTCCCGCCCACCACAAAGTCGGCACCAAGCCCCGCCGCGGCACCTGAAGCCCCGCCTGCCTGAACCGTCAGGAAGCCGACGAGGGGTGAGACGAAAGCGGGAGAAGAGCCGACCTCCCTTCGGCATGCCGAAGGGCATCGTCCTGCTCGCGACGCCGGAAGGCTGGCGCCACAGTGTTCTCACCGTGGAAGGTGGGATGCACTGTGGGCTCCTCACCGACATTCCGGTCAACGCCGGCCCAGCCGAGGCACGGGCCGCCGCGGCGGCCATGGTCGTGGGACTCGCGTACGACTTTCACGAACTACGCGTCGACGTGACCTGGGATCCGCCCTGGGAACCCGGGTCCTGGACCGCCCAGGTCACCGTTGCCGCGTCCCCGCCGAACGCCTTCGGTTAAACGACAAGCTCAAAGAGCGTGTTGTCTCGGTTGGGTTGTTTGGTGGTGCTTCGAGGGGCGAGTCGGCCTGCGACTGCTGAGGTGAGGGTGTTCAATGCGGGCTGTGCGACAGGAGACTCCATACCTGTGCCCGTTTGAGTCGAGTGGCTCCTGTCCGATCCCAAAGCGCCCTCGGTTGACGCTGTTTGCGCCCTGGGGGTACGTCGTGCCCGACGGTACTACCGAAACATGACGCGACATCGCCCGTATCCCAGCGCCCTGTCCAGTGGGAGGTAGAGGCCCTCGAACCGGAGGAGCTGCAGCGCCTGGTCCTTGCCGCCGTCGCCCCGTACGTCGACCGCCAGGTGCTCGCCCGGCAGCTTGCCCGCGAGGAAGAACAGCGCCGCGCCCTGGCCGACTTTCTGAGTGGCTGGGGCGTGGCGGGCGGATCGTCGTCCTAGCGCTGCTCCGGGGCCGGTAGGACGACGCCGACGTCCTCTGGACGGATGCGGTCAGTTGCCCATGGCGAATACGGCGATGACGAAAATCATGGGGAGCAACACGATCGCACCCGTGAGAGCTGCCACGACGAGGATGGTCTTCATCACCGTCTCCGCCCTCCGGTGGTCGCGGGCGGGTTGGGCTCCAGCAGCGGGGCGACCGTCGTGTTCACTCATGGAGTCATCCTGCTGGTCCTGGTGTTGGCCGGCCATCCGTAGAAGTACTCACTCCGGTCATGCGCGGCCAAGGCTGCGGCGCACCGATCCGTGGGCGGCCTGGGTTCCTCACCGTGATCTGGCGCCCGCACGCGGCCCCGAACAGTGACGCGGATAGGTACCTTGCGTTGCGTTCTGGGTGCTTCATCGTTGGGAGGTTGTAGCGTCCCCCGCGCACACAGCAGCGGCCCTGGTGCACCATCCGCACCGGGGCCGCCGCCGCATCCGTTCTGGTGTCCGCTATGCCGCCCATTCCAGTCCGAGTTCGGCGAGCACTACCCGCTGGGCCTCGCTGAGCTTGTTGCGGCGGCTCTTGGTGTTGCTCATGAAGACCCCCAGCCTCACAGACACTGGTTCTGCCTCGCCCTCGACCGTGATCTCCTCTGCGTGAGCCCTGGGCACGCGGTGATGGCCCTCGCGGGCGATGTATTGGGCCAGCGCCGCAATACCTCGTTCGAAGGCTGCGGAGCCGGCCTTCCTGACCTTCACGGTCTTGGCCGGGGCCTGCACCTCGGTGGTGGGCAGCGGTTCGGCGCCGAGTTCGGCCAGGCGCTCGCGCTGTCCGTCGCTCAGCTGCTCCCACCCCTGCCGCTGTGTGTGCAGCCAGGCGCCGATGTCCTGACCGCCAACGGTCACGCCAGGAAGGATCTCCGCGAGCGTTGCGCCGTCGGCCAGGACCGCGGCGAGTGCGGCGTAGCGTTGCTGCCAAGCGACCGGCCACGGCGGGTTCCAGTACGGGTCGATCCGCTCCAGCGCCTGGCGCCGCTGGGCCGCGCGTTCGATGTCTTTGCCCAGCCCGCCGGTCTTCCGGAGATTCGCCAGCCACTGGCCCACCGCGACCCCGTCGATCACCGCGTCCTTCGGCGCGGCCAGAGTCCGGTGCACGGCGAAGTAGTTCCGGGCGGTGGCGAGGTTTTTGTAGAAGCGGGCGTCGGCGACCGACCAGACCATGCCCAGCTCGTCCAGCAACTCTGCCCGCCAGGCCTTGAGCGTCCCGGCGCGGAAGGCACGGCGCTGTTCGCTGACCCATGCTCCCAGCGCGTAGGTGCCGCCGTTGCCGCCGTCGCCGTTGCTTTCGGTTGTGCCGATCGGCACGACGGTGTCCATCGGCACCTGGGCATGACCTTCGGCCTCCACCCACCTGCGTAGGGCGTTGAGGCCGGACAGCCACACCTCACTGTCCGGCCGCAGCACCCGGGTGCGCAGGAAGGCGGCGATGACGTGGGGGTTGCGCGGCAGGGAGAACCGCAGCAACGGCACAACCCCGCGCCCGTCCTCGCCTCCCTCCTGGTCCTCCTCGTCCGTGCCGCCGGCGGGCCGCCGATCGTCACCGACGGCGGCCACGGCCTCGCCCTGCTCCTCGACGCCCTGCCCCTCACCCCCCTCGACGTCGCCGCCGACGTCGCCGTCGCCGCCGGCCGGCTGCCCCCCCTCGGGCTGCCCCTCTTCGTCCTCCTCACGCCCGGGATCCAGGGCCACCACCGAGGTGGCCTTGCCGCGGGATGTGGCGGTGCGCAGGACCATGCGCTCGATGAGCCGGGAATCGTGTGCACGCAGCCCCTGCAAAACGGCCACCAGGGGCCGGTAGGAGGCGGAGGCCATCATGTCTTCGGGGTCCTCCCCGGCCTGCAGGAAGACCGGCACGACCAGCCGCGCCACCTTCCCCTCACCCGGCGCCTGGCGCAGCCCGCGGCCGGTGATCTGCACGATCTGCACCGGCGAACTACGGGTGTCGGCGAACACGACGCCATCAACGCCGCGCTTGCCGCGGATGTCGACCCCTTCGCCCAGCACCTGGCAGGACGCCAGGATCCCCAGGTCGGTAACCCAGCCTTCGGCGTCCAGGCCGTTGGCGAACCGGTCCAGCACCACCCGCCGGTGCGCCGCCGAGTGCTCCCCGCACAGCCACTCCGCCCCCACCCGCTTCGGATACACCGCCGGGCCGGTCTCGTGCAGTTCCGCGGCTGTCTCCGGCAACGCACGCGCGAACGCCATCGCCTCGAGCGTGCGCCAGTGGAACGTCATCAGGTTCCGCGCCCCGGTGGTGTCTGCGTGCCTGAGCAGCGCTGCCTGCAAGGCGGCAAGCCGTCGGCCCCGCACCTCCTCCGGGGCAGCATCCTCGCCCGGGGCCTCGGGGTCGCGGATCTCCAGCACATCCACCTCGAACGAGGCAAGGACGCCGCGTTCCACCGCCTCCATCAGCCCGAACTCGTGGAGCACGGGCCCGTACAAATCAAGATCATCCATCGACGCCACCAACCGCCCACCCAACGCCTCTGAATCGCCTTCAGAGCCGCTGCGAGCACCCTCCCCGCCCGATACCCCAGACGCCCCGGCGGGTGCCGTTGCGGGCGCCCACAGCCGTGGTGTGGCCGTCATATACAGCCGCCGCGCCGCGGGGATGCGCTCCTGGTCGTGAACTGCCGCCCATGCCTTACCAATTGCACCACTTGTCCGGTGCGCCTCATCCACCACCACCAGGTCAAAAGCACCCATCTTCTGACCATACGAGCCGCGCAGCGCCTGCTCCAGCACCCCCGGCGCCCCCGACCGCCCCTCGGTGCCGACGCCTTCCTCGTCGCCGGCCTGAGCGGCGTCCTGGTCGTCCTCCAGGCCCTGCGGCACCAGCGACGCATACGTGGCGAACACCACCATCGGCCCGCTCCCGGCCCACAACGCCAGCTGCGTCGGATTCGTCGTGCACCGCACATCCAACGCCTCCAGCAGCGGGTCAGCCCCCAACGAACACACCGCCACCGCAGGACCCCTGTGCCCCACCGCCCGCCACGCCTCCACCGTCTGCGTCAGCAGATCCAGCGTCGGCACCAACACCCCCACCAGCCCCCGCGGCACCATCCGCAACGCCGCCGTCGCCGCCGAGATCGTCTTGCCCGACCCAGTCGCCGACACCACCTGCCCCCGTAGCCCCCGGGCAGGCAGAACCCCGTCCACCGGCCCCGAAAGACCCCGGATAATCGCATCCACACACTCCACCTGATGCGGGAAAAGCGGAATCTCACCCATCTTGCTTCCCATTTCCTGACTCCTCCATTTCCACAATCCAGCAATTCAACGAATCCGCAATTCCACGAAGATCAGAGCGACGGCACAAACGCCTCGACGGACACCGCACCGCCTTCGTCGACCACCCGCCGCGCCGCCAGCTGCGCGAGCACCTCCTGTGGCGTCAGCCCCGCACGGGCCGCGGCCTGCCGCAGCAACCGGCCCGCACCCGCCGGCAACCAGACCCCCATCCGCACCTCGTCCACGGCCTCACGCCGCCGCTCCAGACGCGCGGCATGCGCGACAATCGCCTGCACCCGCCGAGCCACCCGCTCCGCCGCCCACGCCGACCCGACACTGTCCAGCTCCGGCTCGTACACCGCCCAGCCCGACGCCTCCATCAGCACCTGCACACGCCGCCACTCCACATGCCGCGCCGCCCACATCCCGGCGAGCTCCTCCAGATCCGACACAACCAGACCACGCTCCACCGGCCCAGGAGACCGCAACTCCTCGGCCGTCTCCCGCTCCCGCACAGCCGCCTGGGCAACCGCCTTGGCCACCCGCGCCGCCGGCATTCCCGCGGCCTGCCGCCGCACCACCTCCCGGGCGAGATCCTCGCTGCTCCAGATCACCGGCTGACCTCCCCTAGACCCAGGCCGTGGTGGTCGAGGTAGGCCAGGAGGAACTCGGCCAGGGCCCGGCCAGGGTCGCTGGCATGCCGAATCCCGGGCGGCTCGCCAGTCCAGCCGAACGTGGCCTGGTAAGGCCGGGGCCGGACACCACCGCCCAGCGGGTCAGGGAAGACCACGGCGCGAGTGAAGAAGTCATCCAGGCCACTCAGCAAATCCCCAGACACTCAGCAACTCCCCATCCGGGGCGTCCGGCTCACGGCCGCGCACAGCGGCGAGGGCAGCCTCCAGGATGGTGATGAGGTACCGCCGGCGCGCCTCCTCCTGCTGACGCATCTCAACGGACAGGCTCTCCTCGGTCACCTGCACCACCCGGTACACGCCGCAGTCCCCGTACAAGCCATCCGGCCGCTCCAACACCCGCCGCACCTTGCCAACGCCATCCTCGACCGACCGACCGCAGACGTAGCTGGCCGTCACAACAGCGCCAGGGTGCGCCGGATCAGTCCGCTGCGCCACGACCCGGTACCGGATCAGCTCCGGGGCCGGCCCCGCTTCACCCGTCTCACGCTCCCAATGCGCCAGCCGCTCCTGGTGCCAGCGGGGCACCGAGGGGTCACCATCGGGGGAGTAGGTCTGCCACCCCGCGCCGGCCATCAGGGCCGCGATGCGCCCCAGTTCGTTCCGCCGGACTGCCGCCAGTCGCTCCTCCGTGCTGAGCGGTCCTGGCTCGTCCTCGGGGCCCGCCAGTCCGCCCGCGGCCGCCAGACGCTCATTGATCTGCTCCACCGTCAGCCCGAATACCTCACGATGGATTTCCTCCTGCACCGCAAAGCCCATTTCGAAGCTCAAGGCGTCTCCGGATGACCGAGGGTGGGATTCGATGACCTTTTCTTCCGGCATTGGTTGACCCCTTCCTCATGAGGAATTCCCGGGGCCGCCGGCCCCGGGGGTGGTGCCGTGGTTTCACAGACTCTACCCCTGCATCACGGAGTGATGCAGCAGGTTGTGCAAGGTCGATTCGAAAGGGTGGTTGCTGGTAGAGTCGGACATGCGAGTTCCCGTGATGCGGGTACCCTGGGAAAACCTGATGATGGAATGTCAGAACCTGTCAGCCCGTCACCTTTTGCTCCAGTCCCCATCAGAAATGAACACACCGCCACCCCTCCCAGCAGTTAGCCATCTTGAAGCATCACCAGGACTTACCTGCACCCGCCAAATCAAGCAGAACCCAGCGAAAACTATTCGCGGTGAATTCCGGAGGAATTCACAAAACAATTCCGGAGGAATTGTTTAACCCCCGGAGGGGGTTGCGTCTTTACGACCCGTAGGGTCGTGCGTCGTTCCTCCGGAGGAGGACGCGCG
>NZ_JBIWOD010000032.1:0-56140 GCF_044767545.1 Streptomyces sp. NPDC101227 | reverse complement strand
GGGGGCCCCTGGGGGGGGGGGGGGGGGGCGGGCCGGGCGGGCGGGGTTGTCCGGGGGGGGCCGGCAACGCCCGCCCCCCCCCCCCGGGGGGGGGGGGCCCCCCCCCCCCCGGCCCCCCCCCCCCCACGGCGTCATTCGCTCGGCACGACGTGCCGTTCCTCCGCGAAGTGGCAGGCCGATGCGTGCTTGGCCGGGCCCTCGGCGTCCCGGAACTCCGCGGGCACCTCCAGCGGCGGGACGACCTCCGCGCACAGCGGCTGCGCCTTCCAGCACCGCGTGCGGAAGCGGCAGCCGGACGGCGGATTCGCGGGCGAGGGGACGTCACCGGCCAGCAGGATGCGTTCGCGGCGCTCGCGGGCGTCCGGGTCCGGCACGGGCACGGCGGACAGCAGCGCCTGGGTGTACGGGTGCGTGGGATGCTCGTAGATCTGCTCGTCGGTGCCGGTCTCGGCGAGGCGGCCCAGATACATCACCGCGACCCGGTCGGAGATGTGCCGGACGACCGACAGATCGTGTGCGATGAAGACGTAGGAGAGGTCGAACTCGTCCTGCAACTGGTCCAGCAGATTGACCACTTGGGCCTGGACGGAGACATCCAGCGCGGAGACCGGCTCATCGGCGACGATGATCTCCGGCCGCAGCGCCAGGCCCCGTGCGATGCCGATGCGCTGCCGCTGCCCGCCGGAGAACTGATGCGGATAGCGGTTGATGTACTCCGGGTTGAGCCCCACCACATCCAGCAGTTCCTGGACCTTCTTGCGGCGGTCTCCCTTGGGGGCCACCTCGGGGTGGATCTCATACGGCTCGCCGACGATGTCGCCGACCGTCATCCGCGGGTTCAGGGAGGTGTAGGGGTCCTGGAAGACCATCTGGATGTTGCGCCGTACGGCCTTCATCGCGCGCCCGGACAGCGTGGTGATGTCCTGCCCCTGGTAGCGGATCTGACCGGACGTCGGACGCTCCAGCCCCACCAGCATCTTGGCGAGCGTGGACTTCCCGCAGCCCGATTCGCCGACGATGCCGAGCGTCTCGCCCTTGCGCAGGTCGAACGTGACCCCGTCGACGGCCTTCACCGCGCCGATCTGCTTCTTGATGAGCACGCCCTGGGTGAGCGGGTAGTGCTTGACCAGGTCGCGGATCTCCAGGATCGGCTCGCCGAGCGCCGCCCGCGCCTGGGGTCCGTCACCGTGCGCCATCGAGCGTCTCCTTCCAGAAGTGGCAGGCGCTGGCCCGGCCGGGGCCCACGTCGTAGAGCGGCGGACGGTCCGTCAGGCAGACGTCCTGGGCGAGCGGGCAGCGCGGGTTGAAGGGGCAGCCCGGTGGGATGGCGGTGAGGTTGGGCGGCAGGCCCTTGATCGCGTACAGCTCGCGGCCCTTGCGGTCCAGGCGCGGGATGGATTCCAGCAGGCCTCGGGTGTAGGGGTGCGCGGGCGCCTTGTAGAGCTGGTGGACGGGCGCGGTCTCGACGATCCGTCCCGCGTACATCACCGCGATGGTGTCGGCGACATCCGCGACCACGCCCAGGTCGTGGGTGATCAGGATGAGCCCCATGCGGTACTCGCGCCGCAGCTCCGCGAGCAGATCCATGACCTGCGCCTGGACGGTGACGTCGAGGGCCGTGGTCGGCTCGTCGGCGATGATCAGTTCGGGGGCGAGCGCCAGCGCCATCGCGATCATGATGCGCTGGCGCATCCCGCCGGAGAACTGGTGCGGATAGTCCCCCACCCGCTCCCTCGCCGCGGGGATCCCCACCCGCTCCATCAGCCCGACGGCCTTCTCCCGGGCCTCCTTGCGGGACAGTCCCTCATGGACCCGGAACATCTCCCCCAGTTGCACCCCGACGCTCAGGACCGGGTTCAGGGAGGACAGCGCGTCCTGGAAGATCATCGCCATCTTCGCGCCGCGGACCCTGCGGCGCTCCTCCTTGTTCAGCCGGAGCAGATCGCGCCCCTGGAAGACGACCTCGCCGCCGGTCACGAACCCCGGCGGGGAGTCGAGAATGCCCATCACGGCCTGCGCGGTGACGGACTTGCCGGAGCCGGACTCCCCCAGCACCGCCAGCGTCTGCCCCGCCGCCACGCGGTAGCTCACGCCGTTGACGGCCTGGGCGACGCCGTCCCGGGTGCGGAACTCCACCCGCAGATCGCGTACGTCGAGCAGGACGTCACCGTCCGCCGTCGGCGCCGCGTCGTCCGGCGGGGCCGGGTCATCGCTCGGGTTGGTCATCCGCCCGCTCCTCAGCGCAGCTTGGGGTCGAGGGCGTCGCGCACCGCGTCGCCGAGCATGATGAACGCCAGCACCGTGATGCTCAGCGCGCCCGCGGGCCACAGCAGCATGTGCGGCGCATTGCGGATGTAGGTCGAGGCCGCGGAGATGTCGATGCCCCAGGAGACCGTCGGCGGCTTCAGGCCGGCGCCCAGGTAGGACAGGGTCGCCTCCAGGGCGATGTAGGTGCCCAGCGCGATGGTGGCGACGACGATGACCGGCGCGACGGCGTTCGGGGCGATATGCCGCAGCAGCAGCCGCCCGTTGCCGGCGCCCAGCGCCCTGGCCGCCTGGACGTAGTCGTTCTGTTTGGCGGTGACCACGGCGCCGCGGGCGATACGGGAGATCTGCGGCCAGCCCAGCAGCACGATGAAGCCGACCACCGGCCAGACGGTGCTGCTGGTGATGACGGAGAGGAAGACCAGGCCTCCGAGGATCACCGGGATGCCGAAGAAGATGTCCGCGAGGCGTGAGAGCAGGGTGTCCCACCAGCGGCCGAAGAACCCGGCCAGCCCGCCCAGCAGGCTGCCCAGCAGGGCGGCGCCCGCGGTGGCGCAGACGCCGACGGTGATGGAGGCGCGGGCGCCGTAGACCACCCGGGTGTAGACGTCCCGGCCCTGGGTGTCGAAGCCGAAGGGGTGGCCGGGCCGGGCGCCCTCCTGCGCCCTGGCCAGATCGCCGCGGTAGGGGTTCTGGGTGGCGATCAGCTGCGGCCAGATCGCGATGATCACCAGGAAGACGATGACCAGCGCGGAAACCACGAAGACGGGGTTGCGGCGCAGATCGTGCCAGGCGTCGCTCCACAGGCTGCGCGGTTTGCCCGTGGGCACACCCCCCGGCGGGCCGGCCCCCGGGACCCGCTCCAGCGACTCGGCCTCACCGATGGCCAGCGCGGCGGGGCCGCCGTCACCGTGGCCGATGGCTTCCTTCGACACATAGGCCCCATATGGCTCGTAGGGCTCAGGCATAACGGATCCTCGGGTCGAGGACGGCGTACAGCAGATCGACCAGCAGATTCGCGACCAGGAAGACCAGCACCAAAATCGTGACGAAGCCCACCACGGTCGGCGAATTCTGCCGCAGAATTCCCTGATAGAGCTGGAATCCCACGCCGTGGATATTGAAGATGCGCTCGGTGACGATGGCGCCGCCCATCAGCGCACCGATGTCCGTGCCGATGAAGGTGACGACGGGGATCAGCGAATTGCGCAGCAGATGACGGGTGATGACCCGGTGTCCGGGCAGCCCTTTGGCGACGGCCGTACGGACATAGTCCGCGCGGGCGTTCTCCGCGATCGACGTACGGGTCAGCCGGGTGACATACGCGAGCGACACCAGCGCCAGCACCAGCCCCGGCAGCAGGAGTTCATTGAGCGGCGCCTCGGTGGAGACGGTCGGCGCCGCCCATCCCCACTGCACGCCGAACAGAAACTGCATCACATAGCCGCTGACGAAGGTGGGGATGGACACCACGACGAGGGTGAGCAGCAGCACCGAGGTGTCCACGCTCCGGCCGCGCCGCAGCCCGCTGAACACTCCCAGCACCACACCCGCGATCATCTCGATGACGATGGCGACGAGCGTCAGCCGCAGCGTGACGGGAAAGGCGTCCGCCATCAGCTCGGTAACCGACTGGCCGTTGAAGGCGGTGCCGAAATTCCCCTGGAAGATCTGCCCCATGTAATGCACGTACTGCTTCCACAGCGGCTGGTCGAGATAGAGATCGGCACGGATCTGAGCGGCGGTGGCGGGGTCCGGCGCCCGGTCGCCGAACAGTGCGGCAACGGGGTCACCGAGCGCGTACACCATGAAGAAGATCAGGAACGTGCTGCCGATGAACACCGGGATCATCTGGAGCAGCCGCCGGATCACATAGCGTCCCATGAGCGGGGCCCGGTGGGCCTCACACCACCTTGATCTCGTTGTAGACCGGCACGCTGAACGGATTCAGCGACACATTGCTGATCCGTTCGGAATAGCCGGCGCTGCCGTTCTGGTACCACAGCGGGATGGCCGGCATCTGCTCGGCCAGGATCCGCTCCGCGTCCTGGAATTTCGCGACCGCCTTGCCGGTGTCGGTCTGCGCGTTCGCCTCGTCGACCAGATTGTCGAAGTCGGCGTTGCTGAACTTTCCGTCGTTGGACGCCGCATTCGTGTAGTACAGCGGCTGCAGGAAGTTCTGGATCAGCGGATAGTCCATCTGCCAGCCGGCCCGGAACGGCCCGGTCATCTGCTTCGCCGAGATCTTGTTGCGGAAGTCCGCGAAGGTGCCGACCGGTGCGCCGACGCACGCCTTGTCGCTGCCCAGCGCGTTGTTGATGCTGTTGCAGATCGCGTCGATCCAGTCCTTGTGCGACCCGGTGTCCGCGTTGTAGGCGAGCGTCATCTTCCCGCCGGGCAGCCCGCCGCCCTCTGCGATCAGCTGCTTCGCCTTGGCCGCGTCGAATTCACAGGCGGGCCCGCACAGGCCCCCCTTGAATCCGCCCTTCTCCCCCAGCACGGGCGAGGTCCAGTCCGTGGCGGGCGTCCGGGTCTTCTGGAAGATCTCCTTGGTGATCTGGTCGCGGTCGATGGCCATCGAGATGCCCTGCCGCAGCTTCGCCTTCTCGCCCTCGCCGCCCCAGTCCTTGTCGTACATGGGGAAGGTGAGGGTCTGAATGATTCCGGCCGGCTGATTGATGTAGCGGTTCCCGAGATCCCGCTTGACGTTCTTGAGCTGCGCGGCCGGCACATCGTCGACGAGGTCCAGATTGCCCGCCTGGAGATCGGTGTACGCGGTGTTGTTGTCGGTGTAGACGCGCAGGTCGATACCGCCGTTCTGCGCGGGGTCCGAGCCCGGGTACTTGTCCCACTTGCGCAACTTCAGCGCGGAGCCCTTGGTGTACGAGTCCACCGTGTAGGGGCCGTTGCCGACCGGCTTCTTCAGCCAGGCGTCGTGATCCTTGTAGAACGCCGCCGGCAGCGGCATGAAGGCCGTGTAGCCGAGGGTGTCGGGCCAGCTGGAGAACTTCTGGTTCAGCTTGACGGTGAAGGTCTTGTCGTCCTTCACCACCAGCCCGGACAACGTCTTGGCCGTCGGGGTGCCGCTGCTCGGATGCACCTTGTCGAAGCCGTCGATGTACTGGAAGAACGAGGCGTTCTTCTGCTTGTTGCTGAGCAGCGCACCGTAATTCCAGGCGTCCACAAAGGACTTGGCGGTGACCGGCTCGCCATTGCTGAAGGTCCAGCCGCCCTTCAGCTTCACGGTGAAATTCTGCGAGTCCGTCGTCTCGATCGAGTCCGCGATGACGTTCTCGGCGGCACCGGTCTTGGGGTTGTAGCGCTTGAGCCCCCGGAAGACCATCTCCATGACCTTGCCGCCCTGCACCTCATTGGTGTTCGCGGGCTCCAGCGGATTTTGCGGATCCCCCCAGGACGAGCTGACCACCCCGGCACTTTCCGAGCCGCCGCCGCCCCCGCCCCCACAGGCCGTGGCCGCGAGGGCGACGGCGACGGCGCATACGGCCCACTTCGCGCGCGTGGCTCCACGCATGGGGTGCTGCCTCCTCAGGTTTCCCAACACGCTTTGGCCATATAAGAGCGCAAAAGGGGGCATAATTCACCCAGCGCTGACCTCACGCGCTCCGAAAACCCGGGAAACCCCCCGAACGGCCGCGACCGGACGCCCGCATCGGCCGCCCGCGCGGGCCGGCTCACCGGCCGGCTTGACGCCCCCGCTCCCGCTGACCATGATCGGCGGAACCGAACGGGGGCACACGGGGGAGCGGACGGGAAGCATGGGTCACGTTGACGCGCACCACCGGGGGCGCGGGGACCTCGCCGGAGCGATCGGCAGCGCCGCGATACTGCTGCCGTCGAACCTGATCACCTGTTACATCCTCTTCGTGGCCCTGGTTTCGGCACCCGAGGGCCCGTGGGACGAGGCGGCCTCGGCCGGCACCGTAGAGACGGCCTCCCTGCTGGCCGGGGCGCTGGCGCTGGCCGTCACCCTGCTGACGCTGTTCGTCCTGGCCACGCAGTGGCTACGCAGCCGCTGGTGGCTGGCCGTGCCGGGCCTGCTGCTGGCCGGCTCCGTCATCCGCTGGCTCTTCCCTTCGGCGTAGCCGGCGCCTCGGCGGCCAGCGCCCGCAGGACCCGCAGGAAGGCGTCGCGGTCCACCGCCGGGAACGGTGCCAGCAGTTCGTCCTCGCCGCGCTGGATGTCCGCCTGTACGGCATCGCGGAGCCGGCGCCCCCCGGGGGTGAGCGACAGCAGCCGCACCCGGCGGTCGCCGGGGTCGGGGCGGCGGTCGATCAGATCGCGCGCTGCCAGATCGTCGAGTACGGCGATGAGCCGGGTCTTGTCCGCCCCGATGGCCTCGGCCAGCGCCGCCTGGGAGCGGATCGGGGTCGCGTCGAGCCGCAGCAGTACGGAGTAGGCCCACATGGTCAGCCCATGCGCGTCCAGGACCGGCCGTTCGGCCGCCATCAGGGCGCGACCCAGCGGCACCATCATCGCCGCGAGATCCGGCCGGCCGGACCGGGCCCCGCCGCCGGACGCACCCTCATTGCCGTCTGCACCGTCTCGCTCCACACCCATGGCCAGAAAAATACCGGTTGACAGATCATAAGCACGAGCACATCGTAAGCACATGCATACGACTTCGCCGCCCATGAATTCCGATCCCCGGCGCCTCCCGCTCCCCGTCCTGCGCGAGCTGCACGCCCTCGCCCTCCGGGACTCCGTAACCGCCGTGCGGCGCATCACCGCCGCCGACCTCGCGCGCCCCACGCCCTGCGCGGCCTGGACCCTGGGGGATCTGCTCGCCCATATGACCGCCCAGCACCGCGGCTTCGCCGCCGCCGCGCGGGGCGACGGGGCCGACCGCGCGCACTGGGCGCTCCCCCGGCCCGGACCGGACCCCGTCGCCGACCACGCCGCCGCGGCCGGGGAGGTCATCGCGGCCTTCGCCGCCGTCGGGGACCCCGGATCCCCGTTCACGCTCGCGGATCTCCCGGCCGCCCCGACCGTCCCCGCCCGCCGGGCGATCGGCTTCCACCTGGTGGACTGCGTCGTCCACGGCTGGGACGTCAGCCGGGCCCTGGACCTGCCGTACGCGCCCGGCCCCGACGTCCTGCGGGCCGCCCTGCCCGTCGCCGAGGCGGTGCCGGACGACGGCCGCCGGACGGCCCCGGGCAGCACCTTCCGCCCCGCCCTGCCGGCCGACGGCGACGGCGGCCCGCTGGAGCGGATCCTGACCCTCCTGGGCCGGTCACCTTCCTGGACGGCGGCGGCACCGTGCTGAGGTCGTCGTGGATCCCCGGCCCCGTACCCCGGCCGCCCGGCCCGGTGCTGGTCAGCGTCACCGACTTCCGCTTCCCCCGGCACGCCGACCTGCCGGGCATCTGGCGCGCGGCCACCCGCCTCGCCGCGGGGTGGCCGGAGCTGGAGGGGGCGGTCGGCGTGTGGCTGTGGGCGGCCCCGGCCCGGCGCCACTGCGGGGCGGTCGCCGTCTGGCGCGACGGCGCGGCCCTGCACGGGTTCGTCGGATGGCCGCCGCATGTGGCCGTCATGCGGGCGTACCGGGACCGCGGGCGGCTGACCTCGGCCACCTGGACGGCGGACCGCTTCGAGCCGTCCGCCGTCTGGGCCCGCGCGCGGACTGCCCTCCGGCAGCCGCCGCCGTGAGGTCGCGCGTGCCTCCCGGTGCCGGGCGACGGGTCAGGCGACGTCCTTGCGCGTGACCGTCACATAGCCGACGAAGCCGAGGATCGCGATCAGCCAGTAGAGGCTGACCGGCCCGGTACCGAGTCCCAGCCCGCCGTGGCGGACGGAGGTGGCCATCCAGTCCGCGACGGAGGCGCCCAGCGGCCGGGTCACCACATAGGCCCACCAGAAGGCGGGCACGGCGCCCAGGCCGAACGTCCGGTGCCCCAGGGCCGGCAGGGCCATCGCGACGGCGAACCCGCCGATGGAGCCGAGATATCCCCAGCCGAGGGTGCCGGCGGTCATATCGCCGGCCGCGGTGCCGAGCGCGAAAGTGGCCAGCACCGTGGCCCAGTAAAAGCATTCTCGGCGGCGGGTGTGAATCCCGTGAATGGACAGGGTTTTCTCGCTCGCGTACCAGAGCACGAAAATCACGGCGAGGAGGGCGAGAAAGATCAGCGTGGCCGTCAGATAGGGAATTCCCAGACCGACGTGGGCCGTATCGGCGGCCATGGTGCCGAAGACGCTCACCAGCACGATGGCGGTCCAGTAGACCCAAGCGACATAGCGCCGTATCCGAAGCTGCACCACCAGCGTGACCAGCAGCAACACCCCCGCAACGCCGACGGCGACCATCGGGTCGAGAAGATGGGCAAGGTAATCCGAAAGGGTTTCCCCCATACCCGTCGTCAGCAGTTTGATAATCCAGAAGTAAGCGGTGACTTCCGGGACCTTGCTCAGCGCATGCGGCGCCCTGTCCATTACCGTCCGGCCGGGACGGAGTTGTTCTGTCGTCATGGCCGGAAAGGATGGCACACCGGCGGTGCGCTGCGATCATCCCCCATGCCGTGGCGGAAAACGTAAGAGCGGGGTATGAAAAGCCGGGCCATTCGGTGTGAATTCCGGCGGCCCGGGAAACGCCGACGGGGCGCCCTCCCGAAGGAGGGCGCCCCGTATCGGACGGTGGCGACGGCTCAGCCGTGCTTGGCGCGCGAGGCGCTGCGGCCGCGCTCCTTCTGGTCCAGGACGACCTTGCGGATGCGGACGGCCTCCGGGGTCACCTCGACGCACTCGTCGTCGCGGCAGAACTCCAGGGACTGCTCCAGGGAGAGCTTGCGCGGCGGGACGATCGCCTCGAAGGAGTCGGCGGAGGAGGAGCGCATGTTGGTGAGCTTCTTCTCCTTGGTGATGTTCACGTCCATGTCGTCGGCGCGGGAGTTCTCGCCGACGATCATGCCCTCGTACACCTCGGTGCCGGGGTCGGTGAACAGCACACCGCGCTCCTGGAGGTTCGTCATCGCGAAGGCGGTGACGGCGCCGGAGCGGTCGGCGACCAGGGAGCCGTTGTTACGGGTCTTCAGCTCGCCGAACCACGGCTCGTGGCCCTCGTGGATGGAGTGGGCGATACCCGTACCGCGGGTGTTCGTCAGGAACTCCGTACGGAAGCCGATCAGACCGCGGGAGGGGACGACGAACTCCAGACGGACCCAGCCGGAGCCGTGGTTGGACATGTTGTCCATCCGGCCCTTGCGGGTGCCCATGAGCTGCGTGACGGCGCCCATGTGCTCCTCGGGCACGTCGATGGTCATGCGCTCGACGGGCTCGTGGGTCTTGCCGTCGACCTGCTTGGTGACGACCTGCGGCTTGCCGATGGTCATCTCGAAGCCCTCGCGGCGCATCTGCTCGACGAGGATCGCGAGCGCCAGCTCACCGCGGCCCTGCACCTCCCAGGCGTCGGGGCGCTCGGTGTCCAGGACGCGGAGCGAGACGTTACCGATCAGCTCGCGGTCCAGGCGGTCCTTGACCTGACGGGCGGTGACCTTGCGGTCCTTTATCGCCGCCTTGGCGTCCGCGCCCTTGCCCGTGCCGCCGCGGCCGACCAGCGGGGAGGTGTTCGTGCCGATGGTCATCGAGATGGCCGGCTCGTCCACCGTGATGAGCGGCAGGGCGATCGGGTTCTCCGGGTCGGCGAGGGTCTCGCCGATCATGATGTCGGGGATACCCGCGACGGCGCAGATGTCACCGGGGCCCGCCTTCTCGGCCGGCTTGCGGGTGAGCGCCTCGGTCATCATCAGCTCGCTGATGCGGACGTTCGCCACCGTGCCGTCGCGCTTGATCCAGGCGACGGACTGGCCCTTCTTCAGCTCGCCCTGCTCGACGCGGAGCAGCGCGATACGGCCGAGGAAGTTGTCCGCGTCGAGGTTGGTGACGTGCGCCTGGAGGGGCGCCGACTCGTCGTACTCGGGGGCCGGGACGTGCGCCAGCAGGGTGCTGAAGAACGGCTCGAGGTTCGTGCTGTCGGCCGGGACGGTGCCGTCCTCCGGCTTGGTCAGCGAGGCGACGCCGTCACGGGCACAGGCGTAGACGATCGGGAACTCGATCTGCTCCTCGTCCGCGTCCAGGTCCAGGAACAGGTCGTAGGTCTCGTTGACGACCTCGTCGATCCGGGAGTCGGGGCGGTCCGTCTTGTTGATGCACAGGATGACCGGCATCCGGGCCGCGAGGGCCTTGCGCAGCACGAAACGGGTCTGCGGGAGGGGGCCCTCGGAGGCGTCCACGAGCAGGACGACCGCATCCACCATCGACAGGCCGCGCTCGACCTCACCACCGAAGTCGGCGTGGCCGGGGGTGTCGATGATGTTGATGGTGATCGGGTCCCCGCCGTCCTTGGGGTGGTACTTGACGGCGGTGTTCTTCGCCAGGATCG
Source organism: Streptomyces sp. NPDC101227 (assembly GCF_044767545.1). Taxonomy (NCBI): domain Bacteria; kingdom Bacillati; phylum Actinomycetota; class Actinomycetes; order Kitasatosporales; family Streptomycetaceae; genus Streptomyces; species Streptomyces sp. NPDC101227. Next base: position 45,483 of record NZ_JBIWOD010000032.1, on the reverse strand, counting down.
TGATGCCCTTCTCACGCTCCAGGTCGTTCGAGTCCATCATCCGGTCGTCGAGCTTCTCGGCAGCGTGCTCGGCGAAGGCGCCGGCCTGCTTGAGCATGGCATCGACGAGGGTCGTCTTGCCGTGGTCGACGTGGGCGACGATGGCTACGTTACGAATGTCGTGACGGGTGGGCATACTGGCGGCGCTTCTCCCGGATCGTGGGTGGCGGCACGTACGGTCCGGTACGTGTGCCTCTCGGCCGGGCTTGCATACGCCACGACCTCACCCCATGGTACGGGGCTGCGGCGACTTCGGCCGCCACAGCCCGTACGCACACCATCTGACCTGCGGTTTCTTACCCTTTGTTAGCTCCCGGTCAGCTCTGGCTCCACCCTTACTTCGTGTAGCCGATGTCCTGGAAGCGGGGCGAGGCGAAACCGAAGGCGCCGATATTGGCGAGCGACTTCCTGGTGGCCACCAGTTCCGGGCGCTGGTAGAGGGGGATGGAGCCGGCGGCGGCCCAGATACGGGCGTCCGCCTGCGCCATGAGATTGCCGGCCTCCTCCTCGTCCAGCTCGGAGGTGGCCTGGTCGAAGAGCTGGTCGATGTGGTCGGTGCCGACCCTGGTGTAGTTCTGCTCGACGGCGAGGGAACCGTCGGCCGCGGGCTCGGGCTTGGCGTAGATCGGGCGGGCGTCGGTCGCGGGGTAGGCGGTGCCCGGCCAGGAGTAGAGCGCCAGGTCGTAGTCGCCGGCGGCGATGTGGTCCTGGAAGTAGCTGGCGTCGGCGACCCGCTGGACGGAGGTCTGGATGCCGATCTTGCCGAGCATCGCCGAGATGTGCTCCCCCACCGTGCGCAACTGCTCCGAACCCGCGCCGTCGGGGAGGACGAAGCGCAGGGTCAGCGGCTTGCCGTTCTTGCCCAAGGCCGGTGCCGTCACCGGCCTTGCCTGCCGCTGCGGCGCGCCCTTGGCCTCGGGGTCCTCGTCCGCGGCGACCTGGGCGGCGGCCACCGGGTGCGCCCGCTCCTCGTCGGCCCGCGCCTCGCGCGCCTGCTCGGCGCTCGGCGGGTGCGCCGCACCGGTCGCGGCGTCCTGCCCGGTCTCGACCCGCTCGGCGTCGCCCAGCGCCCGTGCCGCGCGCCGCTGGTACCGGCGGGAGGCCTCGGTGGCGCCGCCGTCGGCCTCCTGCCGGGCCGCGGCCTCCGCCTTGAAGAAGGCGGCGCTCTGCCGCAGCAGGGCGGACTGCTGGACCTCGGAGCCCACCGCGCCCGCGGCGGACAGCGGGGCCTCGGCGGCCGCGGGCCGGGCGCCGGGAGCCCGGGCATCGGACCGGGCGTCCGCGGCGGCCCGGCCCGGCCGCTCCGGGTTGCGGCCGTCCGAGGAGCCGCTCTTGGGGGACGCCTCTACGGCTGCGCCCGAGGCGCTGGGTGCGGCCGCGCCGGGCTTCCGGCGGGCCTGCTCGGTGGCCCCGCCCGGCTTCCAGCCCGCGTCGGCGAGCAGCGCCTTGGCGGCGGCGGTGTCCTGCCCGCCGATCGCGTCGCTGTGGTCCGCGTACCCGTCCTGCCCGGCCAGCAGCAGATGGCTGCCGAGCGGCTTCGCGGGCAGGCTGAGCGGCTTGAGGACGGTGTCGGCGAGCGCCTGCCGGTCGATGGCGCGGGCCACCGCGCGGCGGACCCGCTCATCGGTGAGCGGGCCGGTGCTGCCGTTGAGGGCGAGCTGGGTGTAGGCGGGTTCGAGGGCCTTGCGGACGGTGTAGCCGCGCAGCGTGGCGGGGGCCGCGGGCTTGGCGTCCGTACCGGCCTTGGGTGCGGAGCCCGCCGGGTGGCCGGCCGAGGCGACCTTCTTGGCGGCCCCCTGGTCGATCTCGGCGACATCGACGGACCCGGCGGCCAGGGCGGCGGCCCGTTTGTCCCGCGGCAGCTCCGTGAAGACGATCCGGTCGAGCTTGGCGCGGGCGCCCCACCACTTCGGGTTGCGGACCAGGGTGACGCGGTCGCTGTCCTTCTCCCACTCGCCCACCATGAACGGGCCGGCCGCCACCCCCAGCCGCTCGCGGGTCCCGTCGTTGAAGGCATCGGCGTCGCCCATCACGCTCTGCGGATACAGCGGTGTGAACAGGGACCGCCAGTCGGCGTACGGCCTGCCGAAGGTGACCTTGACCTCGTGTTTGTGCTTCCCCTGGGTGACCTTGGCGATCCGGTCGTAGCCGGCGTTACGGGCCGTCCAGAACGCGTTGTCCTTGCCGCGCAGCGCCTTCCACTGGGCGATGAAATCCTGCGCGCCGATCTTGCGGCCGTCGCTCCACCGCGCCTTGGGGTTGATCTTGTAAGTGACGACCTGCTTCGGTTCGCGGGCGGTGATGTCGGCGGCGTCCAGGTAGTCGGCGTTGCGCTGCGGTCTGCCGCGGTCGTCAAGGGTGAACAGAGTGGGCAGCACCGCGCCGGTGATCCGCGCGGTGGTGGCATCGGCGTCGGCCTGGAAGGCATTGAGGGTGCCGGGCATGGTGTCAACGGCCCAGCGGATCGTGCCGCCGTCCTTCAGCCGTTCCCGGGACGCCGGGGCGATGTCCTGGGAGGCGACCGCCGCGTCGGAGTCCTCGCCACTGCATCCGGCCAGGACGGGCAGCGGAAGCAGCACCCCCGCCGCGATCAGCGCGGCACAGCGGCGCCTGCGGCACGCTGAGCTGACTTGGTCGGTCATGGCAGTTACCTCCGAGGCTCGCCCGCGCCGCGCCAACACGTCCGGCCGACTTTGCGGCTCATCACATCTATGGCTCCCCCACTGAAGGCGACCGGTCGCGACGCGGCCACACGACACGTCGACCGCCCCGGGAAGGTCACCCGGGCGGCCCAGTGCCGGGCCCCGTGCGCCGGTGAAACGCCGCCCCAACGGCGGCGCGCGGACGGCCCGTACGCGCCGACTCCGCATCTCCGTTCGACCCCCGCCGCGGCGCATGTTTGCCGAAACGCACCGGTTCGAGTCGTAATCGCGCCGGACCCCTTCCCAACGCCTACTGTGACGCGCGACACTCGCGGGCGCATGAGATCGCCCACCACACCTTCGGAGGTGAGGGCACGTTATGTCCCTTAAGGACGAGATGACGGCGGTTGAAAGCAACCTGACGGAGCTGGTCCGGTCCGTATCGCGGCTGGAGAAGCAGGTCGGGACCGGTCTGGACATGCGCCGGGTGCTCAGCGACACGAACCATCTGCGCGAGAGCCTCGGCCTGTTGAAGGAGAGCGCCACGGGCGCGCAGCCGGCCCGCCCCGGCACCGCCGACGACGAGATGGTGCCGGTCTCCGACGCCCCCTACGACTCCGCGCTGTGGACCGACGCCGAGGACGAGGGACTCGGCGCCAAGGACCGGCACGCGCCTTAGGAGGAGGCCCCTGGAGGAGAGCCCTTAGGGAGAGCCCTTAAGGGGTGTCCTCGCCCCACTCACATCCCTACCCCGTTCCCGTACCCCGATCCCGCCCCGACGGAGCATCGCCCGCAGAGCAGCGCTCACGGAGCGATCTCCCGGAGCGCCCTTCACGGAGACCGACGTTGGCCACTGGCATCGAACCCTCACCGCAAGCGGGCGCGACCGGCGTGCATGCCGCCTCGCGTGCCGCCATTCCCGCCCGCCATCTGCGGACCGACCGCTGGTGGCTGGCGCCCGCCTGCACCGCCGCCGGGCTGCTCGCGTTCATCGTCTACTCGACGTGGCGGGCCTTCGCGAACGCCGACTACTACCACGCGCCCTATGTATCGCCGTTCTACTCGCCGTGCCTGGCGCAGAACTGCCACACCATGCGCGGCGGCCCCAACTGGGAGATCTTCGGTTCCTGGTGGGGCCTGTCCCCCGCGCTGCTGATCCTTATCTTCCCGCTGGGCTTCCGGCTGACCTGCTACTACTACCGCAAGGCCTACTACCGCGGCTTCTGGGCCTCGCCGCCGGCCTGCGCGGTCGCCGAGCCGCACAAGAAGTACACCGGCGAGACCCGCTTCCCGCTGATCCTGCAGAACATCCACCGCTACTTCTTCTACTTCGCGGTGCTGGTGGCCTGCATCCTGACGTACGACACCGCCCTGACCTTCCGCGACGAGCACTACGCCTGGGGTCATATGGGCCTGGGCACCCTGGTCTTCCTGGCGAACATCGCGCTGATCTGGGCGTACACCCTCTCGTGCCACTCCTGCCGGCACATCGTCGGCGGCCGGCTGCGGCACTTCTCCAAGCACCCGGTGCGCTACCGGCTGTGGGGCTGGGTCGGCAAGCTCAACGAACGCCACATGCTGCTCGCCTGGTCGTCGCTGATCAGCGTCGCGGTCGCCGATCTGTACGTCTATCTGCTGGCCACCGGGGCCTTCGCCGATCCGCGCTTCTTCTGAGCGCGCTGTCTTCCATTCATCGAAGGAAAGGTGTGTCTTCTGATGGCGCATGTGGACCGGCAGGCATGGGACGTGGTCGTGGTGGGCGCCGGCGGGGCCGGGCTGCGCGCCGCGATCGAGGCCCGCGAGGCGGGGATGCGGACGGCCGTGATCTGCAAGTCCCTGTTCGGCAAGGCCCATACGGTGATGGCCGAGGGCGGCATCGCCGCCAGCATGGGCAACGCCAACGAGCACGACAACTGGCAGGTGCACTTCCGCGACACCATGCGCGGCGGGAAGTTCCTCAACCACTGGCGGATGGCCGAGCTGCACGCCCGGGAGGCCCCCGACCGGGTCTGGGAGCTGGAGACCTGGGGCGCGCTCTTCGACCGCACCGCTGACGGCCGGATCTCGCAGCGCAACTTCGGCGGCCATGAATACCCGCGGCTCGCGCACGTCGGGGACCGTACGGGCCTGGAGCTGATCCGCACCCTGCAGCAGAAGATCGTCTCGCTGCAGCAGGAGGACGAGCGGGAATTCGGCTCCTACGACGCCCGGCTGAAGGTCTTCCAGGAGTGCACGGTCACCCGCGTCCTCAAGGAGGGCCCGCGCGTCGCGGGTGCCTTCTGCTACGAGCGCGAGTCCGGCCGCTTCTTCGTCCTCGAGGCGCCCGCCGTGGTGCTGGCCACCGGAGGCATCGGCAAGTCCTTCAAGGTGACCTCGAATTCCTGGGAGTACACGGGCGACGGGCACGCGCTGGCGCTGCTGGCCGGGGCGCCGCTGATCAACATGGAGTTCGTGCAGTTCCACCCGACCGGGATGGTCTGGCCGCCGTCGGTGAAGGGGATCCTCGTCACCGAATCCGTCCGCGGGGACGGCGGGGTGCTGCGCAACAGCGAGGGCAAGCGCTTCATGTTCGACTACATCCCGGACGTCTTCAAGGAGAAGTACGCCCAGTCCGAGGACGAGGGCGACCGCTGGTACGAGGACCCCGACAACAACCGGCGGCCGCCCGAGCTGCTGCCCCGCGACGAGGTCGCCCGCGCCATCAACTCCGAGGTCAAGGCGGGCCGCGGCTCCCCGCACGGCGGGGTGTTCCTGGACGTCTCCACCCGTATGCCGGCCGAGGTGATCAAACGGCGGCTGCCGTCCATGCACCACCAGTTCAAGGAGCTGGCGGATGTGGACATCACGGCCGAGCCGATGGAGGTCGGGCCGACCTGCCACTACGTGATGGGCGGGGTGGAGGTGGACCCGGACACCGCGGCGGCCACCGGCGTGCCCGGACTGTTCGCGGCCGGCGAGGTGGCCGGCGGAATGCACGGCTCCAACCGGCTGGGCGGCAATTCACTGTCCGACCTGCTGGTCTTCGGCCGCCGGGCCGGGCTGCACGCCGCCGAGTACGCCGCGACGGTCACCGGGCGGCCGGTCCCCGACGAGCGGGGGATCGACGCGGCCGAGGCGGAGGCGCTGCGCCCCTTCAGCGCCGAGGACGAACGGCGGGGCGCCGAGAGCGACGCGGAAGCCGCTACCGCCCCGGCCGAGAATCCGTACACCCTGCACCAGGAACTCCAGCAGGCGATGAACGATCTCGTCGGCATCATCCGCCGGGGAGGCGAGATGGCCGAGGCGCTGCAGCGGCTGGCGGGGCTGCGGGCCCGGGCCCGGCGGGCCGGCGTCGAGGGGCACCGGCAGTACAACCCCGGCTGGCATCTCGCGATCGATCTGCGGAACATGCTGCTGGTCAGCGAGTGTGTGGCGCGGGCCGCGCTGGAGCGCGAGGAGAGCCGCGGCGGGCACACGCGCGACGACCATCCGTCGATGGTCCGCAGCTGGCGCAACATCAATCTGGTCTGTGAGCTGGCCGATTACCGGACCGCCGGGGCGGAGACGGACCCGGGGCTGGGCCAGATCCGGCTGTCCCGCCGCGAGACCCCGCCGATCCGGCCCGATCTCCTCGAACTCTTCGAGAAGGAGGAGCTGGTGAAGTATCTGACGGACGAGGAGCTGAGCCGGTGAGCACGCAGCAGGCGAACGGGCAGCGGACGGAAGTTCAGCAGGCGAACGGGCCGTCCGGCGCGTACCAGGCGCACTTCCGGGTGTGGCGGGGCGACGAGGACGGCGGAGCCCTGGAGGACTACCGGGTCGAGGTGCACGAGGGCGAGGTGGTGCTGGACATCATCCACCGCCTGCAGGCGACCCAGGCCTCGGATCTCGCGGTGCGCTGGAACTGCAAGGCGGGCAAGTGCGGCTCGTGCAGCGCGGAGATCAACGGGCGGCCGCGGCTGATGTGCATGACACGGATGTCGGTGTTCGACCGTACGGAGACGATCACGGTCACCCCGATGCGGGCCTTCCCGGTCATCCGCGACCTGGTCACCGACGTCTCGTTCAACTACGCCAAGGCGCGCGAGGTCCCCGCCTTCGTCCCGCCGCCGGATCTGGGGCCCGGCGAGTACCGCATGCAGCAGGAGGATGTGAACCGCTCACAGGAGTTCCGTAAGTGCATCGAGTGCTTCCTGTGCCAGGACACCTGCCATGTGGTGCGTGACCACGAGGAGAACAAGTCCGCCTTCGCCGGTCCGCGTTTCCTGATGCGCATCGCCGAGCTGGACATGCATCCGCTGGACGCCGCCCCGGAGTCCGGGCTGGACCGCAAGAGCACCGCGCAGGACGAGCACGGACTGGGCTACTGCAACATCACCAAGTGCTGCACGGAGGTCTGCCCGGAGAACATCAAGATCACCGACAATGCGCTGATCCCGCTCAAGGAGCGTGCGGCGGACCGCAAATACGATCCGCTGGTGTGGCTCGGGAACAAGATCCGGCGGCGTGGCGAATGACCGGCAACCATGCGATGAGTGCGCGAAAGCCCCGCGCAGGCCGCCCGTGAACATCCCCTAAGTCGGCATTGCTCACGACTTCCTGACGACACGTCACTTGGCTGGAAGTCATCTCACGGCGTCGGCTCGCCACCGCGGTATAAGAACGGAATGAACTTTCCGAAAGCGAGCCGGCGCAGGGTTTTGGCAGGTATCGGCAGTGTGCCGCTGGCGGCGGCCGCCGGTGTGCCCACGGCACACCGGGAACGGCCGCGGAGACCGGCGGCACCGGAGGAGATACGCGGCGAGCGGCGGACCACCGTGCTGCGCGGCGCGGACCTGGTGCTCACCATGGACCCCGAGGTGGGCAAGGGCGCACTGGGCACGCTCGAGGGCGGCACCGACGTCCTGATGCAGGACGGCAGGATCGCCGCCGTCGGCAAGGGGCTCCCGGTGCCGCCCGGCACCCGGGTGGTGGACGCGAGCGGGCAGCTCGTCCTCCCCGGCTTCGTCGATCTGCACAACCACCTGTGGCAATCCAGCATCCGCGGCGGCTGCTCGACGCAGGACCTCTACGGCTGGCTGGCCGACTGCAACCGCGCCACCCTGCCCAGGATCGACGCCCGGGACATGTACCGCTTCGTCCATCTGGCCGCCCTCGACGCCCTCCAGGCGGGCGTCACCACCGTCGTCGACTGGGTCCATCCGATCCCGTACGACACCAGCGAGCGCTACATCCGCGCGCTGGACGACGCGGGACTGCGGTTCGTCTACGCCTCGACGCAGGGCGCCGCCGACATCCCCCTCATCCCGAAGATCAAGAAGGACTTCCTCGACCCGCTGCCGCTGGCCTCCGCCCAGGTGTCGGTGCATGCGGGGATGTCCGCGCTCAAGGAACTGCGGCAGTTCCACGAGGTGGCCCGGGACCTCGGCGTGATGCTCAACTCCCATGTCCTCGAACACCGCGACGACCGCAAGGACGACCCGATCCGCGCGCTGCGCGAGATCGGCGCCTTCGGGCCGGACCTGCTGATGAACCACGCCATCCACCTCACCGACGAGGAGATCGCGCTGACCGGCGAGCGGGACGTACGCGTCGCGCACTGCCCACTCAGCAATATGCGGCTGGCGTCCGGCATCATGCCGCTGCCCGCGATGCACCGGCACGGCGTACGGGCCGGGCTCGGGCACGACGGCGGGACCAACGACACCTCCGACATGTTCAATGTGATGAAGGCGGCCGTCGGGCTGCAACGGGCCCGCCACGAGGACGCCGAGATCCATCCGACGATCCCGGCCGTGCTGCGGATGGCGACGCTGGGCGGCGCGGAGTGCATCGGAATGGCCGACCGGATCGGCTCACTCACCCCCGGCAAGCGCGCCGACGTCCTGGTCCTGGACCCCGGCACGCTCAACTTCGCTCCGCGCTTCGACTGGACCAGCCAGATCGTGCTCAACGGCCAGCCGCCGAACGTGAGTCATGTCTTCGTCGACGGCCATCTGCGCAAGGCGCACGGCGAGCTGCTGCACGTCGACACCGAGCAGGTCGTACGGGAGGCGGAACTGGCCGCGGAACACGTACGGGGCGCCTGAACGGGGAGCCGGGGGGACGGGGGGCGGCGGGACGGGGGGCGGCGGGGTCCCGCGGGGGCGGCCCGTACAAGGCATCCCGTACGGGCCTGCCGTACGGGCCTGCCGTACGGGCCTGCCGTACGGGCCTGCCGTACGGGCCTGCCGTACGGGGGGTCCACTGCCGCGCATCTCGTACGGGGCATCCCGTAAGGGTGCCCCCTAGGGGATGAGCGGGCCCCCTTTCACCCAGGGTAGGCGGGGGCCGCTCGCCACGGCAGGGCCTGTGGACGGCCCTCAGAACAGGCTCAGCAAGGCCTCCGTCGGGTCCGTCGTCGCCGACTCGCCGTCGGGCAGGGCGAGTTCGAACCAGACGGTCTTGCCGCGCGGGGTGCGGCGGCTGCCCCAGCCGGCGCTGAGCAGGCCGACCAGCTGGAGGCCGCGGCCGCCCTCGTCGGTGTCCCGGGCGCGGCGGCGGCGCGGCTGGGCGAGATCGGCGTCCCACACCTCGCACACCAGGGTGCGGTCCAGCAGCAGCCGCAGCCGGATCTCGCCGTGGCCGTGCCGTAGCGCATTGGTCACCAGCTCGCTGACCAGCAGTTCCGTCGTATCGACCAGATCTTGCAGGCCCCAGTCCGTCAGCTGGTCGCGGGCCAGCTCACGGGCGCGGGCCACCGAACGGGCCTCCGGCGCCAGGCTCCAGTCGCCCACCGCGTCCTTGGGCAGGCCGTGCACCCGGGCCATCAGCAGCGCGATGTCGTCCTCGCCGTGCGAGGTGTCCAGGGCGCTCAGGACGTGGTCACAGACGTCCTCCAGCGGCCGGTCGGAGTCCGAGAGGGCCTGCCGGAAGGCCCGCAGGCCCTCCTCGAGGGGATGGTGGCGGGACTCCACCAGGCCGTCGGTGTAGAGCGCGAGCAGCGCACCGTCCGGCAGATCCACCTCGATCTCCTCGAACGGCTCGCCGCCGACGCCCAGCGGCATGCCCGGCGGTACGTCCAGCAGCAGCGCGTCCTCGCCGTCCTCGACCAGCACCGGCGGCAGATGCCCGGCGTTGGCGAACGTGCAGCGCCGGGTTACGGGGTCGTAGACGGCGTAGACGCAGGTGGCGAGGTAGACCTCGGAGAGATCGGCGGTATGGGTCAGGGCGCGGTGCTCGGGCACCTTTGCGGCCGCGCCGGTCAGGCTGCGCGGCCCGCGTGCGGTGGAGCGGCCGTCGCCGCCACCGCCGAGCCCGCGGGCGATCTCGTCCAGCGCGGAGAGCACCTCGGCGGGCTCCAGGTCCAGCAACGCCAACGTCCTTACGGCGGTGCGTAGTTCACCCATCGCGACGGCGGCGCGCAGACCGCGGCCCATCACGTCCCCGACGACCAGCGCGGTGCGGTGGCCGGGGAGTTCGATGACGTCGAACCAGTCGCCGCCGACCTCGGTGGCGGTGGTGCCGGGCAGATAGCGGCAGGCGATGTCGAGGCCGGCGGCCTCCGGGTCGCCCGGCGGGAGCAGGCTGCGCTGGAGGATCAGGGCGCGTTCGTGCTCGCGGCGGTAGAGGCGGGCGTTGTCGATGCAGACCGCGGCGCGCGCGGCCAGTTCGACGGCGAGGGCCGTATCGCGTTCGCCGAACGGTTCGCTGCCCTTGGTGCGGGAGAACTGCACCAGCCCGACGATGGTGTCCCGGGCGACCATCGGGACGGCGAGGGTGGAGTGCACCACCGCGCCGAGCTCCTGCCGTTCGTCGTTCTCCCGGCCCGGGATGATCTGCGCCTGGCCGGTGCGCAGGGCGCCCGCGCAGGGCGAGTTGAACGGGTAGCGGTGGACGGCGCCGACGGCCACCGGACCGTCGGCGTTGTCGGGGACGCAGCAGGTGGAAGTGGCCAGCGGGGCGTCGGAGACGGCGCTGGCGAAGGCCACCCGGCGCAGCTCCGCGCTGCCGTCGCTCATCCCCGGCGGGGCCTCGTCGCCGGCCAGCAGGCCTTGGTAGAGGTCCACCGACGCCAGATCGCAGAACTGCGGGACGGCGACGTCGAGGAGGGTGCGGGCGGTGGTCTCCAGGTCGAGCGAATTGCCTATCCGGGCGCCCGCTTCGTTCAGGAGCGCGAGGTTGCGGCGGGCGTTGGCGGCCTCGCGTTCGGCGCGGCGGCGGCCGGTGACGTCGGCGGCGAGGGCGGCGACGCCGATGGGGCGGCCGCTGGCGCCGTGCAGCCGGTAGAGGGAGACCGACCAGCGGCGGCGGTCCTCCTCGCCCGGCACCGTGCCGACCAGCTGCATCTCGGTGACCGGCTCGCCGGTGTCCAGGACGCGGCGCAGCGCGGCGGTCATCCGCTCGGCCTCGGAGCGCGGCAGGAAGTCGTGCGGGCTACGGCCGCGGTACTTGCCGGCCGGGCCGCCGAAGACCGTGGCGAAGCGTTCGTTGACGCGCAGCAGCTTCAGATCCGTGCCGAACAGGGTGAAGCCCATGGGAGATTGACCGAAAACGGCCTGCGAGGCGGCGAGGTCGGTCTCGATACCGCGCAGCGCCCGTACGTCGACGACCAGGCAGACCGCGGCGCGCTCGCCGCGCTCGGTCTGAGACGGCATCACATAGATCTCGGCGAGCCCGTCGGTGTCGCCCCCCGGCTCCCTGCGGTAGGGCACCAGGCCGGTCCACTCGCGGCCGTCGAGGATCTCGGACACCTTGCGGCGGCCGGTGGCGCGCAGTTCGCGGGGGACGAACGCCTCTACGGGGTCCTTGCCGACGGCGTGGCGGGCCGGGATGCCGAGCATCTCGGCGGCGCGCTCGCTCCACTGGTCGATGCATCCGTCGGGCCCCAGCGAGAAGGAGGCGACGCGGATGTAGTCGTAGATCGATCCGGGCTGGCTGCTCTGCCAGACGGGCAGGGCGTGCGGACCGTGCGCATGCCGGTGTCTGCCTGGGTCACCCGGGCCGTCCACACCGCCCTGGCCCTCGGTCTGCGCGGATTCCGCCCCGCCACGTGACATCTCGCTCACGAGCCCCGTCCCCTCCAGCTCATCGTGCCCGGACCGGACCAGCCTGAGTATCCAGCACCTCGGCTATCCGGAACACGGTCTTCACGATCACAGCACAGTCTCGATCGCAGCCCATCTACAAAATGTCGATGAAATGGCAACGATCAGGACTCCACATGTCTCCTAACCAGCCACGGACAGCTCGAACCACACTGTCTTGCCACTCTTTCCCCGCCGGGTGCCCCAGCGTCGCGAACTGCACGCGACCAGCTGCAATCCGCGGCCGCCCTCGTCGTCGGGGGTGGCGGTGCGTTCCTGCGGGGGGTCGGGCAGGGGATCGGAGACTTCGACGAGGAGCGCGCCGCCGCTGAGCAGCACCATCCGGACGCCGATGGGGCCGGTGGCATGGCGCAGGGAGTTGGTGACGAGTTCGCTGACGAGCAGGACGGCCACGTCGACGGCGCCGTCCAGGCCCCAGTCGGCGAGCGTCTGACGGACCTTGGAGCGGGCGGTGCGTACCGCGCCGGGGTCGGCCGGGAAGCTCCATTCGGCGGTGGGTGAACCGGATGCCAGGCCGCGCTTGCGGACATTCGGGGAGGAGGCCGACTCCGGGGCCCCTGCCGCTGCGCTGTCGCTCACGCCGATCACTTCCCAGCCCGATGGGATCCCCGCAGATTCGCCCGCGTCATTCGCCTGCTCTGCCGGGGTTAATCACGACATACCCGGTATCAGGGCCCGAGTATCGCCTTCAACCGTGCACTGTGGCACAAATGGCGCATCTTGGCGCGGCGGGCGGACCGGGTGGGCATCGTCGCGCGCTCCGCCCCTCGCACGCACGCCGCTGCGGGTGTGCGCCTTGTTTGCGGGCGCGCACGCTGACCAGGGCCGCGCGCTCGGTGACGACGCGGTCCGTTGCGACGCGGCCCGCGCCGCCGCGGCCTTCGTTGCGCCTGTCGCTGCCGACGCGCCTGTCGCTGCCGGCGCGGCCGTTGCTGCCGTTGCTGGGCTTACGACGCCTGCGACTTGCGGCGCCTACGACGCGGTGCGCTGCCGTACGGGCGTCGCCGACAGCCGGCGCATCGCCTCGGCGACGGCCGGGCGGTCCTGGTCGAGCCAGTCGACCTGCTGCTCCTCCGAGGGCCGCAGCCAGCGCAGCTCGTCGTGATCCTGCAGCGGGCGCGGCTCGCCGGACAGCAGCCGGGCCGTCCACACCCGCAGCACAAAGCCGGGCCGCAGCACCCATTCGCCCGGGATCCGCTCCAGGGGAGCCGCCTCGACACCCAGCTCCTCGCGCAGCTCGCGGACCAGCGCCTGCTCGGGCGTCTCGCCGTCCTCCACCTTGCCGCCGGGCAGCTCCCAGCGGCCTGCCAGGGCGGGCGGCGCACTGCGCCGGGCGGCCAGCAGCCGTCCCCGGTCGCACACCGCTGCACCCACCACTACGCGCACGGTCGTCATGCGCCGCAGCCTACGTCCCCCGTCGTCGTCCCGCTCCCCCTCGGCCGCCCCTCAGGTCATCGCCCGGCCCACCCTCTCCACCACGTAAAGCTGCTGGTGACCCCTGGTGTCCAGCCGGTCGGCCACCCGCTCCGCCTCCGCCCGGGTGGCATAACGGCCGACGCGATAGCGGTTGCCACCTTCGTCCTGGCGGATGACGAGCCAGGGCAGTACGGCCCCAGTGTCGGTCATTGCGACCCTCCGTCCGCCGTACAGTGCGCCGTCATGCGCCCCTCCTGTGCTGATGCCGAAATCGCAATCCGCATATGCCCGAGCGTACGCCCGACCTTCACGCACCGCATACGAATTTGCACAAAGAGATACCGAACCGGCCACCCGCGGGCCCCCGGGAACCGGGAGCGGCCCGCGAGTGGCCGGTGAGAAACGGGGGGAGTACGAGGGCTCAGGCGCCCACGGGGGCCTTGTCCGCGGCCTCCTGGACCGGCTGGTCCGCCTCGGCGGCCTGGAGCTCCGCCTCGGCCTGCACCAGCGACGGGTTGCGCCAGGCGCTGCGCACGCCCCAGTAGTAGAAGGCCAGGCCCAGCGCGACGACCAGGGCGAGGTCGACGCCCTCCGGGATGTAGCCCTTGCCGCCGAACTCCTTGCCGCCCGCGTACGAGACGCCCGCCATGATCAGCAGGTACGCCACCATCCAGGCGCCGGCCTTGAGGTGCGGGGCCAGCGCGGCCCACGGCTTGCGGCCCTGGGTGAGCGGCTTGCCGATCTCGTACCAGGCCCACACCGGCAGTCCGACGGCCATGATCAGGATGACCTTGCCGGTCAGCGGCCAGCGGCCCCAGTACAGCACCAGCGAGCCGAAGACCATCGCGACCGGCGCGATGACCGGCATCGCACGCAGCTTCACCGGGCGGGTGAGGTCCGGCGAGATGCGGCGCAGCGACATCACGGCGACCGGGCCGGTGATGTACGAGATGACCGTGGCGATCGAGACGATCTCGGCGAGCGAGCCCCAGCCGCGGAAGACCGCGAGGAAGAGGAAGGCGATCACGAGGTTGAGCAGCAGCGCCGGGCGCGGCACGCCGGTCTTCTTGTCGACCTTGCCGAAGACGCCGGGCAGATGGCCGTTCTCCTGCACGCCGTGGATCATGCGCGAGGTGGTGGCCGCGTAGATCATGCCCGTACCGGACGGGGAGACGAACGCGTCCGCGTAGAGCAGCAGCGCCAGCCAGTTCAGGCCCCAGGCGACGGCGAGGTCGGCGAGCGGGGAGTTGAAGTTGAGCCCGGCCCAGCCGCCGTGCCCGCCCAGCTTGTCGCCGGGCACCGCCATCAGGAACGCCACCTGGAGGGCGACGTAGATGACCAGCGCGATGATGATCGAGGAGATGACGGCCTTGGGGAGCGACTTGCCCGGGTTGCGGGCCTCGCCGGCGAGGTTCAGCGGGGACTGGAAGCCGTTGTAGGCCCAGACGATGCCGGAGACGGCGACGGCGGTGAAGACCGAGCTCCAGCCGTTGGGCGTGAAGCCGCCGTGGTGGGCGATGTTGCCCGTGTCGAAGTGCGCCGCCATCAGCGCGCTCGCGGTCAGCACCGGCACCACGACCTTGAACACCGTGATCGCGGTGTTGGTCTTGGCGAACAGCGAGATCGCGAACCAGTTCATGAAGAAGTAGAAGACCAGCAGGATGCTGGCGAGCCCGACGCCGGTGCCGGTCAGCTCCTTGCCGTCGTACAGGGCGTGCGCCCAGCCGAAGTTCCACGAGCTCATGTACTGGACGGAGGCGGTCGCCTCACCCGGGATGACCGAGACGATGGCGATCCAGTTCGCCCAGGCCGCGAGGTATCCGGCGAGCGAGCCGTGGGAGTACTGGCCGTAGCGGACCATGCCGCCGGCCTTCGGGAACATCGCGCCGAGCTCGGAATAGGTGAGCGCGATCGTCAGCGCCACCAGCGCCCCGATGATCCAGGCCACGATCGCGGCCGGTCCGGCGATGGCGGCGGCCCGCTCGGCCCCGAAGAGCCAGCCGGAACCGATGATGGACCCGAGACCAGTGGCGGTCAGGGCGATGGTCCCGAGGGACCGGCGGTAATTCGAATGCGACCCCTGCTCCGCATCCTGCGATTTCGTCGTGCTCACGTGCTGGTCTCCTGGTCTTCCCCGGTCCGTGCACAAACTTCGCCATCGTAAGAGCGAATCCGAAGATCGGGTTCCCGAACGGACGAAAAAGACCCGCCCAGTTGAGGCGGTGTGACGTTTCCAACACCGATATACGGACCCCTTTTGTGGATGTAGCCGTGCAAAAGGGACACATAGATGACGGATTGCGGACCGTACGGGATCCGTTGAGTGGACGTACGGGATCCGTCGGGGCCGCACCGGGGACCCCAGGGGGCGGGCCCGCCGACCGCGGCGGGCCCGCCCGCTACTTGACCGGCAAGTGGTAGGTGACGCGGTGGCGGTCCGCGAGCGTGACGACATCGGCCGTCTCCACCGGGCGGCCGCCCGCGAAGTACGTCCGCGAGATGACCAGCACGGCATGCCCCGGCACCCCGCCCAGCGTCATCGCCTCCTCCGCCAGCCCCGGCCGCGCCCCGATCTCCTCCACGACGTTGTCCACCACCACGTCGATGGCCGCCATCCGCTCGACCACGCCGCGCCCGGCCAGCGGCCCCTCCTCCGGCAGCATCACGGGCGTCCGCCCCGTCACCTCGAGCGGCTCCCAGGAAGTGGAGAGCATCGCGGGCTCCCCCTCCGCCCGGAAGAGATAACGCGTGCGCATCACCCTGGCGCCGGCCGGGATGCGCAGCCGCGCCGCGACCGCCGCGCCGGCCTCCTCCTGGCGGCTGCTGGACTCCCAGGTCCCCTTCACCCGCTCGTCGGTCTGCTCCTGACGGAAGGGGGTGGAGCAGACGCCCGACCGGTAGCCGGCGCGGGCGATACGGCGCGGTACGGGCTGTTCGCGCACATAGGTGCCCGACCCCGAACGGCCCTCGACCAGCCCCTCGGCCATCAGGACCTTGCGCGCCTCCAGGGCGACGGTGTCCGAGACGCCGTACTCCTCGCGGATCCGGGCCTGGGAGGGGAGGCGGGTATGCGGCGGCAGCAATCCGTCGACGATCTTCTGGCGCAGGTCGCCTGCGACGCGGAGGTACGCGGGCTGCTCACCGAAAGGCACGTGCCCCTCCCAACAGCTTGACAGTCAGCAACAGCGTGGCAACCGCGCGTTCATGACCGCAACCTTGGGCCAAAGCTTGACTTGAGGCGATGAACCCCAGCTCAACCGGGATACGAACTCGCGGGCGGCCAGGAATCCGGGCCGCGCCACCTCACACCCCCCGCGCTATCGACCTCCTACGCGCTCCCTAAGCGCCCCCATGCGCCCCCACCTCCACACCCCCACACGCATCTCGGCACACGCGGTACCCCTCCCCACGGCGTGACACGATCGGATCGCAGGAATCGCAGGAATCTCAGCAAAGAGAACAACGAGAACAAACAGAACAAAAGGAAGCACATGCCCGACGAGCCCGGCTCGCCGCCCTCGCCGACGTCGACTCCCTCCCGTACGGGCGAGGAGCTCCGCCTCTCCCCCATGCCCGACACCTGGCAGC
Source organism: Streptomyces sp. NPDC101227 (assembly GCF_044767545.1). Classification (NCBI taxonomy): domain Bacteria; kingdom Bacillati; phylum Actinomycetota; class Actinomycetes; order Kitasatosporales; family Streptomycetaceae; genus Streptomyces; species Streptomyces sp. NPDC101227. The sequence continues at coordinate 28,733 of NZ_JBIWOD010000032.1, read as the reverse complement.
GCGCGCTCGCCATCGCCGCCCACCCCGACGACCTCGAGTACGGAGCCGCGGCCGCCATCGCCGAATGGACCGCCGCCGGGCGCGAGATCACGTACGTCCTGGTCACCCGCGGCGAGGCCGGTATCGACGGGCTCCCGCCGGACGAGTGCGCCGCGGTCCGGGAGGCCGAGCAGCGGGCCGGGGCGGCCCGCGTCGGCGTCCACACCGTCGAATTCCTCGACGGCCACCGCGACGGCGTCATCGAGGCCGGTACGGCGCTGCGCCGCGATCTGTCCGCCGCCATCCGGCGCCACCGACCCGAGCTGCTGATCACCCTCAACCACCACGACACCTGGGGCGGCGTCCGGTGGAACACCCCCGACCACCGGGTCGTCGGGCGCGCCGTCCTGGACGCGGCGGGCGACGCCGGCAACCGCTGGCTCTTCCCCGAGCTCAAGGCCACCCAGGGGCTCGCCCCCTGGACGGGTGTCCGCTGGGTGGCCGTCGCGGGCTCCCCCTTCCCCACGCATGCCATGGAGGTCGGCCCCGGCATCGAGCGGGCCGTCGCCTCACTCGCCTGCCACGAGGCGTACATCAAGGGCCTGGGCGGCCCCGACCAGGATCCGGCCGCCTACGCCCGCACCTTCATCGAGCAGATGGTCCGGGCGGGCGGCGACCGCTACCGGGGCCGCCCGGCGACCCTCTTCCAGCTCTTCCCGCGCTAGGAGGTGTCGTCAGCGCCCCGACCTGCGCGGCCCGTGCGCGGCCGCCACGCATCCCGACACCAGTTCCGCTATCTCCGCGGGCCGTTCGAGCAGCATGGCGTGGGTGGCGTCGACCCCGGTGACGCTCACCCACTCCCGCTCCCCCGCAAGCTCGTCGAGGTCCCGCCGCAGACCCTCCTGGTAGGCCCCCATCAGCTCGTCGAACCACGGCGGGGCGCCCGGCACCGGCGGATTCGGCCGCAGCGCGCGGGCGATCAGCAGCGGCCGCGTCACCCTCCGGTACAGCCCGAACAGATCGAGCCCCGCCATCGCTTCCTGCGCCTGTCGCGCCCGCTCGCGGCCCGGCCGCAGGAACAGCTGCCCGTCCGCCGTCTCCCCCAGCGACCGCCGCACCCCCGCCTCCAGCAGGCCGTACGCAATCCCCAACTCGGCTGCCATGGCGGCCTGATGGCCCAGCACCCCCGCCAGCGCCTCTGCCGCGAAGGGCCGCCCGACGGCCTCGTCCGCGAACTTCCGTGCCTCGGCGAGCCGTTCCCTCACATACCCGGCGTCCAGCCCCGCGTACTGCTCGGCCCGCCCCATCCCGTGACCGTCGAGATTCACCGCCGCCGAGGCCCCCCGCTCCAGACACAGCGCGGCGACCATTCCGCCCATCGAATGCCCTACGACCACGGCATCCGGTATCCCGTACGTCCGCAGCACCGTCATCACGTCCTCGACGGCCACCTCGAACGTCCACGGCACGGCGCCGTCCCCCGACCGCCCGTGCCCCCGCAGATCCACCGCCACGACCCGGTGCCGTACGGCGAGCAGCGACGCGGCCGGCTCCCAGTCCACCAGCGTCCGCCCCGCCCCGTGCAGCAGCAGCACGGCGGGCCCTTCGCCCCCGTAATCCCGTACGGCCAGCCGCACGCCGTCGTCCGTTACGCACATGTCCTCCGTCAATTCCTCGGCCATGCGCCCAAGCTAGCCCCGTAAAAAGTGTCCGAAATCCTCTCCGCGGCCGATGAATTCACCGGCTCTTTCGCCCCATAATGAATCAACCCCCTTTTCCCTACGGCTCTTCCGCGACCGTCCCCGGTCCGTCGGCCAGGGTCCCGAGAACGCCGAGGACCGTGCCCCGGAGGAGAGGCACGGCCCGGTCGGCGGGGCGCCAGGGGCGCCCGGAGGGTTACTGCTTCGGCCCGAAGACCATGGCCAGCGGCTGCTTCTCCTTGTAGACGTTGTCCGGCGCGCTGACGGCGCCGGTCCCCACATAGAGTCGGCCGCCGGCGTAGCCGAGCTCTCGGTCCGAGGTGAACCGCCCCTCGATCTCGGCGTGGGCGGCGGGGTTCTGCAGCACCTTGGTCTTCTTGTACGAGGCGGGGTCGATCCGCCAGACCGCGCCGGCGTCCTCCGAGATGCTGTCGGCCTCCTGATAGGCGATCACCTGGCCGCCCTCGTCCAGCCCGATCGGCAGCAGCCGGCCCTCCTCGGCCCCCGCGACCTTCCCGATCCGCTTCCCCGTCTTCAGGCTGAACGCCACGACGTCGTTCTTGGCTTCGGAGCCGGCGTCGAGCGGATCCTGCGTCCCCAGATACAGCGCGCCGGCCTTCTTGCTCACCGCGAGCTGGCTGCACCCCTCGACCTCGGTGGCCGGGCAGTCGATCTCGTACTTCCCGTACTTCCCACCCGACGTCGCGATCGTGCCGAGCAGCTTGCCGCGTGCCGCGCTGTCGTCGATCGACAGGAACTCCGAGACGGACATGCCGCCCTGTGCCTTCCCGCTGTCGATCCCGACGACCAGCGGATCGACGGACACCACATGTGCGTTCTCGGTGCCGGCCGGCAGCGAATGGCTCGACTTCACCGCCCGCGTCCTGGGGTCCACCGTCTGCACGTCCAGCTTGGGATGCTCGGCGTCGCCGCCGCAGTCCCGCACCGCGATCAGCTTGTCGTCGCCGCCCGCATACCCGACGTCCTGACACTTCTTGCCCGGGTCGGACTTCCACAGCGGTTTGCCGCCGACCGTCCAGGCCGCGGAGCCGCTGGTGCCGGCCGCGGCGACGGTGCCGCCGCCGATGGTGACCTCGTCAAACATCTGCGCACTGCCGTCTTCGAGGGCCTGCTTGTGCCAGCGCATCGTGCCCTTGTTCAGATCGACCAGGCCTATTTCGGTGCAGACCGCGGGGTCGTCCTTGTCGTTCTTGAAAACGACGGCGATCAGACCGTCTTCGGTGGGCCGCGACGACGACCAGCAGATCTCGCCGCTGAGCGGAACCGTCCACTGGGCCTTTCCACCGGCCGGCGGATACCCCACAATCTTTTTCAGATCCGCCTTGACGAAATTCTTCTTCGTCGTCCACATTCCCCTGGCACCGGTCAGCGCGCTGACCTTGGCCATCGGTACTTGGTTCAGCAACACCCCCTGGGCGGCCGCGGACTCCGCCCCGGAGCCGCCCTTCCCGCCCCCGCCGCCCCCGTCCGCGCCACAGCCACTGACCACCAGTCCCGCCGCGAGCACCGCACCACCAACGACCGCCATACGCGACCTGGACAAATCACTTTCCCCTTCACACGCGAAAGCCGGGCCGGACGCGGCCAAGCGATTTCCTCGCGATCAGATCCTTCCTTTTACGCATCCGAATTTCAACCGGGAATTACTGATCGTCAGGCCAGTTGGAATGTTCCGGAGATGATTTCGGAAGGGATTCGCGATGGGGACCGGAAATACTTCCGGCGAGGCTCCCGGAAAGGGCGAATGATGTCCGGTTATCCCTTGTCCGCACGCATGGCCGGGCAAACCCGGCCACGACGACACCTCCCGGGCGGACGGGGCGGCCGTCCGCCCCCTTGCGTACGCCGCCGCCAGCTCGCCACTCCTGAGCGCATGGCGCGGATACCCATGGAGTCCCTCCGCGACACCTTCCACCCGAGGCCCGGTCCGCACTCCACGAGATCCCGCGGGACGCGGCGCCGCGCATCCTGGCCGAGCCGACGGAACCGGAGCAGGACCCGTACGACCGACGGTACGGGTCGTACGCGTCGGACACCGATCGGCGGTCCATGGAATCTGAAGGAGTGTCACCCGCGCCGCCGGTATGACTAAGACGGGGCCTACGGGATGATTCCGCCGCGGTCGGACACGGAGCGCAAATTGGTGTGGAACACCCGGGAGGACTACTGCTAGTGTGCGTGCGGTCACAGTAGGCAATCAGGCCTCTACGTACAGGCAATGAAGGACCGAGGGTTCCATGCGCAAGCTTCATCAGGTCGTGATCGTCGCCGCAGCGGCCGGCGGTCTGTCAGCCATCGGTGCCGGCGCCGGCACCGCCTTCGCCGACGGCGGCCACAAGCAGAAAGACCTCTTCCGGCCGTACCAGGAGTGCAGCCCGCAGACGGTGGCCGCGACCGACCTCCCGGTCGCCGCGCTCGGCCTCGCGGACACCTTCGACACCACCTGCGGCCAGTTCAACCACGCCTTCCACCGCTAAGACCGGCGAGGGCAGCCGCACGCGCCGTTCACCGCGGGCCCTTCGGGATCACCCCCCGAAGGGCCCGTTCGCGTGTCGTGCGGGGGACTCCCGGGCGGTCCCCTCTTGCGGCGGTCATCAAATCCGGCGCGTCGCCAAGGGGTTGCGGGTATTTCGTATTAACTTGCCGTAACTGTACGAAGTCGATCGTTCACCGATCGAATCCGCTCAATCTACCCGGAGATGAAATGCGCAAGCTTCACAAGGCTGCCGTCGTCGCAGTCACCCTCGGCAGCATCGGCTTCCTCGGTGCCGGCACCGCCTACGCCGGCGGCGGCGGGGTCGGCGTCGGCCAGGGCAGCTCGTGCCGCTCGCACGACCTGAACGTCGACGTCCTCGGCGAGGTCGGAGTCCTCAACGGCGTGCTGGCCAACGCCCTTAACGGCGAGGGCGCCGCGGGCGCGCAGTCCACCCCGATCGGCTCGAGCATGGGCTGCAACAACAGCGCCTTCAGCAAGTAACGGAAAAGGGCCCCGGCGTCCTGGCCGCAGGCCTGGCGCCGGGGCCCGCTTTTCTCCCCCCCCCTCAGAGCCCTGGGCGCGGGCCTGTTCGCGGTGTACGACGCCCGGGCACGGATCACAAAGGAACACACAGCACATGTTCAGTGGGAAGAAGATCGCGGTCGCCTCGGGGCTCCTGGGCGGCCTCGCCATGACCTGCGCCGGTGCCACTCTGGCGTATGCCGGAGGATCCGCGGGCACCTGCGCCCCCGATCTCCAGGGCAACATCACGTGCATGCAGCAGAACAACGGCTACGTCAGTGAGGACGGCAGATACACCCTCAACCAGGCGCAGGACTGCCTGTCGACGAGGCCGCTGTCGTTGCCCGCGGAGGGCCTGCTGAACAAGGGGACCATGCAGATCGGGCCCGCCGTGAACTGCTCCAACACGGCACCCGCGCCCCAGAACTTCGTGCAGCCCGCATGGGGGAACGAGCCTCAGAAGCAGTGATACGCGGCTCGCGCCGAGCGGGCTGCGGTAGCGGCCGCTTCCCCGTTCCCCGCGAAACGCATGAAGAGTTGGAGCGGACACAGAGGGCGCCGGGTGCGCCCTTTCGGGCGGTGGACGGCCGGGCCGGGTTGATCCCGCCCCGGCCGTCCGTCGTTCGGGAGCCCGCACGAGCGGGGCGCGGGGACCTCACGGCCCGACGGCGCCGCTGCCGTCGCGATTCCTGACGTACCGTCACCATCGCGCCGTGCAGCGGCGACCTCGCGACCCGCGAGGCCTTCGACGACGGCGTCTGCGCGCATGAAACCCCCGGGGTGCAGTGATCGACAGCGGAATACTCATGATTGCACCGTTGATCAGCATTTCGTCTGCTTGGCCTTCGGCGGGCGCGTCGGCGCTGTCCCCACGCCGCCGCACCCCCACGCCGTCACGCCCCCACGCCGTCACGCCCCCGCGCCCTCAGGTGCGCTGAGCGGCGAACGGTCCGCCGGCGTCGAAGGCCAGCTTGGCGAAGTGTTCGCCGATGCGGCGGTGTGTGGCGGCGTCGGGGTGGAGCTGATCGGGCAGCGGCAGGTCGACGAAGTCCGCCTCGCCGTAGAGATCGCGGCCGTCGAGGTAATGGAGATGGGGGTCGTCGGCCGCCCGCTGCCGCACGATGCGGGAGAGCTCCGCACGGATGACGTTGAGCGTCAGCTTCCCGGCGGCGCGCTCCGCGGGGTCCCCCGCCGCCCGGAACTGCAGCTTCCCGGCGTCGAGGTTGCTGAAGTCCGGGGCGCTGGGGCCGGGGACGTCCTCGTGGATGGGGCAGTACAGGGGCGAGACGACCAGCAGCGGCGCGGTGGGATGCCCCTCGCGGAGGGTGTCGAGGAAGCCGTGCACGGCCGGGGTGAAGGCGCGCAGTCGCATCACGTCGGCGTTGACCAGGTTGAGACCGATCTTGACGCTGATCAGGTCCGCGGGTGTGTCACGCATGGCGCGTGCGGTGAACGCATCGAGCAGGGCGCTGCCGCCCAGGCCGAGGTTGATCAGTTCCGCGCCGCCGAGGGAGGCGGCCAGCGCCGGCCAGGTCGTGGTGGGAGTCGCGGCGTTCGAGCCCTGGCTGACCGAACTGCCGTGATGCAGCCACACGGGGCGGCCCCCCTTCGGCGCGGCCTCCACGGGGGCGTCGGTGCGCAGGGCGACCAGCTGGGTGATCTCGTTGTGGGGCAGCCAGATCTCGATGTCCTTCACACGGTCGGGCAGGCCGGTGAAGCGCACCGTGCCGACCGGGCCGGGCCGCGTTTCGGCGGACCCGGTGGCCATGTCCATCATCAGGACGTTGCCGCCGGTCACGCCGCCCTGGCCGGCCAGGCGGCCGTCGACGAGCAGGTCGTACACGCCGTCCGGACGGGGCGGGGCGCCCTGGTAGGCCATCTTGGTGCGGAGCGTGTCCAGCTCGATGGCGGCGGCCCGGGTACGGAATGCCAGCCGTACGCCGGAGGGCTGGGCCTCCGCCATGGCCAGCTGCCCGTCGGCGCACTGTGCGCGGGCCCGGGCGGGCAGCCGGTGCGGCAGCACACCGTGCTCGGTGTGCTCCAGGTCGAGCGCGCCGCGCAGGAGGTCCGCGGTGATGGGCGTGGTGATCCACTCCGTCGCCCGGGGGGTCGTGGCGGTGGGGACGGGGTCGGGTCGGCGATTCATGGCCTCAGCCTGTCAACCGGGTGACCGAGCCGCACATCGTTTTCCGGCGTGGGCTCTCCGGAGGGAGGAATCCGGCCAACCGGACCGGGCCTCGGTGCCGGCGTCCCCGGTCCGGGTGGTGGTGAGGGCGCCGACACGGGCCGGACCCGGTTGACGGTGGGGACACCGGTCCGTGGCGGCCCGGCATGCGCGGCCGTGGCCTCGGCGGGCCGTCGCGGCGCCTCACCCTGCCGGATGCCACCGGGTGCGCGCGGGGAGAAGCTCTGCTGATGTTGTCGGCATGACGCTTCAAGCAGGCATCGGACGCGAGCCAGTGCGCTCGGGCAGGGACGTCACCGGACCTGAGGCGCCACGGGCGGCCGCTCCGCGCCCGGAGAATGCGGTGGGCGCCCGCGGTCCCGCGAGGGCGATCGGCACGGTCTTCGTCAGCGGTATGCACAGCGGCCCGAACCCCTCGCCGGGGTTGAGCGTGGCCCGCTCGTTGCGTCTGGCCCGGCCCGATCTGCGGATCGTCGGCCTGGACTATTCGCGGGAGAGTTCGGGGCTGCACTCGGAGCTGCTGGACGACCTGGTCTGTCTCCCCGCGTGGCGCGAGGCGCACCTGACCACATGGATCGAGCAGGTGGACCGGCTCCTGGAGCCCGAGGACGCGGTCCTGATCCCCTGTCTGGATCTGGAAGTGCGGCTGCTGGCACGGGAGCTCGGGTCCCATGACCGGATTCTGGGGCCCTCGAAGACGGCGCTGGAGCTGGTGGGCAAGCCTCCGGTCGAGGCGGCGGAACGGCTCGGCCTGTCCTTTGCGACGTACGAGACCGACACCAGCTGGGAGGCCGTCGACCGGTTCATCCGCCGGTCCCCCTACGGGGTGTGGGTCAAGGGCCAGCACTACGACGCGTACCGGGCCTACACCGCAGGGGCCGCGCTGGCCCTGGGCGATGTCGTCCAGCGGACCTGGGGCGGCGACTGGCACCTGGAGGCGCACGTGGCCGGGCAGGAGTGCAGCATCGCGTTCTGCGCCCTGGACGGCCGGCTGCTCGACGCGGTCTTCATCACGAAGGCGATGGTCACGACCGAGGGCAAGACCTGGGCCGGCGAGGTCGCCGAGCTGGACGGGCCGATGCACGACCGTCTGGCGGACCTGATCGCCGACGCCCAGTGGACCGGCGGCGGCGAGCTGGAGCTGCTGCGCAGCTGGAGCGGCGAACTCACCCTCATGGAGATCAACCCGCGGCTGCCCGCCTGGATCCACGGCGCTTCGGTGTGCGGCGCCAACCTGCCCGCTGCCATGGTGATGGGCCGGGTCGCCGACCCCGGACGGCGGCTGACGCCGGGCTTCACCCGCGTGGTGGAGGAGATTCCGGTGCACCCGGGCCTGGGCATCACCCCCATCGCCTGGGTCGCGGGCGGCATCTCCCATCCGGGTGACAAGCGGCATTCCGGGATGCCGTCGCTGGGCCAACGGCGCCTGGTCCCGTCCGAGGACGCCGAGGCGGACGAGGGGCCGGTGGTGAGCCGCCCGGCATCGGCCGCGCTCTCGGCCGTGACGGACGCACCCGTGGCGGAAACGGCCGCGCATCTGACGGAAACGGTCGGCCAGGTTGCGGACACGGCCGGGCGATCCAGCGGGACCGCCGCGCCCACCGGTGGCTTCGAGGAACTGCTCGATCCTCCCGGGGACGCGGCCACTCCGAGCCGGCATCTCCTCCTTCCCCTGTTCACCGAGCAGGTACGGGCGCTGCGACGGGAGGTCGAGGGGGTCGGCCGGGTGCTTCTCGCGCACAGCGTGAAGACCTGCCCCCAGCCCGCCGTGCTGCGTGAGGCCGCGCGGCTGGGCATGGCCGCCGAGGCGATCAGCCTGGCCGAGCTCGAAGCGGCGGAGCGGCACGGCATGGCGGCGGAACGGGCGATCCTCAACGGGCCCGCGAAGTGGTGGCCCACCACCGACCGCGTCCGCTGCTTCGCCTTCTTCGCCGACTCGCTGGCGGAACTGAGCAGACTCCACACCCTGTTGGACGACGGTTTCCAGCTGCAGGCCGAGGTCGTCGGGGTGCGCGTCGCGCCCGCCGGGCTCGTCAGCCGCTTCGGCGTCCCGCTGCACGAACGCGACACCATGGCGGAGACGGCGCGGCTGCTCGGCACGCTCGCCGAGCGGCTCGGGGCCGGGTGGGGGATGCACTTCCACTTCGCGCAGAGCGTCCTGGGCGCGCCGCGCTGGCAGCGCGAATGCGTGGCGGCGCTCAGCGCGGCCGATCCGCTGGCGGACCAGTTGGGCGGGCCCCCGGCCGTGGTGGACATCGGCGGCGGCTGGCATGTCGACGACCTGTCGTACCTGCGCGCCTCGCTGGAGTACGTGATCGCGCACGGCCCCGCCGCCGCACGCGAGGGGGACCCCCTGTGGGTGATGGAGCCGGGCAAGCTCCTCACCCAGCCGTCGGCCGCGGTCGTGACGCAGGTCCTGGCGCGCCGGGCCTCGCACCGCGGTTTCGACATCGTCGTCGACGCGGCCGAAGGCGATATGCCCGAGGCCCCCTTCCATCCGCACCCGGTGGCCCGTTTCGACGGCTCCCGCTGGGTGCCGCTGCGGCCCGGCCGGAGCTGGATTCTGGGCAGGTCCTGCATGGAGCACGATGTGCTCTCGGTCCGGCTGGATCTGACCGATGTCCGGGAGGGCGACCACCTCGCCTTCGGCATGTGCGGCGGCTACGACACCTCGATGGCCTACGACTTCGGGCGCGGGACCGCGCCGCGGGAACTGGGAGCGCCATGAGCGGCCTGAGCACAGATCTGAAGCGGTTCGACCGGATCGGCCTGTCCCGGGTGGGCATTCATCCGACGGCGTGCTGCCAGATGGTCAGACACAGCGTATTCGCCCAGCTCATGCACTTCGGGGACACGGGGACCGCGCTCGCCGCCGTCCCCGGGCTCTTCCGGTGGGGGCCCGTGCAGTGGCCGGCGCACTGGTGCGACCTGGTGGACCACGGTGAGCTCGTCGGCGACTGCGGGGTGCACGCCGATGTCGCGGCGGCGCTCCTCACCCTGAAGTCCGTACCGCACATCCGCGCCCGCGCCGCCGTGGCGACGCCGCCGATGGCCCCCGCGCACTGGCGGGCCGTCTGGAACGAGGCCCAGGCCTGCGACGCGTGGCTGGGGCGGTCCTCGGTGCATCACGAGGTGATCCGGATCGGGGACCGCTGGTGGGACCCGAGCGACGCCCGCTGGTTCTCGGGGCCGGGCGGACATACGGGCAGCGGACACGTCCTCGCCCTCCGCGAGGAGGGCGGGCAGTGGCAGATCGCCCCCGACGCCATGGCGGCGCCCGCCCCTGACGCTTCGCCGAAGGCCCACGGTTCCGAGGGTTCGTCGACGCCGCGTGCCCCGCGCCCCCCGCACACTCCCCTGCCGACACACGCCCTGCCCTCGACACATGTCCTGCCGCAAGGCGTCCTGCCGTAGGGCCGGACGCGGTGGTGCGCCGCGGTCCGTGCGCTGTGGGTCCCCCTTTCCGTAGCGGACACGGCAGCAGCGCACCCGGACCGCCTAGGAGGCACTGTGCTCACTCCCGACACCTGGAAGCCGGCCGAGGCCGACACCCCCACGGAGGCCCCGGCGCGCTCCGGCCCGGTCCGTCTCACGGCTCAGCTGGTCCGCAGCTTCGGCCAGTTCAGCCTGCTGACGAACGTCTGGACCGGCGTCCTGTTCATGCTGGCGCTCTTCGTGGGCAGCTGGCAGGCGGGCCTCCTCGGGCTGGTGGGCGCCGCGGTCTCCACCGCGACCGCGTACGCCATGGGTGTCGACCGACGCACCATCGACCTGGGAACGCAGGGCTTCAGCGGCTGCCTGACCGGCATCGCCCTGTACATCTTTCTGGGCCCCCACCCCTCGACGTACGCGCTGACCATCGGCGGCGCCGTCGTCTGCGTACTGGCCTACTCGGCGCTGACCGCCATTCTTTCGCCCTGGCGGCTGCCGGTGCTGACCTCGCCGTTCTGTGTGGTCGTCGGGGTGGCGCTGACGGCGGCCCCGGCCTTCACCCGGGTCTGGCCCGGCGGGGGCGTCGCGGCTCTGCCGATCGCCGCCGTCCCCGGCGTCAAGTACACCTGGACCGACCTGTGGCACGGGTTCTTCGCCAACATCTCCCAGGTCGGCCTCTCGGCGCACTGGTACGTCGGCGCGATCATGCTGGTGGGGCTCTTCGTCGGCGGTGTCCGCCACGGGCTGGCCGCCGCCCTGGGGAGCGCCGTCGCGGTGGCCCTGTCCTGGGCCCTGGGCGTCCCGCCGGCGGCGCTCGCCACGGGCGTCTACGGCTACAACGCGGTCCTCGTGGCCATCGCCCTGGGCACCCTCTTCCTGGCCAGGACGACGGCGACCGCGCTCTACACGCTGGTGGCCGTCGCCGTCACGACGGTGCTGACGGCCGCCCTGAACTCCTTCTTCGCACCGTTCGGCGGACGCACCCTCAGCTGGCCCTTCATCATCACCGCCTGGCTGTTCCTCGCCGCGGCCTCGTCCTTCCCCCGGCTCCGGCGCACCGCCTGACGGGCCGACCGGCCACGCGACGCGCAGGCGATCACGGCATACCGGCGGGACCGACGGGACCGGCCGGACCAGTGCCCGATCGCGACCGTCACGAGACTCTGCGCGTCGCTGAGCTATTGCCCGATATTTCCTATTAGTCTCCTGTAGCTGTACGAAGTCGATCGCTCACAGATCGAATCCGCTCAATCTACCGGAGATGAAATGCGCAAGCTTCGCAAGGCTGCCGTTGTGGTAGCCGTCCTGGGCACCGTCGGCCTCCTCGGCGCCGGCACCGCCTCCGCCGACGGCGGCAAGTACAGCGGCGAGAAGGGCGGCCAGTCGTGGAACGTCAAGCAGGGCAACTCGTGCCGGTCGCACGACCTGAACGTTGACGTCCTCGGCGAGGTCGGAGTCCTCAACGGCGTGGCGGCCAACCTGCTCAACGGCGAGGGGGCCGCGGGCTCGCAGCAGACGCCGATCGGCTCGAGCATGGGCTGTAACACGAGCGTCGGCAGCGGCGGCGGCGGCAAGTAAGGAAAATGAGCCCCGGCGCCCTGGCCACTGGCCTGGCTCCGGGGCTCATTCATGCCCTTCGACGGCGCCCGGACGCGCGAACGGCGCCGACCGAGCGGGCCCCGGCGCCGGCCGTGCGGCTCGGACGTCGGGCCCCTCGATGCCCGTACGAGGCGCGGCGCTCAGTGAGCCGCGTTGTTGCAACCCAGACTCGAACCCATGCGGGTGGGCTGCGAACCCGGGGAGCCCTCGCCGTTGAGCGCGTTGCCGAGCAGGCCGTTGACGGCGCCGACATCCCCGAGGACGTCAATGTTCATGTCGTGTGTCCGGCACGAGGTGTTCTGCGAGCTGACGATGTCGTGGGCGCCCGCCTCGCCGTGGGCGAAGGCGGTACCGGCCCCGAGGGAGCCGACGCTGCCGAGGATGGCGCCCAGGACGGCAGCCTTCTGAAGCTTGCGCATTTCTTCTCCGTTGATTGAGCTGATGCGATCTGCAGGAGATCGAGTTCTTACGGTGACGAGAGGCCTGGAGCGGGCCGGCCGAGGCGGCTCGCGCCTGCTCCGCCTGACCTTCGATGGCGGCCAGAGGCGGCTCCCGTCCGCCGTTGCGGCACTCCGGGAGCCGGGACCCTGACCGCCCTGGAACGTCAGGAGGAAAGTCGAGGCAGCTCGACCTGCCCCAGCGGAGCCGCCGCGAGCCGCCCGAGACCGACCGGGGAGACCTGCGGAACCTGGGGGACGCCCGGCGCGACCAGCGGGTTGACCAGCGGGTTCACCTGAGGATTCACCTGCGGGTTGACCTGCGGAGCGGCCTGCGGAACCGACTGCGGCTGGACGACCTGCGGGACGACGACCTCCGGGGCGACCCTCGGGGTGACCTCCGGGGCCGCCTGCGGGGCCACCTGGGGGACGACCTGAGACGTCGGCTGCGGGACGTAGGCCTGCTGCGGGGCCGGGGCCTGCTGCGGGGCCGCCTGATGCGGAGCGGCCTGCTGCTGCGAATCGCCGTGCGAGGCGGACGCGTGCGCGGCGCCCTGCGACGAGGCCCATGCCGTGGTCGTCGGGCCGGACTGCTGGGGAGCGGCAGCCTGCGGCGCGGGGGCCTGCGGGGCGGCCTGCGGAGCCGCTTGCTGCGGGGCCGGGGCCGGAGCGGCGGCCGGCTGCGGCGCGGGGGCCGGGGCGTAGGCCTGCTGCGGGGCCGCCTGTTGCGGGGCCGGGGCCGGCTGCGGCGCGTAGACCGGCTGCGGAGCCGGCGCCGGAGCGTAGGCCGGCTGCGGGGCCGGGGCCGGCTGCGGCGCGTAGACCGGCTGCGGAGCGGGAGCCGGCGCCGGGGCGTAGGCCGGCTGCGGGGCCGGAGCGGGGGCGGCAACCGGCTGGGGAGCGACCTGCTGCGGAGCAGCGGGCGGGGCGGCGCCGTTGTATCCGACGGGAGCGTCGGCATGACTGACGCCGGCACCGATGGCGGACAGACCACCGGCCGCCGCGACGACGAGCATGGCCTGGTGAAGCTTGCGCATGGAACCCTCGGCCCTTCATTACCTGTACATGGAAATCTGAATTACTTATTGCAGTCTTGCGCGCGCTAACAGTGGCAATGCCGGAGTTTCACGCCCCGCGCACCCCGTGCCGAACCACGGTGAAAGCCTCCCGCAGGCCCACGACGAAACCCACCGGCCCGCCCTCCCACGCCCCCGAAGTCAACGGCGGATCCCATCGCCTCTCCTCCGATTCGCGTCGGACAACATTGCCGGCGTGACCGCCGAGGGCCGCCCCGGCACCGGAGAGGAGCAATTCCGGTGGCGGCCCACGGGCCCATTCGCTGCTCTCTCCCAGCGGGCAACGAGATTTCCCCTGTTCCGGTCACGGGAACCCGGGCGCCGTCACCCATTTGCCACCGTGCGGATTATCCGGCTGCCGGTGTCGGCGAGTCGGTTCTTCACCGATCACCGCTACCGCTCGGGGAGTTGACGCTCCGCCTGCGAGGGAGGCGGCCGAGGTCGAGGGCGTTCCGAGTGTCCATATGATCCGATCAATCAGCCGAAGGGACTGTCGCTCGTCAGGCAATGCGATGCGCCCCGATGCGAACCGTCCCGGCCCGATCCGCCATAACGGCACCGCAGTTGTATCAGTCCGGCCGGGAGAGTTTGCGATGAATCCCAGCGGATCGGCTTCCACCACATGGACCAACCGAGGGAGGAGAAAGCCGTCTTGAGTACGTCGCAACGGAAGGCGGCCGCCCGTCCCAGTGCCGGGATATCCACCCGCAGAGCCGAATTGACCTCCTGCAACGAGGCTTCGGACAAAGCCGCGCCTCGTGCGCTTTTGCCGCCGTCGTGCGTTCAGGTGACCGCTTGGCGTGGGCGCCGGAACCCGCCTCGCCCGGGTGGAAGGGTGACCTGCGCAAGCACCACGAACACGCCACCCACGCGAATGAAGCAGGAGCCGCTATGCGCCGTGTATTCGCCACCCTTTTGGGAGCACTCGCTCTCGCCGGGACCCTCTCGATCCCCGCCCACGCCGGCCCTCCCGCCCCGGACCCCCTCGGCGGCGTCCTCGGCATCCCCCTGAAGGCAAACTCCACGCTTGGCCCGCTGCACGTCGGCCAGCTGCCGCTGATCGATCTCCCCCGCTGACCATCCGATCGCGCCGGGGCACCGGCCGCGGCGCGCCCGCGAGGACGGACGGGCCCGTGGCACGGGGTGGCTGCCGTCTCCGCCCGGCCGGTGGCAACGCCGTCCGGCAGCCTTCCGGGCTGCCGGAGGGCCCCCAACGCCGCACGGGACGGCCGCTGTTCCCCCGTCGGCTCCGACTCGACGAGCGGCCCCCGGATGCGACCGGTGACCGGTGATCGCATTTCCCGACCCGCCGCTTGTATTCCACTGCGGGTCGCCGGCAGCCGGACCGGCAAGGCCGCGCTCGCCCTCAATCCCGCCTGGAATGAACCGACCTGGAAATGATCACTGCTGAAATCCTCTTCATTCAATCGGAATTGATGTCTCTCCTCGGCCGATCGGGTGTATAGACCAGGCTGAAAGAGTGATCGAAATGACGGATTCGTGGCCTAGCCATTTCGGTCTCGTTGAGTCTTGCGCGGTCCGCGGGCGTGACCGCACTGCCACGAAGGAGAAACGTGATCAAGAAGGTCATCGCCGCTTCGGCCGCTGCCGGCGGCCTGCTGCTCGCGAGCGCGGGCACGACCCTCGCCGACAGTGGCGCCCGGGGCGCTGCCGTCGGCTCTCCCGGCGTCCTGTCCGGGAACGTGGTCCAGGCACCCATCCACATCCCGGTCAATGTCTGCGGCAACGCGGTCCACTTCGTCGGGGTGCTCAGCCCCGCCCTCCACAACACCTGCGCCAACATCGACAAGCACCACGGCCACGGCGGCGGGGCCCGTGCCGAGGGTGTGGCCAAGGGGTCCCCCGGAGTCCTGTCCGGGAACCTCGTGCAGCTTCCGGTGCATGCGCCGGTGAACGTGTGCGGCAACACCGCGAGCGTTCTCGGAGTTCTCGATGGTGCCTTCGGCAACGACTGCGCCAACATCGAGCGGCATGGCCACCGACGCCACCACTCGCAGATGCACCACAAGCCGCAGCAGCACCACGACAAGCCGTCGACTCAGCACCGTCCGCCGGCCGCTCCGGGTCACCACCCGGCGGCTCCGGTCGTCACCCCCGCGATGGGGCACCACCCGCACCACCACATCGCGGCGCCCGTCCGCCCCGAGCTGGCGAAGACCGGTGCCGCGGAAAAGCTCGGCCTGGCGAGTGCGGCCAGCGCCGGGCTGATGCTCGGCGGCGTTCTGCTCTACCGCCGGGGCCGCCGCGCCTCCGGCCGCGGCTGAACGCAGGTAGCGACGGCCGGTTGAGGCTGCCGCTACGTCATGCATGAGTGTGGGGCCCGGTAGCGATCGGGCCCCACACTCATGCGCCTTCCCGGATCACCCCGGCCCGGCCTCGGCCACCGCGGGTTCATGACTGCCTCCGGCCGGCGCATGGACGGCGGAGGCGCCGCGCGGCGATCAACGGTGAACTGCCTTACCGGCGATGCGTTCTGGCGTCCGGAGTGCAGGAGGCCCGCGGCCGGCTCGCCCCCAGTGCGGTGTTCCCCCAAACGGTCATCCCGCTCCGGTGCACGGCTTCACCGGCGACCTCACCGAATGCCGCCGACCGGGCCGGACCTGATATGTCATCAAGGCCGTTCCGCTTCACCCCACATGGTGATGAAGCCGCGCGACCGGTCACAAAATACGGAAGTCATCCAGGCGCGGATAGCGGAAGCCGCGGAGTGCCCGGGCCGCATCACTCCCGCCACAAAGGCGGGGCTCCCAACACCCCAAATGATTTACGACAGTGGGCAAATGGGTGACGGCGCCGGGGCTCCCGTGACCGGAGCGGGGGAAATCTCGTTGCCCGCTGGGAGAGAACAGTGAAGGGACCCTTCGGGTGCTACCGGGGAAAATCCTCCTCCTGGCGCCGGGGCGGCCCGCGGCGGCGACGCCGGCAATGCTGCCCGACGCGAATCGGAGGAGAGGCGATGGGATCCGCCGTTGACTTCGGGGGCGTTGGCGGGCGGCGCAGTGAATGCCGTCGTGGTCCTGTCGGAGGCTTCCGCCGTGGTCCGGCACGGGGTACTCAGGGCGTGAACCCCGGGATTGCCACTGTCAGCGCAGACAAAACTGCAAATAAGTAATTCAGATTTCCATGCACAGGTAATGAAGGGCCGAGGGTTCCATGCGCAAGCTTCACCAGGTCGCGCTCGTCTTCGCGGCGGCAGGCGGCCTGTCCGCCATCGGTGCCGGCGTCGGCAATGCTGACGCTCCCGTCGGATACAGCGGCGCCACCCCGCCCGCTGCTCCGCAGCCGGACACCCCACAGACCACTGCCTGGTCCGCTTCGCAGGCCACTTCGCACGCCTCCGGCTCCCAGGCCCGTCCGCAGCAGCAGGGCGCCGCCCCGCAGGCCACCGCCCCACAGGTCAACCCGCAGCTCAACCCCCAGCTCAACCCGCAACTCTCCCCGCAGATCTCGCCGCAGGCGGCCCCGCAGGCCGCTCCGCAGGCATCCCCGCTGGGCGGCGCCCTGCAGGATCAGAACAACCTCTTCCGCCCGTACCAGGAGTGCAGTCCGCAGAACCTGCTGGACGCCAACCTCCCGATCGCGCTGCTGGCGGCCGCCGAGACCCGGGGCACCACGTGCACCCAGGCCAACAGCCAGACCAACTCCCAGGCCAACGCCTTCGCCCACGCCAGGTAAGACCGCTGGGCGAGCACGCGCAGCGCACATGAACGGGCTCTTCGAGGACGATCCCCCGAAGGGCCCGTTCCGTGCGGTGCAGGCGGGGTGCGGGCGGCACCTCGCGCGCGACGGTCGCGGAATTCGGCGCGTCGCTGAGCGAGTTGTCCGATATTTCCTATTAACCTCCTGTAACTGAAGGAAGTCGATCGGTCACAGATCGCATCCGCTCAATCCACCGGAGATGAAATGCGCAAGCTTCGCAAGGCTGCCGTCGTGGCTGCCGTCCTCGGCAGCGTCGGCCTCCTCGGCGCCGGCACCGCCCACGCAGAGGGCGGCAAGTACGGCGGCGGCAAGGACGGAAACTTCAACATCAAGCAGGGCAGCTCGTGTCGGTCGCACGACACGAACGTCGATGTCCTCGGCGAGGTCGGGATCGCGAACGGCCTGCTGGGCAACCTGCTCGGCGGCGAGGGCTCCCCGGGTGCGCAGTCCACCACGATGGGCTCGTCCATGGGCTGCAACAACAGCGCTTTCTGAGCGCCGACCGGCACCTAGAGCGCCGGAATGAGTCCCGGCACCGAGCTCACGGCTCGGTGCCGGGACCTTTTTCACCTTCCTCGCGACCCCGATTCCGGCACCGAAGCCGGGTGGCAGAGACATGGCGCAGCGGCGGCCCGGTCGCTGAAATGTCTTACCTGCTACCGCCGTTGCCCGCAGCGCGCCGTGTTCTCGTCGGCAAGATATGGAATGGCGCAGATACCGAGGCGATACGCGACGGGCCGCCAAAGTTCTCACGCCAAGACGATTCCGCGCCCGCCAGAGGGGAAGACCACGAGGTGAGCATCGACGAAGACCGCGGCTTTCGCCGGACCCGGTAAGGGTGTTGGAGCGGGGCGCCCGATCCCGTTGCGGCCGGTCGAATCCCCGACTCGCCCAAGGTGCAGGGTATTTCGGAGCCGACAGCGGTTCGAGTTCGGAACGTCAGGGGAATTCGGCGCGTCGCCGTGTTATTGCAGGATATTTCGCATTACCCTTTGGTGACTGAACGAAGCCGATCAGTTACTGATCGCATCCGCTCGATCTACCGGAGATGAAATGCGCAAGCTTCGCAAGGCTGCCGTCGTGATCGCCGCCCTCGGCAGCGTCGCCCTCCTCGGTGCCGGCACCGCTCACGCCGACGGCGGGAAGGGAGACACCTTCGACATCAAGCAGGGCAGCTCGTGCAGATCGCATGACGTGAACGTCGATATCCTCGGCGAGGTCGGGATCGCGAACGGCCTGGGCGGCAACCTGCTCGGCGGCGAGGGCTCCCCGGGTGCGCAGTCCACCAAGATGGGCTCGAGCATGGGCTGCAACAACAGCGCCTTCGACAAGTGACGGAAATGGGTCACGGTGTCCGAGCCACCGGCCCGGCACCGTGGCCCATTCTTCTGCCCTCCGGCAGATTCCGGTCGCGGGCGTCCGCCCGATCCGCAGTCGGGCCGAAAGGCCGCTGAACAGCCTCTCGGGGAGGCTCGGTCAGCGCCTGGAGGCCCGGCCCCGGTCCGGCGGTCCCGGCACCGGGGAATCTGCCACCTCTGGGGCGACGGCGAGGCTCTCCGCCGTCGCCCCGCAGCATGTGGGCAGGCCGGCGCACGTATGGCGCGCCGTCGGCGAGGGCACGCCAATCCGGCAGGAGATGTCGTCCGTGGACGGCCGGCAGGCGCGGTGCTCTCACCAACAGCCCTTGACCGCAATCTGGTTGAGGGCTACTCGTATGCCTCGCCGGCCGGCGGGGCCCGCCGACCGGCGGATGCCCCTTCCCTGGACGGTGGAGGGCGGGCGGCGGTTGACGGCGGTTCTGGATTGCCGGTCGCCGGCGTGAACTGCGGGGACTCCGTGGACATTTGGCGTCGACCGCGGTGAATCCGTCGCCGATCTAAAGCGAGCCGTACGCCATGGCGTACGGCTTCACCGGCGTCGACCAGCGCGCCGGGATCCACATGCGAAAGGGCCGCCCGGGGATCGCCCGCGCGGCCTGTCCGGTCTCCGGTCACCATCGGCGGGAATCTCCGCTCGACGCCGGCCCGCCCCTCGGCCGGCTGCGATCAGGAGCCATGGAATCCCCGCTCATGCCGCATTGCGCCCCAGCGGTGCCGAGGGCGGCGCGCGCCGGCCGGGAACGTGGGATCGCGGAGGAGTGGTTACCCGCACGACCGCCGGTGCGCGGGTCGGTCCGCGTCCTCTTGGGGCGGTGGCGCCGGGCTCGGGATCAGCGCGGTCCGACCGGTTGGCGAATGAGGCTCAGAACCCGATGTGGGGGAGCTTGAAGTGCTTGGGCAGGTGCACCCTGTTGGAACAGCTCACGGCGGGCCCGATCTTCGTACTCTGACGCGCACCGTTCAGCAGGGCGTCTTCGGGCCAGAGCAGGCGCTGCCGGGAGATCGTCGTGCAGTCCTTCGACTGCTTGATGACGTAGCTGCCGTTCTTGCTCTTGTAGACGTGCTGGCCCTTGTGGATGCAGACGCGGTTACCGAGGGCGGAGCGGGCGCAGTCGCTCACGGACCCTCCGGCGTACGCCTGGGTGACGCCGGCGCAGGTCATGGCGAGGCCGCCCAGGAGCCCCGAGACGGCTGCGATCTTCTTCCGACTGAACATGTGGTGCGTTCCTTTGTGATCGATGCCCGGGCGCCGTGCACCGCGAACGGTCCGCGCCCGGGCCCTGACGAACGTCGAAAAACGGGTCCCGGCGCCGGGCCTGTGGCCACGGCACCGGGACCCCTGTCCGTTACTTGTGGGCAGCGGTGTTGTTGCAGCCCATGCTCGAGCCCTGGCGGGTGCCCTGCTTGCCCGGGTGGCCCTCGCCGTTGATCGCGTTGCCCAGCGCGCCGTTGAGGATCCCGACCGTGCCGAGGATGTTGACGTTCAGGTCGTGCGACCTGCAGGAGGTGTTCTGGCGGAGGTCGACGTGCTTTTCGTGCTTCTCCCCGTACGACTGCGGCGCGGGCTGCGGGGCGATGGCCTGCGGGGCGGGCTGGGGAGCCGGCTGCGGGGCGATCGCCTGCGGCGCGGGCTGCGGGGCCGGCTGCGGGGCGATGATCTGCGGAGCGGGCTGGGGAGCCGGCTGCGGAGCGTACGCCTGCGGGGCCGGCTGGGGGGCCGGCTGCGGGGCGATCGCCTGCGGCGCGGCGGCGTGCGGGGAGTACGGGGAGCCGCCCGTCGCAGTGGCTCCCGCAGCGGACTGCGAAGTCGCCCATGCAGTGGCCTGCGGACCATGGAACGAGCCACCCTGGAGCTCGGGAGCGTCGGCGAAGCCGACGCCGGCACCGAGGTTGGACAGACCGGCGACCGCTGCGACGACGACCGCGAGTTGCTGAATTTTGCGCATGGAACCGTTGACCCTTCATTACATGTGCATGGAGCCCTGACGACTACTTAATGTGAGCATATACACACTAAAAGTGGGCATTCTGGCATTTCGCGCCCTTTGCGCCCGTGTCGGAGCACGGTGCCAGCCTTTCGCAAGCGCACGGCGGCCAAATGGAGCAGGGAAGCACCGGCCACGCCGCGCGGGCCGCCAGGCCCCGCCCAAAGCCGTCGAAGACTCATATGACACTCCCTCAGGCGGCATTGAGGGCACTGCTTACCGGGGGCCCGTTCGCTGCTCTCTCCGAGAGGGCAACGAGAATTCCCCCCGGCCGGGTCACGGGGGCGGATGCGCGGTCACCCGTTTGCCCGCCGACTCGGACGACGAAAACGCAAGCGGGGCCGCGCCCCGAAGGGCGCGACCCCGCTTGACCTGCTGCTTTCCGGACCGGTCGGATAAGGCCCGGGCAGGTATTAGACGTTGAAGCGGAACTCCACCACGTCGCCGTCCTGCATCACATATTCCTTGCCTTCCATACGGGCCTTGCCCGCCGCGCGGGCCTCGGCGACCGAGCCGGTTTCGACCAGGTCGGCGAAGGAGATGACCTCGGCCTTGATGAAGCCCTTTTGGAAGTCGGTGTGGATGACGCCCGCGGCCTCGGGGGCGGTGGCGCCCTTCTTGATGGTCCAGGCGCGGGTTTCCTTGGGGCCGGCCGTCAGATAGGTCTGCAGGCCAAGGGTGTTGAAGCCGACGTGGGCGAGGGTGGCGAGGCCGGGCTCGTCCTGACCGACGGACTGGAGGAGTTCGAGGGCCTCCTCCTCGTCGAGCTCCGCGAGGTCCGCCTCGAGCTTGGCGTTGAGGAAGATCGCCTCGGCGGGGGCGACCAGTGCGCGCTGGTCGTTCTTGAAGTCCTCGTCGATCAGCTCGTCCTCGTCGACGTTGAAGACGTAGAGGAAGGGCTTGGTGGTGAGGAGGTGGAGGTCGTGGAGGAGCTCCTCCTTGCCCGAGCCCTGGACGATGCCCTGGGAGAAGAGGGTGTCGCCCTTCTCGAGGATCTCCTTGGCGGCCTCGACCGCCGCGACCTTCGGGGCCACGTCCTTCTTGATCCGGGACTCCTTCTGGAGACGCGGCAGGACCTTCTCGATGGTCTGGAGGTCGGCCAGGATCAGCTCGGTGTTGATGGTCTCGATGTCGTCCTTGGGCGAGACCTTGCCGTCGACGTGGACGACGTTCTCGTCCTTGAAGGCGCGGATGACCTGGCAGATCGCATCGGACTCGCGGATGTTCGCGAGGAACTTGTTGCCCAGACCCTCGCCCTCGGAGGCGCCGCGGACGATGCCCGCGATGTCGACGAAGTCGACGGTGGCCGGGAGGATCTTCTGGGAGGAGAAGATCCCGGCCAGCTTGGCCAGGCGGGGGTCGGGGACGCCGACGACGCCGACGTTCGGCTCGATGGTGGCGAACGGGTAGTTGGCCGCCAGCACGTCGTTCTTGGTCAGGGCATTGAACATGGTCGACTTGCCGACATTCGGCAGACCGACGATTCCGATCGTGAGCGACACGGTGGCGACTCGACTTCCCAAGGGAGAGGTGATGGGGTGGGCAGCCGTTCCGGGACCGGGTCCCGGGAGGGCCGATCCACCAGTCTACGGGGCGGGGCGCGGGCCGGCGGGCGGGTGGCCGCCCGGCCCGGGAGCGGGAGGTCCCGCGCGTCCACCGAACAGACCGCCCACCTCGCCCAAAGCGCGTGTCCTGCGAGCGATTAATCCCACTTCGCGGCCTACCGTTGGCGAGTGGAGCAACACGAAGCGCGCAGGTACCAGCACAGTCCGTCCCGAAGCGGCCGGGCCACGGCTACGGGGCCCGATGCCCGGCTGCCACGGCCCGCGGAGGCCGCGGCGCCGCCCAGTGGCGAGACCGCGACCGTGTACCGCGTCCGGCCACGGCGGCCACCACCGCCCGCCCCGCTGGCCAAGCTGCTGCGCCGGATGCCGCGGCCCATGCTCACCGGCCTCGGCTGCTGGCTGCTCGCCACCCTCGCGCTGGTCGTCTTCGCGTTTGTGGACCTGCTGCTGTTCGGCTCCGCCCAGGCCCCGTACGGCGTGTTCTTCGTGCTGGTCAGCATGTGCGCGTCGCTGTGGGTACGGCCGTACGACCTGATCGCCGCGCCGGTCGCCCTGCCGATCGCGTTCGCGCTGGGTGCGCTGCCGATCCAGCGCGGGCCGGACGGGTTCGGCGGGCTGCTGATGGGCATCTTCACGATCCTCGCGCTGAATGCGCCCTGGCTCTACGCCGGCACCCTGATCTGCGCGCTGGTGGCGCTGTTCCGCAAGGCGATGATCATCGCGCAACGTCGGGCCAGCCGACCGGTGAGTCCACAACCGATCGGGCCGGTGGGGCGGGGGACGGGGCACCGTCCGCGCGAGGTGGCGCAGCAGCCCGACAGGCATGGGCAGCCATCGCGGCGCCCACGATCCCCGCATCGTTCTGAAGCTGGGCAGGCACGATCTCGGCCCTGATGCCCTCGATCAGCGGCAGGAATTTCTCCGCCTTGCGGCTGACGCCGCCGCCGATCACGAACAGATCGGGCGAGAACAGCATCTCCACATGGGCGAGGTATTTCCGCAGGCGGTGCGCCCACTGCTGCCAGCTCAGTCCCGCGTCCTCCTTGGCCTTGGTCGAGGCGCGCTTCTCGGCGTCGTGGCCGTGCAGCTCCAGGTGGCCGAGCTCGGTGTTGGGGACCAGCCGGCCGCCGGTGAAGACGGCGCTGCCGATGCCCGTGCCGAGGGTGAGCAGGATGACCGTGCCGGTGCGGCCGCGGCCCGCGCCGTACTGCATCTCGGCCAGACCGGCCGCGTCCGCGTCGTTGAGCAGCGTGACGGGGGTGCTCTCGCCCAGCCGTCCGGTGAGCAGGGCCGCGGCGTCGAGGCCGATCCAGCCCTTGTCGACATTGGCGGCCGTACGGGTCGTGCCGTCGGTGACCACGCCCGGGAAGGTGGCGCCGACCGGTCCCGACCAGCCGAAGTGGTCCACGACCTGCTTGACGCAGTCCGCGACCGCCTCCGGGGTGGCCGGGTGCGGGGTCAGTACCTTGTAGCGCTCGTCGGCGAGATCGCCGCGGTCGAGATCCACCGGGGCACCCTTGATGCCCGATCCGCCGATGTCCACACCGAAGACCCTCATGGGAAAAGGCTAGGCGTCCGGGCGGCCGCTCACCCCTTGAATGGCCTACTGGATCCCCGGGCTGACGGCACCCGGTGGATTCGTTACGGGATCCCGGCCCGCGTTCAGCCTTCGGTGGCCGCCCTGGCTTCGGCGCGCAGATCGCGGCGGAGCTCCTTGGGCAGCGAGAAGGTGATGGACTCCTCGGCGGCCGTGACGGTCTCGACGTCCTCGTAGCCGCGCGCGGCGAGCCAGTCCAGGACGCCGTGGACGAGGACGTCGGGGACGGAGGCACCGGAGGTGACGCCGACCGTGCCGACGCCTTCGAGCCAGGCCTCGTCGATCTCCTCGGCGTAGTCGACCAGGTGGGCGTCGCGGGCGCCCGCGCCCAGCGCCACCTCGACCAGGCGGACGGAGTTCGAGGAGTTCTTGGAGCCGACGACGATGACGAGGTCGGCCTCGGCGCCCATCTGCTTGACCGCGATCTGGCGGTTCTGGGTGGCGTAGCAGATGTCGTCGCTGGGCGGCGAGAGGAGGTTGGGGTAGCGGCCCTTGAGGGCGTCGACGGTCTCCATGGTCTCGTCGACGGAGAGGGTGGTCTGGGAGAGCCAGACGACCTTGTCGGGGTCGCGGACCTCGACGTTCTCGACGTCGCCGGGGCCGTCGACCAGGGTGATGTGGTCGGGCGCCTCGCCGCTGGTGCCGATGACCTCTTCGTGGCCCTCGTGGCCGATCAGGAGGATGTCGTAGTCCTCGTTGGCGAACCTTACGGCTTCCTTGTGGACCTTGGTGACCAGCGGGCAGGTGGCGTCGATGGTGGCGAGCTTGCCGCGCTTGGCCTCTTCGTGGACGACGGGGGCGACGCCGTGCGCGGAGAAGATGACGATGTTGCCCTCGGGCACCTCCTCCGTCTCGTCGACGAAGATCGCGCCCTTCTTCTCCAGGGTCTTCACGACGTACTTGTTGTGCACGATCTCGTGGCGTACGTAGACGGGCGCGCCGTACTGCTCGAGGGCCTTCTCGACGGCGATCACGGCGCGGTCCACGCCCGCGCAGTAGCCACGGGGGGCGGCGAGCAGAACTTTGCGGCGGGGCGAGGAAGTCATGGGATCCATCGTAGGGCGTGCGTCGCCGCCGTCGGATCGCCCCGGGGGCCCACACTGGGCAAGGGCGTACGAAGGAGGACGGATGCCGGGTGCGATCGGCCTCACCACGGGGAACGGAGCGGACGGGAGCACCGGGGCGGCGGGCGGGGGCCTGCGGCGGACGCTGACGTTCCGGGATCTGGTCGTCTACGGGTTGCTGTTCATCGCCCCGATGGCGCCGGTGGGGATCTTCGGCACCCTCCAGGCCACGTCGCACGGCGCGATCGCGCTCGTCTATCTGGTGGCCACGGTCGCGATGGCCTTCACGGCGTATTCGTACGCCCTGATGGTGCGGGTCGCGCCGCGGGCCGGGTCGGTCTATACCTACGCCCGGGCGGGGCTGGGTGAGGGGGCGGGGTTCGTCGCCGGGTGGATGGCGATGCTGGACTATCTGCTGATCCCGGCGGTGGCGTATCTCTTCTCCGGGATCGCGATGCACGCGCTGGTGCCGTCGGTGTCCCCGTGGGTGTGGACGGCGCTCGCGGTGGCCGTCACGACGCTGCTGAACCTGTGGGGCGTACGGGTCGCGGCCGTCGTCGGGTTCGCGGTGCTGGCACTGGAGATCGCGGTGCTGGCGGTGTTCGTGGTGGCGGCGGGGGTGGCGCTGGCCGTCCACGGTGCGCAGCGCGGCTGGACGGTGCCGCTCACCGGGGAGGGCGGCTTCTCCGGTACGGCGGTGCTGTCGGCGGTGTCCGTGGCGGTGCTGTCCTACCTGGGCTTCGATGCGATCGCGTCGTTCGCGGAGGAGGCGGCCGGCGGGGCGGAGCGGGTGGCGCGGGCGGTGATCGCCTGCCTGGTGGTGGCCGGGGTGCTCTTCGCCGTGCAGACGTATCTGGCGGCGCTGCTGGCCCCGATGACGGCGGGCGAGCTGGCGGCGAGGCCCGGTGAGCAGGGCGCCGCCTTCTACACGACGGTCGATGCGGCGGTCGGCGGGTGGCTGCACGACCTGGTGGCGGTGAGCAAGGCCGTCGGCGCGGCGTTCGCGGCGCTGGCGGGGCAGGCCGCGGCGGGGCGGCTGCTGTTCGCGATGGCGCGGGACCGGCGGCTGCCGGGGGCGATGGCGAAGGTGGACGCGGGCAGCGGGGTGCCGCGCCGGGCGCTGCTGGGCGCGGCGGTGGTGACGCTGGTGGCGGCGGTGTGGGCGGCGCGCCGGGACGACGGGCTCGACCAGCTGTCGTCGATCGTGAACGTCGGGGCGCTGACCGCGTTCGCGCTGCTGCACGCCTCGGTGATCGGCTGGTTCCGGGTACGGGGGCGGGCCGGGGTGCCGAGCGTGCTGCGGCATGTGGTGGTGCCGCTGCTGGGGCTGGCGGTGGTGGTCGCGGTGATCGTGGAGGCGTCGGCGACGGCGCAGGTGGTGGGCGGCATCTGGCTGGCGGTGGGGCTGGTGGTACCGGTGGCGCGGTACGTGGGCCGGGCGCGGGCCCGGCGGGCGCGGGACTGACCGCCGCCGGGCCGGCACTGTCAGTGGCCGCCGCTACTCTCGCTCGTATGGCTGTCTCAACGTCTGCGGAAGCGCCGATCCCGGTCGGCGAGGTGTCCCGGCTCATCGGGGGGTGGGTCGACCGCCTCGGCGCCGTCTGGGTGGAGGGGCAGATCACCCAGCTCTCGCGGCGGCCCGGCGCGGGGGTGGTGTTCCTGACGCTGCGCGATCCCTCGTACGACATCTCGCTGAGCGTGACGTGCTACCGCCAGGTCTTCGACAAGGTGGCCGACGTGATCAGCGAGGGCGCCCGGGTGGTGGTGCACGCCAAGCCGGAGTGGTACGCCCCGCGCGGCCAGCTGTCGCTGCGGGCCGCCGAGATCCGGCCCGTCGGGGTCGGTGAACTCCTCGCCCGGCTGGAGCAGTTGAAGAAATCGCTGGCGGCGGAGGGGCTGTTCGCGGCGGACCGCAAGAAGCCGCTGCCGTTCCTGCCGCAGCTGATCGGGCTGGTCTGCGGCCGGGCCAGCGCCGCCGAACGCGACGTCCTGGAGAACGCCCGGCACCGCTGGCCGGCCGTCCGCTTCGAGGTGCGCAATGTGCCGGTGCAGGGGGTGCATGCGGTGCCGAAGGTGATCGAGGCGGTGCAGGAGCTCGATGCGCTGCCCGAGGTGGACGTGATCATCGTGGCGCGCGGCGGCGGCAGCGTGGAGGACCTGCTGCCGTTCTCCGACGAGCAGCTGGTGCGGGCGGTGGGCGCGGCCCGGACGCCCGTCGTCTCCGCGATCGGCCATGAGCCGGACACCCCGCTGCTGGATCTGGTGGCCGATCTGCGGGCGTCGACGCCCACGGACGCGGCGAAGAAGGTCGTACCGGACGTGGGCGAGGAGCTGGCCCGGGTGCGGCAGCTGCGGGAGCGGGCGCTGCGCGCGGTCGGCGGGTTCCTGGAGCGGGAGGAGCGGGGGCTGGCGGCGGCGCTGCACCGGCCGTCGATGCAGCGGCCGCAGCGCATGGTCGAGGAGCGCGAGGAGCAGATCACCGCGCTGCTGGAGCGCGGGCGGCGGACGCTGGGGCATCTGCTGGACCGCGCCGACTCGGAGCTGGCGCACACCCTGGCGCGGGTGGTCGCGCTCTCCCCCAAGGCGACGCTGGAGCGCGGCTATGCGGTGCTGCAGAAGGCGGGCGGGGCGGCGGTGCGCTCGCCGCAAGAGGTGGGCGCGGACGAGGAATTGCGCGCCCGGGTGGCCGGAGGCGAATTCAGGGTGCGGGTGGCCGGCGGCCCGGATGCCGCCGCCGCGGCGCACACGGACTCATAGGGTGGGAGACGAGGAAGACATGGCGAAGGCGAAGACGGCGACGACGGACGGCGTGGTGGACGGCATGACGGACGCCGAAGGGGGCGCGGAGGCCGGGGCGGAGCCCCAGGTGGCGTCCGTGCTCGGTTATGAGCAGGCGCGGGACGAGCTGATCGAGGTCGTCCGCAGCCTGGAGGCGGGCGGCACGACGCTCGAGGAGTCGCTGGCGCTGTGGGAGCGCGGCGAGGAGCTGGCGAAGGTCTGCCGTCACTGGCTGGAGGGCGCGCGGGCCCGGCTGGACGCGGCGCTGGCGGAGTCGCCGGGGGACGCGTAGCCGCCGAGGGGGCGGGCGGCGGGGCCGTGCGGGGGAAGTGTGCCACCTCGACGCCCTCTTATGTGAACCCGCTCACAATCCATCGCGTTTTAGTTGAAAGTTAACGTACCCGCTTTACAGTAGTTTTCGCAGAACCTGATACCCAGCCGACTCACCGAGGTGCCCTTATGTCTCTCGCCCTTGACGCCGCCGCTCAGGACCTCCTGTTCCGCGAGGCCCAGACCGCCAATACGTTCACGGACGAGCCGGTCACCGACGAGCAGGTCCAGGCCATTTACGACCTGGTCAAGTACGCCCCGACCGCCTTCAACCAGTCCCCGCTGCGGATAACCCTGGTCCGTTCCGAGGAGGCCCGGCAGCGCCTGGTCAACCACGCCATGGGCGCCAACGGCCCGAAGACGCTGACCGCGCCGCTGACCCTGGTCCTCTCCGTCGACCTGGACTTCCACGAGAAGCTGCCCCAGCTCTTCCCGCACGCCCCGGGCATCAAGGACACCTTCTTCGCCGAGGCCGCCGTCCGCGAGGTCGCCGGCACCCAGAACGCCACCCTCCAGGCCGGTTACCTCATCCTGGGCATCCGCGCCGCCGGCCTGGCCGCCGGCCCGATGACCGGCTTCGACTTCACCGGCGTCGACAAGGAGTTCTTCGGCGACGGCACGCAGAAGTCCTTCCTGATCATCAACGTCGGCAAGCCGGGCGCCGACGCCTTCTTCCCGCGCTCCCCGCGCCTGACCTTCGACGAGGCCGTCGCCACGGTCTGAGCGCCGTAGGGCGCGCCCGTAGCGCGTCTGTGCAGCGCAAGGAGAGGCCGGCGCCCCCCCCCGGGGGGGGGGGGGCGCCCCCGTGCGTTGCCTGGGGTTGGCCGCGGTTGACCCGCCGGGGCCCCCCCCCCCCCCCCGGGGCCGCGGCCCCCCCCCCCCCCAAAA
>NZ_JBIWOD010000031.1:0-63021 GCF_044767545.1 Streptomyces sp. NPDC101227 | reverse complement strand
GCCGTCATGGCGACCACCGGGCGGTCCGCGATGACGACGGCGACCTTGTCGGTGAGGACGTCGACGGCGGGCTGCGCGGCGGCGGGCGTCGGCGCAACGCTCACACCGTCGGTCTGCACCACGGCCAGGGACTGCGCGGCCTCGGGTGGCCAGGCGGAGCCGTCGGCCAGAGCGGCCAGCCGGGCGGCGAAGGTGCCGGCGAGCCGCTCGGCGTCTTCGACGCCTGTGGTGGCGCGGGCTTCGGTCCACCAGTACGGAAGCGGCGGCGGGGTGGCTCCGAGCAGCCGCTCGGCCTCGCCCGCGACCTGCACGAGCAGCGGTGCCTCGACGGAGACGAGAGGTCGGCCCTCACCGTCGCACAGGCGCACGACGGCGCCCTCGCCCGCCGCGTCCACCAGGTTGTCGGGGCCTCCGGAGAGCAGGCCCGCGAGCAGGGTCGACGGGTCGGGCATGCGCTGGGTGAGGGCGATGACGTCCTTTGTCATGTGGTCGTCCGGTCCTTCGTCGTTCGTGGCATGGGTGCCGTACGGGGCGTGGCTCGGGCGTGCGGAAGAGCTTCCCGCGCCGCGACGGGCAGCGCCATGGCGCACTTCGTGGCTCGCGTGCGGGGGAGAGCTCGCCGGTGTGTCACGTGGGGGAGTACGCGGTCTGGATCAGGCGGTTGGGCCGGCCTCTGCGGATGAGGACGCCGCGGCCGGCCGGTTGCCGGGTGGCGTAGACGTTGGGGAAGAGCTGGCCCTCGCTGCGGTCGCCGGCCATGAGGAGTGCGGAGGATCCCGATTCGCGCAGGCCCTGCACCAGGGGTTCGTAGATGCCGCGAGAGGCGCCTGCGACGCGGCGGGTCAGGACGAAGTGGAGGCCGATGTCTGCCGCGGAGGGGATGTAGGGCAGGAACGGCTCCAGTGGTTCCTGGCCGGCGGTGGTCAGGACGTCGTAGTCGTCGATGAGGACGACGATCCGTGGGCCGCCGCCCCAGCTGCCGGGCTCGAGGTCCTCAAGGCGCGCGCTGTCATCGGGCAGCCGCTTCTCCAGGACAGTGGCGATACCGGCGGCCAGGCCCGCACACAGCTTGGCGTTGTACGCGTAGCCCCCGTTGAACTCTTCGGGGATCGCGCCACGCAGACTGCGCCGGGGGTCCATGACGGCGAAGACCAGCTCGTCCTCGCTGTAGCGCTCGATGAGACCGCCCGCGATGGTCTTCAGCAGATTGGTCTTGCCGCATTCGCTGTCGCCCATGATCAGCAGGTGCTGGTCATGCTGGAACAGGTCGAGCAGCACCGGATCGAGAGCCGTCTGGTCCAGGCCGATGGGCACCCGCTGGGGTTCGGCGACCGGGCCCGGCAGGAGGTGGGCCTCCAGGAGGTGCGGAAGCACCCGTACCGGCTGGGCGACCTCGCCGCTCCAGGTGGCGCGGATCGTCCGGGCCGTCCGCTCCAGGACCGCTCCCAGGTCTGCGGTGTCGGCGAGTGAGTCCGTACGGGGAAGCGCAACCTGCGCGAAGAGTTTGCCGCTGGTCAGGACGCGGCCGGGCTCGTCGGGAGAAAGGGTCGCGGCGAGCTTGTGGTCGATGCTGGACTCGCCGGGGTCGTTCAGCCGCAGTTCGACGCGGGTGCCGAAGTTCGACTGAACGGCGATGCGTACGTCGTTCCAGCGGAGCATGCCCGCGACGACGTGGATGCCGTAACCACCACCGCGTTTGAGGATGTCGGCGATGCCGTCGTCCAGCTCCTCGAAGTCATCGCGCAGCGCGCCGAAGCCGTCGATGACGAGCACGATCTCGGCGGAGGCCAGCTGGGGCAGCCGGCCCGCCGCGTGCAGGTCGCGCAGCTGCTCGACGGAGTCGATGCCGTGCTCGCGGAAGAGAGCCTCCCTGGCCGCGAGCATGGTTCGTACCTCGTCGACGGTGCGCGCCACCCGCTCACGGTCGACACGACCCGCGACACCCCCGACGTGCGGCAGGCCCGAAAGTGCCGCCAGGCCGCCGCCGACCAGGTCGAGGCCGTAGATACCGACCTCCTCCGGCGTGTGGGTCAGCGCGAGCGAGAGGACCAGAGTGCGCAGGAGCGTCGTCTTGCCGGACTGCGGGCCTCCGATGACGGCTGCGTGGCCGCCCGCCACAGTGAGGTCCAGATACCACGGACCCTGCCACTGCTTAGCCGGATCGTCGAGCACGCCGAGTGGTACCTCGAGCGGGTCGCGGCGCCGAGAGAGCTGCATTCCGCGCGGTCCGACGTCCAGCGGCCCGGCGACCGCGTCCAGCGTGATCGCCTCGGGTAGTGGGGGCAGCCAGATGCGGCGCACCGTACCAGTGGCGTTCGCCAATTGCTTGACCATGACGCCCAGTTCGGTCGGCCCCATCTCGCGGCGCCGCGCCGCAGGTGCCTGTGCGTCCGCATCCTGCTCAGTGGAAAGGGTGTTGAAGGTGTCGTAGGGGAGGGCGAGGGGTCCGCTGTCCTCGTCTTCCGGGCGCTGAACGGGTCCGCGGTAGGCGCCCGAGACGTAGCTCGCTTTGAAGCGGTCGTAGTGGCTGGTGTCGACCTTGAGGTAGCCGAATCCGGGCAGCGGCGGCAGGTGGAAGGCGTCGGCGGTGTCCAGAACCGTACGGGATTCGTCGGCGGAGAAGGTACGCAGGCCGAGCCGGTACGAGAGGTAGGTGTCCAGGCCCTTGAGATGGCCGCCCTCGATGCGCTGGCTGGACAGCAGCAGGTGCACGCCGATGGAGCGGCCGATGCGGCCGATGGAAAGGAACAGGTCGATGAAATCCGGTTTGGCGGTGAGCAGTTCACCGAATTCGTCGATGACGACGAACAGATGCGGGAGCGCCTCCAGGTCGGGCCGACGACTGGCGCGCAGCGCGGCGTAGTCACCGATGTCGGCGACGTTGCCCGCGTCCTTGAGGACCTGCTGACGGCGCTTGACCTCACCGGCCAGCGAGGCGTGGACGCGTTCGACGAGGCCGGCCTGATTCTCCAGGTTGGTGATGACGCCGGCGACGTGCGGCAAGTTCGCGAACGGCGCGAAGGTCGCACCACCCTTGTAGTCGACCAGGACCAGGGCGAGGTCCTCCGGCGGGTGGGTGGCTGTCAGGGCGAGGACGATGGTGCGCAGGAGTTCCGACTTCCCTGAGCCGGTGGCGCCGACGCACAGGCCGTGCGGGCCCATGCCGAGCTCGGAGGACTCCTTCAGGTCCAGGAGTACCGGCTCGTGGGAGTCGTTGATGCCGATGGGTACGCGCAGGAAGGCACGTTCGCCGCGCGGCGCCCACAGGTGCGAGAGGTCGAGGTGCGCCACGTCGTCGATGCCCAGCAGGTCGGCGAAGTCGACAGGCCCGGACAGGGGGGCGTCGACGAGTGACTCGGCGGACAGGCGCAGTGGCGCCAGCATCCGGGCCAGGCCCTCAGCGAACGGGATGCTGACCTCGTCCACGGTGCCGTGGGCGCTGACCGGCTCCTGCGCGCGCAAGTCCTCGATGAGTACCTGGTCACCGTCGACAGTGATCCGGACACCGACATGCCCCGGCTCCTGGACCCGCTGCTCCAGCAGATGCAGGACGGTGACGCCCATCTCACGAAGGCCGACCGCCTCGTCGGGACGCGGCAGGTCGACGGCGTCCTCACCATGCCCGTCGGCGACGACCAGTAGCCGGGACGTCATCGACAGGGCGTCTCTGTCGGACAGGCCGCGGCGCACCTCGGCCGCGTAGGAGGCGCGGCGGCGCAGTTCCGGGCCGAGCTGCCGGGCGAGCTGGAGAGCCGAGGGGGCGATGCGGCGCGCGGCGACGGGGCCGTCGTACTGCTCGGTGTCGAGCAGATGCGGCAGCCACTTGGCCCACTCCCAGTCGGCGAGCCGGTCACCGGGCACGGCGAGCGCCATCGCCACGTCGTCGGGAGCATGCATGGCGGCGGCCTGGACGAGCAGGGCGCGCGCCACTCGCAGGCAGTCCTCGCGGGGCCCGATGACGCTGACATTGCCGACACGGTCGAGCGGGACGGTCAGCGGCAGTTCGGTGCCGGTGCGGAAGCGGGCCATGAGCGCCGATGCCTCATTGAGCATGAAGCGGTCGGGCGGGGTGAGCACCGACGAACCTTGCTGAGCGATCTGCAAATCACGCACCGGCATTTCACCGGTGCCGACACGCACGCGCAGGAAGTCCCCGTCAATGCGACGTCGCTCCCACAGGCGAGCCGGATCGCGCACGATGTCGTAGAGGGCGGCCGGGGGAGGGTTCAGGACATCGGCGCGCTCGCGCCGTGCGCGTTCCTCGGCGGCCAGCTCCTCGCGCAGATCCTCCAGGTAGGCGAGATATGCCTCGCGTTGGGTGCGACGGGTGCGCTGGGCCTTGCCCCGCTGTGAGAAGACGAGCGCGACGGAACCGATGACGGTGACGACGAGGATGATCGCGCCGAGCCCGGCGAACTGACTGTTGCGCACCACCGTCATCATCACCACGGACGACATGACGCCGGCGACGGGCAGCAGCGACATCGCGATATTGCCCGCCTTGCCCTCAGGGAGGTTGGGCGGGGCCTCAATGATGCGCGCCTCGGAGGCGGCCGGGGGGCGGGTGGCCCTGGCCGGGCGGTGTATCAGTCGGGTACTCATCGGCGTCCGTCATTCACGATCGGGCTCGGTATCTGGTCAGTGACGCTGTTGGGAGAGGGAGAGCTGGAAGACGTCCGCGGCGAGGCGGGTGGTGGCTTCCCTGGTCGGGTGAGCCAGCAACTCGGTATGGACTCGGCCACCGGCTGCCAAGTGCCGGTCATACGGAAGAACCTGGACGCTTACTCCAGTGGACTTGAGATCCCGAGCCGCCCCGTCGAGGTCGAGTCCCGAGTGCGGTACCAGTTCGGTGAGCACGACGACCGTGCCGGTGATCACGTGTCGAGGCAGCCCCTGCATCCACTGGAGCACTGAGAACGTACTGGTGATGCCTTCCGGCGTGGCAGGGGTGGCCAGAACGCGGCCATGGGCGGCGGCCAGCGCGACCCGGCCGACTTCGGCGGGCAGCGTCTCGCAGTCGATGACCATCACGCCGAAATAGCGGCGCAGCGCGACCACGGCCCGCTCGTACGCCCGGCTGTCCAGCTTCACGCCGATCTGCCCCTGGCTCGCGGGCAGCAGCCATGCGTTGTCGGGGAGTTGGACGAGATGGCCGGTGACGTCGAGCAGGGACATGTCCGGCTTGACGATGTCCGCGAGATCGCTGGTGGTCCAGCGCAGCGCCTCGGCGCCGAGCCGCAGTGGCAGCGAGCCGAGCGCCGGGTCCGCCTCCAGGAAGAGGACCGGATCCTGCCGGTAATGCGCATACGTGGTACCGAGCAGCGCGGCAACGGTGGACTTGCCGGACCCGCCCCGGATGGAGGTGACGGCGATCTGCCGGCCGGTTGTTACGGGCTGCTGCAGCACCGTAGCGGTGCGGGTGATCGCGGCGACCTCGCGCGCGGCCGACGAGGACAGCGTCCGCCGCAGGGCACGCGCAGCACGCGCTGCGAAAGGCTCGCCGTGCCGTGGCTTGCTGATTAGCGTGCTGGCCAGGTCCTCGTCCACCACGGGCCGTGAGCCGGGACCGCTCTGGGGCTGGGGGCTAGGGGCGTACGCGGCCGGGGCCTGCTGCTTCTGCTGTTGTTCCTGGTACTGGGCCGGCTGCGGCCGGCTTACCGGATGACCCGCGCGCTGCTCCGGCCCCTCGTACGGGTAGCCGTCTTGCCGTGGCGCACCACCGCCATGGGCGGCGTTTGCCGCCTGGATGCCCTGCGCGGGCTGGGCAGGGCCTGGAGCGGAAGCGCGGTACGCCTGCCCCCCGGGGCCTTGTGCACCCTGCTCGGCGCCGCCCCTCAGGTCGCGCAGCACATCACCCTGCCAGCCGTCTCCGCTCGGCATGCCTGTTCACCCCCACTCTGCTGCCCCGCCCCCAGCGCCGGCACATCGACTCAGAACTGTCAGAACTGGTTGAGCAATTGCCCATACACACCGAACACACCAAAGGCGAGTGGGAAGAGCCCCACCATGCCGATGGACTCGACCAGATCGCCCATCCGTCGCAGCCGCACCTGCACATGCTCGGGCACCTGCACCGCCAAAACGACCAACGGCAGCACCGCGGCCGCACACAGCGCAGCCAGCGGCCCGACACCCTCCGCATGCTCCATCCACCACGTCACCAGGCGTACCACCAGGCACGACGCAGCAGCCAAGAGCGCAACAACCTCAACGACCAGCGGGAACGCTCGCGCCCTCGACACCAGCACCACGACAACGAGCGCGGCCAGCACCACGGTCCATACGGTCGGCTTCTCGGCCAGCGTCAGCAGCCACCCGGCAGAGGCCGCCGAAATCGCAGTGACGATGGTCGAGAGGGCAAGGCCGCGATGCGTCGCCGCAAGCGCGGTGCCCACCTGGTGACGGCTGACAGAGACACCGCCCGAGCGGCGGTCATCGAGCGCCGTAAGCCCCGATGCCATCAGCGCAAGCCGCGGCAGCACACCGAGAGCCACCAAAGAGAAGACAGCCATCACGGCACCGAGCCGGGCCGGATCACCCTGAACAGCGGCCACCGCCTCCCACGCAACGGCGATCGCGGCAGTGGTCACCGCACCGACGAGCCCGCCCTTGCCCAGCGGAGAGAAGTATCCAAGGAACACAAGCGTCACGACCAGCGCACCCGCCACGGCAGCGAGTCGCGCGGTGCCCGGCCAGCCGAACGCATCGGCAGCCGTCCACGCCGTGAGAACACCGAGCCCGCCGGCGGCGAGCAGGAGCGCGGTCGCCAGTCCCCGGTTCCCCCGTCCGATCTTGGCGACGAGCGCACCGGCAGCCAGGAGCACAGGCGATACAGCTGACAGAGCACCGACCAGGGCGCCGAGCGGGAACTCACGGCGGGCGAGCAGCGCGGCGATCACGGCGAAGGCGACGGTCGCCACACCCGCACTGGCCCGGCGCGCAGCAGGACGCCAGCGCCAAGACCGCAGATCGAGGTCGTCAGCCACCTGATCGGTGACGTCGTGCACCACGGGAGCCGGCGGCGCAGAATGCGTCGTCACCAGCCGCAGCACGGCGCCGTCGGCTACCCCGGCCGACGCCAGCGTGCTGTCGTACGGCAGGACAGAGCCGTCGGACGCAGTCAACTGCCGAGCTACCGGCCGCGATCCGGGCCGATCGCCCAGCAACGGCAGGACTTCCGGAATCAGCTGCCCTATCGGTGTATCGGAGAGCAGGACGACATCGGCCCGGCGTCGCTCGCCGACCAATGTCACTCGGCTCAGTTGCGTCCGGGAACTCGCTGCTCTGCTCACCACTTACCGGAACCTATCATCGCGGGGTTGACGAACTCTCTGGCCAAACGGGGCATGCTTCCACTCTGGCTCTGCGTCAGCGAATCCTTCTCCCGGCACGGGAACTCTTCGCGCATTCGTCGGGAATGCCGCAAACTCTGTCCGGATACGATCTGTTGGCTATTTCTAGGGGTTGGCCGACCTTGTCGGCTGCCCGTACTGCTGCATCTGACGCTGCTGCTTCTCCTGCTCAGCCTTCTGCGTGGCCAGCGTGTGCTGAAGGAACGACCACCCCACGCACCCCGCGCACAGGACAGCCGTGATCGCGATCCCCGCGAAGACCTTCCCCAGCCGCTCGTCCGCCGTGCGCCGACCCCGCTGCGCACCGAACAACAAGGCATCGCGCATCCTGCGCCGACGTACGGCCACTGACTCCAGCAGCTGACTGTCGTAATCCCGTGCCATTTCGCCGTCCGTCGTCTCAGTCGTCCGTCGCTTCAGTCACGGTCTGGCCCCTCAGCCGTCGACGGTCACGCGCAGTCTGTCACCCCGAGGCGCTCCCGCGTCACTTCCTCATCTGCCGCCGCGCAATCGGCTCCTCGGACACCATCACTGCGTGGCGATATTAGATGCTAGGTAGGAACGGCAACGGCCTTTGGATCGGGCCCTTTGACGAGCAAGGACACCACCGGACTGATGACAGTGACCCAGCAGGAGATCGAGAGCCGGTTGCGGGATGCCGCCGACGAGCTGCGCGTGGCGATGCCCGAAGAGCAATACCTCGTTGACTGACGAATGCAGGGAGGCCCGGCAATCTGTGACGGTTGCCGGGACTCGTCGCGCTGCTCGGCGCCAGGGCCGATTCCCAAAACGACGGGCGTGCCGGTGAGCCGGTCCAGGGACCGGGCGTGCGCAGCGGACTCGAGGCCGTTCCGCAGCGGCATGAGGGCCAGGCTCGTGCTGAACGGCGCCTCAGTCCGGCGCCCGCGAGGCCTCCCTGTCGGTGACCGGGGGAACGGGACTCCACGCGGATTGCGGCTGACACTACGAGGTCGGGTTGGCCCGGTGCCGAGCACTCACTGTCGCCCTCCGTGGCAGCCTCGAAAGCGAGGCTGCCACGGAGGCCGGCTCGGAGCTACCGAGTGGCGTTCCTGTGCCTACAGGTCGGTACCGCTGGCTTCCTTCAAGATTTCCACGCTTTCTGCGTCCTTTGGGGCGGAGCGGCGGTACTGGGGATGCCCGAGGTCCATCTGGAGCGCGGCGTGCAGAGGGGCGGGGTACCGGGTTCGGTCGGACCAGGACAGAGCCTGGTGGCTGAGACGAGCCGCGGCAACCGCGAGAGTCTCTCGGTCGTAGCCGTCCCGTGTGTGCATGGGGGTGATTTCCCTCGTCGTCATGCTGTACCACGGCGAGTTGAGTTCGTTCTCCTTGCGTTCGTCGGCATTCTTCGATGCCTTTCCAGGGTCGGCACGCCAGCGGGTCTTCCACTGCCCGTGGCGCTTCTTGCCGTAGTTGCGGGGTTCGGTGAACAGGAACCACGGGTGGCCTTCGGGCTGGTCCTCCGGGAAGTACAGGTCGCTGGAGGTCTTGACCGTGATGGTCTTGCCGTTCTTCTGCTTCTCGGTCACGGCGACCAAGCGGGGCATCTCCGCCTGCGCGCAGTTCATGCGGATGACGCTGGCCGGGTTCCAGGACGGGGGCAGCCCGCTTGCGGGAAGCCAGAGGCGGGGGTCGTCCGGATCTTTTCCGAGGCCTTGCTTGTTGTTGTGGAGGCCGGGCCATACACGGCGGCTCGCGTGACCGTCGATCATCAACGCGTAGGGCAGGCCGTCGAGTTCGTCGTGGAGGTCTTGGAGGGCGGTGCGGACGTCGTGGCCGGCCTGTGCCCAGCGCTGGATTTCGCCGTCCCCGTTTTCAATGTGAAGAGGGTAGTTAGCTGCGTGGAAGTTACTCTGTGCGAGGGCATAGTGCTCCCACTGCGGGTGGATGTTGCTCCAGCCGATCATGCGCCATGGGCCGCCGGGTTCAGGCGAGGGGATGATCGCACTGGCGCAGATGATTCTTTTGGGTTGCCCCTTGTACTTGCGGTCCGTGGCCTGCTTGCGGATGTGGATGCCGCAGAACGCCATGCGGGGCAGCGGGTAGGCGTCGTCGTCGGGGTAGAGAGCACGTTCGAATCGGTCGTCCACGACGCCGCATGAACGGTAGAGGTCGAGTAGACCCATGTAGACGCGGTGGTCTTCGAAGGCTTTCGCGGGCTTCTTGACGACGGTGAAGGTCTTGGTGAACGGGTCGTACTCGCGGCCGACGAGGAATTGGGACGGCACTGCGGTCTTGGCGAGCTCCCGTACGACTTGGTGCTTGGCGTCGTTCTCCTCGAGGGCGGTCTTCACTTCAGCGGGCTTCATGCCCTCGTGTTCCTCGCCACGCACTGGGATCTCAGTTTCGCACCAGGCGGCGAGGAGAACGCCGGGTTCTGCGAACGTGCTGGTGATCCTTTGGGCGTCGGTGGCGCGCTGAGTGCCGGGGCCGTGCTCCAAAAGGGCTTCGGCGTTGCAGAAGACAGCTTCGATGCCGTCCGCGAGCGGGAAGGGCTCCTTTCCGCCGGGGTCAGGATCGATGCGATCCGGGTCGAGGCCGTAGGGGTGGGCGAGGCCGTGGATCATCCGTGTGAGGGTCGCGTCGCGGTACCACAGGCACAGGATGCGGAGCTTCGTGTATCCGGCAGCTTCGATGGAACTGCGGATACCGTCCGGGGAGGGTTTGCCGATGAGATCGACGTACTCGCCATCCTGCTTCTTCTGCTTCTTCTCTTTCTCCTGGGCGGCGGTGGCGGGCTCGTGGGAACGCTTGCCGAAGACATTCCCCTTCGACTTCAGGTCGAGCAGGGAGACCGCGTCGCCGAAGGCTCGCTGGACGTGTTCCCGCAGCAGCGAGAGATGGTAGATGCCGGCGCCGGTACCGACAGCGAAGGAGTCTGTCTTGGGCATGGTCGGCCTGATCGCACCAGGTGGAGGAGTCAGGATGTCGATCCTCTTGCCGTTTTCGTCCTTGGCGTTCAGGCGGCTGCGCTCATCGGCGACGCGTTCCTCGATGGCGTTGAGCGATGATCGGTCGGCGTCCATCTTCGCCAGGATTTCCAGCGCGTGCTTGTTCGTCTGCCGTAGACCGCGCCCGTCCAGGGACACAGACATGAGCGGCCTGTCCGTTCCCTGGTCCACGAGGACGGTGCTGGCGTGGATCACCGTGTTGTTGATGCGTCGAATGTGGGCGTCAAGATTCAGGACGGGGTTCGGCTCGGCAGTGTAGGTGGCCATCTTCACCGACAGGCGGGACAGCGCGTACTGGGCTTGGCTGCGGATGTGGATCTCGGGACGGGCCTTGGCCGCTTCGCCGAGGTCGACCGGGTGGGCGAGGTTGGCGAAGATCGGACCGATGGGCTGTTCCCAGGCGATCAGGTCACCGTTGCTGATGGGCCGGTACTGCACGGAAGCGACGTTGTCGGAGGGCTGCCAGCCGACGGTCCTGTGCTTCACCTGGCCGTCCGCCGCCTCATACGCCTCACGGACCGGTTCGACTTCCCGGTCGAGGAAGGGCTTTGCGGCCAGCTTCTTGGCGATGTGCCATTTCACCGCCTCATAGGCCCAGCTGTCCGGGCTGGCGGGCTTGCCGTCTTCCTCTTGGAGGATGTTCTTCGCAAGGCTGTGGCGCTGAGGAGCGGCGTCGGCGACCAGTCGGGCCAAGGTGGGCTGGTCCATGAACGGGATCTCGTCCAGAGGAACCCGTCGGACGATGCCTTCCAAGTAGGTGAAGACCGTCCTGAGGGTGTCAGGCTCCACGGGGTTGAGCGTCACCATGAAGGCCAGGTACTTGTCCAGGTAGACGTAGCCGTCGGTGATCTGCTGGAGCACGGTGACAGCGATGGAATAGGGGACCAGGAAGGGGTCGGCGTCCTGGACACCCTTGATCCATTTTCCATTCTGTGCGGCCGTGTTCCCCAATTCCCGCCAGGCCCTGCGGATCGGCGCGTGGTAGTCGCCGAAGTCCCAGACCAGCGCGGTCATGCCGTCCAGGAGCTCGGTGGTGCATCGGATCGATGTGGTGTGCGCGGTGAGATCCCGCTGCGTGCTGCTTCGCCCCATGAGCGGGGGTACCTCGTCTCTCGGTATCTCCGTTTGGGAGAGGGATGCGGGTCCGTCTCCGCCACGGCAAGGCGGTGACAGGCATGGGCAGTTCAGAGCGTCTCGCGGTCGAGCCCCGCATAGGTCAGGAATGCCTGAAGCGCTTGACCGTAGAGCTCATTCATGATCTCGCGCTGCTCCGGAGTCCAGTCGCGGTAGATCTGTTCGATGATCGTGGCCAGGTCGGAGCTGAACTTCTTGTCGTGGATGGAGTGGTCCACGATGTGGAGGGTCATGTCGGTCTCGCCCCGCCGGGCACGGCCGGCGAGCTGGATGAGCAGGACGAGCATGCCTGCCACGAGTTCCTTGCGCAGGTCGTGGTCCATGTTGGAGAACCGGGCCGGGGAGCGCAGGATCTTGGTGAGTTGCTTCCAGGAGGCTTCGCTTGCTGTGCGCAGGACGGCCAGGGGCTCGTCGCTGCCGTCGGCGGGAAGGGTGTTGAAGCCGGCGGCGTTGACGCTGGCGTGCAGCCAGTCGGTGTCCTCGATGCTCAGGACGGGCCGGACGCACAGATAGATGTCGCGGACCGCCGAGCGCGTTCCGACGACGATGTTCAGGCCCCGGCCGATGACGGCGAGGGGAGCGATCAGGATCTCTCCGCGGTCGGGGAATTCCTTGAGCTCTTCGCGGACCATTCGGTCCACATGGGCGGGCAGGTACTCCTCGTAGTTCTGTTTCTCCGGCTTCTTCACCAGCAGGCAGACCCGGTGGTTCAGCCCGTCGGCCTGTGCCACCCCGGAGGCGAGGTAGGCGGCTTGCTCGTAGGAGTTGACGGCAAGGATGACGCGGGCCCGTTCCGGTTCGTTCTTCTCCAGGCGAGCCAGGCGTTTGGCAAGCTGCTGCTCGTACAGGCCCCTGCCAAGATCGCGCAGTGCGTTGGGTTTCAGCTCCGGCGGGAGGCCCCCGATCCTCATGGCATCCCCGTTACTGCCCCGCACAGGTGTTGCGAGCGTGACGATGGACTCCGGACGGGTGTCGGGAAGCCACCAGCGGACCGGGGCGTGGATGTGTTCCTGTACGGCCTGCGGTAGGTAGGCGGTGGCGGACAGGCCCATGACTGGGCGCTGCACGCCGGCCGTCAGCAGGGCGGTGAGGCCGCCGAGTTCGCTGACGAAGGTGTGGGGGTCGCCGCCGAAGGAACGTGACAGGAGTTCCCCTTCCTGCTCCTTTTTGTCCAGGCCCTTGACCTGGTAGCCGTGGATGGAGCGGCCCAGCATGGCCAGGGGGTAGAGGGTGGCGACTGTGCGGCTGCGCATGGTTTCGAGGATCTTGCGGACCGATCCCAGGTCGAGATAGCGCAGGGTCTGGGCCTGCATGCGCAGCTCGTCCAGCGCACTGTCGAGTTCCCGTAGAACGGTTCGGGTGACCAACAGGTTCACCACAGCAGCTTGCTGATGCGCATCGGGCACGAGCTCGCGCAGGAGAGTGCGCATTGCGTCGCGGGTGTCGGTGAGGTGGTCCTGGCCGCGCTGTGCGGTGAGGATCGTCAGGGCCGTTTGGAGGGCCTCCCAGTCGGCTCCTTCGGGAAGCTCGGCCTCTTCATCCGGTTCGGCCGTGTACCAGCGGGCGGGCATGATCTGGTCGAGGAAGGCGAACAGCTCGGCCGGAACATCCTCGGCCGCGGTCTGGTCGGGGAACAGGAGCTGGAGGATTTCGCGGTCCCTGGAGCGGGCCAGGCGCCAGCCGGTGTTGTCGCGGCTGGCCCCGTCGGGGCTGTCGGCCTCGTTGCCCGGGTTCAGCTTGAGCCCGCTGCCTGAGCAGAGCCACAGCAGCAGCATCTCGGCCATGAGCCGGGCGTGGCTGACCGGCGCTGCGAGGGCCATCTCATGGGCGACGGGGAGCTTCCTGGCGTCGGAGTCGATCTCCCGCAGCGCGGTCGTCCGTTTCCGGGACGCCAGAGTGAGCTCCGAGGTGCAGCTGCTGATGGCGGCCGTCTGAAAGGCATCGATCTCATCGATCACCAGCGCATCGCAAGCTCGCAGCGTCATCTCCAGCACGCTCATGCCCCTGGTGCCGCGAGCCTTGCCGCGGAACTCCTGCCCGTCCAGGACGATGCCGATGCGCGTGCGGCCTTCAAGCAGATTGGCATGATTGGTGACGATCACGGCAGCGTCGGTGGCCCGGTAGAACTGCTGGAACTTGCCGCACACCGGAGCAAAGGAGCAGGTGAGCCGGGTGGAGCCGGTGGCTGCGGAGGTCAGCGAGGTGCAGTTCTCCTCCCCGTACGGATACAGGGCGGGCGGGTCCATCAATGCCCGCTGCGCGCAGCCGGCCGACAGGAGCCCGATGTCGGTCCTGGCGCGCTGGTCCCATTCGTCGATCTGGGTGGATGCGCCAAGGGCGGCGTAGTCCATGGCCCGCCGGTGCATGCTCGACGGGGACATCAGAGGGGCGCAGTGAGCGGGCTCGGCGAGGTGTTTGGTCCGGTGCAGATAGGCCAGGTCATTGTTGATGTCCCAGGCCATGTCCAGGGTGGCGCGGACGTCGGTGACGGCGAGGGCGATCCGCCGGTCGTTGAGCGCTGCCCAGGACGCCATGACCCGCACGAGTACTGTTTTGCCGCTTCCCGTGGGGGCATTGAGGACCTGCAGGTCTCCGGCTGTCAGGTCGAGTTCGGTCAGCTCGCCGTCGGTGGTCTTCATTGCCATGAAGAAGCGCTTGAGCACCTTGTGCAGGTAGGCGACGCTCTTGTCCTGCCCGCTGAGAATCTTGGCGACGTCCAGGAGTTGCTTCACCTTGGGCGCGACCCGGTCGCGCTGCGGGCGGGTGTGCACCTGCGGCAGCACCTCGTGGCCGGGCGCTTCAAAGAAGCCGGGAGTCGCCTGGATATGGATCTCCCTGCTGGTCGTGCCGTGCTCCTGGCCCAGGTAGGCCGTTCTCGTCTTGAAGGTTCCCGGGCCCGCGAACGCCTGCGCCTTGGGGCGCTTGCCGAAGGTGAAGAACGGGCCGGTGACGCGTTGCACGTAGCCGAGAAAGTCCCCTCCCACCCTGGGGATCACCGCCTTGGCCAGGTGTGGGTCCCCGACCGGCAGCCGCAGTGAACCTCCCGACCTGTCCGCGAGGTCGGGATCGGGGGCCAGGGTGCCCAGCAGCGCGAGTACCGCGGCCCTGAGCTTCTTCGCATCCGTCAATTCTGGAGCCATCAAAGTCATCACCTGACGGATCAGGTTGCGCTCGGCCACTGGCAAGCTCGCCCATTCCGACCATGCGTGCGGCTTGCGGTGAGCGAAAAACGTGGCCTCTTCGAAGCC
The DNA here is from genome assembly GCF_044767545.1 of Streptomyces sp. NPDC101227. Classification (NCBI taxonomy): domain Bacteria; kingdom Bacillati; phylum Actinomycetota; class Actinomycetes; order Kitasatosporales; family Streptomycetaceae; genus Streptomyces; species Streptomyces sp. NPDC101227. The sequence continues at coordinate 48,318 of NZ_JBIWOD010000031.1, read as the reverse complement.
GGCCAGGATGCGGCCCTCATCGTCCTTCCGGGGAAAGTAGTGCGCGGCCAGAACGAGTGCACCCGCCAGACCGGCTTCCTTCCCCGTCATCTCCCCGCTCACGCCCGGCCCTCCTTCATCTGCGCGATGACCATCTCCAGGTAGTCCGTCGCGGTCATCGCCGCCTTCATCCTGTACGTGCGGCACACCGCATCGAGCTGGGCCACCTGTTCCTGGCGGTGGTCGGGCACCACCAGATACTCCGCACCGCCCTTATCGCCGCCGTCCATATGGAGCTTGCTGACCAGATGGTTCGGCCAGGTGTAGTCCTTGAAATCAGCAGGAAACCAAGGCTGTTCACTGCCCTCGCGCGTGATCCACAGGTCACACTGGTCCCCATTGGGCCACAGATGTGATGTCCAGGCCGTTCCTTCCAGGGCCGCCGCGGTGGCCCGGTGCAGAGCCAGTTCAGGCAGGCCGGGGATGACGGTGTAGCGCCACACCGGCCGTACCAGCGCCATGTACTCAGCCGCCAGCTTGGCCTGCGGCACGTGCGGTACGGCCCCGGTCCACAGGCGCGCGAAACGATCGGATGGAACCCGGCATTCGAACGTCGGACTCAGGTCGGGGGCCGTCTTCTTCCGGGCGGTCACGACGAACTCGTACGACGCGCCCGTCTCCTCGTGCCAGGGGTACAGGCACCGCACCCTGCCCCTTGTACGCGCGCCCGTGCGGGCAGCCGTCACCTTCATCGGCCACTTGCAGGCAGGGCAAGGCCACCACCAGCCGTTGAACTGCGCGTACTGGGCGATCGGCTTGTAGAAGTCGTTCGCCCGGGACGGCAGCTTGAGCTCCGCGAGACCGCTCGCCGGCACCGTCGGGCTCTCCACCAGCGTGGTGCGGTGCCTCTCGTAGAAGGAGCCCTTGATCGCGCTGAAGACGGCTTCCTGGCTGTACTCGTCATCCAGCTTCGGTTTCGTCACCTGCCCGGTGAACTTGCCGACCTTCTGCGCGGCCCGCAGGACGCGCTGGGCTTCGTGCCGGAAGTCGAACCCGTCCTCGGTGGCGACGCCCTCGCTGTCCATGAGCCGCACGCCGGCGAGAGCCTCGCTGTCGATCCAGTCGGGCAGCAGCCCTTCCAAGGAACCAGCCCGGTCGCCAGTGAGCCTGCCCATCAGTTCGTCGAACAGGATCAGGTGCCCCGGGCCGCATGCCGCCATCAGGATGCCGTGGGCCTCCATGAGGCGGTCCAGGCGTCTCGGCCCGTCCAATTCCTTGCTGGCCATCGCGTGCTCGCACACGGCGAATGCCTTGACGATTTCCAGCAGCGCGTGAGTCTGCTGAATGTCCGTTGTGTCGTCAGCTTGCATCACGCGCCGGAGCCTACGGCAGGCCACTGACAATGCCTCCCGAGCAACCTGCACAGGGAGTTCAGCCAGAGATCTCGTCGAGGCCCTCGCTGTCGACACTGGGATACAGGTTGTGATAAGCGTCGAGGTGGTCGGTGATGTGACGCTGCCCGGAGTCAGTGAGGAACCACCGGTACGGTCCATGAGTCACCCCGTCGGGGTGCCGCAACACGATGAAGCCCCGGCTCGGGGTGCGCCCGTCAGGGCTTTGCCCCACCGCCAGGTAATGCGGCCCACGTCCGGCGAGACTGCCGTCCACTCCCCGAGTCCCGGCGAGCGCGACACGGACCACGATCTTCCATAGCCACAACGACAGCAGCGTTGCGGGTGGTCCTGCGTCGCGGAGAACACCGAGAGCCGCACGGGCCACCGCTCGGCCGAGCCGGGTCATCTCCACCCGGGTACGGGGCGTATCTCCGAGCCCGTCGACATACACCCGGTCCCGGTACACAACGATCAAGCCACGCCGCTCCAAAGCGGCCACCGAAGACCCGGCCCCGGGGTCATGCACTCCAGCTCCGCGCAGCCGCTCTTGAATGCGGGTGTAACCGACTACACCAGACGAGGCGGAGAGCGCTAACGTCAAACGTCGCCATTCGGCCGCCGGTCGTTGCTCTGCCCCCACAGGGCGGGCGTGCCTGTGTTCTTCCTCGACTTCCTGGTCCTGCTGGAAGATGCACGTTAGATAGGAACGCTGCCTGTCATTGAGAGCACTCCAGACAGCAATTGCCTCCCCGGACGGCTGACGTGCACGTCGGGCGGGAAGCACTGGGAGAGGGTCTTCTGGTCGGCTACGGCGCCAGGCATCCATCACCACTCGTTCGGGAACCCGATAGACTTGGGCGAGCATACGCGCCACCCGCCCCAAGGTCTCAGGAGCGCCCCATGCCCAGCCACGCACACGTCTTCCGCATTCCAGATCACGGATCTTCTCCGCGCTAATGTGCAGGTCGCGGGCGCCCCGCTTGCGTCGCAGGGCTGAGGCGGCCTCTTCCGTGCTCATGCCCGCGTCACGGCGCAAGTCGGCCAGGCTCTCGGTCCCTGGATCGCGTCCTGTCAGATCCTGCGCACTGCACCGCAGCACCTTCAGCAGCCGCCCGAAAGCCCGGTCGCCAACGTCCCGTGTGCCTGCCTCCCAGTGCCTTACAGCACGCGGCGTAACCCCTACGGCCTCGGCAAGCTTTTCCACGCTCATGTCTCCGAACTGTCGCTGGCGTTGTAGGGCCTGAGGACGGAGGGACTGTGCCATACCAGAAGCAAAACGCAGTGAACAGTTCACCGCAACTGTTCATGACAGGGCGACCGTGAGCCGAGTCAAGATCGCTACGGACATCTGCTGCCCAGTGCCTGGGACCGTGCCGGTCGAGGAGGGTGATGTCCGGCCGCTGGGCGGGGTTGCGGACGAGCAGCAGGGCGAGGGCCCCGGAGTGGACCGGTGGCGGGATCGGGTCGGCCACGTGCTGGAGCACGCTGGGGGGCCACAGGTCGGAGGCGATGAGACGCGCCTTACCCCTGGGGCGACCGCCCGTCAGCCGTCCTGGCGGTCGGAGCATCGAGCCCAGTGAGGCTCCGACCGCCCATCGTCGTAGTTGCGCCTCGCGCAGGTGTAACACGCGATTCCGAGAGACGTTCCGGTAAGGACACGCTGCGTGTAGAAGGTCGAGGAGCGTGTGACTCGTCGTCCGGGAGTCGTCAACGAGCTTTCCGCCGAAGGCGATCAAGCTCCTTCTTCCGGCTCTCGATCACCCGCTGCAGGTGCTCGACCGTGTCGTGAAGGCGGTGGCAGTTCGGGGCACAGCCTGCTGTCATGCCCGGCGGATTCCCCGTCACCCGTGTGATGTGGCTGTTCGGACTACCGGTGAAGGTGAGGGCCTGGTTGTATTCGGCGACCTCACAGTCCGGACCGGCCTCGACCATCTGCAAGTCGAGCCGCCCGGGAGCACGTTCGGGGCCGTCGAACCATAGACGACAGCCTTTCTCCCTGTAGGCGCAAGAGCAGGTGCGCATGTCCTCCTTGAGCGCGATTCCGCAGAGCGGATCGGTGAGGTGCTTGACGAGCACGTCGTGGTCCGTCCAGCGTGCTCCGGCGAAGGTCAGCCGAAACCCGTAAGTGTTGGTGTGCTTGGTGAAGCCGGCCATGTCGAGCCAGTCGGCTCCCGAACGGAAGATCAGCAGGCGACGTAGCAGGGCGCTGCCGAAAGCTGCTGTCTCCCTCCACCTTTGCACGACCCATCCGTGCTCGTGCGCGAAGGCCCGCTCGCCCGGCGTCAGACCAGGGTGTCTGCACGGCGACTGCTCGCTGTGCTCGGCCGCGGTCAGGTACCGGAACTCCTCCGCCTGCGCCCAGGATCGATCTGGTACGCCCTCAAGCCGAAGGCGTGCAGCGGTTCCATGCAGCCCGAGGTCGAGCCTGCCGTGGCCCGCTTTGGTCACACGTAGACCGCTGATCCCACCCAGGTCGTGCTTGCCTCCGGACGAGAAAAGTCCCCAGGCGATCATGTCGGCCAGTCCGTCGGGGTCGGAGTCGGCCGCGAAGCGGATGACGGGACGACACTCGTCGGGGATGACGCGCAGAATGCGCAGGGGGCGGGTGGTGTAGCTGGTGGGGTGGTCCAGCAGGGCCCGAAGCACCTGGCTTTCAAGGAACGCCTGCTCGCCTCTGGCGGCAGGGATGAGCGGGCTTCCTTCGGGCAACCGCTCGATGCGTTCTTTCGCGCCGGACCAGGTCTCCCCGGTGTAGCGGCGGCACAGGTCGATCAATTCGCTTTTGGGCACGACAGTTCCCTTCCGTCATGCGCTGCCGGATCCTCAGCGCGGAATGAGCACTGCCTGCGAGAACGAAGGTCCTACGAGGTAGAGCAGTACAGAGAGGGCACCTGGGGCTTTCGACACGCTGCGCGATCGATCCGGAGGCGCACGACGAGGGGTCCCTCAACCCGGACCGGACCGTAGTCGGGCTGTGGCGGCTACGGCAAGCACCTGCGGCCATCCGGGTGTAAGGACGCGTCTGGATTCGCGAAATAGGGAAAGGCGGGCATGAGTTCTGCTAAGTTTCCAGTGCGGTTAGCCACCGCTCCCCGGAGACACATCGGCCCCTTTGTCTCCAGGCTCGGGTGAACCGGTTTCCAGACACCTCCACGCATCCATTGGGATCTCGACTTCCGCACGTCCTGGGCCGAGGCGTTCAGGAGAGACCTATGAGCACGATGCGACAAGACGTCTCCTTGCTCCGGCGCTGCTACACAGGCGAGAGCGTCCAACAAGCCCGCCGCGCGATCGACCTGCTTGATCCTGAAGTGCCTACCATCCCCGCAGCCGCTACGGGTGATCAGCAGTTCCTGGAGGCGCGCGTGCTCGTCAGCCTCCTGGGAATGCCGGAACCACTACACCCGCTATCCCCTCGGCATCGCTGCGGTGTACCCGGAGCTGGACGGCATCGTCCTTCGAGTGGAGAGCGAAGAGCGGGCAGCCGAGATCCTCTTCAACCTGCTACCCACGTACGTCTCAGACCACGAGGTCCACGGTGTGCCCGGCTTGCGCATCACACGACGCGACCGTACGGCGGTGGAATTGCGCGTGCTCGGTGCGCCCACCCGGTTGCGTCTGACCGGCCTGCCAGCGACCCTCTGGCGCAACGCTGTCGCAAGGATTATCGGCAATTGGATCGACCCGAATCCCAGGCTCCTGTGCTGGCAGTCCTCGCCAAGTGCGTGGACTGACGCGGAGCGCGCACATCACGCCAGGTGGGAGGACGTGGATGATGAATTCACGCAGGTACAGAGACGTGGCGCGTGGCTTGGCAGCGGGCTGCTACGCAGAGTTGCCCTCCTGCACACCGTGTCCAACACCTTCTTCGCCGACGGCTACCACGGCGGCGGTGGAACGGCGTGCCTGGTCCTGCGCTCCTCTCACGCTCGTGGGCAGGGGCCCGGGCCGCTCAACATCGTCGCAGCGCTTGCCCACCGGGCGTTCGGTCTCCCCCTCCATCTCAAACGGTTCCGCGGCGACACCGATGAACGCCTTGGCGGGGACCAGCAGTTTGTTCTCGGAGACCACGGCAAGACAGCCGTCCTCGATCTCCGGGCCGAATCGGAGCAGCCTGGCCCCAGACTGGACCCAGAACTCTGGCAGGCGATCCTCCGACGCCTTCCCGAATCGGGATTCACGGAGGGCCTGTCTCTGAGCGTCCTCGCCGGCCTCGGCGCGGCGTAGGTGCGTCTCGCCGGTCCATGGCGATCACCATGGATCGGCAAGATGCCACCACTCGGCTTCGGCGGGACGACACCTGTGGAACCTGGCACGAGCCTGAGCCTGAGGAGCAGTCCGCGGCTGTCCTTGCCATCGCGAACTACAAGCAGGATCTTGAGCGCCCACGGCCTAGGGACGGCCATGACGGCCGTCCCAGAGCAGCGGCTACTGCTGACGCTTACTTACGTGCGATGCGGCGGTCATGCCGGCGCCGTAGGTGAAGGCAAGGACGGCGCCGCCAGAAGCTACGGCGGTGAGGGGGGTCTGGCCAAGAGCAACGGAGCTGATCCCCGCAACCAGCCCAGTGATGACAGATACCAGAGCGACGACGACAACGTGATACACGCGGTGGTCGCAGGTAGAAGTGGTGGCAGACAAGTAGGGCCCTCCATACTCCGTCGGAGCGCCGTCACCTGAATCAGGGCAGGGTGCAGCCTGCGCTGGATTCACGTCACAGCGTCGCCGCCCAGCGGGCGTCGCAACAGGAGAGCGCCGGCCAGGCGCGCCTATTGCCCCTCGACTGGAGCGCTGTAGCGGTTGGCAGTCATCACCGATGCACCATGCCTTTCAAGGATCTCGTCAACCACGTCCATAGTAGCCAACACCACTGACATCCAGACGAGTTGGTATGCGCTTCCTGGGAGCCCAAGTGCTAATCCGCAGCGACCCTCACCTACCTGAGTCTTCACGCACGAAGCCCCGTCGCAGGAACTGGAGCCCTCCAGCAAGGCGGAGACGACGGCCTGGCGAGTTGGTCAGGTAGTCGTCCATGCGGCCCCAGTCCCTACGATCAGGGAGAGAGCTTCGTGCCAGGCAACACCCCGAGCGTTGCACCCGCTGTGCAGCAAGCCTCGGACGCATCCTCCACAGATCGACCGTGCGAAGTCTGACGGAGCACGGCACCGGTGATCATGGTCGATGTGCCAGCATGAGGAGCTTGCGCCCTCCCTCTCCGGTTTCTCGCCGCACAAGGCGCAAACGCCACCCTGTAACTCCAGAATGGCCTCACATCGCCTGCTGTCAGGTTGTATCGGCGGCCTTGTCGAGCCATCTGACTACAGCTGAGGCAATGCCCCGAACGTCGACCCTCTCCCCTGTACCTGACGGTGATGCCGCACCCCTCGCAGTCCTGCAAGGTGTCGCGCGTCAAAGGGACTCCGTATGAAACTCGCATCCGCGACGGTAGCGGGAAGCACTGACATCGCTCCGGTCACGGGAATGCGGCCTCTCCCGGGACCGTGTCTGCTCTGCCTCACCATGTAGGACACGGTCTTGACCAGCCTCGAACGTCCGCCGGATCAGCGGGCCCGCCCTCTCCAAGTCAGCCGCCGAGGAGATGCGTACCTCCAGGTCACCGGTCCCGAGGTGACCGATACCACGCATGCCCCGGGTGAAGCCTTCCTCCAGCGTGACGGTGTCTGGGGCGAGTCTGAGGTAGACCAAGATCGCTTCGTGCTTCGGCCTGAAGATCACCGATGCCATGTTCATCAGCCATCAGTAGGCGATGTAGTGCCGGAGAGGCGCCACCTCGACCTCGCCCCATGCTGTGAGAGCTTCGTCGAGTTCCGTGTGCACGTCCCGCAAGCAATCCGGGGCGAGGCTGACACCCGCGAGCGGGGGGACCGCTGTAGCCGCCAGCGAGCTGCCGACCGCTGCGTCCCGCTTCCTGTTCCGTCGAGACGAAGCTACGTTCGGCGAACCGGGCGAGGAGTCAATGAGCAGCAGGCTCAGCAGGCTGCCCTCGAAGGCGCGGTAGCGCGCACCAAGTCGATGCGCTCGGGCAGCCGTTACACGGCCACACGGTCGTGGTGGGAGAAGCTGGCCGCGATGCAGATGGCAGTGCAGTTCTCACGTTTGGCGGCGTTGGGGCGTGGCTCAGCTGCGGAGCCAGGAACCCGGTGGCGGGTCATCCGGTGCGCGGATCCCGCCTCGGGTGCAGGCAACCGCGTAGGTCGCCCAGTCGCGTGTCTGCTCCGTCAGGGAACGGTCGCTGGTCATGTGGCGGAGGGCCGCCATGGTATCCGGACCGCACGTGAGGTCGACCATGAGGAGGACAGTGGCTGCCTTGTATCGGTGGCTGTCCGGTACCGTGGCGTCGAGGATCAGTTCCCTCAACACGCGCCGTGCCTCAAGCAAGCCCCTCGCGGCAGCGAGATCACGGGCCGTCTGCAGGGCCAGTCTGGGCGAGACTCGTCCCTCACGCACCAACTGGTGCAGAACCTCACCCGAGGTGCGAGACATGCCTGCGCCGTGGCGCAGCAGGGCATGGGCAGCCGCCACGCGGACTTGTGACTCTTCGGTCGCTGAGCGTGCGACGCGGGCTAGGAGGCGCGAGGACCGCGATTCGCTGGTCCACCCTCATTTATGCAGCTCGGCCGCCATGGCAACGCGCTCGATACCCGTTCGGCATTGTGTCAGGTTTTCCCAGATGCCCTGAGCTGAGCGATGGAGATCCGGCCCCGCTGAGAGACGTTCCAGAGGATCGCGAGCCGGTGAGCGTCCGAGTCGGTCGGGCGGGTGTACAACTTCTCAAGGTCAGCGACCAATTGGCGACGGACGACGGGCCCCATCGCCGCAAGAAGCGCAAGGGCGTGTAGACGGGCCCGGGACGGGAGCGTGACGTCGTCCAGAGCGGAGAGGACCAGAGCGGTTGCCGACCGACATCCCTGTGGGTCGATGCTGCTCAGTCTGGCGGCCAAAGCGACGCGTTCCGCTGGCGAGGCGCCGGCGGTCAATTCCGCCATCACCACGTGCGCCCGGCCAGCGCAGTCCTCATGGCCCTCGCCGCGAGGGAGCAGCTCGACAGCCTGGCGTCGCACTTCTGTCTCCGCCGAGGCGTCCTGTGGCAACTCCAGCAGCCCTGGGCCAGTGCCTTCGCCCCCATCGGTTGGCGAGGCGCGACGCTGACACCATGTGACGGGCAACGGCTTGGACGCGGACACCCCGCAGGAGCTTTGTCTGTACACCGCATTTTCACTTAAGCTGACGAGTCATCTGGCCTATCAGGCGGATCCCGCCTGAACAGCCGAGTGCCTGAGTGACCGTCAACTTCTGGGGTGGGGTGTTCGTGGCACGTTTGGTGTCGCTGCGTAGCGTCTGCGTGGCTCGTGATGATGTCCTTGTAGGTGGGTTGGCGGACAATCACTTCGCAGCACAGCTGGACAAGGTGGTCCGCGACGCGGACCACTATCCGGTGTACGGCGACGCGGAGGCGTTCTTCGCGCAGACCTACCCCACGAGTGGCCTGAAGACGCTGCTCACGAAGACCTTTGGCCGCCTGAGCGGAGCGAAGGGTGTCGCGGGGGAGAACGGCGTGCTTCGCCCGACGACCTCGTTCGGTGGCGGTAAGACGCACGGCCTGACCGCCGTCTACCACCTCGCCAAGGGTGCCCGGCCGTCCAACATCGCCGAGTTCCTCGACCCAGGCCTGCTTCCCGGCTGCCCGGTCCAGGTCGCGGCCCTGGTCGGTGACGCCCTCGACCCCACTGCGGGTATTGAGACCAACGGCCATCGTACCTACACGATGTGGGGTGAGATGGCCGCCCAGATCGGCGATGTGGCGTTCGCGGCGATGGAAGCGAACGACACCCAACGCACCGCTCCGGGCACCGCCACGATCAAGGCTGCCTTCCGTGGCAAGCCGACGGTGGTGATCGTCGACGAGATCGCCAAGTACCTGCGTGCGGTGGCCTCCTCCGGGAGCGAGGACGTACGCCGCATGGCCGGCGCGATCCCTGTCTTCCTCGGCAACCTCTTCGAGGTCGCCTCCGACCCGACCAACAAGGTCTCGGTCATCATCACCCTGGCCGCGACCACCAATGCGTTCGGCGCGGAGACCACCGAGATCAGCGAGCTGACCGGTGAAGAGAAAGAGAAGGCCGACGCCGCCAACGCCGTCTCGGTCAAGGCCGCCCAGGAGATCGGCGACGTGCTGACTCGCGCGGTGCAGCCGAGCGCGGTGATCAAGCCGGCCGATGACAATGAGATCGGAGAGATCCTCAAGAAGCGCATCTTCGCCTCCGTCGACGAGGATGCCGCCAGGGCCGCCGGGGACGCCTATCGGGACTTCTACGAGCAGCTCGCCAAGACCGAGCAGCTTGCCGGTGGCGCCGAGCGCCCTGCTTCCTACGGAGACTTGGTCACCAAGAGCTACCCGTTCCACCCCGAGTTGGTCCGTGTCCTCGATAAGCGTCTGGGCAACATATCCGAATTCCAGCGCGCCCGCGGTGCCCTGAAGCTCCTGGCTGAGGTCGTGGCCAACATCTACGCCACCAACGCCGATACGGCGATCATCAATGTCGGCGACATCGACTACTCCAACGAGCCGGTCCTCAACCACCTCACCGACGGCCTCGGCCGCGCCGAGTACGCGAGCGTGGCCAAGGGCGACTTCGCCTCCAAGGCGTCCCACGCGGCTGTCGTCGACGCTGAGGTCTTCCCCGGCAAGCCTGCCTACGCCGCCCGCGTGGCCCGCACCGTGTTCACCCACTCCCTGGAGATGGTCTCCACCGCAGGGGCGGGCCGCAACGACTGGCTGGTCGGCACCCTGCGTCCCGGCGAGGACGCCGCCATCTTCGAGAAGGCGCTGACCGAGTCGGAGAAGGTCTTCTGGCATCTGTCCTACGACGGTGCTCGCTGGCGCTTCAACATCGAACCCAACGTCAACGCCATCATCGAGACCGAGAAGCGCAACGTCGCCAACACCGCGGCCGCCGCGGAAGTCGACAGCCTGATACAGAAGGCGTTTGCCAACGACGGTGGCGTCGCCGCGATTCATTTCCCGTCAGGCCCTGCTGAGATCCCGGACAAGGACGCGCTGCGCGTGGTCGTGCTCGACCACGATGTCGTCACCGTCGACCCGGGCCACGCCGACCAGCCGCCGGCGCAGATCGTGGACATGCTCGACAAGGTCGGCTCGGTTGGCTCGCCGCGCAAGTACCGCAACTCCCTGGTTTTCGCCCTCGCCGACGCCGAGCAGGTCCATGTCCTCAAGGACCGAGCACGCGCCCTGATCGCCTCCAACAGCCTCGCGGCCGACACCCACCGGCTGGGTCAGTTCAGCGAGGAGGTCCGCAAGAAGGTCGATGCCTACGACAAGGAAGCCCGCCTCCAGGCACGCATCGCGGTCACCCGGTGCTTCAAGCACATCTACTACCCGGCCGACGAGAAGACCACCGGCTACCTGCGCCACCGCGAGCTTCCCGCCCAGGCCCAGGGCGACCCGAAGAATGCCACCTCCGCAGTCATCACCCTGCTGACTGACGAGGACAAGATCCGTACGAGCGCGTTCACCGCGTCCTTCCTGCGCACCCGCACCTGGGCCAACAAGGAGGCCACGAGCACAGCCGCAATCGCCGACTACTTCTGGTCCGACCACAAGGCCTCCATCGTCCGCAACACCTCCCTGCTGCGCGACGCGATCGTCAACGGCGTCAACCACGACAACTGGGTCTACTACGACTCGACCAGCGGCAAGGCCTACACGGCGAACACCCAGGCCGGCATGTCGATCACCTTCAGCGCTGACACCGAGGTCATGACCATGGCCGAGGCGCAGAAGCGGGGCCTGCTGGTCCGCAAACCCACCCAGAACGACCTCCGCTCGGTTCTCACTAACGACCAGCTCACCGGCGCCGACCTCCGCGCCCGACTCGAGGCAGCCTGCGGCGGCGAGCCCTCCAAGACCGACGTCCTCGACCTGCTGGCCACCGCCGTCCAATCCAGCGAGTACGGCTGGTTCGTCGTCACCGACACCGAGCCTGCCGCCGGCGTCCGGGCGCTCTCACCCTCGGCGATCAAGGACAAGGGCCTCGACACCCTCCACATCCTGCCCCGCAAGACCGCCGACGACATCGGCGTCCAGGTCCCCACCCGCACCGCCACCTCCAAGACTTTCACCGCGAACGGCCCCGGCGGCGCGGCCATGCAGACCCTGCTCGATGCCGTCTCCGACTACGCGATCCGCACCATCTCGACCCTCACCGTGAAGGTGAGCGCGGATGCCGCGTCCGGCACGAGCGACATCGATCTCGCCGTGGCCTCGCTCGGAATGCTGCAGAAGCAGACCATCACGGTCCGCTCCACCATCCGCGCCGAATACAAGGGGCTTACTGGAGGCGGCATCCAGTTCCAGGGCACCGCCGAGCGCGCCAATTTCCAGATGGCCTACGGCCACGCCAAGAAGGCGCTCACCGCCGCCACCAAGGTCGTCGGTGACGTCATCCTCACCTTCCGATTCGACCCGGCACTCGACGTCGACGACCCGCAGTTCGCGCAGATCCATGACGTCATCAAGAAGCTCGGCATGAAGAGCACCACGATGACTGCTGAGGTGACCAAGTGACCAGCCTTCAGCGTGCGATGACTGTCGCGAGCCGACGACTCGCTGCTGTCACAGGCGTCCGTGGTTTCCGTCTCGTCGTGCAGCCCGGCCGGGGCGAGACCTACGGCCTCACCATCGAGGAGACGTACGGGGAGGTCGGCTCCGCCCTTGCCACGGCCGTCGTCACCCTCACCCCGCAGCAGACGGGTCGCGTCATCGACGCCCTCTTCGCCGCCATAAGGCGATCGGGCCACCAACCCAGCGTGCTGACCTTCACCCGCAAGGCGCCCATCCGGCTCACCGAACCCGACGGCGTACGCCTGGCCCTGATCCTGATGGCCAGCCAGCCCATCGGCAAGCACGAGCGCGTCCGTGCACTCGTCGCCGGTATCAACGCCATGAGCACCGAGGAAACCTACTACTGGTATTCCAAGTGCATCGGCGTTGACGCCAACCGCGCTCGCAAGGCCCTCCGTACCCTCCTCTCTGACAACTGAAAGAGCCACTCCATGAGCACCAAACCACGTGTCCTCATCGAGGACTGGCTCCCCGTCGCTGAGCTCGGCATCGAGTCGCGCCGCGAACGCGGCGCCGCCTCCGCGCTCCCCCCGCTCTCCTTCCTCCACATCTGGTGGGCCCGCCGACCCCTCGTGGCCTCGGCCGCCGTCGCCCTCGCCGGCGTCCTGCCCGCCTGGTCCGAAGAGCTTGCCAGCGCGTTTCCCGACGCCGTCGAGCTCCAGGACGAGGCAGCCTACCGCCGCTGGCTCCTCCATCTCGTCGGCATCTGGGGTGACCCGATCACCGCCCGCCGCATGTATGACGTCGCTGTCGCGACAGGCCAGCGGATCCCCAACCCTTACACCTACAAGCAAGCCTTCCGGAACGCGATCCCGCGCACGGACATCGACCTGCTCCATGCGGTGCTGATCCACACCTGGGGCGAGCTGCCAGTGATCGCAGACCCGACCGCCGGTGGCGGTTCGATTCCGTGGGCCGCCAGCCGACTCGGGCTTCCGGTCGTTGCCAACGACCTCAACGGCGTGGCCGCGAGCGTGCTCAAAGCAGGTGTCGAGATTCCCGCGACCCGCGGGCTCGAACTTCTTCCAGAGCTCAAGAATTGGGGTGGCATCCTCGTCAAGCGCGTCGAGGAGCGCCTCAAGGAGTACTTCCCGAGCGGCAAGGCTGAGACAGTCGCGACTTACCTGTACGCCAACGCCATCCCATGCCCCCGAACAGGCCGCCTGGTGCCGCTCCTGACCGACAAGTGGCTCCGTAAGACCGCAGGCAAGGAAGCCGCCGTTCGGATGCTCACCGAGCACGACGGCGTTGAGCTCACCGAGCCGATCTTCGAGGTCTCCCTCGGCAGGGACGTCGACAAGACCGACGCGTCCACCGGCACCACCGCGCGGGGCAAAGCTATCTCGCCCTACGACAACCTCGTCATCGACGGCGACTGCATCAAGAAGGCCGCCCAAGCTGGCCAGATGAAGCAGGTCCTCTACGCCGTTGCCATCCGCAAGCCTTCTGGCGAGCGCACCTTCCGCGCCCCCACCCAGACCGACCTCGACGCCATTGCTACCGCTGAGGCGAAGCTTGAGGAGGTGAAGGCGCTGTGGCAGGCGACGGACGTTTTGCCGTCCGAAGAGATCCCGGTAGAGGCCAACTATGACCGCGGTCACCGTATGTACGGCATCAACACGTGGCTCGACTTCTTCCTGCCCAGGCAGGCACTCGTCCACGGCACATTCGGAGACGAGTTCGCGAAGCTCATTCCTGAGGTGGTGAGCTCACTCGGGAACCAGGCTGAGGCCGTCCTCTTCGAGCTGGCGCTGATGCAAGGAAAGGCTCTCAACTGGAACTCACGCTCAAGCTCGTGGAACATCTTCCGGCAGGGCATGCGCAGCGTCTTTGAAAAGCATAACTTCTCATTCAAGTGGACCTTCGCGGAGTTTGAAGGCGCGACAGCTCTCTACTCATGGTGTCTTGAGCAACTGCTCGATGCGTATGGCGGTATTGCACGCCTGCTCGATGAGACTGGTGCCTCGGAGACGGACCTAGAGGATCGACTTGAGCGCGATGTAACTGTGCTACAGGGAAGTGCAGCACGACTGGCACTTCCGGATGAATCGGTCAGCCACATTTGCATGGATCCGCCGTACTACGACAACGTCATGTATGCCGAGTTGGCCGACTACTTCTACGTCTGGGAGAAGCGGACCCTCGGCCGACTCGTCCCGGACTACTTCCGCGACGATCTGACCGACAAAGAGAACGAAGCGGTCGCGAATCCCGCGCGCTTCGCCCTGATGGGTAAACGTAAGCGTGAACTTGCGGATCTCGACTACGAAACGAAGATGACCAGCATCTTCGAGGAGTCCCAGCGAGTGCTTGCCGAGGACGGCGTTCTCTCGGTCATGTTCACCCACAAGAAGGCTGACGCCTGGGACACGCTTGGCATGGGACTCTTGCAGGCTGGATTCACCATCGAGACGTCGTGGCCGATCAATACGGAATTTGAGCACTCGCTACACGTTGCGAATGTGAACGCCGCAGAGTCCACGATCATGCTCGTCTGTCGTAAACGCGACGACCGTGACATCAGCGTCAAGGTATATCTCGATGACATTGAGCAGGACGTTCGTCGTGCAGCCCGTGACGCGGCGATGCGTTTCCAGCACGACGGGATTGAGGGCGTCGACCTGCTGCTGTCGACGTACGGCCCGACGCTCTCAGTGATCTCGCAAAGCTGGCCGGTCTACTCCTCGACCCCGGACGAGGAAGGGCGCGACAAGCTGCTGCGCCCCGAGGAAGCTCTCGCCCTGGCACGCGAGGAGATCGTGGACCTGCGCCGCTCCCGACTGGTCGGGAAGGCGGCGAAGGTCGACATACTCACCGACTTCGTGCTGTTGGCCTGGGACACCTTCGCTGCCCGCGAGTTCCCCTTCGACACCGCCCGTCTCTTGGCGCTCGCCGTCGGTGGGCTCGACGTCGACGCGCTCGAGCGGGCCAAGGTGGTCTCGAAGTCCGCTGGCAAGGTCACGCTACTCAGCCCGAGCGAGCGGGTGCGGCGCGGTGGCGACTCCAACGCCCCCGGCGTACGGCCCGAGGCTGCCTCGTTCGATTACATCATCGATGCGGTCGACACAACCCTGTACATCGCCGAGCACGATGGCATGCCGGCGGCGAAGAGATTCCTCGACAAGCACGGCTACATCAACGACGCTGGGTTCACCTCCACCCTGCAGGGTCTGGTGAACGCGATGCCGCGCAGCAAGGTCAAGGGAGAGTGGGTCGTGCCCGAGGCCGGGCGCCTTGACACCTTGTGCACGCTCTACTTCCCCGACGTGACCCTGTCGGACGCCACCGACGTGGCCACGCTGGTCGAGGACGAGCCCGACGCGCTCTTCGAGATGGAGTGAGGTTGGCCGAGCAATACGACGCCCTGTTTCCCGGTGCCGCCGCCAAGTCAGCGGCACCGGCGCAGGATGGTCTCTTCGACCATGAGCCTGCCACGGCCGAGGACTCGTTCCGCAGTGTGAAGCTGAGGGCAATGTACTCGCCCGATGATGCACCATTTGAGACGTTCTACGAGCCGCTGCTCTCACGCGCGGTTGCCTACGACCGCGCGGTCGGGTATTGGTCCGGGGCAGAGCTGCAGTTTGCCGCGCAGGGCACGGCGTACTTCATCGCCGGTGGTGGCGTGATGAGACTCATCGTCGGCGCCCAGCTCGGCAAGAAGGACGTCGACGCGGTGCTCTCCGGCATACCGCTCGACGATGTGGTCGCCGAGCGTTTACTGGCTGACCCTGGCCTGGAGGGCACGAAGATCGTGCAGAGCGAGCACCTCAGCGTGCTGGCCTGGATGGTTGCCAACGACCGGCTCCACATCCGGGTCGGCGTCCCGGTAGACAAGCACGGCCACTTGCTCACACACCAGGAGTCGGGCCGCTACTTCCACACCAAGTACGGCATCTTCACAGACAGCTACGGCCACAAGGTCGCATTCAGCGGCTCCAACAACGCCTCGGTCACCGCATGGGTGAAGAACCACGAGACCTTCGACGCCTACCGCTCCTGGCGTACTGAGTCCTGGGAGGACTACGGCGAGCCCAAGGAGCGAGCCTTCGAGCGGCACTGGCGTGCCAACCCTGACGAGGGGTGGGCGGTCATCGACCTGCCCACCGCCGTCCGGGAACACCTGATAGAGCACGCTTCCGACGCTCCGTTCCCCTTCGACACGCACGTGCCGCAGCCGAGGCGCGGCGAGGCCGATCACGAGGCACCGCCTGTCGATGTGGCCGTCGATATCCAGGTGGCCTGGGATGAGCTGGTCGCTCTCCGGGATGCGCCGAAGGCGTCCGCGTGGACTGGCGTGGGTACAGCGTGGGCTCAGCCGCTGCCACACCAGGCCGAGCTGATCCACCGGGTGGTGTCGACGTACCCGCGCGGCTATCTCTTCGCCGACGAGGTCGGTCTCGGGAAGACCGTCGAAGCAGGCATGGTGCTACGTGAGCTCTTCACCTCTGACCGGGCGAAGAAGGCGCTGCTGCTGGTGCCTGCCTCGGTGATGAAACAGTGGCAGGAAGAACTCCACGAGAAGATGAACCTCGATGTCGCCCGCTACGACAAGGGAGGCTTCATCGACCGGTTCGACCAGGCCATCCCGATCGATCCGAAGGCGAACCCGTGGTCGGCCTTCCCGATCGTGCTTGCCTCCTCCCACCTCGCTCGCCGCCGCAGCCGTCGTACCGAAATCCTTGAAGCCGGACCGTGGGATGTCGTCCTTGTCGATGAGGCCCATCACGCCCGCCGCCGCGGCTCCAAGGCGACCGACACTCCCAACTCCCTGCTTGCGCTGCTCCAGGAGATGAAGAAGCGCGACCTGTGGCGTGCGCTCTACCTCGCTTCGGCGACCCCGATGCAGATGCACCCCCACGAGGCCTGGGACCTCATCGAGCTCCTCGGGCTGCCGGGTAAGTGGGGTGAGCAAGCATTCTTCTTCACAAGATACTTCACCTACCTCGGCGACCCGCCCGAGAAGCGCGGCTGGAAACTCATCTGCGACATGCTGGAGGACTACTTCTCCGACCCGCTCGCCGAACACGACTACGAGCTGGAGCAGCAGGTCAACGACGCACTCGGATGGGCCGACGCGTTGACGGTGACCGGGATGGCCGGCAACCCGCCATCGCCTGACCTCAGGGCACAGTTCCCCAATGCCACCTCCGAGTGGATGGATAAGTGGGCTCGCCGCCACACCCCGATACGCGATCGAGTCTTCCGCAACACCCGCAAGACTATGCGGGCCTACCAGGCGGCCGGCATCATCCCGGCTTCGATCGTCATCCCGTACCGGCACGTCACCGATGAGTTCATCCCCCTAGCGCCGAATGAGCGCAAGCTGTATGACCGCATCGAGGAATACATCCGCCGCCACTACAACGCCTACAAGTCCGACAAGGCCACCAAGGCCCTCGGCTTCATCATGACCGTCTATCGGCGCCGGCTGACCTCCTCCTTCGAAGCGATCAAGCAGTCCCTGCAACGCCGCCTCGGCGTACTTGAGCAGGGCAAGAGTCTCGCTGATCTCCTCACCGACGACGACGGCGTCGACCTGGAGAACTCCCTCTTCGACCCCGAGGCCTTCGACGTCCGCGCCGACCGCCTCAAGGAGGAGATTGGCGAGCTCCGCTCCTTCCTCAACGACCTCGGCGATATCACCGGCGAGGACACCAAGGCCCAGCAACTCGTCAGGGACCTGGCCGACTCGTTCAAAACGTACGACTCCGCAGTGGTCTTCACTCAGTACGCCGACACCATGGACTACGTTCGCGAGCGCCTCCTGGCCGCCGGCTACTACAGGCTCGGCTGCTACTCCGGCCGCGGCGGCGAGCTCTACGATCCCGTAGCAGGGAAGTGGAACCCGGTCACCAAGGCCGAGATCAAGACCCGATTCCGTAACGGCGATATCGAGGTCTTGATCGGCACCGACTCGATGAGCGAGGGCCTCAACCTGCAGACGTCGGGCCGCCTCATTAACTACGACATGCCCTGGAACTTGATGCGCGTCGAGCAGCGCATCGGCCGTATCGACCGCATCGGCGCCACCTACGAGCGCCTCCAGATCAGCAACTATTTCTACAAAGACACCGTCGAGGAGCAGGTCTACAAGGGCATCAAGGAGGACTACGACGACTTCACCAACATCCTCGGCGGCGCCGCCCCCGTCCTCGGCACCGTCGAGAAGGTCATCGAAGACCTTGTCCTCGCCGCGAACCTCAGCGACGAAGTCATCGCCAGTGAGATCGCCGGCATCCGAACCCAGATCGACGACATCAACAACCAGCCCGTCAGCACCGACGAGCTCGGCACCCCCGACGACGACATCACCATCAAGACCCCGCCGAACCTGGTCGGAGACATCACTCAGTCAGACCTTGCCACCAAGCTCACAAACAACCTCCTCTCAGGCCGCTGGCTGACCCCAGACCACGGACGCCCCGGTATCTACCGCCTCTTCCTTCCGCGTGACGACGCCCGTGTGTCCTTCGGACGTACCGACGGCCCGACGTCGGTCGAGAGTTACTTGGGTCCGCCGTCCACGGCCTCAGTCCCCGTGACATTCGACCGCGGCATCTGGGACACCAGCAGCGACAGTGACCTCGTCTTCCTGACCTACGGGTCCCCCGAGCTGGGCTCCCTCCTACCCGCCGAACCCGGTGAGTGATCGACAGTGAGGTGACCCGCTTGGCACCGAGCCCCGGATGACGGGCGCGGCCTGCTGTCCGTGCGGCACGGTCGCCGCGGAGTGGGGTGGTCCCTCGTCGGTCGGGCAGCTTTGCCGCACTCGGGTTCTTCCAGGACACAAGACCGTGTCCTATGTGGCGAGGCGGTCATTGGGCTTGTTATGGGACGGGGTACGTGGAGTTGGATTGTTCCGGACGGGCTGTGGGAGATCGCGAAGCCGCTGATCCCACCCTCGAAGGTACGGCCGCAGGGCGGTGGGACGCAGGACACGCCTGATGAGACAGTGTTCGCGGCGATCATCTACGTGCCGGTCAGCGGCTGTGCCTGGCGGGCGTTGCCGCCGTGCTTCGGGATATCGAAGTCGACCGCGGATCGCCGGTTCGTGATCTGGTCCAGGGCCGGGGTGTGAGGTCGGCTCCACGAAACGGTCCTGCACCGGCTCGACCCTAGGGTCTCACCGTTCCCGCCGGGCGGGGATGACGAAAGACCCGCACCCGAAGGCGAGGGGCCGCGGCCAGTAATGGATTAAAGGGAGAAGGGCTCCACCCGGATCACAGGTGGAGCCCTTCAATCTGAAGCGATTGGGCCTGGTCAGGTTACTCCTGGACGCTGTTGCGTCGGCGCATCCACCACACCAGGGCCCCGCCGGCTGCCGCTAGGGCGGCGGCGATCCCGGAGATAAGGCCGATGGGGGTCTCGGAGCCGGTTTCGGCGAGGTCACCGCTGGGGTCTTTCGCCGGAGGTGTCGGCTTGCCGGTGTCACCGGGTCCGGGGGTGGTGGGGTCCGGGTCCGGGGTGGACGGCGGATCCGTCGGGTCGGGCTTGCCGGTGCCGCTCGGCGTCGGCTGCGGGTTGGGGGTGTCGGTGCCGCCGTCGTTCTTGCCGTTGGAGTTGCCGCCGAGCAGCAGCAGGCCGTCCCGCTCGATGTCATCGGTGACGGCCCTGACCGAGGTGTCGGTCTGCCGCGGCAGGTAGCGGTTTTGGGCGCGGAAGCGGAGACGGGTGATGTTGCGCTTGGGGGCCTTGGAGAAGTCGACGCCGCCGACGATCATCACCTGGACGCCCTGGGCGGTGTTCACGTTGTACTTGAACTCGCCGTTGATGAAGATGTTCCGGTACTTGCGGAACAGGACGTCCTTGTCCCAGTTCTTGTTCGGGGCCCGCAGCGGCCACGCCTTCACGTTGTTGCTGTTGATGATGTTGTGGTAGTCGGTGGGCTTGGCGGTGTCCTGCCGGCGGATGTACTCGGCTGCGACGCGGGAGTTGTAGACGCGACGCAGGTCGGCGTACTGGCCGGCGGTGTTGATGGTTTTCTCGACCGCGGGGACGATCATCCGGTTGATGACCCGCTGGGCCTGGTCCCGCTGCGCTTTGGTCGGGTGGCAGATGCCTTCGCCGCCGCCGGGCTGGGTGGTGGTGTCCTGCTCGACGGACTTCAGGCCGAGGGGCGCGTCGAGGATGTAGATGCCGCCGTCCTGCTCACGGACCTTCGCGGGCTTGGGCTCGATCCAGTTGCGGATGCCGGTGAAGCACGGACGCCCATCCACCTGCGGGAGCGCCGCCCAGAAGCGGCGGCCGAGATCGGTCTTGGGGTCCATCGTCTTGAAGAAGTCGTGCTTCATCTGAAGGTCGGCCTCCAGTAGCACGCGGCCGGCGTCGGTGGAGGCGAATTTGGTGTCCATGACCCGGTCGGGCTGGTCCGGGTTCAGGTTCACCCAGAACTTGTCAGGGGTCAGCGCAAGCCAGGTGAAGAACGCGTCCGAAGCCATCTGGGCCTTCGCTTTGCCTCCCCAGCCGAACCTCTCGTCTTCGCCGCGGTCCTTCGCGGAGAACGAGTAGTTCAGGCCCTTGCCCTTGACCGGCTGGCCGACGTACTGGATTTCCAAGGTGGAGAAGTCGATGCCGCCCGGTCCCTTGGGCATCTGCGAGGCCGCAGGGTCCTTCTTCATGCGGGCCAGGCGGTCGGCGAGTTCCTTGGGGGTCTCCGGCGACTTCTGGATCATGTCGTTGCCGGCGCCCCGAGATCCGGTCTTGGCGCCCGGCTTGGGGTTCATGTAGGGGTCGACGCGGCGGTCAGGGCCGTTCGCGGCCTTCGCGGGCGCCTTCTCGACAGCGTCGGCGTGGTAGGTGATCTGCTTGACCCGGCCGGGGGCGATCTCTTTCAGCTCGTTGATGTGCTTGGTGGCCGAGCCCTTCGGATCGCGCCCGTACGCGTAGGTGATCTTCTTGTCCGCGTGGTTGGGGTCCTTCAGCATCGCCTTGTCCTTGGGGCGCTGCTTGCCGTCGGGCTCGTCACCGGACTTGCCTTCGACGATCTCCCCGGTGGGCTTGTGGTAGGCGTCCGCGCGACGTACGTAGCGTTCCTTGGTCTCCGGGTCGAAGATCTCGAACTCTTTCTCGCAGATCCAGTCCGGACCGACCAGGCCGTAGTCGTAGACGAGCTTGGCCATGTATGCCTTGCCGCGGGGGTCGTTGCCGCCCTTGGGGATGTAGAAGTCATCCCGGTAGGTCTCGAACGGGACACCTTTCCAGCGCTTGGTGTCCTGTGCCTTCTTGTAGTAGGCCCAGACCCGCTGGTGGTCGCCCTTCTTGTAGTCACTGGGCGTGTCGGAGAGGTCCGCCAGTTCCTTCGCGGTCGGTGCGCGAAGGCCGTCCCACTGCTTCTGGCCGTTGACGTAGTCGTACTCGTCGCGGTCGGCGGCCGGGCGGACGAATCCGTCGGCGGGCATGCCTCCCACGGGCACGTTGGAGAAGTCGTAGTAGTCCTTGTACTCCTCGTCGCAGCGCTTGCCCTGCTTCAGCGTCTGCTTTGGCTTCGCCTCGGCCTGCCCGGCTCCGGGAAGCCCGGTTAACGATATGGCGCAGGCCAGCGCCATTGCTGCTGCTGCCCACCAGCGGCGCCGGCCAGATCGTATGTGCTGGGTCACAAAGCCCCCTGGAGGCCCCAGGTCAGTCAGATTGCCCGTCGCGGCGCCATGGGCCCCCGTGGTCGTTCGGCGCGCTCGGGCATCAGCCCACCCTAGAGCCTCAACTCCCCGCACACGCAAAGAAATTGCCTACGACATCACTGCAACTAGCCTTCCGCGCAGGATCGTTATCGGCCACGACCTATCCTCGGGGCATGACTTACCGGGACCCCAGCGAGATGGACGACGAGGAATATGAGGAGTACCTGCGCGAGGAGAAGACGAACGACCACGTATCGGCCCACAACTCGGTCCTCGAGGACTGGCTGACCCGGCAGAAGGAGGCGTTCCCAGCCTGGGCCGAGCAGCACAAGGACCGCGGACCGTGGGACTTCACCCTCGACTCCCTGCCGTGCCTTGAAGCTCTCATCCGGGACGCCTTCCCCACCAACGATGACGCCCGCGCGCACCGGGATGACCCGTTCGTGGCGGTGGCGGCCTGGTGCCTCGGCGAGGTCCACAACCGCACTTTCGGCACCCAGTGGCAGTTCCACCCGTCCTTCGCGGACAGCAACCCCTACGATCACCGCCCCCACGTCACCCTCCCGTGGTCCCGCCGCGACGACTTCTACCGCACCGATCCCGAGCACATCGAAGACGACGCTCGCCCCATCTACTCGCCCACCGACGTCCTGTGCCGCCTGCCCAACACGCCCCAGGAGCAGGGGCTGCTGTGGCGCATCGACGAGAAGTGGGAGCCCGGCACCTGCGACGACGAGTACTGCCGCTACCACTCGAACTGACGCAGAACTCCGCTCGACAGAGCTTTTCGACACGGCAACTCAGGGCCGGTCAGCCTTCGATGAAATACAGGTATTCCATGTGGCTGGTCGCGTCCTCACTGTGCCGCAGCCGCAGTACCGAGGAGTCCAGATCCGAGCTTCCCCATGGATCGGCCTCCCCCAGGCACGCCGTGGCGAGCGCGCCCCAGTCGGACGCCTTCTGCCAGGTCACCTACCGGACGTGGTCCATCCGACGGGGCCCGCTGGGAATTCCTCTCCTACTGAACCACCTTGACCGGGACATCCCCGATGCCATGGGACCAATCATCAGGGACGTCCTCGCACTAGACCGTGTCTCGAAACTCGCTGACTCGCACGTTCACGTGCCCGTTCTGCGGCTGCCCTGGCTCCGGTGCGGTAACTTTGCGATATGTACACCGCGTTCCTCTCGCTCTGAACCTGGCTGGTTCAAACAGGCCACCCGGCGCCCTTTGAGGTTGCTGGAAGTCCGGCCTGTTGTTTGTGCTGCCCACGGGCAGCGGCATCTGATACCAGCCTGCAGAGAAGAGAACTGCCGTGAGCGCCACCTCTACCACCGTGCCGACCGCCTGGACCCGTCGGCACACCCACGCCCTGACCAGCCTGGACGCCTACGCCGTCCTGGATGAACTCGAACCTCTGCGCCAGATCGTGGGCAATGCCCGCGTTGTGGCGATCGGCGAGGGCGCGCACTTCGTGCAGGAGTTCTCCCAGGTACGCCAGCGGGTGTTGCGCTTCCTGGCGGAGCGGTGCGGCTTCACCATCTTCGCTTTCGAGTACTCCTTCGCCGCCGCCGACGATCTTGACGCCTGGCTCCGCGGCCACGACAACCGCCCGCTGGAGCAGGTGGCCCCGGCCGCAGCCGGGTGGGGAGCGGCCGACCTGATGGCCGGGTTGCGCGAGCACAACACCACCAGCCTCGCTCCGTTGCGGTTCGTGGGCGTGGACGTGCCCGAGGCCGGCGGCGCGCTGCGGCCGGTTCTGGAGCCGCTTGCAGACATCTTGGCCGTGACCGACCCGGAGTCCGAGGCTCTGGCTCTCCGGGCCATTACGATCAGCGACGAGTTCCTGGCCGGACTCGGCTCGGGAGCCGCGGCGGCCCCGGCCTGGGCGGAGCTGCCGACCGCGTCCCAGAACGAGCTGACCGCACTCCTGGCACGCCTGGAGCTGCGTCTGGGCGCGGTGGGCCCGCTGATGACCGATCGTGCCCAGGCCGGTCTGGTCCGCCGCGCCGAGCGGCTGCTGGCCGGAGCACGGGCCACGGACCACATATTCGGCGCGATGAACGACCTGTACGCCGGCAAGGGCAAGACCGCGGACTTGTCGGTTCGCGACCGCTACATGGCCGAGACTCTGGCCTGGCATCTGCGCGAGGCCGGTCCCGAGGCGAAGGCCGTGATCGCGGCGCACAACAACCACATCCAGAAGACTGCCAACATCTTCGACGGACAGGTCACCGCGCTGCCGATGGGCCAGCACCTGGCGGGCATGCTCGGGACCGACTACGTCTCGGTGGCCGTCACCCACACCGACCAGTCCGTGCCCGAGATGATCCCGGACCCCTCGGCCCCGGTGGGCTTCCGGCTGCAGGACACCCCTGCGGCAGAGCCTGTGCCGGGCAGCATCGAGCACGCCCTGGAACAGGCCGAACTCGCCGACCAGACCACGCTTACCGATGTGCGCCAGACCCCGCGCGATACTCAGGGCGGGAGCCTGCTGAGCAGCATCCGCACTCAGTCATCGACGATGCTCACGGACCTGACGGCTGCGTTCGACGCGGTGGTCTCGGTGCCCACCGTCACCCGGGACCTGACGGTCTCCTTCTGACCCGACCCGCACCACCGAGTCGGGCGAACACCTGCAGCGTCACGCCAGTCCCGGTGTGCTGTCCTCACCCCGCCGCGCGGGGTGAGGACACGGTCGTGCCCTTCACACCTTGTCCTCGCGCCACCAGTACCTGACCGACCAGCAGTGGGAGCAGATCCGCCAGCACCTTCCCACAACGGCCGGTCGGCCCGGCCGCCCATTCGCAGACCACCGGCGCGTGCTGGAGGCGATCATCTTCCGCTACCGCACCGGCACCCCCTGGAGAGACCTGCCCCGAGAGGTCTTCGGGCCCTGGCAGACAGCCTGCGCGCCACCGCCGCTGGGCGGCAGACGGCACCTGGGACAGGGCGCTCGCCCTGCTGCTGGCCGAAGCGGACCAGGCCGGGCGCATCGACTGGACCGTCTCGGTCGACTCCACGATCAACCGTGCCCACCAGCACGCCACGAACACCACCCGCCCCGAAAAGGACACCACCGCGACGAGCGCAAAGCAGGACCAGGAACCCGCCGGGCACGGCGTAAGCAGGAGCCGCGGAGGACTGACCACCAAGATCCATCACGCAGTCGACGGGGCCGGGCGCCCGCTGGCCGTGGTCGTCACCGCCGGACAAGCCCACGACGGCAGCACCCTGCCCGTCGTGCTCGCAGACATCCGGGTCCCCCGGCCTGCCGCAGGCAGGCCTAGGACCACGCCAGATGCGGCCCTAGCGGATAAGGCCTACTCCTCCCACCAGATCCGTGCGGTCCTCGCAGCCCGGGGCATCCGGGCCGTGATCCCGGAGCGGGCTGACCAGCAGGCCAACCGGACCCGTAAGGGCAGCAGAGGTGGGCGTCCCCGGCGCCTGGACACCGAGACGTATAAGCGACGCAACGTGGTCGAACGCTCCTTCAACCTCCTCAAGCAGTGGCGAGGGCTGGCGACCCGTTACGACAAGCTCGCCGTCGTCTACCGAGGGGCAGCGGCCCTGGCCGCGATCGTGACCTGGCTACGACGGAGTTAAGAGACACGGCCTAGACCCACCGCGCAGCTGGGCGCCCCGGAATCCCCAAGAAGAGGATGGCTGGGCGGTAGCGGCCACGGATCCCCAGCCGCCCGAGCACTGGCTTCCCCAACTCGAACGGCGGCGCAGGAACGTCCGCCGAGACCGGTCCTGAGCACCGTGCGGTACAGGAGCCAGCTCGACGTGTCTATTTCCAGCGCCAGGACTGAACCCCCAGCCAGATCGCAAGCAGGCCCAGCAAGATCTTTTGCCAACCAGCCCGGTCGGCGCGGGGCAGCGCGACTCGCTGTCCAAGCACAGCAGGGGCCGCGAGGAGGTAGGAGGCGACCCCGAGGAGGCTCTGCTCACACACCTTGGAAGCATCGCCGATCCGCGGACATCCCGGGGACTTTCCGCCGCGTAAGCAGGGAAGGCCCTGACCAGCGCTGAAAGAAGCGAATGCGCTGGTCAGGGCCTGTTTCCTTAGCACTCGATGATGTTCACCGCGAGTCCGCCCCATGCCGTCTCCTTGTACTTGACGTTCATGCAGCCTCCCGTTCACGGCAGTTGTTCTCCAGCCAATGCTTTATCTCGCTTGGCCAGAAGCGCAGCTGTTGT
The DNA here is from genome assembly GCF_044767545.1 of Streptomyces sp. NPDC101227. Taxonomy (NCBI): domain Bacteria; kingdom Bacillati; phylum Actinomycetota; class Actinomycetes; order Kitasatosporales; family Streptomycetaceae; genus Streptomyces; species Streptomyces sp. NPDC101227. The sequence goes on along the minus strand of NZ_JBIWOD010000031.1, from coordinate 22,461 downwards.
CCCACCCGGAAGCTGGGTATGGCCTGCTTCTCGTGATTGTCATAGACCCATGAGGTGGGCTTTCCAAGAAAGCCCGCCAGGGCCGACACGGTCCACATCGGTTGGTCCATCGCTAACCACTTCCGTAGGTTGGGGATGCGGCACGATAGGCGCGAATCGCGGCCTCACCAAACGGTCGTGTGAGAACCCTATGGAGTTGCACGCAGCCACGGCTGACTCCGTGAGGGGGAGGCGATGGAGCTTCGGTGATGGGGGGCGACCATCCTCGCCCGACGCTGGCACGAGGCCAAGGGGCATGCTCACCTGGCCGACGCCGCCCATCAGGCCCCTCAGCACCCTCAGGCCGCCACCGACCACGCCCTCGCCCCGGAACTCGTAGACCTCGCGCAATGCCAGCCGAAGGTGGAAGCCAGCCGCACCCTGGCCAGCGACGTACGCGCCGCCGTCCCCGAGCACGCCGAGCGGATCCTCAGCGACTCGGGCTGGCCTGCTCTCGCCACCGTTCTCGCCGACGCCGCAGCCCTCGGCCGCAAACCCCACCAACTCCTCAAGGAGGCCCAGCAGCCCAACGTGAACTGACCACTGCCCACCAGCCCACACGCGTCCCGATCACCCGCACTCAGCACACCGGCCGCAGCCCCATCCTCAACCGCCGAGCCGGAGCAGCCCGCCGACGCTCGACCACCCCGGGCTCGGTCCCCACCCAGCCGGCCGGGAATCCCCACCCCTCTGCAACGCCGGCGCAGCCTGGCTGCCAGCAGTCGCGCCAGCACCACTGATAGGTCTCACACCCCAACCGCAGGCCCGCTCAGCCTCGAATGGCCTTTCGGTTGGAGGCGGACGATCCGGGCGACGAGCTCATGCCCCATGTCAGGTAAGAGCGTTGGCCGTGCTGCGGCGGTCCTGCCGGGCCGTGGTGTCGTGGGGCTGGGCGTGCAGGCGATGCAGAGATTTCGTGATCCGCAGACGCGCATCCTCTCCGCATGTCACCGTTCGATTGCGCTATGAAGCCGCATCCACCCTTTGAGGAGCGCGATGCCCGCACCTACCCCTGAGCAGAGCACGGCCGTAGATACCTTCCGGCGTGGGGACCATCTGGTCCTCCAGGCCGGAGCTGGCACCGGGAAGACGACGACGCTGGCGATGCTCGCGGCCAGCACGACCAAACCCGGCCGGTACATAGCGTTCAACAAGTCGATCGCGAATGATGCTGCGCGCAAGTTCCCCGGCAATGTGCGGTGCAGGACGGCCCACTCGCTTGCTTTCGCAGCCGTGGGCCGTAGATACGGATCTCGTCTGAACGCGCCCCGGGTGCCTGGCTGGAAGACCGGTGCCTCGCTTGGCATCGCCATCAACATGAGGGTGCGGATCGGCGAACGAATCGTCACCAACAAGGCGCTGTCCTACACCGTGCTGCGGACCGTCACCCGCTTTTGCCAGTCCGCGGACCGCACCATCAAGCGCCACCACGTTCCCCGCCTGCGAGGCGTCGAGGCTGAGGACCTGCACGCCCAGCTCGTGGACATCGTCTTACCGTACGCCGCCAAGGCATGGGACGACCTCCAGAACCCACAGGAAGGCGTTGTCCGCTTTGATCACGACCATTACCTGAAGATCTGGGCACTGACTGAGCCGAGGATCGAAGCGGATTTTCTGCTGCTGGACGAGGCCCAGGACACCAACCCGGTGGTTGAGCAGATCTTCAACGCCCAGCGGGATCATTAGCCAGTTGGTGATGGTCGGTGACTCCGCCCAGGCAATCTACGGCTGGCGCGGGGCGCGGGACGTGATGAGCGATTTCGACGGCAGCCAGCTGGCTCTGTCCCAGTCGTTTCGCTTCGGTGCTGCGCTGGCTGAGGAAGCCAACCGGTGGCTGCATATCGTCGACTCCCCGATTCGCCTGACCGGTACCCCGGCCATCAACACCCGGCTCGAACGCCTGGAGGAGCCGGATGCGATCTTGTGCCGGTCCAATGTCGGCGCGATGCTCGAAGTCATGCGCCAGCTGGAAGCCGGCCGCCGCGTCGCACTTGTCGGCGGCGGCGACGCACTACGGGCCCTGGCCCGGGCAGCCCGCGACCTAAAGGCCGGCAAACGCACGACCCACCCCGAACTCATTCTCTTCGACACCTGGGGTGAACTGCAGGAATACGCCGAATACGACCCGTCCGGACGCGACTTGCTGCCTCTGGTCGACCTGGTCGACGAGCACGGGGTAGACGTCATTCTGCAAGCGGTGGACCAGCTCGCGACCGAGCAAGGAGCCGAGATCGTCGTCTCCACCGCCCACAAGGCCAAGGGCCGCGAATGGGCATCCGTACGGATCGGAGAGGACTTCGAGGAACCGATCGACCCGGAAGAGACCGACGAGAACGGCGACCCGTTGCCTGGCGACATCGATAGCGCCGAGGCCCGCCTCGCCTACGTCGCCGTCACCCGGGCCCGGCACAGCCTCGACTTGGGCGGCCTGTCATGGATCAACCAACACCCTGACGGCAACCCCGGCGGCAAACGCCCGCCCCAGGACCTCAAACCGTCCTCCGGATGGGACGCGCTGGGGCCTACGTCGCAGTGAACTGGGATGGGAGGCGGGCCCGGTGGCGTTGTCAGTGTCCTCTGCCACCGTGGTAGCCAGCACGAAGGATCTGCCTGGAGAGGGGCTGCTACGTGCCGATGACGGCGATGCATCCAGAGCACGGCCGGATCGATGCCACGGCCGAGGACCTTGGCTGCAACTGGTCTTGGCCTGCCGTGCACCGCGTACGGCCCCGGGCCCCGCTGACCTGCCCGGAATGCGACCATGGGCTGCGGGCCAAGGTCTCCCGCCGAGGTCTGCGGTTCTTCGCCCACGATCCCGGCTCGCCCACGTGCGGCCTGGCTGGGGAGTCGATGGAACACCGCCTGCTCAAGCTGGAACTCGTCCTCGCCGCGCGGGACGCTGGCTGGCACGCGGAGCTGGAGGTGCCCGCGACCAGCGGGCGATGGCGGGCCGATGTCCTGGCCACCGCGCCGGACGGCTCCCGGCGGATGGCGTGGGAAGCGCAGCTGTCCCCGATAACCACAGACGACATCAGGCAGCGCACCGAACGCTTCGTCGCCGACGGCGTTGCGGTGTGCTGGGTGGCCACCCGCCGACACCCGTGGCTTGGCGAAGTCCCCTCCGTCCGCACCCGGCCGCCGAGCGATGAACCGGGCTCGCAGTGGCAGGTCACCGAAGGTCTCGCACGCTTCGCAGTCGAAGCGTGTGATGACGAACGCGTGTGCCCTGGTGATGGGCACGGCATATGGAGTGAAGTCCGGGCATCCTTAGGGGAGTTTGTGGCTTGGTCATTGTCCCAGCGCGTTGTTCCGTATCGCCTGTCCCGCCAGGCGTACCTCGCCGGCCACCCCTGGGCCCAGGTGTGGACGGCTTCGCAGTACGCGGCCGCGGCCGCGGAGTTCTCCCGTGCCGCAGAGCGTGACCAGGCGCTGAGCTTTCCCCACGGGACGGTCCGTGTCATGGTTCCGCAGCGAGGAGACGCCGGGAACTTCGCACGGCAGGCTGCCCGCCTGCTGACTGGCACCCAGCCCGTCACACACCGCCATCCTAGGCGGCGGGCACCGAAATCAGCGGCCCGACGCCGTACACCGGCAATCTCGCTCCCGGAGACCGTCCCTGATGAGAGTCGTCCTCACCTACACGATGCCGTAAGCGTCTGGGTGCAGGCCAAGACTGGAACTACACCTCAGATACGCCATGGCTCGCACATCGCCGGCGGGTCACCGGTCTACCTGGGCGGCAAGCCCTACGGAGTCCTGTGTCCGGACCCCGAGCAGATGGATTGGCGGCGGTGGCCGGGCTTGAAGGATCTCGTGGTCTTCACCACAACCTGCGACGAGCGCAACCGCATCGCCGCCACGGCCCCTAACGGCGTCCTCATCGTCGTCCTCGAACAGGCAGGCGGCACGTGACCGACGACCGTCGCCTACCACGGCAAGGAAGCCAGCCGCCCTAGCGGGCAAGTGAGCCGGCTGGCCGGTTTCTTGCCAGTTTCGGTCTGTCGCCAAGGAGGTCAAGAGTCGTCTTCCCTGGCTGCCAGCGTTCCAGCCGATCTGCGAGTTGCCGGCTGATGGTGTGCTCGACGAGGCTGAGCGTGCGCTTCAAACGCAGTTGCATCGGGGGATGCTGGTGCGCAAACGACGGTCGCTCGGTGCGTGTACAGACCGGGGCACGTGGGTGCGGATCGAACGGCGCGGCTTCGACAAGATCGGCAGTCAAGGCTGGAACGGCACCGAACGCGCCGCTCTGCTGGAAGGAGTGGCCAAGCCGCAGTGACACCGAGGTGCCGCTTGGAGACAGCCTGGGGACGCTGTGATGTGGCGGGCCGACGAGACGGATCTCTTACCCGGAGCGCCGATCGGCAGTTGTTGGCCGGCAGAGCTTGGTAGCACTGGGCGAACCAATGCTTGACCCACGGCTGCCCGGTGGTGTCCCTGGCGGGGAAGGCCCGAATCAGCTCCAGCAGGTCGATGTCGGACGCCACCGCGTGCTCCGTCAGAAAGCCCCGAAGCTGAACGTAGTTGTCCTGCACCTCGTGCTCGGCCTGGCCGTTCCGGTCCGCCACGGTGATCACGAGCTCGTAGCACCGGTTCTCGATCAGTTCCGCTTCGGGATCCTTGGAGAAGATGAGCCGCGCGGCCTGCTCCGCGAAGGCAGACGGTCGGTCGTGCTCGATCAGGAGCAGCTCGGTATCGCTTTGGGCGATACGCAGAGCTATGGGCCAGCTCTTCAGTGGCACTCGGCACCAGCGGAAGACATCTGCATGCGAGGTCACCTCATGGCAGCCGTCCTCAAGTGCCCTCCACAGCAGGCGCTTCACACCAGAAACCCAGGCCGCAGGAAGCCCTACGGGGTCGGCCGAGGGTTGAGGGGAGCTCCAGAGGGCCTTCTGCTGGTTGACCGGGATCCCGGCTAGTCCTGCCGCCAAGAGTTCGAGCGTCATGTTGTCGTCGGCCAGATCCGGCGATACCTGTTGCAAGCGTGATAGCTGCGCAGGGTTTAAATGCCTCCACCTGGTCGACCTCCACGGCCAGCAACGCCGCGATCTCGGTCACACACGACCGTAGAAGTTGACGCAACGGCAAGGTCACCCCAGAACCCGTGCCGGGCACAGCCGTTGCGGGCGCGGCGCAACTGCATCATGCGAATCGGTCACGGCATTTTGGCGCCCTTCGTCCTTCCGAGGGGCGAGCACTGATAGCGCAGTCCTCTGCCTACGATCCTGAAGCGATCGCGTCCCTGCGTGGACAACGGATTCGGCAGCTCGAACACGCGACGCTGTTCCGGATCGAGGGCGGAGGTGATCAGCAGGATGCGGTAGCGGCTGCCCTGCGCGTGGCGGCGCGCGGCGTCCACCTCGGACGGCCCGAGTTCGAATTCGATCCGGTCGGCACTGGGGTCGCTCAGCGCCTTCACCTCGAACAGCCGTGTGGTGTCGCGCCAAGCGACCTCGAAGTCGTAGCCGAGACCGTCGGACGCCTCGCGGTCTTCGTTCAGGAGGGCGGCATAGCCCGACCTCCATCTCACTTCGGTGTAACGCCTCTGGAGCCAGGCCAGCGCGGCCACCTCTCCGACGAGGCCGATGGCCGACCGCTGGTCCTCGCTTGTCTGCTTCATGGTCGCGACGACGAAGCGCGCCTTGCCGGAGGCACCTCCACGCCGTGGTGAGGGCACACCGGCAATCGCATCGAGACGGACCCTGCCGGACTGGGCGAGGAAGGACTCGTCGATGGTTCTCGACGCGACGTCCGCAATGGTGGAGAGTTGATCACGTCCCACCGTGACCTCCTTGTCCCCGATCGTGATCGTGCGCGGCGCCGCGCCACGCAAGCCGCCGAGCCCCGTGGACCACCCCGGCTCCCGCGCGAGATCCCTGCCGGTCAGGCCCAGTTGCACCGGGTCGGCGGCGTGTGGCATACCGGCGGGCCATCCCACGGCGCGTGCCACCGCGTCCAGGAGCTGGTCCTCACCCAGCTGCAGTAGGTCGTTCAGTCCGGTTCCCTCCAGGAGACTCCTGGTCTCCAGAAGTACGGCACCGTGCCAGCCGACGGGTACCGGGACTCCATGGCCGCGGCACCATGCGGCCACCAGAGGGCCCACTGCCGACACGAATGCGTCGAGCGAGGCGGCGTTGTGTGCGCGAAGCCGGTCCACGGGCGGGAGTTGGGCGGGGCGTTCCAGGTCGTCGTCGGCGCCGTGCCCACGAAGCCACTCCTGCACCCTGGCCCGCATGACGTCCTCGGGCGGGGCGACGAACCGGGTCAGCCAGCCGGGGTCGGGTTGGAGGCCCTGGAGGCTTCGGGCCGCCACGTAGTCGGAGGTGTCGTGGCCCTCGCGCGCAGCCGCCGCGTACCGCTCACGCAGCCGGTCCACGAGAACCTCGGAGCGTGCGTGCACGAAGTCGCCGAAGACCTGCTCGTGGAGCTCGGGATAGGAGTACGGGGTGTATCCGGGGCCGAGCGAGGCCAGCGCCGCGTTGAACTGCTGGAAGCCGAGCCCCAGTTCGTCGCGCAGCTCGGCCGGCGTCGTGGACGACCGGGCGAGGGCCACCAGGTCGGCCGCCGGAATCGGAAGGTGCGGGGCGTAGTGGCCGACGGTCTCGACGAGCTCGGGCTCGCCCGCCGCCCGGCCGAGGACGTGTGAGGCGTCGTCGTCCCAGGCGTCACCGGCCAGGCAGGCCAGTACGGGACGCAGCAGTCGCACCGTGTCCTGAACGTCTCCCGTCAGGTTGCGCCTGATCTCTGCGACCTTGGCCTCGGTCGTGTCCAGCGCCGTCGCGAGGGTGGCGTCGTCGATGCGCGGCGGGTTGTGGCTGCCGAAGTGCCGCTCCAGCTTGACCAGGATCAGTTCGAGTGCGTCCTGCAACCAGGGACTGCCCAGCAGCTGCGCAAGGGCCGGGGTTGCCGCCTGAAGTTCGTCCCACCCCGCGTCGCATCTCCAGACGACCACCGTGGGGTGCGCGTCGTCGGGCAGCGGCAGCGCACGAGTCGTCGGCGGAGGCTCCGTCGGCACTCCCGAGACGGCGATCTCCACATCGTCGGCATGGACCACGCGGACGGTGCGCAGTCGTTCTAGCAGGGCCCGGACACCGCGTTCGCTGCGGCGCAGGAACGCTCCGGATTTCAGCTCGACGGCGAGCGCCACCACGACAACCAGCCACTCGCGGCCGTCGACGAGGGGCGCCGCGTGTCCGGCGGGCGTGATCGGGCCACCTGCGCGATGACGTGCCTGGACCTGCGTGACCGACGTGCGTGCCATCCTCAGCCCGTGGACGTCGGCCATACGGGCGATGGCTTCACCGTTCTCCGGCGGGGCGACGAGGACCGGATGACCCGCCAGCTCGACGAGTGCCTCCTTCAGCGGGTCCGCCTCGTCACAGACGTGGACCGTGACCTCGTCGGCCGCCGGCACCGTGGTGGCGAGTGCCTGGCTGCGGCTGACGACGATCCGCGCCTTCTCCCCGGGGCTCCACGGCCAGCACCCGGTCTGCGCGACATTCGACCATGCCCGCCCGTAGTGCTTCTTGAAGGAGACCCTGAGGTATTCCGGCACGTCCCCCTTGTCGAGCAGGTCAGCGAGTTGCTTCACGGCCGCTCCCGCGTACTGCGGGTCGTCCCAACCGCGGAGCCCCAGCCGGCGGAGCCGCGTGGCCACTGTCGTGTCGCTGAGCAGACGGCGGGTCGACAGAGGCAGCGCGGGGACGAACGCCGGGAGTTCACCGTCGGTGCTGATCCACGCCCGGTCCGGGGTGACGAAGTTCGGGCCGCCCGCGTCCGCGTCCTCCACCGGAAGCCACGGTAAGCGGCGCAGGTAGGAGGCCAACGGCGTCGGCCAGGTGTGGGCGTCCTTGAAGGTGTAGGCGGGTCTGTGCACGGTGACGGCGAACGTGTCGTCGCCCCAGGTGCGCAGTCCGTGCATCAGCAGTTCGGCGAACTCGCGCCGTGCGACGGAGCCCAGCCCGGCGACGTCGGTGGCTCCCGGCAGGTGAGCCGGCGGGCGTTCGAACGCGTAGGGCGTCCAGGGGTGCGCGAATCTGGTCCATCCCGTCCGGACGTCCGCGGCCCATGCGGCGCCGAGTTCGTCCCCTAGCTCGAAGCGCGCGGCGAGGTGCGCAGGGCGCAGGTCCTTGCCGTTGAGGGCCCCGAGACGCTCGCCGACCGTGGCCGGCCTGAGGCCGTCGCACACGCCGATGGCCTCCAGGAATTCGATGTACGCGGCCCGGTCGGACACCGCTGCGGGCCAGTCGTCGGGGCCACTGATCCACTGCTCCCGCTGGGCGGCGAGCGCCGGGATCCGGGACCCGCCCGCATCGAGGAACCGCTCCAGCCGCCGCGCGCCCTCTGTGCCCCACCCGGGCGAGAAGGAGCAGCGCGTCGCCCTGCCCCAGCCGCCCGTCGCCAACGGGAGCCGGAAGGCAATGCGGGAGAGCCGTCTGCGCTGCGCCTGAGTCAGCAGGTGGAACTGCCGGAACGCGAAGGTGAGGGCATCCCGGCTCAGGGCGTCCGAAGGACGGCCGGAGAGCAGGTCGTGCAGTGCGTCGAAGACCCGGTCCAACTGGTAGGGCCGCACCAGCTCGTTCCGCTCGAGGAACTCCCGCCCGCCGCCGTCCCAGGGGATCGCCGGATGGGTGAAGGAGATGCGACGCCGCAGCGCCTTGAGGTCGCCGGGTACCCGGGTGACGGCGTCACCGCTCTCGACGTCGGGATGGAAGAAGACGGTCTCGTCCTTCCGTCCGGGCTCCCTCGAGCCTCCGAGCGCATGTCGCAGCCGCCCGTCCTGGTCCAGGATGATGCTTCGGCCGCGCAGGACGCCCGGGTCTCGGCCGAACGCCCAGGCCACATCGCTGTAGAAGTCCGCCCACCGCGGGCTGGCCGTCGCCTGCGCACCGTCCAGCAGCGTCCGGGCCACCTTCTCGACCCACTCGGCCGTCACGAGCGCCGGAGGGCGCAGCGGCTTCGCGAGCACGGCCCGGCACAGTCTGTCGAGACGTGCGTGCCGGACAGGACCGACGGACGGAGCGAGCAGGTCCGCCCCCGCGCGGGTGAGCGCCTCGGTGGTGAGGACCCGCCAGGAGCGCTTGCCGTCCGGCCAGGCGTACGCGTCCTGCAGCGAGCCCCACGCCTTCCCGCCGTCCAGTGGCACGATCGGTTCGGCGGCAAGCCCCTCGTTCAGGGCCGCGTCGAGCCGGGCCGGCGGGTCCCAGCACATGAGGTCCAGGACGAGGTCCGCTGCCGTGCCGTGCGGTGCCTCCGCGCGCACCCGACGGCCCAGTTCCACTGCCAGCCGGGCGAGTTGGTGGAGCAGGAAGTCGTTCAGGCCCACGGCCTCGCTGATGTCGAGCCGGGCCAGTTTCGTGAAGAACGGGGCGTGCGCATGTCCCGGGAACGGGGCAGGAGCCGCGGCGGACATCGGCAGGAAGGTGTACATCCGCCCCTGGGTGAGCGGTTTGTCCAGCCGCAGCGCCACACCCACCCACGCCTCGGTGTCCCAGTGCTCCCATGCGCCGTCGATCTCGCGTGCCCGGACACTGCGCCTGATCGCGTCACGCAGCGCACCCGGGTCGAGCGTCCGGCGCGCCAGCAGATAGCGGCCCGCTTCTGCCAGATCGACCTCCTGAACCCAGTCCTTCTCCCGCGCCTCGAACAACTCCGAGGGCTGTTCAGCACGCGAGAGCACCCGGCGGCTACCGGCCGGTGAATCGTCACGCACCTCGACGAGGAGCTCGGCGACGCGGTCGAGAAAGAGCAGGAGGGGCACCTCGCCCTGCACCATGTCCGCCGCCTGGGCGACGGCGAGTTCCCAGGCGTGGGCGTCCCGCAACGGAAGCCTGATGACGGTGGAGTACCCGTCCTCGGCCAGTTCCTTGAGCACCGGATCCGTCGCCTGCGCCGGTACCGGCAGCGCGAGAGGAGAGACGTCCTCGATCACACGGGCCGCGAGCGCCGGATCCTGCACGAGTGCGTGCACGTCCTCGGGCCTGGCGAACCGGAAGCAGTAGCCGTCCAAGTACGGGGAGGTGCGCGAGGACTTCGAGTAGATCTCGGGCCAGTCCGTCAGCTGCAGCACACTGCGGAAGCCGAGCCCCTTGTTGCCGATGCCCTCACCCGCCGCCTTGCTCGACAGGGCCAGCTCGGTGATGGCGCGAAAGTTCTCCTCGGTGAACCCGGCCCCTTCATTGGCGACGTACAGGACACCGCCGCCGCTCTCCTCGGACACCGCGAGGACCGCGATTCTTCCAGGGCCTTCGGCGGTCAGGGCGTCGTGCCCGTTCTGGACGAGTTCGAGGAGCGTGCGGCCCTCGTACTCCTGGGCCGTGTCCTCACTGACGGACTTCAGGCTCTCGGCGAACCGCCACACCTCACCCGCGTCCCGGTAGATCTCGATCCGCCGACGGGTCAGGGCGATCACGGCCTCCCGGAAGCCGTTGCCGTCCGCGGCATCCCACATCGATGTGATGGCTGCTCCCCCCGCTCCGCACACACCACGGCGTACACCTGCCGGGATCGACCCGGCAGAGCCATCAAACCGGTTCAGGGCTCATATTTTCTGGCGAATCCCGATCCTGCTGACGAGCGCGGGAGACGGTGGCGCTGAACCAGGAGCTGGCCCAGGGCTGGCGGCGGTCCTCCGCAGCGCGGTGTTCGGACTCGTAAGGGGCGCCACGGACGGGACCTCGGTGTCCGCTGCGCGCCTTCGCTCCCGAGCTATCCGTTGGGGAGCCGTGTGTCCAGTCACGTCGAAGGCTGCGGATTGAATCTTTAGGCAGTGTGTGACGAGTCTGGTGACTGGTCGGCGTCCATGTCGTTCCGCCCGTCGTGAGGCGGGGTGATCTCTCCGACGCAAGTGGGCTCGGCTGAAGCCGCACCTACCGAAGAGCATTGGCGCAGAGGGTGGTCGAGTTCGGGGTTGGCGCGTTGGGCGGCTGGGGTGAAGGAGCTGGTGGTGATGATGGGGGCCTGTTCACAGCGGTGGTAGGCGCGGGTGGTGCCGTCCACGGCGTAGATGACGAGTTCTCGTACGCGGTTCGATGGCGCGTAGCGCTTGCCCTGGACGTCGATGCGGCGTCCGTCGGCCAAGGTGGAGCAGGACGTCGAGGGCGCGTTCATTGGCGCCGCCGGAGACGGTGGCGGCGCGGACCGAGGGGTCGCGGCGGGCGAGGTCGGCGATGGTGTGCTCGACCTGGGTGCCAGTCATGTGCTGGTAGGCGGCGATGTTGTGGAGGCACTCCAGGTCGTACGGGTTTGTCTGAGCCCCGAGCATCCGTGGTATCGGACGCTGCCAGCTCGCCACCTCGCCACCTCGCCAGCGGCTTCGGGTCATGCGCTTCCAGGTACTTGGCCGTAGGGGGAGCGCTGCGCTGGGACTGGTGTGTCGGGGTGTCAGCAGAGAATAATTACCGCATTGGGGGCGAGGGTTGTTGCCTCCTGCGCATTCCCTTCGGAGGTACGTCTGTATGCCCAGTTCGCGAACGACCGGAGCCGCGCAGCGCGGCAGCGGTGGCGCTGCAGGGGGCAGTGACCCCGCGCTCGACCGGTTGAAGGTCGTTCTGGACAGTTGGCGCAGTTCCCTGGTCGACCTTGGCGGCCGCAACCGCCTGCTGAACTTTCGCCATACGAGGACCGCCACGCTGGAGATCACGGCTCCTGACCCCACTGAGGTGTTAGCCGGGCTTGCTCGCGGTTGGTCTTTCGCTCCAGTCAAGGACGATGAACCCGTCGAAGGCAGCGTGGTCGGAGAGCCGGTGGCTCCGGGCGGCGGGAAGGCGTGCGACACCACCTCCACGGCCGGCGGCCGCGAACGCATCTCCGGCCTGGTGACACAAAAGAACACGCAGGCGGGGCTGGGCGCGTCGCTCTATCAACTGCGACAGAAGTCCGGCCAGATGTACAACGACTACGGCCTGTGGGTGCTCTGGCTTGGCGTTGGCATGCTGGACTGGCGGGAGGAGGGCGCTGAGGAGACCAGTTCCGCTCCGCTGGTGCTCGTGCCCGTGGAGCTTCGCCGGGACGGCCGACGGCAGACGCGTTTGCACCTGGCGGAGGACCAGGATCGGATTCTCAACCCCGCGCTCGCGGTCAAGCTGGACCGGATGGGCGTCGACTGGAGCTCGGTCGCCGATTGTGACGTGGCCGATCCAGGTGGGGTTCTTGCCGCCGCCCGGGAAGTCGCGCGAGGACAGGACGGCTGGTCGGTTGACGAGCGCGTGGTAATCGGCCTCTTCGCCTCGTACAAGGAGGCGATGTACCAGGACCTCCAGCAGAACCAGGAGCGCATCCTCGCTCATCCGCTGGTCCGGGCTGTCGGCCTCGGACCCGACGCGGGGTTGCCCGACGATCTGATCGGCTTCGAGCCTACCGAGCTCGACCGCATCGATGAGATCCAGCTGCCTGAGCGGACCCCACTCGTGCTGGACGCGGACTCCTCGCAGCGGCAGTGCATCGCGGCCGCGCTGGACGGCCGTTCCTTCGTGATGAGCGGTCCGCCCGGTACGGGCAAGAGCCAGACGATCACCAACATGATCGCAGCACTCATGCACGCCGGCCGTTCCGTCCTCTTCGTCAGCGAGAAGGCCGCGGCGCTCGACGTGGTCCGCAACCGGCTGCGAGGTGTCGGGCTCGGGGACTTCGTGATGGCCCTGCACAGCGGCGACACCAGCAAGAAGGCCGTGGCGACGGAGCTCGAACGGGTGCTGACCACCGAGGTGCGGATCACCGGCGCGGCCGAGCACGAACTCGACCGGGCCCGTCGGCTGCGCGAGGAACTGTCCGCCTACGCGGCGGCCATGAACCAGACCCGTGAACCGCTCGGCCGTTCCCTCCACGACGTCCTGGGCCGCCTGGCTCTCCTGGAGCGGGCCGATACTCCGCAGCTCACCCTCGGCGCACGGAGCACCGACACGGTCCGGCGGCTCGGCGCCGGGGAGCTGCAGGCGCTCATGGAAGCCGCCGGCGCCGTCAGCCGGTCCTGGCGCCCGGCAGCGGAGGGCGAGGCGTTCGTCTGGCGCGGGTTGAAGGGGGCCGCCGCCCCCACCACGGTCCTCGCCGAGGCCGCCGATGCGCTCGCGGACCTGCGCACGGCTGCCGAGCGTCGCCCATTAGCGGTCACGACTCCCGAACCGTGTACCGTGCACGACGTACGGCAGACCGTGCTGACTCTGCAAGCGGGCCTGCCTGAGCGGGACCCAGCCACGGCCGACACGGTTGGCGGCGAACTGTCGTACGACGTCTCCGGAAGCCTCGCCCAGCTGGCCGAGTTGTTCGGACTGCCCAAGCCGGAAACCGCCCAAGCCGCATTCGGCCTACTGGAACTCGCCGATCTGGCCTCCGCGGCGAAGCGGCCGCCTGCGCGATGGTTTGATGAGGAAGGGCTACGCGAGGCACATCGAGCTGCTCTGGAGCTGCGGGACGCGCTCGCCGTCCGTGCGGCCGCCCGCGCGGCAGCGGGAGACGTTTTTGGTGAGCAGGTGCTGGAGGTCGAAGAGTTGCCCGCCCTGGTCGAGAGGTTCACCGAACAGCACCGGGGTGTGTTCGCGCGTCTGTCCGGCCAGTATCGGGAGGATCGCGCGGCGGTGGCCGCACTCACGTGCGACGGCGCCTGGAACAAGACGCTACCTCAGCGTCTCGACGACGCCCTGGCCTGGCAGAACACTGCGGCCGAGGTAACACGGCTGGTGGCACGCCACGAGAAGGTGCTGGGCGGCTACGTTTCCAGCGACGAGAACGAACTGCCCGCCCTGGAAGCGGTGCTGGCAGCTGCGGACCGCATCGCGGAACTCACCCGCGGGATGGCTCACCGAGACCTCCTTATTGCCTGCCTGGCAGACGGCACCGAGCCCGACCCGTTGCCGGGGCTGCTGGCCCGTGGCATTCGCGGCGCGCTGGCCGGCTGGTGCGACGCGGCGACGCGTCGTTCCGCTCGCTGGTCGGAGTCCTCGACCGCGCTGAATGACCTCTTCGAGAATTCCCGCCAGGTTCAGTTGTCCTTCTCCCTGTTCGGTACCTTCGATCAGGCCCAGCGGGCCGTCGACGAACTCCGGGCCGACCCGCGCGGCCCAGAGGAATGGCAGGCATACCGCGCCGGACTGGCCGTCCTGGCGCGTCACGGTGCCGATGCAGTCGTCCCGCGTGCCGTCGAACGAGGCATCCTGCCTGATCGGTTGCCTGCGGTCGTCGAGCAGTCGGTGCTCAAGTGCTGGGCCGACGACCTCCTGGCCACGGATACCCGGCTCGCCACCACCCGCTCCGCGGACCTGGACGCCCGGGTAGCCTCCTTCCAGGAGGCAGACCGCCGACTGGTCGCTGCCGCGAGCGGTGCCGTGATCGAAGCGTGCAACAAGCGCCGACCACGTCGGTTCAGCGGCGGGGCGGCCTTGGTGATCAAGAAGCAGGCGGAGCTGAAGCGACGCCACATGCCAGTGCGGGAACTGCTCGGCCAGACCCGTGAAGTCGTCCGACTGATCAAGCCGTGCTTCATGATGAGTCCTCTGACAGTAAGCCAGTTACTGCCTGCGGGCTTCCACTTCGACGTGGTGATCTTCGACGAGGCGTCACAGGTCCGCCCAGCGGATGCCGTCAACTGTATATATCGGGCAGGCTCTCTGATCGTGGCCGGCGACGAGAAGCAGCTGCCGCCCACATCCTTCTTCGACTCGGCCGTCGACGACGACTCCGACCAATATGACGAGGACATTCCGGACAGTTTCGAGTCGCTGCTGCACGCCTGCAAGGCGGGCGCCCTGCGCGAGCTGTCCCTGCGCTGGCACTACCGCAGCCGTCACGAGGGCCTGATTACGTTCAGTAACAAGTCCTTCTACGGCAACTCCATGGTGACCTTCCCAGGAGCACTGGACCACGGCAACGACATCGGCGTCGAGTTCTTCCACACACAGGGCGTGTACGACCGCGGTGGCCGACGCGACAACCGTGTGGAGGCGGATTCCGTCGCCCAGCGGGTCATCCATCACTTCGACACGCGACCCAACCGCACCCTAGGCGTCGTCACCCTCTCCCAGGCGCAGGCAGCGGCCATCGACCAAGCCGTCCAGCAGGCCCGACTGCTCCGCCCCGACTTGGACCACTGCTTCACCGAGGACCGGCTAGACGGGTTCTTCGTCAAGAACCTTGAATCCGTCCAGGGCGACGAGCGGGACGTCGTGATCATGTCGATTGGATACGGCCCCGACGAGCACGGCAAGCTCGGGACGAACTTCGGTCCCATTAACAAGGGGGGCGGCTGGCGGCGCCTCAACGTCGCCGTCACCCGGGCGCGTTTCCGCATGGAGGTCGTTGCGTCTTTCCGGGGCAGCAGCCTGACCGACAGCGCGAATGAAAGCGTTCAGCACCTCAAGCGGTATCTGGAGTACGCCGAGAACGGTCCCGCAGTCCTCGCGCAGGACGTGACGCAGGGTGACGCCGAGCCGGACAGCCCCTTCGAGGAGTCGGTCCTGCAGGTGCTGCGCGAATGGGGCTACCGCGTTCAGCCGCAGGTCGGTGTCGCGGGATACCGCATCGACATCGGAGTGCGCCATCCGGAGTTCCCTGGTGCCTACGCGCTCGGTATTGAGTGCGACGGTGCGATGTACCACTCGTCCAGAACGGCTCGCGACCGCGACCGTCTACGGGAGGAGGTGCTTGCCGGGCTGGGCTGGCGGCTGCACCGCATCTGGGGCACCGATTGGTATCGTGGCCGGACTGCCGCCGAGCTGAGGCTGCGTGAGGCGATCGCGTTGGCGGTCGAACGGGGACTGATGTCGGATTCCGCCTCGGCGGATCCTGCGATGAACAGGGCGGTCGCCACCGAGGACGGGGCGGGGAACACCACCGACACGAGGCCGGCCGCTCCGCTCTCTGCTACGTCGGCCTGGCCCGGTTCTCCGGGACCAGGGAACGGGACGCTGCAGACGGCCCTGGCGCCCGCGGAGCATGAGCGCGTTCCTGTCGACACCGAGCCCGACCGGCCGTGGAGCTCCCTGTACGAGACGTGCGAGATGACCGTGTCCTCACCGTACGAACTGCACACCCATGAGGCCCGGCCCGCGCTGAGCAAACTCCTGGCCAAGGTCATCGGTATCGAGGGACCCATTCACGAGGAGCTCTTGGTGCAGCGCGCCCGGGAGGCTTGGGGCGTCGCCCGGGCGGGCAACCGGATCCGCGACAACGTGAGGGAAGCGGTGCGCGGTCTCGTCCGTTCAGGGCAGATCACCGTCGACGGACAGTTCCTGGACGTGGCAGGCCGGGAGGAGCTGGACGCCCGAGTTCCGGGGGAGGGCCACACCCCCCGCAAGGCCGCGCACATCGCTTCGGCCGAGAGGCA
Organism: Streptomyces sp. NPDC101227; assembly: GCF_044767545.1. Taxonomy (NCBI): domain Bacteria; kingdom Bacillati; phylum Actinomycetota; class Actinomycetes; order Kitasatosporales; family Streptomycetaceae; genus Streptomyces; species Streptomyces sp. NPDC101227. The sequence continues at coordinate 6,110 of NZ_JBIWOD010000031.1, read as the reverse complement.
GCTGGCGTTGTACGAACTTGCCGCGGAGTGCCCAGGCATGTCGCGGGACGAATTGGTCCGGCACGCGGGCGAGTTCTTTGGCTGGCGTCGCATGGGCCGGGACATTCGCAGCTTCCTGGACTCCGACATCGACGAACTGCACCGCGGGGGCAGGCTGAGGGATGCGGACGGACACATCACGGTGGTCGGGTGACGGCACCGTGGTGGACCGGATGCGCCATCACGCGTTCGGCGTGCGGGGGAGCGGCGTGCAGGGGCTCCTTGCACGCCTGGTTCATGCAGCCTCCCGTTCGCGGCAGTTGTTCTCCAGCCACTGCTTTATCTCGTTAGGCCAGAACCGCAGTTGTTGCCCCACGCGGAAACTTGGGATGGCCTGCTTCTCGTGATTGTCGTAAACCCATGAGACGGGCTTCTGGAGAAAGTCAGCCAAGGCTGGCACTGTCCACATGGATTGGTTCATAGCTGTCCACTTCCGTAGGCGGGAGTGCGACACATTAAGGACGGATCGCGGCCGTACCAAACGGCCCCGTAGATCACCGTCCGGAGCCGTCGTGGTCCCCTCCAGAGAGGAAGCCCACGTGGGGCCGGTGACTCGCTGTGGGGATCGAACGTGCCTGGCCCCGGTGCGTCGGGAACGTCCGCGTCCGTCAATACCAAGACTCAGCACCGATCCAGCACAACGCCGCCGACCGGCCCGGAATGGACGGCAGCGGAAGTCAGCACGAAGTCAGCACGCCCTGGCTTGGGCTCGTTCGGAGTGAACGAGCCCAAGCCGTTGACCTGCATGTTTGCCATCGTGTCCGGCGTCTGCTAATCGTCCGCATCCCAGTTCGAAAACATCTGGCTGCGCACCAAGCGCAAGAACGCCGACGGCAAGGTGGTGGGCGGCTCGGGGGGCGTCTGCTACCTGTACTACCCGGCGCGGCCGGCGGCTAGGCAGCGGCGGGTGCTGTGGCAGCTGGGAATCCGCTGAGCATCTGCACCCCGAAGGTCGCCCCGATGAGCTCGATGACCTGACGGCAGCGCTCGCTGCCGCCGAGGGTGGGGTGGCCGTACCGGTCCACCGTGATCTTGAGGGAGCTGTGGCCCATCCAGCGGGGGACCTCGTGGATGGGCACGCCGTTGCTCAGGGGCGCGGTGGACCATTTGTGCCGGAGGTCGTGCGGGTTGTAATCGGGCAGCCCGAGGCGTTTGAGCTCGCGCGAACCCAGGACTTACGGAAAAGGTCCGGGTAGATCATGCCTCCGGCCTGATTCCGAATGGGCAGCCTTTCGGCAATCGGCTCCAGGGTGGCGGGCGCCGGTATATCGCGCCATTCGCCCTCTTTTCGATACTTCAAGGGAGCGTAAAGGTACCGTACTTACCTGAGGAATTCTTGATACGCACAACCTGCCGCCGGCAACGCAACGTGCCGTCGACGATGTCCTCCGGAAAGACTCCCAACGACTCTCCGATACGCAATCCACAGCACACCATGAGCCACACAGCAGGCTCCAGACGTGGACCCAGACGGGTGGAGCGTTCCTCCAGCCCGTCGATCAGCTCCTGTGCGTTCTCCTGGAGCACGGCGAGGCCTTCCACAGCTTTTCCCATGGGGAAGGGATGGCGGGCCACGTTCGTATGTCTCACGTGGGGAACTCGCCGAGCCAACCGCCCTGCAGAAGATGCTTGGGCAGGTACTCCGACTCGACCTCGATCGGGATTTCCCCGTCGTAGGCGAGGCAGGCAACGGCGAGCGGGCCCAGAGCGATACGACCGTCGGGGTCCGTCGCCCGGTCCTCGTCGGCGGTCCAGTACGCCTTGTGTAGCTCCAGCGCCTCCACCAGAGCCTGGTTGAAGCCCTGCTCATCTTTGGTGACGAAGCGGTGGAAGAGGTTGATCGGTGGGTAGAGCACGGCCTGAAGCAGAGGCCGGGGAGTGGCCGAAGCCGCTTCTGGGTGCGACGTCTCGATCGCGGCGATGAGCTTGTCCACCAGACCCGGCCGCTGCAACCAGTACGTCTGCAGGACGTCCACCCAGTGGTAGATGTACTCGTCGTACGCCCCCTCTGGCGAACGGAGACGGTCAAGCGGGATCTCGCACAGTTCCGTCATCCGCTTCTGGTCCCGGCACACAACCGCCAACCAGAACGACGTCAGCCAGTTACCCGCGTCAGCGAAAGAACTCGGACCGAGCGCTGGGATATTGCGTAGCTCCCGGTCGATTCGGCACTGGACAGTGCCCTCGCTCACGCCTGCCGCGGCGAACATTGCAGAGCCCAGCTGCATCGCGTTGACGACCGCTTCCCACGTCTCCAGCTCCGCGGATCGCGGATCGATCGTGCAGCGGGCTTGCAGGTACAGAAGAGCGGTATTGAACGTAGAGTCGATCATCTCCGAGGACTACTCAAGTTCGTCGATATCCTCCAGCAGGTCCTGGCTCAGCTCCTGCGCCCACTCCGCAGCATTGGGGCCTGGCGCACGATGCCGGGTGACAGTAACGGTCACAGAAGATCCCTCTTGGTGATGTCGAATCATCGATGCTGGTGGCCAGTGTATTATCCCGGAATTACTCTCGTCCTTGACGACGACATACTCTAGCTTGTCCTCTCTGGGTGCCTTTTCGAGATGCCGCACGAGACGCTTTTCCACGATGTTGTGCTCGCCGCGCTTATTCGTTTCCGAATGATGTCGAGGAAATATTCCCAGGAGACCTGAGACACGCTCCTTCCGTTGGGCAGGTTGCGAGCACTCAGCCTGGTTTCGACACTACTTTTTGCCTTGACGGCGGCATACCCGCCATCTTTCCGCTTCCAGACTTGATCGAACGCGGCCTGCGTCTGGTCCAGAGCATCGAGGTGCTCGGCCGGATTGCCGAAGGGCTGGACATCCCACTCCCTCACCTCGCGTTCGCTCCCGCTCAGGACGAAGTCAGCTCACCCGACACGATTGAGCACATGGGCAAGCTTCAACTGGGTTGGCCCCATAAAGTGTCGACAGCACCCGAGCACGAGGACGCTGTGCGACACCGCGAATTGCTGGCCAGCGGAGGTGGTCCGTGTTCATTGCCTGCTCGCGCCGGCTGGCAGTTGCTCGCCAGCACAGTGCAAAAGGTTGCGCTCGACCTGGCTGACTCCCCGTCCGTGATGACCAGGACTCGGATCGCCAGGGACGCCGGCTCCTGCCTCTGGGAGGAAGGAGACCCTACGGGCTGCCGCAGACATGGCACCTCCGTGTTCGACCGGCTCCCAGGCAGCTACCCCCAGGGGCGGTCCGATCCCGCGCAGAGGCCCTGCTCCACCAGCTCAGCGGACGTCCTTACGAGCATCTCCGCGACACGCCGGCCCAAGGACACCCTCTAGCCAGCAGGGGGAAGCTTCGGCTCACCGCCGCCAGTTGGGGTTGGGCAGGCAGTCGGTCATCACCATGATGCTGAGGATCGGCGCATCCTTGCCCGATCTGAGTGTGAAACGTTTTGCGGTGACGTCAGCTGTTCCCGCGACGCCTGCCTTGGATAGCGTGATTGCCACGTCGTCAGCGCCGCGCTTGCTCGGCCTCGCCGCTGATCGGATCTGACGGCGCTGTCGGCGGGCCCTGCCGCGTAGCGTCGGCGCTCACCCCACTAGCGACAGTAAGACGCGTTGTCCACGATCACTCCGATGAGCTCGGCCGCCGCGATTTCGTCGAGCTCGACCAAGCCTGCTTCCTTCGCCTGCGCTTCGGAGTCGGAGATCTGATCCGTCGGCTCCCATCGGAGGCTCTGGCTGAACAGTTCGTCATGCTGCTCGCCTCGCAGCTCGCGACGCCTCAGAAGAAGCCCCTGGTCGTCGGTCGCGGTGTAGTACGAGATGCGCCCCTTGGCATCGACGGCGTTGAGGACGGTGTCGCTGAGCTTGCTGAGGGGCGGGCTGTCGAGGTGGCCTTGCAGGGTTCCGGGCCGGAACAGCACGCCTGTCAGGTCGAGGAAACCGGCGTTGTCACGAACGAACTCCCCACCCCGTTCGTAGAAGAGAACCAGCGGCTCGTAGAGATCGGGGAGGTCGGGAATCGCGGCCGGGTTTTGTGCCCGGAGCTCCGCCATACGCACCGCACCCGCACAGGTGCGCCTAACGGCTCCGCTGGGCACATGACCCAGGTAGTCGTCAAGCTCTGCAGTAAATTCCAAGGGAAGCTGAAATTCCGGGTCCACATACTGTGTGGCATCAAAGAAAGGCCACTCACTCTCGACTGAGTAAAACTGGGCCCACGTGGCCGCTCGCCGCATATATTCACGCAATAGAATGCGGCGGGAAACTGCATGCCCGAACGCGTAATCCCAGTCCCCTATCCATTCCACCGCCCGAAGACGATTCAGTACGGGGGGTGATGTACGGTCGGTCACTTTAGCTCAATTCCCTTCGAGCGCAGCTCATCGAACAGGGCTACAATCACTTCGTCGATATTTGCGAGATTGGGTGATAATTCCACCGTTGGAACGTCGAGGTCGAATCCAGCCCAGTGACTGAAGCCGCCACGGCGCTCACTCAAAGACAGGTCATGGGCACCAGCGTCCGCCGCCCTTTCGGGCCACACGTGAGAATATCCGGATTCGCGCGGGTTTTGGAAGAACTCCCAGAGGTGCGGTTCATCACGCAGATACGGCACGCCCGCCTCGATCAGATGGCTCTCCACGTATTCATGAGCAATATAGCGCTCGAACTTGATCGTTTCCTCAGGGGTCAGGGTGCGCTTACTGGCCGCCTGCCAAATCTCGGCGATGTCACTGCGAGGTGTGAAATACGCCAGCCGTGCGTCACGAGGTGCCTGGGCCACCACGTGCTGGGTGAGGAAGAAGTGAGTGCGGACGCGGTCCAGCACCGGAGTGCTGATACCGGTATTTTCGGAAATATTTCTGATATCCAAGGCGCCCGGGTTGGTCCGGATCTCATCGTAAAACCGTGCCGCCTGCGCATCTTCGGCAGGGGGCTCGACGACGTAGCGAGCGCCGTCCGGCCTGGCCTCGGACCCACCGGGGAGGATCGGGCTCTCGGGCTCGTGCGGAACCGGCCCGTTGCCGACTGCCTCGTCGCCGGCGTGGCCAAGGTCGTCCACGCCGTCGGCGCCGGGTAGGTCGTGTCCGCCGCCGGTACCGATGGGGCCGTGGCCCTGGTGCGGGACGGCCTGGCCGTCGCTGGGGCTGCGGCCGCCGCTGCCCGTGTCGCTTGTTTCGATGGTGCGGCCGGCACCGCTGGTGGAGTTGTCCGGCCCGCCGGAGCCCGGGGTGTGGGCGGTGCTCCCGCTGCCGCTCGGGGCGTGATTGTTTGTGGGCATGTGGTTGTCAGTGGTGCCCCCTGGCGCGCTCTGGCCGCCGGCGCGGCCCACGGGGACGTTGTCGCCAGGACGGGTGCTGCGGTGGAGCGCGTTGTCTCTCACGTGGGCTGGTTCGGGCACGTCCGAGCCGACGCGTGCGAAGTCGTCGCCACGTCCGCCGACACCGGCCGGGACCCGCTGCTCCTGGCGGGCCGGGGCCTCGATTCGCGGGTTGTCCGCGCCCGTGGTGGGCGGGGTGGGCTTCTCCTTGTAGGCGTCTTCGGCGCGTTGGAGGAGCCTGCCGTCCTTGCCATAGAGGTCGCCCTTGATATCCGTGTAGTTCCCGTTGAATGGGTCCTTCACTGTGTTCGGCGGGAGGGTGACCGTGTCCTTGGGCAGCTCGATTCTGTCGCCCGGGAGCTTGGTTGCCCCTTCTGGAATGGCGGCGCCCTTGGGCAGCTGGATCGTGCCGTCTGGTAGCTTTTCGGCGCCTTCGGGCAGGCTGAAGGCGCCCTCGGAGATCTTCGGGACCTCGACGTGGCCGAGGTCCTTGAGGCGGGCCATCACGTCGCTGACCTTTGACAGGCTCGCGCCCGCGCCCTTGATGGCGTAGGTCATCGGGTCGACGGCGCTGCCGACCTTGCTGACGGCGGACAGTCCCTTGGCGAGCGCGCCGGCCTTGCCCGCGCCCTCCACGGCGGCGCCGCCGCCGCGGGTGAAGACGGCGGTCACGACGTTGAAGGAGACCGCGCCGGCGGCCCGGGAGCCGTTCGTTTCCCATTGGTCCCAGGCCACAAAGGCCTTGCCGGTATCGAGCACCGCGGTTCGCGAGTCCCGCAGCCA
>NZ_JBIWOD010000030.1:0-67158 GCF_044767545.1 Streptomyces sp. NPDC101227 | reverse complement strand
GCGCCTGCGGCGGGCGTTGCCGCTTGCGCGGGGCTGTTCGGCTGCGGGACCGGGCCTCCGGACTCCGTCCTGCGGCCCGGCCCCTCCCCGTTGGGAGTGGGAGAAGACGGTGGGGGATTCGGTAGGCGGTCGTGCGCGCCTTGTGGATCCCGTCACAGTGAGCCGGACACGAACGCTCGCTCCCACAAGCTTTCCCCCCCACCCACGGGAGGGGACGGGCCGTAGCGGCGAAGCCGTGTAGGGCCGTCACCGCACCCGACAAACCCACGCCCGCCGCTGGGGGCACCTCCCACGCCCTTAAGGCAGTGGGGGAGCAACGGCGCCCCCCGCGGCGGGTCAGCCAAAGACGTTCGGTCCAGGCAAAGCGCAGCGAACCGGCGGACAACCCCCACGGCGGGACAGCCGACAACGTGGGGTCGGGCAAAGCGCAGCGGTAGGGTGGCGCGGTTGCCGATTCGCCGACCACGCCCGACGGAGACCGTGACTACCACCACCAGCGCCACCAACAGCCACCACCTGTCCCCGGCCTTCCCGGGACGGGCCCCCTGGGGTACCGCGAACAAGCTGCGCGCCTGGCAGCAGGCGGCCATGGACCGGTACATCCAGGCGCAGCCCAGAGACTTCCTCGCCGTCGCGACGCCCGGCGCCGGCAAGACCACCTTTGCGCTCACCCTTGCCTCCTGGCTGCTGCACCACCACGTCGTACAGCAGGTGACGGTCGTCGCGCCGACCGAGCATCTGAAGAAGCAGTGGGCGGAGGCCGCGGCCCGGATCGGCATCAAGCTCGATCCGGAGTACAGCGCGGGCCCGCTCGGCCGCGAGTACCACGGCATCGCGATCACCTACGCCGGTGTCGGCGTCCGGCCGATGCTGCACCGCAACCGCATCGAGCAGCGCAAGACGCTGGTCATCCTGGACGAGATCCACCACGCCGGTGACTCGAAGTCCTGGGGCGAGGCGTGTCTGGAGGCGTTCGAGCCGGCCACCCGGCGGCTCGCGCTGACCGGTACGCCGTTCCGTTCCGACACCAACCCGATCCCGTTCGTGACGTACGAGGAGGGGAACGACGGCATCCGCCGTTCCTCGGCCGACTACACCTACGGCTACGGGAACGCGCTGGGCGACGGCGTCGTCCGGCCGGTCATCTTCCTCTCCTACAGCGGCAATATGCGCTGGCGGACGAAGGCGGGCGACGAGATAGCGGCCCGGCTCGGCGAGCCGATGACCAAGGACGCCGTCTCGCAGGCGTGGCGTACCGCCCTGGACCCGCGCGGCGACTGGATGCCGAATGTGCTGCGGGCGGCGGACCAGCGGCTGACCGAGGTCAGGAAGTCCATTCCGGACGCCGGCGCCCTCGTCATCGCCTCCGACCAGGAGCAGGCCCGCGCCTACGCCAAGCTGATCCGGGAGATCACCGGACAGGGCGCCACCCTGGTGCTGTCCGACGACTCCGGCGCCTCGCAGCGCATCGACGACTTCGCGGGGTCCGAGGACCGGTGGATGGTCGCGGTGCGGATGGTGTCGGAGGGCGTCGACGTGCCGCGGCTGGCGGTCGGGGTGTACGCGACCACCATCTCCACGCCGCTGTTCTTCGCGCAGGCGGTGGGCCGTTTCGTACGGTCCCGCAGGCGCGGCGAGACCGCCTCCGTCTTTCTGCCGACCGTCCCGATGCTGCTCGGCTTCGCCAACGAGATGGAGGTCGAGCGCGATCATGTGCTCGACAAGCCGAAGAAGGACGGGGAGGAAGACCCCTACGCCGAGTCCGAGAAGGAAATGGACGAGGCGAACAAGGAGCAGGACGAGGACACCGGGGAGCAGGAGCAGTTCTCCTTCGAGGCCCTGGAGTCGGAGGCGGTCTTCGACCGGGTCCTCTACGACGGCGCCGAATTCGGCATGCAGGCGCACGCGGGCAGCGAGGAGGAGCAGGACTACCTCGGCATCCCCGGGCTGCTGGAGCCCGACCAGGTGCAGATGCTGCTGCAGAAGCGGCAGGCCCGGCAGATCGCGCACAGCCGGAAGAAGCCGGACTCCGAGGCCGATCTGCTGGAGCTGCCCGCCGAGCGGCGGCCGGTCGTCTCGCACAAGGAGATGCTGGAGCTGCGCAAGCAGCTGAACACGCTGGTCGGCGCCTATGTGCACCAGAGCGGCAAGCCGCATGGAGTGATCCACACCGAGCTGCGGCGGGTGTGCGGCGGACCGCCGAGCGCGGAGGCCACCGCGGGCCAGCTGAACGAGCGGATCAAGAAGGTACGGGAGTGGGCCACGCGGATGCGGTGAGCCCGGCGACTCCGCGTCTCGCCTAGTGGGCGGTGCACCTGAACCGGGTGCACCGCCCGCCGCCATTCCCGGGATTATTCGGGATATTCCAGGCGTCGTAGCCCGGATTCTGGACGGACTCTTCCGCTGACCGGACTTGCTCGCTACTGTCCCGGTCACGCACACGCCCCGTGGCAGCGCCGCCGCGGAGCGCAGCCGGTGCCATGTGGCCGGCGGCCTCTGGGCGCACTGCATCGGGACATGCAGCGCGTCGCGTACGAGCGCCGCCACTCAAACCAGGAGGGGGCGTCGTGACCGCGGAGACCTCCCAGACGCTTGACCGGGGACTGCGTGTCCTCAAACTTCTCGCCGACACCGACCACGGGCTGACCGTCACCGAGCTGTCCAACAAGCTCGGCGTCAACCGCACCGTCGTCTACCGGCTGCTGGCGACCCTGGAGCAGCACGCTCTGGTGCGCCGCGACATCGGTGGCCGGGCCAGAGTCGGCCTGGGGGTGCTGCGCCTGGGCCGCCAGGTGCATCCGCTGGTCAGAGAGGCGGCGCTGCCCGCGCTGCGCTCGCTCGCCGAGGACATAGGGGCCACCGCGCACCTCACCCTCGTCGACGGCACCGAGGCGCTGGCCGTCGCCGTGGTCGAGCCCACCTGGACGGACTACCACGTCGCCTACCGCGCCGGCTTCCGCCATCCGCTGGACCGCGGCGCCGCAGGACGGGCCATCCTCAAGGCCCGCCAGGGCCACACCCACGACTCCGGGCTCGCCCTGACCCACGGTGAGCTGGAGGCCGGCGCGAGCGGAGCGGCGGCGCCGCTGCTCGGGGTGAGCGGCATCGAGGGCAGCGTGGGGGTGGTGATGCTCGCCGACACCGTCTCCGAGCGGATCGGGCCGCGGGTGGTCGAGGCGGCCCGGGAGGTGTCGGAGGCCCTGCGGTGACGGCCGTAACGCATGTGACGCCCGTGACGACGGTGACGGCGGCGACCTGTGAAGGCGCCGTGGCCGTGTGGTGAGGCCGTAGCGCCGTAAGGGGCCGGTGGGGCTGGGGTCATTTAGGCTGGCGGGGTGTCTGCACGCGTCCGGGCCCTGGTGCTCTGCACCGCCCTCGTCCTCGCCCTCCTCCTCACCGCGGCCCTCGCTCCGCTGCCGTACTCGGTCGCGTATCCGGGGATGACGGCCAATGTGCTCGGTGCGGACAAGGGCAGTCCGGTGATCACGATTGCGGGTGCCGGCACCCGCAAGACGGCCGGCCAGCTGCGGATGACCTCCATCGTCGCCACCGGCCCGGACGCCTCCGTCCATCTGTCGGACGTCCTGCGGGCGTGGTGGCGTACGGACGAGGCGGCGATGCCGCGCGAGGCGGTCTACCCGGTGGGCAACAACACCGAGGAGATCGCGGAGCACAACGCCCGGCAGATGCGGCAGTCGCAGAACACCGCCACCGCCGCGGCGCTGGGCCGGCTGGGCAAGTCACCCAAGGACATCAAGGTCAAGCTGAGCCTGGCGGACGTCGGCGGGCCCAGCGCCGGGCTGATGTTCGCCCTCGGCATCGTCGACAAGCTGGCCGGCGACGGCAAGGGCGGCGATCTGACCGGCGGCCGGATCATCGCGGGCACCGGCACCATCAGCGCGGGCGGCAAGGTCGGCGCGGTCGGCGGCGTCCCGCTCAAGACCCAGGCGGCGCGCCGCGACGGCGCCACCGTCTTCCTGGTCCCCAAGCAGGAGTGCGCGGACGCCGCTGCCGAGCTGCCCCGGGGCATGCGGCTGATTCCCGTCACCACGCTCGACGGCGCGGTCGGCGCCCTCAAGGCCCTCAACTCCGGTGGCCACGTGCCGAGTTGTACCAAGTAGCCGAGCTGAGGGCCCTGCGGACCAAGGGCGGTACGGTCCCCAGCTGCTGACCGGGCCGGTTCCGGCCCCTTTGCGCGGCCCGGATTGAGGCGGCTCCGCGGCATCGGCTTGGATCGTCTTCCGTGACCAACTTTCAGCAGCCACCGACTCCCGATATCCCCAGCCCCGGCTTCGCTCCCGCGCAGGCGCAGCACGGACCTCCGCAGGCCGCACCGCCGCAGTCCGCGGCGCCGCTCTACGCCCCACCGCAGTTCGTGCCGCCACAGACGGGACAGCCGCAGGGCCCACCCCGGCAGGCACTCGCGGTCCCCGGTCTGCGGTTGCTCGCCCGCTTCGTCGACTCCGTGATCATCACGGTGATGGCGGTGGGTGCCGTCGGGCTGACCACGAAGTTCCTGCACCACAACCCTGGGGCCGAAGTGCCTGTGGTGACCGCCATGCTCATCTGGCTGGTCTTCGTCGTCGTCTTCTTCGAGCCGCTGACGACGGCGATGGGCGGCACCCTCGGCAAGGCCCTGTGCGGCCTGCGCGTCGTCCGCCTCGAGACCGGCCAGAAGATCGGCTTCGGCATCGCCCTGGGACGCTGGTTCGCCTACCTTGGCATGGGCATGGTGCCCGTCCTGGGGCAGATCAACATCCTGTCCTGCCTCTGGAACGAGCCGTTCCGGCAGTGCCTGCACGACCGGGCGGCCAACACGGTGGTCATCAAGCGCCGGTGGCAGTGAGGGAGGGGGTGCGGGACACGGCGCCGCCGGGCCCCGCACCCGTCTCCTGTCCCTCGATGAAGCCCTCTATCCCTTGATGAACCCTTCCCTGATCAGCCAGTTCTTGGCGACCTCGTGCGGATCCTCGCCGTCCACATCCACCTTGCGGTTGAGCTCCTGGGCGACGCGGTTGTTCAGGGCCTTGGTGACCGGCGCCAGCAGCGCGGCGATCTGGGGGTACTTCTTCATCGTCTCGGCGTTCATCTCGGGTGCCGCGTTGTAGTTCGGGAAGAAGTGCTTGTCGTCGCCGAGGACGTGCAGGCCCATCACCCCGATCCGGCCGTCCGTGGTGAAGACCTCGCCGAAGGTGCAGGACGTGCCCTGTCTGGCCTCGGTGTAGACGACGCCGCCGGTCATCTTGCGGATGTGGCTGGAGGGGATGTTCATGCCGTAGGTCTTCGCCATGCCGGGCAGTCCGTCGTTGCGGGTGGCGAATTCGTTCTCGACGCACAGGGTGACCGCGCCGGGGTTCCTCTTCAGCAGCGCCGCGACGTCCGAGAGGTTCTTGACCGGGTACTTCTTGAGGTTGGCGGAGTTCAGCGCCAGCGCGTAGGTGTTGTTGAGGCTGGACTGCGGCAGCCACACGATGCCGTTCTTGCGGTCCGCGTCGCGCACCGCCACCCACTGCTGGTGGATGTCGGGGATCGGCTTGGTGTGGCCGAGGTGGGTGATCCAGCCGGTGCCGGTGTATTCGTACATGCCGTCCGCGGTGCCGGTGCGTACGGCCTCGCGGGCGCCGATGGTGCCCTGGATGTTGGTCTTGTCGATGACGGTGGCGCCGGCCGCCTTGAAGACCAGGCCCATGATCTGGCCGAGGATGATGTTCTCGGTGAACTCCTTGGACGTCACGGTGAGGGTGGCGCCCTTGAGCGGCAGGCCCCGGCCGACCGTGCCGGGCTTGACGTCGTCGGACATCGGGCTGCCGCTGACCAGTCCGCAGCCGCTCAGGGCGGCCGCGGCGAGCAGCAGGCCGGCCAGCGCGACGGCGGCCGTACGGGGGCGCGGACGTCGGGTCGTTCGGCAACGCGCCATCAGTTCGTCCCCTCCAGGCCGCGCGGCCGCAGCAGCAGTTCGGCCAGCGAGGCCAGCCATTCGACGAGCAGCGCCAGCGCCACGGTCAGCACCGAGCCCAGGATCAGTACGGGCATCCGCTGGGTGATGATGCCCGCCGAGATCAGGTCGCCGAGGCCGCCGCCACCGCCGAAGGTGGCCAGCGTCGCGGTGCCGACGTTCAGGACGAGCGCGGTGCGCACACCCGCAAGGATCAGCGGCACGGCCAGGGGGAGTTCGACCTTGGTCAGGACGCCGGTGGGGGACATGCCGATGCCGCGGGCCGCCTCCGTCAGCGTCGGATCGATGCCGCGCAGCCCGGTGATGGTGTTGGCCAGCACCGGCAGCACGGCGTAGATGACCATGCCGACGATGGCGGAGCGCGCGCCGATGCCGAGCCAGATGACCAGCAGGATCAGCAGACCCAGCGCGGGCACGGCCTGGCCGAGGTTGGCGAAGGCCATCGCGAGGGGGGTGAACTTGCGCAGCCTGGCGCGGGTCAGCGCGATGCCCAGCGGGATCGCGATGATCAGCACGAAGAAGGTGGAGACGACGGTCAGCTGGATGTGCTGGCGCAGTGCCAGCCACACCTTGCCGTTGTCCACCGCCTGGTGGGCGATGGAGTCCAGGCGGGCGCCGCGGAACCACAGCCAGGTGGCGAGCAGCGCGGCCACCAGGAACACCGGCATGAAGGTCCACTTCTGCCAGCTGATCCGGCGGGCTCCGGGGGCCGCGGCCCGCGCGGGTGCCTCCCCGGTGGCCGTCTCCCGCTCCAGCATGTCGGTGTCGTCCAGGTGGGCGAGCCCGTCCACCCCGTGCTCACCCGGCGGCGGCGGCTTGCGCCCGCCGCCCGGCGAGCCGTCGCTTCCGCGGGAGGTCATGCCTTGACCCCCGCGCCGCCGTCCGCACCGCCGTCCAGGCCTTCCTGGGCCAGCTGCGTCTCATGGTGGCGCCGTTCCTGGAGTTCGTGCTGGTGCTCCAGGGCCTCCAGCCGGTCCGCCTCCAGCAGTTCATGGACGTTGTTCATCAGCGTCTCCATGTCGACCACGCCGATGTACTCCCCGCGCCGCCCGGTGACCGCGACCCGCCCGGCGTTGTCGGTGAGCACCGCCTCCAGGGCGTCGCGCAGCGTGGCGTCCCGGGTGACGGTGTCGGTCACCAGCGTCCCGGCCCGCGCCAGCGACTGCTTGGCGCGGGCGAGGTCGCCGCGGCGCAGCCACTTGTACGGGCGGCGGCTGCGGTCGAGCAGCAGCAGTTCGTTGGTGGAGCCGGTGCGCAGCAGGTCGAAGATGTTCTGGAGGGGGTCGTCGACGGAGGCGGTCGGGAAGTCGACCACGCCCACGTCCCGTACGCGGGTGAGGTTGAGGCGCTTGAGCGCGGCGCCGGCGCCGACGAAGCCGGAGACGAAATCGTCCGCGGGGTTGGTGAGGATCGCTTCGGGGGTGTCGAACTGCGCGATGTGCGAGCGCTCGCGCAGCACCGCGATGCGGTCGCCGAGCTTGATGGCCTCGTCGAAGTCGTGGGTGACGAAGCAGATGGTCTTGTGGAGCTCGTGCTGGAGCCGGATCAGCTCGTCCTGGAGGTGGTCGCGGGTGATCGGGTCGACCGCGCCGAACGGCTCGTCCATCAGTAGGACGGGCGGGTCGGCGGCGAGCGCGCGGGCCACGCCGACGCGCTGCTGCTGGCCGCCGGAGAGCTGGCGGGGGTAGCGGCCGTGGAATTCGCCGGGGTCGAGACCGACCAGGTCGAGCATCTCCTCGACCCGGGCGCCGACCCTGGCCCTGGACCAGCCGATCATCTTCGGTACGAGGGCGATGTTCTGGGCCACCGTCATGTGCGGGAAGAGGCCGGAGGCCTGGATGGCGTAGCCGACCTTGCGGCGCAGCCTGACCGGGTCGATGTCGGTGACGTCCTCGTCGCCGATCCGGATCCGCCCTGATGTCGGCTCGATCAGCCGGTTGATCATCTTCAGGGTGGTGGATTTCCCGCACCCGGAGGGCCCGACGAAGACCACGATCTCGCCGGCCTTGATCTCCATGTTGACGTTGTCCACCGCGGGGTTGGGGGTGCCCGGATAGGTCTTCGTCAGACTCTCCAGCTGGATGCGGGCGCCGGTGGTGGTCGTCTCCGCTGCGCTCCCGGACGGCTCAGGCACGGATCCCCCTGGAGATGGTCAGACGTCCCAGAAGGACGTATGCGGCGTCGAAGAGGAGAGCGAGGATGACGATCCCGACGGTGCCGGCGAGCACCTGATTGAGGGAGTTGGCGCTGCCCAGCGAGGCGATCCCGCGGAAGATCTCATTGCCCAGGCCGGGGCCGGAGGCGAAGGCGGCGATGGCGGCGATGCCCATCAGCATCTGGGTGGCGACCCGGATGCCGGTCAGGATCGGCGGCCAGGCCAGCGGCAGTTCGACGCGGACGAGCCGGGCGAGGCGCGACATCCCGATCCCCTTGGCCGCGTCCACCAGCGCCGGGTCCACCCCGCGCAGCCCGACGATGGCGTTGCGGACCACCGGCAGCAGGCCGTACAGGGTCAGCGCGATGACCGTCGGGGGAACGCCGAGGCCGACGACGGGGATCAGCAGACCGATCAGGGCCAGCGAGGGGATGGTCAGGATGGTGGCGGTCGAGGTGGTGGCGAGCGAGCCCGCCCATTCGCTGCGGTACGTGACGACGCCGATGAACACTCCCAGCAGGGTGGCGAGCACCATGCACTGGAAGACCGCGCTGGCGTGCTGGTACGTATCCGTCAGCAGCTGGGCGTGCCGGGTGCCGACGTACTCCCAGAAGCTCACTCGGCGCCCTCCTCGGTCAGTCCCCCGATGCTTGCTTCACCAGGGGGATGATGCGCAACGGAACCGGATTTTCCATGACAATCGCCGTCGAAGCCCGCACGATGCCATCAAAACCCACAACCAGGTCGATCACACGCTGCAGATCCGCGTTCGAACGCGCAACGAGCCTGCAGAGCATGTCCCCATGTCCCGTCGTTGTATGCAGCTCCAGCACCTCGGGAACGGTCGCCAAGTGGGCGCGGATGGCGCTTCCTTGCCCCTGTTTGATCTCCAGCGTGGCGAACGCGGTCACCGGATAGCCGAGCGCGGCCGGGTCCACATCCGGACCGAAACCCCTGATCACTCCATTCGACTGAAGCCGGTCCAGGCGCGCCTGCACCGTCCCGCGCGCCACGCCCAGCCGCCGCGACGCCTCCAGGACCCCGATCCGCGGCTCCAGCGCCAGCAGCTCCAGCAGCTCCCCGTCCAAATGATCGATCGCCATCGCCGGTCCCTCCGATTTCGATGGTCATCATGTACAGATAGCCCGGCGAAACCGCCTGGCCCCTATACGTAATGCCCAGTGGAAAGGGAAACTATTGCGCACCTTGTGGATCGGGGGGACTCTGCCGCCATGGCAGACACCACGATGCACACCCAGCCCACCACCCCCGCCACGTCCCGGCAGGCCGACCCCTTCCCGGTCAAGGGGATGGACGCGGTCGTCTTCGCCGTCGGCAATGCCAAGCAGGCCGCCCACTACTACTCCACCGCCTTCGGCATGAAGCGCGTCGCCTACAGCGGACCGGAGAACGGCAGCCGCGAGACCGCCAGTTACGTCCTGGAATCCGGCGGCGCCCGCTTCGTGTTCACCTCCGTCGTCAAGCCCGCCACGGACTGGGGCCGCTTCCTTGCCGACCATGTCGCCGCCCACGGCGACGGCGTCATCGACCTGGCCATCGAGGTCCCCGACGCCCGCGCCGCCTACACCTACGCCGTCGAACACGGCGCCACCGGCCTGACCGAGCCCTACGAGGAGAAGGACGAGCACGGCACCGTCGTCCGCGCCGTCATCGCCACCTACGGCCAGACCCGCCACACCCTCGTCGAGCGCACCGGCTACGACGGCCCCTACCTGCCCGGCTACGTCGCCGCCGAGCCGATCATCGACCCCGTACCCCGCCGCTTCCAGGCCATCGACCACTGCGTCGGCAACGTCGAACTCGGCAAGATGGACGAGTGGGTCGCCTTTTACAACAACGTCATGGGCTTCACCAACATGAAGGAGTTCGTCGGCGACGACATCGCCACCGAATACTCCGCCCTGATGTCGAAGGTCGTCGCGGACGGCACCCGCAAGGTGAAGTTCCCGCTCAACGAGCCGGCCATCGCCAAGAAGAAGTCGCAGATCGACGAGTACCTGGAGTTCTACGGCGGTCCCGGCGTCCAGCACATCGCCCTGGCCACCAACGACATCGTCGCCACCGTACGGGCCATGCGGGCCTCCGGCGTCCAGTTCCTCGACACCCCCGACTCGTACTACGACACCCTCGGCGACTGGGCGGGCGAGACCCGCGTCCCCGTCGAGACGCTGCGCGAGCTGAAGATCCTGGTCGACCGCGACGAGGACGGCTACCTCCTGCAGATCTTCACCAAGCCGGTTCAGGACCGCCCGACCGTCTTCTTCGAGATGATCGAGCGGCACGGCTCCATGGGCTTCGGCAAGGGCAACTTCAAGGCCCTCTTCGAAGCCATCGAGCGGGAGCAGGAGCGCCGCGGGAACCTCTGAGGCCCCCGGGCGCCGTGGGGGCGGTCGGCGGCCCCCACGGCCCCTCCTGCCGCCCTCACGGCGCCCTCACGGCGGGGGAGTCGCTACGGCGTCAGTCCGTACAGCCGCGCGGCCGTCCGCCGCGCCTCCTCCCGCGACGGCCCGCGATCGCGGGACGCGAAGCCGTGCGCGCCCCAGTCGCCGGTCAGCAGCGAGACCGCCACCTCGTTACGGGCCAGCGCCGCGGTGTCCGCGTCCGGCACGCCCTCCGGCGCCTGCGGGTCCAGCCCCAGCCGCACCTTGTAGCACGTCGCGCAACTCGCCGGATCCGGATCGTAGTTGGCGGTGATGGTGCGCGCCCGGCCCATATTGGTGAAGGCCACCTTGCCCCCCGGATGCGCCGGATAGTTGATGTTCAGCGCGGTGCCCCTCGGCAGCAGCGGCCCGCCCCGCGCCGTCGCCGCCAGCCGCTCGACCGTCCGGGCGGTGAACGCCGCCGCCCCCGCCACGGACGGGAACGGATGCTGGGGATCGCTCAGGTCGTAGCCCGCGCTCACCGCGATGGCCGGCACGTCCGCGTCGGCGGCCGCCAGCGTCGCGCCCACCGTCCCCGAATGCCCCGCCGTCGGCCCCGCGTTGGGACCCGCATTGACCCCGGAGACCACCAGATCCGGCGGCCGGTCCGTGAAGACGCGCTGCAGCCCGAACGCCACCGCGTCGCCCGGCGAACCACCCACCGCCCACACATCCGGCGCGGTCTCCTCGGCGCGCAGCGTCGCACCCGGCGAGAACATCATGCCGGTACCGCGCCCCGACATGTCCTCCGCCGGCGCCACCACCACCGCACGGTGCCCGGCCCTGACCAGCGCGGCCCGCAGCGCCTCCAGATACGGGTGCCGGTAGCCGTCGTCATTGCTGATCAGGATGGTGAGCGGCCGCCCCGCCGCGCCGCGCCCGCCGTCCGCCGCGGGCTGCCCCAGCGCCGTGGGGCCGCCACCCGCGACCAGCAGCCCCGCCGCGAGCGCCGCACCGCACAGCCCCGCCCGCCTCCTTCCGCGTCCCGACACCTGCGAGGCACCTGAGCGAATGCGCATGGGCTGCCTTTCCCGTGCTTCCTCGGACGGACCACCGACGTCCTCATACGGACCCCTGACCTCCGCATACGGCTCACTGACTCGTGTCACCGGATGCGGAGGCGCGCACCGTAGCCGCCCCGCCCGCACAAGGGAAGGGCCGCGCCGCCACCGCCGCCCGGCGTGATCTTCCGCCCGGCGCCCGCGGATGCGACGCTGGCCGTATGGACCTCAAGGACCTCACCGCACGACTGCGCGCCGTCCTCCCCGCGGACGCCGTGCTCACCGACCCCGATGTCACCGGCTCCTACGCCCACGACATGGCGAGCTTCTGCGAAGCCGGCACGCCCGCCGTCGTCGTCCTGCCGCGCACCGTGGAAGAGGTCCAGCACGTCATGCGCACCGCCACCGCGCTGCGCGTCCCCGTCGTCCCCCAGGGAGCCCGCACGGGCCTGTCGGGCGCCGCCAACGCCACCGACGGCTGCATCGTGCTCTCCCTGGTCAAGATGGACCGGATCCTCGAGATCAACCCGGTCGACCGGATAGCGGTCGTCGAGCCCGGCGTCATCAACGCCACCCTCTCCCGCGCCGTCAACGAATACGGCCTCTACTACCCGCCGGACCCCTCCAGTTGGGAAGAGTGCTCCATCGGCGGCAACATCGGCACCGCCTCCGGCGGCCTGTGCTGCGTCAAATACGGGGTCACCGCCGAGTACGTCCTCGGCCTCGACGTCGTCCTCGCCGACGGACGGCTGCTGACCTGCGGCCGCCGCACCGCCAAGGGCGTCGCGGGCTACGACCTCACCCGCCTCTTCGTCGGCTCCGAGGGCAGCCTCGGCATCGTCGTACGCGCCGTCCTCGCCCTCAAGCCCGAACCGCCCCAACAGCTCGCCCTGGCCGCCGAGTTCCCCTCCACCGCCGCCGCCTGCGAAGCCGTCTGCGAGATCATGGCCCGCGGCCACGCCCCTTCCCTGCTCGAGCTGATGGACCGTACGAGCATCCGCGCGGTCAACGCCATGGCCCAGATGGGCCTCCCGGACACCACCGAGGCGCTCCTCCTGGCCGCCTTCGACACCCCCGACCCGGCCGCCGACCTCGCCGCCGTCGGCGCGCTGTGCACGGCAGCGGGCGCCACCGAAGTCGTCCCGGCCGAGACCGCCGCCGAATCCGACCTGCTGCTGCAGGCCCGGCGGCTGACCCTGACCGCACTGGAACGGGTCAAATCCGCCACCATGATCGACGACGTCTGCGTACCGCGCTCCCGGCTCGCGGAAATGCTCGACGGCACCGCCGCCATCGCCGCGAAATACGACCTCACCATCGGCGTCTGCGCCCACGCAGGCGACGGCAACACCCACCCCACCGTCTGCTTCGACGCCGCCGACCCCGACGAATCCCGCCGCGCCCGCGAATCCTTCGACGAGATCATGGCCCTCGGCCTCCGGCTCGGCGGCACCATCACCGGCGAACACGGCGTGGGCGTCCTGAAGAAGGACTGGCTGGCCCGCGAACTGGGCCCGGTCGGCCTGGAGTTGCAGCGCGGCATCAAGGGCGTCTTCGATCCCCTGGGCATCCTCAACCCGGGCAAGCTGTTCTAGGGCCGGGCCGATGAGACGGGGCCACGCCCGGTGATCATGCCCCGCCCGCCGCCGTAGACTTTCCTGCATGGAAACTCTGATTCCCGGGATAGCCCTCGCCGTCATCGCCATCACCAGCACCGTCGGCATGGCCACCTCCCGCAACGACCGCCGCTTCAAGGCCATGGACCGCAGGCTCCAGCTGCTGGAGCGGAAGATGGACCTCCTGCTGGCGCACCACGGCGTCGAGGGGCCGCCCGAGGACCCCGCCTTCAAGGAGATCGACGCACTGCTGGCACAGGGCAAGACCATCCACGCCATCAAACTGCACCGCGAAGCGACCGGCTCCGGCCTCGCCGAGGCCAAGGAAGCGGTCGAACGCCGGATGCGCTGACGGCCCCCGGGGCCGAGGATGGCCCCAAGGGCCCGCCGGGCCACCCCGCCCACGCAGGGAGAGCGACGAGCCGATGGCAGCCACCGAAGCCCCCCGAGCGTCCGAAGCCGACACCTACGACGTCCTGGTGCTGGGGGCCGGGCCCACCGGCGAGAACCTCGCCGACCGTGCCCACGCCGCCGGACTGAGCGTGGCGATCGTGGAGAGCGAACTCGTCGGCGGCGAATGCTCCTACTGGGCCTGCATGCCCAGCAAGGCCCTGCTGCGCCCGGTCACCGCCCGCTCCGAGGCGAGCCGCGTCCCCGGCCTCGCGGACGCCGGCCCCCTCCACGCGCCCGACGTCCTCGCCCACCGCAACGCCTTCGCCTCGCACTGGAAGGACGACGGGCAGGTCCGCTGGCTGGACTCGGCCGGCATCGACCTCGTACGGGGGCACGCCCGGCTGGCCGGACCCCGGCAGGTGTCCGTCGACGGCAGGATGCTCGCCGCCCGGCACGCGGTCGCGGTGTGCACCGGCAGCCGCGCCGTCCTCCCCGACATCCCCGGACTGGCCGACGCCAAGCCCTGGACCAGCCGCGACGCCACCAGCGCGCAGAGCGTCCCGGGCCGCCTCGTGGTCGTCGGCGGCGGCGTCGTCGGCGTCGAAATGGCCACCGCCTGGCGGGCCCTGGGCGCCTCGGTCACCCTCCTCGTCCGCGGCGACGGACTGCTGCCCCGCATGGAGCCGTTCGCCGGACACCTCGTCGCCGAATCCCTCGCCGAGGCCGGCGTCTTCCTGCGCACCGGGGTCGAGGTGAGCGAGGTCCGCCGCGAGGCACCGGGCGGCCCGGTCACCGTCGTCCTGGACACCGACGACGAGATCATCGCCGACGAACTGCTGATCGCCACCGGCCGCGCCCCGCGCACCGACGACCTGGGCCTGGAGACCATCGGCCTCCAGCCCGGCTCCTGGCTCCAGGTCGACGAAACCTGCCGGGTGACCGACGTACCCGGCGACTGGCTCTACGGCGCCGGCGACGTCAACCACCGCGCCCTCCTGACCCACCAGGGCAAGTACCAGGCCCGCATCGCGGGCGCCGTCATCGCCGCCCGCGCCCGCCAGGTCCCCATCCTCGACAACGGCCCCTGGGGCGCCCACGCCGCCACCGCCGACACCGCCGCCGTCCCCCAGGTCGTCTTCAGCGACCCCGAAGCCGCCTCCGTCGGCCTGACCGCCGCCGCGGCCGAACGCGCCGGCCACCGCATCCGCATCGTCGACCAGGACCTCGGCGCGGTCGCCGGCGCCTCCCTGTACGCCGACGGCTACCGCGGCCGCGCCCGCATGATCGTCGACCTGGACCGCGAGGTCCTGCTCGGCGTCACCTTCGTCGGCCCCGGCGTCGGCGAACTCCTGCACTCGGCGACGATCGCGGTCGCCGCGGAGGTCCCCATCGAGCGGCTGTGGCACGCCGTCCCCGCATACCCGACCATCAGCGAGGTGTGGCTGCGGCTGCTGGAGACCTACCGGGGGTGAGACCGCCACCCCCGCACCCACCGCTACGCCCCGGTCTCGGGAAACTCCTCCGACGCCCAGGATTCATCCGGCCACCCCTCGTCCCGCGGCGCCATGGCCAGCAGCTCGCTCAGCCCTTTGTCGATGCCCAGATGCCCCTGCTCCGAGCCCGGAGGCACCACCCGCAGCGTGCGCTCCAGCCAGGCCGAGACCGCCGCGGCCGGCGCCTCCAGCAGCGCGTCCCCGTCCGGGGAGGACAGCGCCATGCAGACCACGCTGCGCCCGTCCCGCTTCGTCGGCCACACCCGCACATCCCCCTTGCCGCACGGCCGGAACACGCCCTCGACGAGCAGTTCGCGGGCGAACGTCCAATTGACGGGGGAGTCCGAGCCGACGTGGAAGGTGACATGGACGGCGTACGGGTCATCCGTCCGGTACATCAGCCGGGCCGGCACCGGAATGCTGCGCTCCGGCGACAGCACCAGGCCCAGTTCGAGTTCTCGTTCCACCACGGTGTGCATCGCGTCCGCCTCTCTTGGCTCCCTGTACGGCGCCCATGACGGGCGCGCACAGGGAGAGAGCCGCCATCCGCCGGACCATTACGCGACTTCGCACAACTTTTTTCCCGGGCCTCTTCCAGGTGTTCGTGGCCGGGCATCCGTACAGATGCGGCCCGGGGTCTGATAGATGTGGACGCTGCGTTGCGGCAGACTGCACCCCACACCCACCAGGCCGAGTACAGATACGGGACTTCGGACATGAGCGCCCCTACCTCAGGATCCGCCGGCGACAGCCCCACGCCAGGCTTCTACCCGGACCCGTCCATCCCCGGCTACATCCGGTACTGGAACGGTGCCGCATGGGTGCCGGGCACCAGCCGGCCCGCCCCGGCCGAGGGCGAGGCGATGCCCGCACCCCCGCCCGGCGCGGCCCCGGCCCCGCCCGCCTTCGAGGAGACCGGCCCGGTCTTCCTCGACGAGGACACCGGCGGCGCCCACATGCCGGCCGTACGCCAGAGCGGCCAGGCCGAGGCGCAGCCCGCCGTCGCCAACTGGGACGATCCGTCCCGGCTGCACGGCACCAGCCCCGAACCGGCCTCCGCCTGGCAGGCCGACGCCTCCCGGCAGGGCGGCTTCGGCGGCGAGGGCGACCACCGCGTCTCCTGGGGTTCGCCGGAGCCCGGCCAGGCACCCGCCGGTACGCCGTCCGGCGCGCCGTCCTGGGGCGCGGTTCCGGGACAGCGCGAGGAGCAGGCCGCCGCGGAGTCCGGCGACCCGGCCGGTACGCCCTCGCTCCGTAAGCCCGGGGTGCCCGCCGACGGGACGGTCGCCATCCGCGCCGTCAAGCCGGGCCGTGACGCAGGCCAGGGGGCCGCCGCCGACCACGGCACCACCGCCATCCGCGCGGTCAAGCCCGGCCGCGGTGCCCCCGCCGACCAGGGGACGACCGCGATCCGCGCGGTACGGCCCGGCCCCGGCGGCGCGGCCGACCCCGGCAGCCCCGCCGAGCCCGCCAAGGGCAACCAGACGATGGCGTTCCGGCTGCCACGGGGCGGCGCCGCCCCGCAGTCCGCCCCCCAGTCGCCGCCGCCCGCACATGCCGCCCCGCAGTCCCTGCCGTCCGTCGGCGCGCCTCAGCAGAGCGCGCCCCAGCAGGGCGCCCCGCAGCACGGCGGCCCGGCCCAGCAGCCCCCCGGCGTGCAGGGGTTCCCGGGCCAGGCCGGGCAGCCCCCGCAGGCGGCCGCCCCGCCCGCCGGCTTCCCGCCGCAGGGCGGCGCCGCGCCGGGAGCCGACGGCGTCATCCCGTGGAAGCCGCCGACCGCCGACGTCTTCTTCGCGGCCGCGCAGGCCGCCCAGGGCCATCCGGCCCCGCTCGGCCGCCGTCTCGCGGCCCGGCTGATCGACTCCGCGGTGCTCGCCGCGATCACCGCCGCGGTCGCCGTCCCGCTGTGGGGCACCGTCACGGACCACATCGACGCCAAGGTGGAGGCGGCCAAGCAGTCCGGCCGTCAGGTGACGGTCTATCTGCTCGACGGCACCACCACCCCGATCTTCGCCATCGTGCTGGCCGTCCTGCTGATCGGCGGCGGCCTCTACGAGGTCCTGCCGACCCTCAAGTGGGGCCGTACGCTCGGCAAGAAGCTGTGCGGGGTGCGCCTGCTGGACATCGAGGGCCATGACACCCCGCCCCTGGGCGCGGTCCTCAAGCGCTGGTTCTGCTACAGCGTGCTGGGGCTCCTGGCCATCGGCATCGTCAACGTCGTGTGGTGCCTGTTCGACCAGCCGTGGCGGCAGTGCTGGCACGACAAGCTCGCGCGGACCTTCGTGGCCTCGGACGCGGCGCGCGCAGCGGACTGACGGGTCCTCACCTGCGGCGAACGGGGGAGCGTGTCCGGCGAACGGACGCGCTCCCGTGGCCCGTTCGTGGTCTGTTCGCCGCGGGCGTCCCCCGAACGGACTTCGCCGGATGCGGCGGGCCGCCCGAGGCGTTCGACTCGGCCCATGAGCAGCGATCAGCCTCCGGGCCCCGGCTCCGGTGAACCGCCGGAGAACGATCCGTTCCGGAAGAATCCACCGCCTCCGCAGGGACCGTCGGGGGGTGGTGGCCCCGCCAATGGCTCCCCGCAGGCCGGTGGCCCCCAGCAGGGCGGCGAGGGCGCCGGCCCGCATTCCGGGCAGCCGTACTCCGAGAGCCCCTACGCCCAGAATCCCTACGGCGGCGAGTACGGTGCGGCCGATCCGCTGGCCGGGATGCCGCCGCTGGCCAACCGCGGCCGCCGGCTGGTCGCGCGGATCATCGACGCGATCATCATCGGCGTACCGGTCACCGTGATCATGAACCTGATCGTCGGCTGGGTGAACTACACCAGCACCAGCAGCGTCGAGACCAGCAAGCAGGCCACCGTCTCCGGGGTGACCATGCTGGTGTATCTCCTCTACGAGGGGCTGATGCTCACCAGCCGCGGCCAGACCGTCGGCAAGATGGCGATGAAGATCCGGGTCGCGATGCTCGCGAACGGCGCGGTACCGGCCGGGCAGGCGGGCTGGATCCGGGCCGCGGTCTATACGCTGCCGGAGATCGTGCCGTGCTGCGGCTTCATCTTCTGGCTGGTCAACGTCCTGTGGTGCACCTGGGACAAGCCGTATCAGCAGTGTCTGCACGACAAGGCCGCCAAGACGGTGGTCGTCTCGACGGCCTGATGAACGAACGGCCCCTCGGCCCGGGGTTCCCCGGCTTCCGGCGGCCCCTCAGCCCGAGTGCTCGTGGACCCGGGCCTCGACGGGCGCCGGCACCGCCCGCAACGGGGCGGGCGCGGCAGGCGACTTGCCCCGCAGGACGGGGCGGCGGACCCTCCGCGGCATCCCCGGCATCGGGACCGTCATGGCCACCAGGAGCCCGAGCCCGAGCCCGGCGATGGCGATGACCGCGACCCCGATACCCGTCTCCGTCTGCGAGAGCAGCAGCATCGCGAGGGTGGAGAGAAAGACGGTGGCCGAACCGTAGACGAGCTGGGTGGCGGTCGGACGAGGCATGGCGGAATCCGTCCTCGGAGGGTCGGCGGGGGTGGAGGTCAAGGGCGCGCCATCACGCGAGCCTACGGTCCTTATTGCCCGAGTGGAACGAGAAGTAAGCGTGACCTAACCCACGGGTGCGGAGCACGGGGGGCGCACGCGGTGGTCAGGGGCGCGAAAGAGGAGGCGCGAGAAGAGGCGTCCGGCCTGACGGGGGCGGGGGCGCATGCGTGGGAGGCATATGCATCGATGACGCGGAAGGGAGGCGGAGATGATCGCGACGACTCCCCGTACGGCCGCACGATTCGTCGGCCCCACGTTCGATAACCGCAACTTGCGGGTCGGTTAACGTACTTCTCTGAGCATGAGCAAGTCAAGATCTGTCTTTTTCACCGCGCTTCCGGTCGAATGCCCTCGAACAGTGACCGCTCGAAGGGGAGGAGAGCGCCAAGTGAGAGACCACAGAACGGTGTTCAGACCGGCCGCCCTGGCCACGGCAATCGCCGCGATCGGGGCGGCCGTTCTGTCGTCGGGGGTGGCAACGGCCGGCACGCCGGCACCGTCACCCCGCGCCGTCAGCCACGACCCGGCCCCCGAACGGGCCGTCGACCACGACCTCAAGGGCCCGTTCAGCGACAAGCAGGCGGCGCAGCGCAAGGACGCGCTCGAGCAGGTCATAGCCGGCTCCGCGCATCTCACCAACCGCGGCGGCTCGCAGGTCGTCAGGCTCGACCGCGGCAAGTACGTGGAACTGGCCCGGCAGAAGACCGACAAGATCTTCACGATCCTGGTGGACTTCGGCGACACGGTCGACAACACCACGATGTTCGACCCGGACGGCGACGGCCCGCTGCCGCCGGTGAAGAAATACGGCGGCGACCCGGGACCCGCACACAACCGGATAGCCCAACCGGACCGCAAGAAGGACAACAGCACGGCCTGGCAGAAGGACTTCAGCCGCGGGCACTTCCAGGACCTCTACTTCTCGCACGACAAGAAGAAGCCGTCGCTGGCCCAGTACTACGAGAAGCAGTCCTCGGGCCGCTACTCCGTCGAGGGCGAGGTCTCCGACTGGGTCAAGGTCGACGCGAACGAGGCCCGTTACGGCTCCAACTACTGCGGCGAGACCAACTGCGCCAACGCCTGGGACCTGATCCGCGACGGCGTCAACCAGTGGGCCAAGGACCAGCGCGCCAAGGGCCGTACCGACGCCGAGATCAAGGCCGACCTGGCCAAGTACGACCAGTGGGACCGCTACGACTACGACCACGACGGCAACTTCAACGAGCCCGACGGCTATATCGATCACTTCCAGATCGTGCACGCCGGCGAGGACGAGTCCGCGGGCGGCGGCGTCCAGAAGACCAACGCCATCTGGGCGCACCGCTGGTACGCGTACGGCACCGACGCCGGCAAGAGCGGCCCGGGCGGCAACAAGGCGGGCGGCACCCAGATCGGCGACACCGGCATCTGGGTCGGCGACTACACCATGCAGCCGGAGAACGGCGGACTCGGCGTCTTCGCCCACGAGTACGGCCATGACCTGGGCCTGCCGGACGAGTACGACACCACCGGCGCCGGCGAATCCTCCGTGGACTTCTGGTCGCTGATGTCATCCGGCTCCTGGCTGGGCACCGGCAAGAACGCCATCGGCGACCGCCCCGGCGACATGAGCGCCTGGGACAAGCTCCAGCTGGGCTGGCTCAACTACGACAAGGCCAAGGCCGCGACCAAGTCGTTCCACCGGCTGGGCGTCGCCGAATACAACACCCGGCACAAGCAGGCGGTGGTCGTCGAACTGCCCGCCAAGCCGGTCACGACCGAGATCGTCAAGCCCGCCGAAGGCGCCCGCCAGTGGTGGAGCGGCATGGGCAACGACCTCAAGAACACCCTCTCCCGGCCCGTGGACCTCACCGGCAAGTCCAAGGCGTTCTTCCGCCTCAAGGGCTGGTGGGACATCGAGAAGGACTACGACTACCTCTACGCCGAGGTCTCCACCGACGGCGGCGCCGACTGGACGCCCCTCGACGGCACCGCGAACGGCAAGGCCATCCCCCGCGACGGCGGCGGCAAGCCCGCCCTGACCGGCACCGTCGGCGAATACCAGGACCTCTTCTATCCGCTGGACGCCTACGCCGGAAAGAAGATCGACCTGCGCTTCCGCTACCAGACCGACGGCGGCGCGGCCCAGAAGGGCTTCGCGGCCGACACCCTCAGCGTGGTCGCCGACGGCGCGCCGCTGTTCACCGACAACGCCGAGGACGGCGACAACGGCTGGAGCGCCACCGGCTTTTCGCACGTCGGCGCGTCCTTCACCAAGGACTACCCGCAGTACTACATCGCCGAGAACCGCCAGTACGTGTCGTACGACAAGACCCTCAAGTCCGGCCCGTACAACTTCGGCTGGCTCACGGACAAGCCGGGCTGGGTGGAGCACTTCCCGTACCAGAACGGCGTACTGATCTGGCTCTGGGACACCTCGCAGCCCGACAACAACGTCGGCAAGCACCCCGGCTACGGGCAGATCCTCCCCGTCGACGCACACCCCAAGGCCGAGAAGTGGGCCGACGGCAAGCTGATGCGCAACCGCTTCCAGTCCTACGACTCGACCTTCACCCGCTACCGCACGGACGCCCTCACCCTCCACAGGGACGGCAAGGTCACCAAGATCAAGTCCAAGCGCGGGGTGACGGTCTTCGACGACCGGCACGGCGTCTACTACGACAAGACGAACCCGACCGGCGGTGTGATCGTTCCTGACACCAACACCCGGATCCGGATCGCCAAGGAGGCCCCGAACGGCTCCGTAGTGATCGTTGCGGTCGGCCCCGCAGGTAAGTAAACAATAAAACCGCAGGTCAGAGGCGAATCGGCCGTTACCCCTTGGCGGGTGGCGGCCGTTCGCGTTTAGATGCGTCCTACGAGTTCCTTGTTGACGCGAAGTCTCACGGGGGAGATATGACAATGACCGGCGGCGGCTTCATCAGGCTTCCTGGCGGAAGCGTGGTGGTCGCCCTCTCGCTGCCCAGACCGCCCCACGGCGCGCGCTCGGGCCCCTACGACTGCGGCTGCCGCGTACGGGTCCTGGTCCACGCCGGCAACCGCCAGCGCGCCCTGACCAGGCTGCGCAACCACGGACTGCGGGCCGTCTACCTGCGCGGCAATTCCGAACCGCCGACGCCCGACGAGGTGACGGCCGTACTGCACCACCCCGACGGCCTGGTCTGGCGCGAGACGCCGGACGACGACACCGAGTCCTGGCACCCGATACGCGCCCTCCTGCGGGCCCCCGCCGCCCCGCCTTCCGCCCCGGCCCGGGTGCCGGCGGCCGGCTGAGACACCGGGCGGCGGGCCGCCCGGCCCGTCGCCCGTACCGCCGCGTACCGCTCAGCCGCGGGCGATCACCGGCTTGCCGCTCAGCTCCGCGCCCGCCGCCCGCAGTTCCGCCAGCGCCCGCTCGGTGGTCTCCGCGGCCACGCCCGCGGTCAGATCCAGCAGGACATGGGTGCGCAGCCCGGCGCGCAGCGCGTCGAGGGCGGTGGCGCGGACGCAGTGGTCGGTCGCGATGCCGACCACATCGACCTCGGTGACCGCGCGCTCGCGCAGCCAGTCCGCGAGCGCGGTGCCGTTCTCGTCCGCGCCCTCGAAGCCGCTGTACGCCGCGGTGTGGGCGCCCTTGTCGAAGACCGCGTCGACGGCGCCGGAGGCGACCGCCGGCGCGAAATTCGGATGGAAGCCGCTGCCCTCGGTGCCGGCCAGGCAGTGCACCGGCCAGCTGTGCTCGTAATCCGGGGTGTCGGAGAAATGATCGCCGGGGTCGATGTGGTGATCCCGGGTGGCCACGACATGGCGGTAGCAGCCGCCGGCCGCCTGCCCCACCAGATCGGTGATGGCCGCCGCGACATCCGCACCCCCCGCCACCGCGAGGCTGCCGCCCTCGCAGAAGTCGTTCTGCACATCAACGACGATCAATGCCCGGTGCATGGTGCGTGCCTTCCGGCTGGGAATCGGGGAGGGGAGGGGCGCGGAGTGGTGGTGTGACCGAGGGTAGCCACTCGACGCCGATTGCGGGAGTGGCCGACCGCACTCCCGTCGGCCGCCGGGCGGGAGCCGGGGCACCGGCCCGCGCGCCTTCGCGAGCCGCCGCCCGGCCCGCCCGGCTCACACGTATTCGGTGGGCAGGACCGGCTCGCCGCGGGAGAGCTGGGTCGCCGAGAGCGGCAGCCCGGCGCGGGCGGCGATATGCCGGGCGCGGGCGGCGTCCAGCGGCTCCCGGGCCACCACCTCGCCACCGCGCACCAGCGGCACCAGCAGTTCGTGCCCGTCGAGCTCGTCCGGCAGCGGACCGGTGCCGATGACCTCCGCCTCCGCCACCCCGTCCTCGTCCGGCCGGCGGGCCGCCCACTTCCGGCCGCCCACGGAGGTCTTGCCGCCCATCGACTTCTTCGCCACCGCCCGCAGCGGGGCATCGGGCGCATCGCTGTCGGCGCGCGCGACGAGCTTGTAGACCATCGAGCAGGTCGGGTGGCCGCTGCCCGTCACCAGCTGGGTGCCTACGCCGTACGCGTCCACCGGCGCGGCGGCCAGCGAGGCGATGGCGTACTCGTCCAGATCGCTGGTCACCACGATTCTGGTCTCCTTGGCGCCCAGCTCGTCCAGCTGGTGGCGCACCCGGTGGGCGACCAGCAGCAGGTCGCCGGAGTCGATGCGTACGGCGCCGAGGCCGGGCCCCGCCACCTCCACGGCCGTACGGACCGCTTCGGCGACGTCGAAGGTGTCCACCAGCAGCGTCGTGCCCCTGCCCAGGGTGTCCACCTGGGCGGTGAAGGCGTCGCGTTCGGTGTCGTGCAGCAGGGTGAAGGCGTGCGCGCTGGTGCCGACGGTGGGGATGTTGTAGCGGAAGCCGGCCGCCAGATCGGAGGTGGCGTGGAAGCCGCCGATGTACGCGGAGCGGGACGCGGCCACCGCCGACAGCTCGTGCGTGCGGCGCGCGCCCATCTCCATCAGCGGCCGGTCGCCGGCCGCCACCGCCATCCGGGAGGCCGCCGCGGCCACCGCCGAGTCATGGTTGAGGATCGAGAGGATCACCGTCTCCAGCAGCACCGCCTCGGCGAAGGTGCCCTCGACCCGCATGATCGGCGAGCCGGGGAAGTAGACCTCGCCCTCCGGGTAGCCCCAGATGTCCCCGCGGAAGCGGAAGTCGGCCAGCCATGCGAGCGTCGGCTCGTCCAGGATGCGGCGGTCACGCAGAAAGCCGAGGATGGTCTCGTCGAAGCGGAAATTCTCCACGGCGTCCAGCACCCGCCCGGTGCC
This sequence comes from Streptomyces sp. NPDC101227, assembly GCF_044767545.1. Classification (NCBI taxonomy): domain Bacteria; kingdom Bacillati; phylum Actinomycetota; class Actinomycetes; order Kitasatosporales; family Streptomycetaceae; genus Streptomyces; species Streptomyces sp. NPDC101227. Next base: position 43,320 of record NZ_JBIWOD010000030.1, on the reverse strand, counting down.
GGCGACCACGCCGTAGCGGCGGCCCTCGGGCAGCCGGCGGGTGAAGACCTCGAAGACGGAGCGCCGGTCCGCGGTCCCCGACCGCAACGCCGCCTGCAGCATGGTGAGTTCGTACTGGTCGGTGAAGAGCGCAGTCGACGGCACGGCCACCGGCAGCCCCAGGTCTGCTGTGTTCATGGGAGCGATGCTACCCCCATTTACCGTCACTTTGACGATTTCGGTGACCGGTCCCCATCGCGACCCGCGCGAGGGGCGTTTGTGCGTCGGCCGCCCCCGGGTGGCAGCATGGGGCGTGTGAGTGTCCCAGTGGAGATCGAGCGTCCCGAATCGAGCGAGGCACCGTTCGAGGTTCCCGAACCCGATGTCCCGTGGGTGACGATCGTTCACAACGACCCCGTGAACCTTATGAGCTATGTCTCGTACGTCTTTCAGTCGTACTTCGGCTACTCCAAGGACAAGGCCCATCAGCTGATGCTCGACGTTCACCACAAGGGCCGCGCGGTCGTCTCCAGCGGCAGCCGCGAGGAAATGGAGCGCGACGTGCAGGCCATGCACGGCTACGGCCTGTGGGCGACCCTTCAGCAGGACCGCTGATGGCCGGCCACTTCGAGCCCCTGCCCGACGGCGGTGCCGCCGTCGCCCTCGACGAGGTCGAGATCTCCATCCTGCGCAGCCTCGCCGTCCAGCTGATGGAACTGATCGGCCCGGGGGAGGAGAACGGCGAGGCCGACGACCCGCTCGCCGCCATCTTCAACGACGGCCCCAGCGAACCGCCCGCCGACCCGGTCCTGGCCCGCCTCTTCCCCGACGCCTACGGCGGCCCCGACCTCGTCCCCGACGACGACGTCCGCGCAGCCGCCGCCGAATTCCGCCGCTACACCGAGAACGACCTGCGCGCCCGCAAACGCGAGGACGCCCTCGCGCTGGTCCGCGCGCTGGACGCACTGAGCCCCGGCATCGACCAGGGCGCGGTGCTGCGCCTGAAGCCCGACGAGTGCCGTCAGTGGCTCGGCGCCCTCAACGACCTCCGGCTCGCCATCGGCACCCGCCTGGAGGTCACCGACGAGGAGGACGGCGGCGAGCTGCTGCGGCTGCCCGACACCGACCCGCGCAAGCCGATGGTGATGGCCTACCTCTGGCTCGGCGGGCTCCAGGAGACCCTCGTCGAGTCATTGATGGGCTAACCATCGTTAAAGCCGGATTTTTCGCCCCGGCCGGCACGTCCGGCCGGGGCACCCGCATATATGCCTGGTGTTCGCTCAGCGGATGCTCAAATCCGGATAACGATCGCGTCACCAGGGTGGAGCGCCTTGTCGCGACTCTTTACCTTTGTCCGTATTTTCCTGTGACCTGTCCCACTCCGACATTAGTTGATCTCCGTAGGACCGTGATAAATGTTCACGACCTGCCGTGAGTGACGCCACCCCTGTCGCTGCGGGAGCGCTTAGCCGGCCGACCGTCGGCGTGCAGGAACTCCATCCGGGGGGTCGGGACCCGACCCGGACAGACCGGGTCGGAATGGAGAAAGGCGCACCACTCATGACCTCTGTGCAGGTCGACAAGCATCACGACGGCAACGAGGCCGCTGGAACCGCGCCCGAAGAGGGCTACCAGCGGGGTCTGGGAAACCGCCAGATCCAGATGATCGCCATTGGTGGCGCCATCGGTACTGGCCTGTTCCTCGGAGCGGGCAAGGCCATCTCAATGGCCGGGCCGAGCATCATCCTGGCCTACGCCATCGTCGGGCTGGTCATCTTCTTCATCATGCGGGCCCTGGGCGAGCTGCTCATGTACCGGCCCGTATCGGGCTCCTTCTCCGAGTACGGCCGGGAATTCCTCGGGCCGTTCATCGGCTTTGTGACCGGCTGGACATACTGGCTTTTCTGGGTCGTCACCGGCATCACGGAAGTGACCGCGGCGGCCACGTATGTGCAGTACTGGAACAAGGGCATACCGCAATGGGTGTCCGCACTGGTCTTCACCGTCGCGCTCTTCGGCATCAACCTGATCTCCGTAAAGCTCTTCGGCGAGCTGGAATTCTGGTTCTCGATGGTCAAGGTCACCGCGATCATCGGCATGATCCTGATCGGCCTCGGCGTGATCACCCTCGGCTTCTCCAACGCCGGTGACACCGCCTCCTTCACCAACCTGTGGTCCCACGGCGGCTTCTTCCCCAAGGGCATCGGCGGCACGCTGATGACGCTGCAGATCGTGATGTTCGCCTTCCTCGCCGTCGAACTCGTCGGCGTCACCGCGGGCGAGGCGACCAACCCGAAGAAGGTCCTGCCCAAGGCGATCAACACCGTCCCGTGGCGGATCGGCCTCTTCTACATCGGCGCGCTGATCATCATCCTGTCCGTCGTCAGCTGGACGGTCTTCAAGCCGGGCGTCAGCCCCTTCGTCGCCGCCTTCCAGCAGATCGGCCTCCCCGCCGGCGCCGGCATCGTCAACTTCGTCGTGCTGACCGCCGCGCTCTCCTCGGCCAACTCCGGCATGTACTCCACCGGCCGGATGCTGCGCGACCTCGCGCTCAACGGCCAGGGACCGAAGTTCTTCACCCAGCTGAGCAAGAACGGCCTGCCCACCTGGGGCACCGGAGTCTCCGTCGGCATGATGCTGTTCGGCGTCTGGATCAACTACCAGTGGCCCGGCGACGCCTTCAACTACGTCGTCTCCTTCGCCACCATCTCCGGCATGTGGGCCTGGATTGTCATCCTGCTCTCCCAGCTCCGCTACCGCGCCAAGGCGAACCGCGGCGAGCTGCCGCAGTCCGAGTTCAAGGCTCCTGGCAGCCCCTACACCTCGGTCTTCGCGCTGGCCTTCATCGCCATGGTGATCGTGATGATGGGCGTCGACCCGGACGCCCGCGTCTCGCTCTACGCGGCCCCCATCTGGGCGGTCATCCTGGGCGTCGGCTACCTGTGCATCAAGCGCCGCGGCTCCGCGGACGGCGCCGCGCAGCGGGACGCCGTCCCGGCCGGCGGCGACGCCAAGAAGTGACGCAGCACCCCGGCGGAACGGGCTGAGCGGCCCAACCGTCCAGCATGCGGGCCCGTGCGTACCACCCCTCGGTACGCGCGGGCCCGCATGCCTATTCTTGGCCCCATGCTGACCCTCACCAAGGCCCTTTTCGACCAGATCGTCGAGCACGCCCGCCAGGACCACCCCGACGAGGCCTGCGGCGTGGTCGCGGGCCCGGCCGGCAGCGGCCGCCCCGAGCGGTTCATCCCCATGCTGAACGCCGCCCGCTCGCCCACGTTCTACGAATTCGACTCCTCGGACCTGCTCAAGCTCTACCGCGAGATGGACGACCGGGACGAGGAGCCCGTGATCATCTACCACTCGCACACCGCCACCGAGGCCTACCCGTCCCGGACGGACATCTCGTACGCCAACGAGCCCGCCGCCCACTACGTCCTGGTCTCCACCGCCGACGCCGACGACGCCGGACCCTTCCAGTTCCGCTCGTTCCGGATCGTCGACGGCCAGGTCACCGAGGAAGACGTCGAGGTCGTGGCGGCCTACGCCTGACCGCCCGACGGGCCTCACCCATGATCGCGTCCCACCTGGCGTACACCGATCGTCCGCATCATGGGACGAGGTTCCAATACCCGGACCGGGAATCGATACGATGACCGCATGGTTGACCACGACGTGAGCGAGAAGAAGGGACCGGGCATGCTGCTGCTCGCTCCGCTCGCCACGCGTCGCTCCGCATCTGCCCTGCTGGGCGCGTTCGGCTGCGGAGCCGCACGGCTGCACGTCGATCTGTGCCGCCTCTCCAGCGCCATCTGTCCGCGCTGCGCCGCCGCCTGACCCGGCTCCCAGCCGACCACGCGGCGCGCACCGCCCGGCGCTCCCGCACCCCCGCGTCACCCGCCGCCCCCGGCACGCCGTACGGCCCCAGCGCCGCCCCGCGCCCGGACGCACAGCACCCGCCCGCCACCCCACTCCCACAGGAGCACTCCCATGGCCATCGAGGTCCGAATCCCGACCATCCTGCGCACCTACACCGACGGCGAAAAGGCCGTCGAAGGCAGCGGCGACACCCTCGCCGACCTCTTCGCCGACCTGGAGACCCGGCACACCGGCATCCGCGAGCGCCTGGTCGACGGCGAGCAGCTGCGCCGCTTCGTGAACGTCTACCTCAACGACGAGGACGTCCGCTTCCTCGAAGGCATCTCCACCAAGCTGGCCGACGGCGACAGCGTGACGATCCTCCCGGCCGTGGCCGGCGGAATGGTCTGACGGTGCGGTACGACTCCCCGCTGGCGGCGGTCGGGAACACCCCTCTCGTCCGCCTGCCGCGCCTCTCGCCCTCCGACGACGTCCGCATCTGGGCCAAGCTGGAGGACCGCAACCCCACGGGCTCGGTCAAGGACCGGCCCGCGCTGCACATGATCGAACAGGCCGAGAAGGACGGCCGGCTCACCCCCGGCTGCACGATCCTCGAGCCCACCAGCGGCAACACCGGCATCTCGCTCGCCATGGCGGCCAAGCTCAAGGGCTACCGCATGGTGTGCGTCATGCCGGAGAACACCTCCTCCGAGCGCCGCGAACTGCTCGCCATGTGGGGCGCCGAGATCATCTCCTCGCCCGCGGCCGGCGGCTCCAACACCGCCGTACGCGTCGCGAAGGAGCTGGCCGCCGAGCACCCCGACTGGGTGATGCTCTACCAGTACGGCAACCCCGACAACGCCGGTGCGCACTACGCCACCACCGGGCCCGAGATCCTCGCCGACCTGCCCTCCGTCACCCACTTCGTGGCGGGCCTGGGCACCACCGGCACCCTGATGGGCGTCGGCCGCTATCTGCGCGAGCAGGTCCCCGGCGTCCAGATCGTCGCCGCCGAGCCCCGCTACGACGACGTCGTCTACGGCCTGCGCAACCTCGACGAGGGCTTCATCCCCGAGCTCTACGACGAGTCCGTCCTGACCACCCGCTTCTCGGTCGGCTCCGAGGACGCGGTCCGCCGCACCCGCGAACTCCTCGCCGAGGAAGGCATCTTCGCGGGCATCTCCACCGGCGCGGCGCTGCATGCCGCGATCGGCGTCGGCAAGAAGGCGGTGAAGGCGGGGGAGAGCGCCGACATCGTCTTCGTCGTCGCCGACGGCGGCTGGAAGTACCTCTCCACCGGCGTCTACACCGCCGAATCGACGGAGGCGGCGATCGCCACTCTGCACGGCCAGCTCTGGGCCTAGCCCGACCGACAGCGGCCAGAACCCCGCCGCCGTGGCCTCGCGCCACGGCGGCGGCGCATTTCCGGCGCCGCCCCGCAACGGCGACCGGCGGGAGACCGGCGACCGCACGCCCCACGACGCCGCACATCCGTTCCCCGCCGCGCCGCGAGCCACCCCGTACCGCCGCGCACGTCCGACGGAATCGAAGACGGCGGAAAGCCGGACGTACGGCCCCACCCGGACTGGTGATTCCGCCCACAGCTCGCCCCGCTGGAGGCGCCTGGGGACCTTTTGCGCCTTACGCTCGTGGGCACCGCACAGACCATCCAAGACCTGTCACACACCGGCAAGGACCCGCCGAGACACCCCGCATGGACCGTTCCCCGCGCTCTCCACGGCTCCCCCGAACTCTCGACCTCACTCGAGCAGGGGGTACCCCGATGAGCAGGGGAGACCCCTATCCCGCCGCCCCACGCCCACGGAGGTTCACGCCCGCATGAAGCTCACTGTCGTCGGATGCTCGGGGTCGTTCCCTTCCACGGAATCGGCCTGCTCGAGCTACCTCCTGGAGGCCGACGGCTTCAGGCTGCTCATCGACATGGGCAATGGCGCCCTCGGCGAGATGCAGCGCCACATCGGTCTCTACGACCTGGACGCCATACTCCTGTCGCATCTGCACGCGGACCACTGCATCGACCTGTGCGGCTATTTCGTGGTGCGCTACTACCGTCCGGACGGCGGCCGTTGCGCGCCGTTGCCGGTCTACGGCCCGGCCGGCACCGAGCGCCGGCTGACCGCCGCGCACGCCGACCTGCCCTACGACGGGGCGATGAGCGAGGTCTTCGACTTCCGCACGCTCGAGCCCGGCACCCAGACCATCGGGCCGTTCACGATCCGCACGGAACGGGTCTGCCACCCCGTGGAGGCGTTCGGCTTCCGTATCGAACACGCGGGCCGGACCCTGACGTACTCCGGTGACACCGGGCCCTGCGAGGCGCTGGACACCCTCGCCGCGGGCACCGACTTCTTCCTCTGCGAGGCGTCCTTCACGCACGGCAAGGAAGACATCCCGGACCTCCACCTCAACGGCCGGGAGGCCGGCGAGCACGCCCGCCGGGCCGGCGCCGGCCGCCTGGTGCTGACCCATATCCCGCCGTGGACCGACCCGGACATCAGCGTCCGCGACGCGCAGAAGGTCTACGACGGCCCGGTCGAGGTCGCCAAGGCGGGCGCGGCGTACGAGATCTGAAGGCGCGCGGCAGGGCCGGCCGGAGCAGGTGGCCGTAAGACCCGCCGCTTGCCGGGAACGCCGACGGCCTCCCCGCTTCTCGGCGGGGAGGCCGTCGCGCTGTGCGGGGTCCGGGCCTACTTGGCCACGGAGACCGTGCCCTTGGCCTCGGCCTTGGCGTCGTCCTTGGACTTGGCCTCGGCGTTGTCCTCGGCCTTGGCCTTGCGGTTGCCCTTGGCCTGCTCGGCCTCGGGCAGCTCCTCGTCGGGCTCACGGCCCGGCGTGGGGAGGTTGAACTTGATGATGGCGAAGCGGAAGACCGCGTAGTAGAGGGCGCCGAAGCAGAGCCCCACCAGTGCCAGCATCCAGGGTTTGGACGCGATGCCCAGGTTGAGCAGGAAGTCGATGGCGCCGGCGGAGAAGCCGAAGCCGTCCTTCATGCCCAGGGCCCAGGTCAGCGCCATCGACACACCCGTGAGTACCGCGTGGATCGCGTACAGCACCGGCGCGATGAACATGTAGGTGAACTCGATCGGCTCGGTGACGCCGGTGACGAAGGCGGTCATGGCGAGCGAGAGCATCATGCCGCCGACGACCTTGCGGCGCTCCGGGCGGGCGCAGTGCGTGATCGCGAGGCAGGCCGCGGGCAGCGCGAACATCATGATCGGGAAGAAGCCGGTGGTGAACTGCCCGGCGCTCGGGTCGCCGGCCAGGAAGCGGGCGATGTCGCCGTGCTTGCCGTGGAAGTCGCCGGCCTGGAGCCAGGGGAAGGAGTTCAGCAGGTGGTGCATGCCGACCGGGATCAGCGCGCGGTTGGCGACACCGAAGATGCCGGCGCCCACGGCGCCCGAGCCGACCAGCCACTCGCCGAAGTTGTGCAGTCCGGCGCCGAGCACCGGCCAGATGTAGCCGAAGACGATGCCGATGACCAGGCCGGCGAACGAGGAGAGGATCGGGACGAGCCTGCGGCCGCTGAAGAATCCGAGCCAGTCGGGGAGCTTCTTGCGGCTGTAACGCTGATACAGAAGGGCGACCACGATGCCGATCACGACGCCGCCGAGCACGCCCGCGTTCACCGGCGGTGCGACGTGGGCTATCTTCCCGTCGACCACCTGGTCGACCTTGGGCAGGTTGTCGTCGGTGAAGGTGCCCAGGACCTTGCTGAAGACCAGGTAGCCGACCACGGCGGCCAGCGCGGTGGAGCCGTCCGCCTTCTTGGCGAACCCGATGGCGATGCCCACGGCGAACAGCAGCGGCATGTTGTCCAGCAGGGCGCCGCCGCCCGCCGCCATGAACCCCGCGAGCTTGTTCAGGAAGCCCGGAAACGACTCCCGGCCGAGCATGTCGGGCTGGCCCAGGCGGACCATCAGCGCGGCGGCGGGCAGCGTGGCGATCGGCAGCATGAGGCTGCGGCCGATGCGCTGCCCCACTGCCATGACGCTGGAGCCGCGGCCCTTCTTGCCGGGGGCCGCCTTCGCGGCAGTGTCCGAACTCATCGGATTCCTCCTGGTGAGGCGGGCACTCGGAAGAGGGGGACGGCCCGCTGAATGTGTGGTCTACCCTTGGCTTTTGGGCCCACCTTGGTCTACACCACTGGTGGTTTAGACCATTCTTAGCACGCCGTCCCGGCACAACGGAATCCATCGTTCCCAGTGGTATGGACCACAAGCCGACGACCCCCGGGTCCAAAGACCCGAGAGCCGCCTCCTGCCGGGCGTTCCACCGCCTACTTGATGTTCTCCGCCTCCATGGCGTCCCCCACCTCGTCCGGCTCGCGACCCGGCGTCGGCAGATCGAATTTCGTGATCACGAAGCGGAAGACGGCGTAATACACCACCGCGAAACACGCCCCGATCGGAATGATCAGCCAGGGCTTGGTCGCCAGCCCCCAGTTGATGACGTAATCGATCAGCCCCGCCGAGAAACTGAAGCTGTCGTGCACCCCCAGCGCCCAGCTCACCGCCATCGAGACGCCGGTCAGCAGCGCGTGCAGCACGTACAGCACCGGCGCGACGAAGAGAAACGAATACTCGATGGGCTCGGTGATGCCGGTCACGAACGAGGTCAGCCCGACCGACAGCATCATCCCGGCGATCTCTTTACGGCGATGCGGCTTGGCGCAGTGCGCAATGGCCAGCCCCGCCGCCGGCAGCGCAAACATCATGATCGGGAAAAACCCCGTGGTGAACTGGCCCGCGGTCGGATCGCCCGCAAAAAACCGGCCGATGTCACCATGCACGACCGTGCCGTCCGGCTCCGTATAACTGCCGAACTGGAACCACATGAACGTGTTCAGGAACTGATGCAGCCCGATCACCAGCAGCGCACGGTTGGCGACACCGAAAAGCCCCGAACCCAGCCAGTCCAGATCGGTCAGCCATTTGCTGAACGCGGTCAGCGCATCGCCGATCGGCGGCCAGATCCACAGACACACCACCGCGAAGACCAGGCCGATGAAGGCCATCACGATCGGCACGAGCCGACGGCCGTTGAAGAAACCCAGCCAGTCGACCAGCCGCACCCGGTGCAGCCGCTGCCAGAACCAGGCGGCGAGAAAACCCATCACAATGCCGCCGAAAACCCCCGGATTCTGGAACGTCGCCTGAGTCGCGGCCCCGCCCTTCTCGACGCACACCCCGCCCCACGGCCCCGCCTGCGCGAACGTCTGCCCCGGAGCGCAGATCACCGGGAACTGATGCAGCACCGAGAAATAGACGAGAAACCCCGCCACCGCGGCCAGCGCCGTCGAGCCGTCCGCCTTCTTCGCCATGCCGATCGCGACGCCGATGCAGAACAGCAACGGCAGCCCCAGCCCCGAATCCAGCAGCGCGCCGCCCGCACCCGCGAACACCTTCGCGACGTTGTCCCAGCCCAGCCCCTTGTCGCCGAAAACATCCGGCTGGCCGAGCCGGTTGAGGATGCCCGCCGCGGGCAGCACGGCAATCGGCAACTGGAGGCTGCGGCCCAGCTTCTGCATGCCCTGAAAGACGGCCGACGCCCGCGACTTCGCCGGTTTCTTCCTCGGCGCCGCCGCCGCTGCGTCCGAACTCATCCGCTTCCTCCCTCCGGCCGTCCACCACCGTCCGCCGCTTGCCGCATACTGGTGGTGTAGACCACTTGGGGTGCGCGCCGGTGCCGCCCGGCACGCACTCAGGTGATCGCCATCCTTCGCCAGATGGCACCCAGCCGCCCACATAGTTGGGCTGAACGTGCAAAGCCGCACACAGACGCCTCATCTGCGTGCATTACGGTGGAAAAACCGCTCGGCGGAGCCGCCGGCGGCCGAGACAAGCAGGAGTGGACATGGCCAGCAAGGCTGAGAAGATCGTCGCCGGGCTCGGCGGACTCGACAACATCGAAGAGGTCGAGGGCTGCATCACCCGCCTCCGCACCGAAGTCGCCGACGCCGACCTGGTCGACGAGGCCGCCCTCAAGGCCGCCGGCGCCCACGGCGTCGTCAAGATGGGCACCGCGATCCAGGTCGTCATCGGCACCGACGCCGACCCCATCGCCGCCGAGATCGAAGACATGATGTGAGCTGAGCCCCACGGCTCACCACCGCGCACCCGCGCACCCCGCAGGGCCCCGTACCGGCCGCCTCACCGCCACCGGAACGGGGCCCCGCGCACAACCGCTAGGCTCATCGCCATGTCTCGCATCGACGGCCGCACCCCCGAACAGCTCCGCCCGGTCACCATCGAACGCGGCTGGAGCAAGCACGCCGAAGGATCCGTCCTCATCTCCTTCGGCGACACCAAGGTCTTCTGCACCGCCTCCGTCACCGAAGGCGTCCCGCGCTGGCGCAAGGGCAGCGGCGAAGGCTGGGTCACCGCCGAATACTCGATGCTGCCCCGCTCCACCAACACCCGCGGCGACCGCGAATCCGTACGCGGCAAGATCGGCGGCCGCACCCACGAAATCTCCCGCCTCATCGGCCGCTCCCTCCGCGCCGTCATCGACTTCAAGGCCCTCGGCGAGAACACCATCGTTCTCGACTGCGACGTCCTCCAGGCCGACGGCGGCACCCGCACCGCCGCCATCACCGGCGCCTACGTCGCCCTCGCCGACGCCATCACCTGGGCCCAGGGCAAGAAGCTCATCAAGCACGGCCGCCAGCCCCTGACCGGCACCGTCTCCGCCGTCAGCGTCGGCATCGTGGGCGGCATCCCCCTCCTCGACCTCTGCTACGAGGAAGACGTCCGCGCCGAAACCGACATGAACGTCGTCTGCACCGGCGACGGCCGCTTCGTCGAGGTCCAGGGCACCGCCGAAGCCGAACCCTTCGCCCGCGACGAACTCAACGCCCTCCTCGACCTCGCCGTCACCGGCTGCACGGACCTGGACGCCGCACAGCGAGAAGCGCTGGCCCGAACCCTCTGAACGGGACCGCCCACAGGGGCGCAACCGGGCACCCCTCTCCCTAGCCGCCCCTTCACACCCTTTTCCGGACGTTCCTGGCGCCCCGTCAACCAAAACGGGGCGCCAAGCGTTTCTCCCCATACCCGCTCATGACTCCAGGGAGGACCCGTCCCATGCCCCCGCGCACGCCCCGCCGCCCCCGCCCCGCCCTCACCGCACTCGCCGCGCTGACCGCCGCCACCCTCGCGATACCGCTGCTCTCCGCCTGCGACGCGGTCAACAAGGCCATGGACTGCGGCCGCACCGCCACCGCCGTCGTCGACGCCGTCGACAAGCTCCAGCAAGCCGTGGGGAACTCCCTCGACGACCCCCAGAAGGCCGAGCAGGCCCTCGACGACATCGACCAGAACCTCAAGAAGGTCAGGGACTCGTCGAGCGACCCCGACCTCTCCGCCGCCATCGACAAGATGAACACCGGCATCAAGAACGCCCGCAAGGACATCAAGGCCACCAAGGCCCCCGACATCCAGCCCATCACCGACACGGCCGGCGACATGACCAAGATCTGCACCCCAGGCTGACCTCACCCTGCCCCCGGACGACCGCTCCCGCACCCGGGATAATCACTACCCATGCAGCCTCGAACCGGCGGGCACACCGCACCCCGCACCCGCCTCATCCTCGCCACCCGCAACGCCGGCAAGATCACCGAACTCCGGGCCATCCTGGACGCCGCCGACCTCGACGTCGAACTCGTCGGCGCCGACGCCTACCCCGACGTCCCCGACGTCAAGGAAACCGGCGTCACCTTCGCCGAGAACGCCCTCCTCAAGGCCCACGCCCTGGCCCGGGCCACCGGCCACCCGGCCGTCGCCGACGACTCCGGCCTCTGCGTCGACGTCCTCGGCGGCGCCCCGGGCATCTTCTCCGCCCGCTGGGCCGGCCGCCACGGCGACGACCTGGCCAACCTCGACCTCCTGCTCGCCCAGCTCGGCGACATCGCCGACCCCCACCGCGCCGCCCACTTCGCCTGCGCCGCGGCCCTCGCCCTCCCCGACGGCACCGAACGAGTCGTCGAGGGCACCCTCGACGGCACCCTCCGCCACACCCCCTCCGGCACCGGCGGCTTCGGCTACGACCCCATCCTCCAGCCGCTGGGGGAGTCCCGTACCTGCGCCGAACTGACCGCGGACGAGAAGAACGCCATCAGCCATCGTGGGAAGGCGTTCCGGGCGTTGGTGCCGGTGGTTCGGGAGTTGTTGGGCTGAGAGACGCCAGAGGGGCCACCCTTGGGATGGCCCCTCTGTACGTGTGCGGCCGGTGGGATTCGAACCCACACGGGCTTTCGCCCACTGCGATCTAAACGCAGCTCGGCTGCCAGTTACGACACGGCCGCGTGCACGGCCATGGTACCGGTCATCCCGCTTTCGTTTGGGGGGAACCTCGACGGCCCCCTCGACACCAGGTGCTGGTGATCGCGTGACAGTTGGGGCACAGCAACCGCAGGTTCTCGCGCCTGTCGTCGCTCCAGTCCCCGTTGATGTGGTCGACCTCCAATGTCATGGGCTTGCCGAGCCATTCCTGGCCGGTGCCGCACTCGGCGCACTCCTCAGATACGCCCACTTCGCGGAGCGCTCGGCGCAGCAGACGGGTTCGCGTCCGGTACCTCCCGTCATGCGTCACCAATATGTCTTCGGGGCGCTTGGCAGGAACCACGCTCGGCTTTCCGCGTTGATGCGCCTGCCCCAGGAAGTGGGAGAGGTCGAGACGGTCCTGGGCCACCCATGTATGGAACAGGGTGCGCACCCTGCTGCTGTAGGGCTTATGCCCGAGCGCGCGGAGAGCGCCGGCGATGGACGTCGCTTCCTCGATCGCGCGGCGCAGCTCATCGGCGGCCGGTTTGGCGGGTCCTCCCTTGATCCTCCTCTGCCGTGACATGTGGGAGACATCGATGCCGAAGTGCTCGAAGCGCCTGAACAGGTAGCTGCGGAGCCTGCCGTACGGCTGGGTGCCCAAGAACGCAATGACTTCGTCGATGTCGGAACACTGCGCGGCAGCTTCACTCAGTCGCTCGCGGGTGTACTGCACGCCGCGCCTCAAGCGGCGCCGCCCCTGGTGCGTCCCTTGCCCCGACCACGGTAAGTGTCCGTCGTCGAATGGCAGTTGGGGCAGAGTAACCGCAGGTTTCCGATGCGGTTGTCCCGCCAGTTGCCGTCGATGTGGTCGACTTCAAGCGGCAGCGGATGTCCTCGCCAGACCGCTTCCGTGCCGCAGCATGCACATCGCTCAGGGACGCCCAGGGTCGTCATCGCCGACTTGAGGCGGTCGCTCGGGATGCGCCGGGCTTGCGGCCCCGCCTGCTCGACGAGCACGTGCTCGGGCGTCCGGGGACGCCAGGGCCTGCCTCGCCTCGCCGGTGCTTGAAAGTGCGAGGTGTTGATCCCGTATGCCTTAATGCGCCGGGCAATGTTGGTCTGGTGGCCGCCTACGCAATCGAGCCCGAGTCGGCGTACGACTTCGTTCACGCTCGTGGACACGGCGACCACAGGCTCAAGAATCTCCTTCGTCCACTTGGTCCCCTCCCGCTCGAAGTGCGACGTGTCCACCCCCAGCTTCCTCATCCGCTCCCTGATGTAGTTCCGCTTCCCACCCCGCGGATCCACCCCCAACTTCCCCAACGTCTCCGACAACGTCCGCGAAGACGACGCCGCCGCCTCCAGGCGTTCCCGCGTGTACGGACTGACCGGCATGCTTCCCCCTCGTCCGGCGCGCCGGGCCCACCCCCGCGCGCGTCTGCTCTCTCGAACAGAACGACGATCGAACGCGGAGTCGGTCACGCCGGAAAGGGTGAGCGAGAAAGGGGGAGCGGGAAAGGGGCCCCGGGGCGCAAAGCCCCAAGGCCCCAACAGCCCCAGTCGTTTCTCAGAAGCGTGGTTCCGGGGTCTGGGCCTCGATCAGTTCCACGGCTTCTTCCCTGGTGGCGACCGAAGGGGGTGAGCCCTCCAGGGGCTGCTGGGCCGTTTCCTTCATGCAGGCCACGGCGATGACGCCTACCAGGGCGGCGCCCATTGTGTAGTAGGCGGGGACCATGACGTTTTTGTCGAAGGCGTCCATCAGGGCGGTGATCACCAGGGGGGTGGTGCCGCCGAAGAGGGATACGGCGAGGTTGTAGCCGATGGAGAGGGAGCCGTAGCGGACGTTGGTGGGGAAGAGGGCGGGGAGGGCGGCGGACATGGTGCCCAGGAGGCAGACGAGGGAGAGGCCCAGGAGGGCCATGCCGGCGATGACGGCGGCCATGCTGCCCTGCTTGACCAGGAGGAATGCGGGGATGGCGGTGATGAAGAAGCCGAGCATGCCGGTCATCAGGAGGGGCTTGCGGCCGTAGCGGTCGTTGAGCTTGCCGATGGTGCTGAGGATGCACATCAGCACGATCATCGTGCCGAGGAGGATCAGCAGGCCGTGTGATTCCTTGTATTTGAGGGTCTCGGTCAAATACGTCGGCATGTAGGAGAGCAGCATGTAGTCGGTGATGTTGTAGGCGCCGACCAGGGCGATGCAGAGGATGAGCGTGGGCCACTGCTGGGCGAAGATTTCGCTCAGTTTCTTCTTCGGGGCGTTTTCGGAGAGGTGGGAGAATTCCGATTCCGCCTCGACGACGGAGCCCGTCGCGGAGTGGGTCTGGGAGGCTTCCAGCTTCTGGAAGGCCGGGGTCTCGTCGAGCTTGACCCGGAGGTAGAGGCCGACGAGGCCCAGCGGGCCGGCGATCAGGAAGGGCAGGCGCCAGCCCCAGGAGGACATGGCCTCGGAACCCAGGAAGGTGTTGAGGAGCAGGACGATGCCGGCCGCTCCCGTGTAGCCGATGAGGGTGCCCATTTCGAGGAAGCTGCCGAAATAGCCGCGCTTTTTGTCGGGGGCGTATTCGGCGATGAAGGTGGAGGCGCCGCCGTATTCGCCGCCGGTGGAGAAGCCCTGGACGAGGCGGAAGAGGATGAGCAGGGTCGGCGACCAGAAGCCGATGGCGGCGTAGGAGGGGATGAGGCCGATGCAGAGGGTGCCCAGCGCCATCATGATCATGGTGAGGGCCAGGACCTTCTTGCGGCCGATGCGGTCGCCGAGCGGGCCGAAGTAGGCGCCGCCGAGGGGGCGTACGAGAAAGGCCACGGCGAAGGTCGCGAAGGACGAGAGGAGGCTCGTCGTGTCGCTGCCGCCGGGGAAGAAGACCTTGCCGATGGTGACCGCGAGATAGCTGTAGATCCCGAAGTCGAACCATTCCATGGCGTTACCGAGAGCGGCCGCCTTCACGGCCCGCTTGACCACCTTTTCGTCGGTGATGGTGATATCGGTGCGCCGCAGCTTGGGGTTCTTGCGCCGGGCGATGGCGCGGAAGAGGACGCGATGCCGCCGGAGCGCCTCTCTGTCTTCGTTTACGTGTTCCGCTGCGGTGCTCCCGTTGGCCACGAGGCGGTCCTCTCGGTCGGTCGGCGCGTGATGCGCGGTGGGGATGACGACAGATACGACAGGTGCGCCTGCGCAGTAAGCGCGGGTCCAAACCACTCTGGCCGAAATTCGTGGGATCCGCGATGCGGGTCATGGGCCGGTCGAGGGGTCACGGGGCCGCGGGGAGTGGGGGCGCCGGTTCGCCGGTGTGTCGGCGGATCGGGCGGTCTGTTACAGGGCTGGTACACAGTCGAGTGGTTATTGCAGCGTTCAAGCAATCAGGTTGTGTGGGGGAGAGGGGAACGTGACGGTCTGGAAACCGCTCTTTCGTAGCGTGTGGCGCTTATCGGCGGGGTCAGATCGGGTCGGGTTCCGGGCGCGCGGTGTGTTTGCTGGTGGGGGTACGGGGCGCGAGCCCCGGGAGGAGAACGTGATGACCGAGCGCGCAGGGTCCGGCCGGGCTCGTGGGCGTACCGCTGTGCTGGCGTTTGTCCTGGTGACGGTGCTGGCGGCCGGCGGGGTGTGGTTCAGCCAGGCCCCGGACCGCGCGTCGGCGGTGGACGCGGCGCCGAAGACGGCGGCGGTGCAGGACGTCAAGGAGGACGCCCAGGAGGACGTTCAGGGGCCGGGCGGCCTGCCCGGGGTGCGGGACTGTGGGATCGGCAAGCCGGCGGTCAAACCGCAGGCGATCACGCTGACCTGCGCGGATGCCGGGATGGTGGCGACCGCGATCACCTGGGACCGGTATGGCGCGCGGGAGGCGGAGGGCACCGGCGTGGTGCAGGTGGACAAGACGGCCGCGGGCGTGGGGACGGATTCCGGGTTCCCGGCGACGTTCCGGCTTTACGGTGTCAAGACGATCGATGGGACGCGGGCCTTTACGGGGCTCGAGGTGACGTACGACGGCTCGACGCCGTTCGGTGACACGACGGAGATGTACAACCTCGCGTGATGGGGATTCGAGGCCGGATCGCCCTGGCCATTTCTTGTGTGACGGCGCTGGCTGTGGTGGTACTCGGGCTGGCGGTGCACCACATAGCGGATGCGGAGCGGGAGCGGTCGGCGCGGTCGTATCAGGACGACCGACTGAGTTCGGCGCTGCAGATCTATGAGCGGGACAGCAAGCTGGTGCTGGGCGCGCAGCTGGATGATGCGACGTTGCCTTCGCCGTTGCGGGATGCGGTGTTCAAGAACCGGTCGGGGACGTATGTCAGCGGGGGTGAGGATCCGCGGGTGTGGGCGGCGACCGGCGTCGGTGACGGCGGTGGGGGCCGTCCGAAGCGCTCGTTGTCGGTGTCGGCGGCGTATCCGGACGACGATCCGGCGCAGATGGCGCTGGACCGGGCGCTGCTGATCGCGGGGTGCGGCACGGTGCTGCTGATGGCGGTGGTGTCGTGGTTCGTGGCGCAGCGGCTGTCGCGGCGGCTGCGGCTGAGTGCGGCGGCGGCCCGGCGGATCGCGGCGGGTGCGCCGCCGGATGCGGATGCGTTGGCGAGCAATGGTCGCGACGAGGTGGCCGAGCTGGGCCGCAGCGTGCATCACATGGCGATGTCGTTGGCGGCGCGGGTGGAGGCGGAGCGGGAGTTCACCGCGGATGTGGCGCATGAGCTGCGGACGCCGGTGGCGGGGCTGGTGGCCGCGGCGGGGCTGTTGCCGCAGCCGCGGGCGGTGGAGCTGGTGCAGGACCGGGCGCAGGCGATGCGGCGGCTGGTGGAGGACCTGCTGGAGGTTTCGCGGCTGGATGCGGGGGTGGAGCGGGCGGATCTGGATGCCTGTGAGCTGCCGTCGCTGGTGCGCGGGATCGTTCGGCGGGCGGCGCGGCAGCGTGGGGTGGACGAGGTGTCGGTGGCCGTGGAGGGGGAGGCGGTGATCGTGGAGACGGACCGGCGGCGGGTGGAGCGGGTGCTGGTGAATCTGCTGGCGAACGCGGCGAAGCACGGTAAGCCGCCGATCGAGGTGGTGGTGCAGGGGACGCGGATCGTGGTGCGGGATCACGGTCCGGGGTATCCGGCGGAGTTGTGTGCGGAGGGGCCGCGGCGGTTCCGTACGGCGGCGCCGGAGCGGGGCACGGGGCACGGTCTGGGGCTGACGATCGCGGCGGGGCAGGCGGAGGTGCTGGGGGCGCGGCTGGACTTCGGCGCCGCCGCGGAGGGCGGCGCCGAGGCCGTGCTGGAGCTGCCGGACCGTACGGAGTCGGCGCCGGGCAGCGGTGTTCGGCTCGCGGTAGCCGACAACGGCTCGTGCCCCGGGTCGTCCTGACGCGGGGCCGGCCGGGGAGGTCAGAGCCCCAGGTCCTTGATGATCTTGGCGACGTGGCCGGTGGCCTTGACGTTGTAGAGGGCCCGCTCGACCTTGCCGTCCTCGTCGAGGATGACGGTGGAGCGGATGACGCCGGTGACGGTCTTGCCGTAGAGCTTCTTCTCGCCGAAGGCGCCGTAGGCCTCGAGGACCGTCTTGTCGGGGTCGCCGAGCAGCGTGACCTTGAGTTCTTCCTTCTCGCGGAACTTGGCGAGCTTTTCCGGCTTGTCGGGGGAGATGCCGATGACGTCGTAGCCGTGGCCGGCGAGGAAGTCGAGGTTGTCGGTGAAGTCGCAGGCCTGCTTGGTGCAGCCGGGGGTCAGGGCGGCGGGGTAGAAGTAGACGATGACTTTGCGGCCCTTGCGGTCGGCGAGCGAGACCTGCTTGCCGTCGGCGTCGGGCAGGGTGAAGGCGGGGGCGGTGTCGCCGGGCTGCAGTCGCTCGCTCATGGTTCTCCTCGGGCTGGATCGGTATGCCCCGACCCTAGCCAGCTGGGCCGGGCGATGGGTGCGGGGGCGTCTCGGCTGCGCGAAACGGGGGTGCTGTGGGGCGTGTACGGGTGTGAGCTGACAGACTGTTCATCACGGATGGCGCGAGACGACGGAGGCAGCGCGGTGGCGGAGGCCAGGACCCCGGCGCAGATCGAGGCGGACATCGTTCGCAGGCGGCAGGAGCTCGCCGTGACGCTCGACGAGATCGGTGTGCGGCTGCACCCGAAGACGATCATGGGCGATGCGAAGGCGGCGACCGCGGCGGCGGTGGACCGTACGGCGGGGCGGGCGTATGTGGCCGCGCAGCGTGCGGTGTCGGATGTGCGGATGCAGCTGGTGTCGGAGGACGGGGTGCCGCGGCTGGAGCGGATCGTTCCGGTGGCCCTGATCGGTGTGGCGGTGGTGGGTCTGCTGGCGCTGAGCGCCAAGCGGCGCCGTTCGTAGCGCGATCGTGGCCGGCCGTCGGTGCGTGGTGCCCGGCGTCGGGCAGGTACGGTCATGCCGTGAGCCCGAATAACACCAAGGAAACCCACGACAAGCTGCCGATCCGGATGCTGCACGACCGTGTGCTGGTCCGGACGGACATCCCCGAGGGCGAGCGGCGCTCGACCGGGGGCATCGTCATTCCGGCGACCGCGGCGGTCGGCCGCCGCCTGGCCTGGGCCGAGGTGGTCGCGGTCGGGCAGAACGTGCGGACCGTCGAGGTGGGGGACCGGGTGCTGTACGACCCGGAGGACCGTGCCGAGGTCGAGGTGCGCGGTGTGGCGTATGTGCTGATGCGCGAGCGCGATCTGCATGCGGTGGCCGCGGAGCGGCTGGAGGGCGCGGACGATTCGACGGGTCTGTACCTGTAGCCGACGGGCCTGTACGTGTGGTCGGCGGGCGGGTGCCCGCGGCTTTTCCCCTGTTGGTCCTGGCGGGCGGTGACCGAGGTCACCGCCCGTTCTGTCTGCCGCTTGCTAGCCTCGTAAACACCCGACGAGACGCGCCGTACCGGGTCACGACAAGACGACGCACCCCTGTTGAAGCTGTTGCAGCGTGTTCACGGAGGTGCCGTCATGGCATGGGTCCTGCTTGTCGTCGCCGGTCTGCTGGAGGTCGGCTGGTCGGTCGGGATGAAGTTCACCGAGGGTTTCACCCGGCTGTGGCCGAGCGTGTTCACCGGCGGGGGCATCGTCGTCAGCATGTTGCTGCTCTCGTACGCGGCCCGGACGCTGCCGATCGGCACGGCCTACGGCGTCTGGGTCGGTATCGGTGCGGCCGGCGCGGCGGTGGTGGGGATGGTGGTGCTCGGGGAGCCGATGACCGCGGCCCGGATCTTCTTCATCTGTCTGCTGCTGGTGGCGGTGGTGGGGCTCAAGGCGACGTCGGGTCACTGAGCGGGCCGGGGGCGGGGCCGTGGCCCGCTTGGTCATGGCCCGGCTGCGAGGCCCTCCCACAGTGCCCGGCGCCCCGTATACGCCTCCGCGCCTTCCTCTCCCTCCGGGCCCACGGTCGGGAAGTCGTCCGTGGGCTCGGTGGTGGGCGGTTCGGTCGGGAAGGTGGGGCTGGGCGGTTCGACGGTCGGTGCGGTGGGGGCGCCGGTCGTCGGGGGGCCGGAGGTGCCGGGCGCGGTCGGTTCGGTGCTGGTGGGCGGGGCGGATTCGCCGGGCGGTTCGGGGGCCGTGGTCGTCGGTTCGGGGGGCAGGCTTTCGGCGCCCTCTTCCAGCTGGAGGTCGAAGTCGGTGATGGGCTGCCCGTCGAGGGCGGCGGCGGTGTAGTCGGCCCAGATCTCGGCGGGGAAGCCGCCGCCGTTGATACGGGGCAGGCCGCCCGCGCCGTAGAGCGGCTCCTGGGCGGCGCTTTGTGGGTTCTGGCCCAACACCGCGACCACGGTGGCGAGTTCGGGGGTGTAGCCGGCGAACCAGGCGGCCTTGTCCTTCTCCGCGGTGCCGGTCTTGCCGGCCGCCGGGCGCCCGGCGCCCTGGGCGGCGGTGCCGGTGCCGCCGTCGACGACGCTCTGCAGGATGGAGGTGGTGGTGTCGGCGGCACCGCGGTCGAGGGCGAGGCGCTCGGGGCGGGCGGGCAGCGGGAGGTCCTCGCCGCTCTTGGAGACCTCGTCGACGAGGGTGTACGGGCGCTGGGTGCCGTGGTGGGCGAAGCTCGCGTAGACCTGGGTCATTTCCAGGACGCTGGGGGTGGCGGTGCCCAGTGAGATGGCGCCCTGGGACGTGGCGAGGCTGGGGGTGCCGGCGGGGATGCCCAGGGCGACGGCGGTCTTCCTGACCTTGGCGGGGCCGACGTCGATGCCCATCTGGGCGTAGACGGCGTTGACGGACTTGTCGGTGGCTTCGGTGACGGTGATCGGGCCGTAGGAGCGGTCGTCCTCGTTGGCCGGGGCGAAGCCGGTGGGGGAGCCGTCGCTGAGGGTCATGCGTTTGTTGGTGCCGTCGTAGACGGTGTCGGGGGTGATGGGTTCGCCGTCCTGGGTGGTGGAGCGGTTCTGTACGGCGGAGGCGAAGACGATCGGCTTGAAGGTGGAGCCGACCTGGTAGTCGCGGCGGGTGGCGCTGTTGACGTACTGCTTGGCGTAGTCGATGCCGCCGTACATGGCGACGACCCGGCCGGTGGCGGGGTCGATGGAGGCGCCGCCGGCCCGGACGTAGGTGTCGACCTTGCGGGAGTGGTCGAGCTGGTCCATCAGGCGGTTGTCGACGGCGTCGACGAAGGCGTTCTGGCGGGTCTTGGAGAGGGTGGTGGTGATGCGGTAGCCGCCGGCCCGCAGGGTGTCCTCGTCGAGGATCTTGTTGCCGGTCAGGTAGTCCTTGACCGCTTCGACGATGTAGCCGCGCTGGCCGGAGAGCCCGGCGGAGGCCTTGACGGGTCCGGGTTCGGGGAATTTCATGGCGTCGCGTTCGGCGTGGCTCAGCCACTTCTTCTTGACCATGCCGTCCAGGACGTAGTTCCAGCGTGACAGGGCCCGCCGCTTGTTTTCGGGGTGGGCGGTGATGTCGTAGGCGCTGGGGGCGTTGAGGAGGGTGGCGAGGTAGGCGCCCTCGGCGGTGGTGAGCTGTTCGGAGTTCTTGCCGTAGTAGGCCTGGGCGGCGGCCTGGATGCCGTAGGCGTTGCGGCCGTAGTAGCTGGAGTTGAGGTAGCCCTCCAGGATCTCGTCCTTGGTCTCCTCGCGGTCGAGCTTGATGGCGATGAAGAATTCCTTGGCCTTGCGGGTGAGGGTCTGTTCCTGGCCGAGGTAGTAGTTCTTGACGTACTGCTGGGTGATGGTCGAGCCGGACTGCTTGCCCTTGCCGGTGACGGTGTTCCAGGCGGCGCGGACCATGGCGGCGGGGTCGACGGCGGACTCGGAGTAGAAGTCGCGGTCCTCGGCGGCCAGCACGGCCTGCTGGGTGGATCTGGGGATCTGGCCGAGCCTGACGTTCTCGCGGTTGACGTCGCCGTCGCGGGCCAGGAACGAGCCGTCGGAGTAGAGATAGACGTTGCTCTGGGCCTTGGCGGCGCTGTTGGCCGGGGGGATGTCCACGAGGAGGTATCCGGCGGCGAGGCCACCCACGATCACCAGCAGGAACAGCACCACGGCGGCCAGCGCCATCCGCCAGGTGGGGATGGCGCGGCGCCAGCCGGTGCGCCGGGGGCGTGAGGTGGAGTCCCGGGCGGGCGTCCTGTCCTCCGGATCGTCGCTCATGTCTTTATGGACTCCTCGGCGGCCGCCGAAGGTTGTGCCGCGGCGGATCGATATGACGTCGGGGAATCGTGCGCGATGCCCAAATAGGTGCGCTCGCCCGATAAGGAAGTGAAAGCCCTGTTGGAGCACTGTCGCATCATGTGTCCCGGTCGCGTGGGGTGGCGCGCACCGTTGACCGCTCCCTGACCGGCCGGATGGCGCCCCTGACTCACCCGAACCGGTGATAAAGCGTTGGTGCGCCCCGCATCTGCCCAACTAGGCTCCGATGCTTTGCCGCTCGATGACAAGAGGCGCGGCGGGCGGGTGCACGCGGGACGACACCAGTGGGGGGCGCGGAGGTGTGGTACACGGCCGTGGCGGCCGGCGGCTTCCGCCGGTACGCCACCTATCGGGTCGCGACGGTGGCGGGCGTCTTCACCAACACCGTGTTCGGCTTCATCATCGCCTACACCTACCTCGCCCTGTGGGCCGAGCGCCCTCATCTGGGCGGCTACGACCAGGCGCAGGCGCTGACGTTCGTGTGGACCGCGCAGGCGCTGCTGGCGTCGTCGGCGCTGATGACGGGCGGCGGCCTGGACGAGCTCCAGGAGCGGATCCGCAGCGGCGACATCGCGGTCGACCTCTACCGCCCCGCCGACCTCCAGCTGTGGTGGCTGGCCGCGGACATGGGGCGGGCCGGGTTCCAGCTGATCGGGCGCGGGATGGTGCCGATGGCGGTGGGTGCCGTCTTCTTTCCGCTGGCGCTGCCCCACGAGGCGCTGACCTGGCTGACGTTCGCGCTCTCGGTGCTGCTCGGGCTGCTGGTCAGCTTCGGGCTGCGCTATCTCGTCTCCCTGGCGTCCTTCTGGCTGCTCGACGGCGCGGGCCTGGCCATGATCAGCGGTCTGGCGTGCCTGTTCTTCTCGGGGATGGCGCTGCCGCTGCGGGCCTTTCCCGGAGCCTTCGCCGAGGTGGCGCAGCTGCTGCCGTGGGCGGCGATCCTCCAGGTGCCGGTGGATGTACTGATCGGCGCGCGGACCGGCGGATCGCTGCTGCAGGGGCTGGTGTTCCAGGCGGCGTGGGCGGTGGCGCTGCTGGCGCTGGGGCGGCTGGTGCAGCGGGCCGCCACGCGCAAGGTGGTGGTGCAGGGTGGCTAGCGGGGCCGTCGGGGAGCGGACGGGCCGGGCGGTGACCTGGGCGTACGGCCTGCGCGCGTACGCCTTGATCGTCGGGATGTGGATCCGCTCCACCCTCGCCTACCGGACGTCGTTCGCGCTGATGGCCGTCGGCAACTTCGCCGCCAGCGGCCTGGACTTCGTCGTCATCATGCTGATGTTCTCCCAGACCGACGTCCTGGGCGGCTTCTCGCTGCCCGAAGTCGCCTTTCTCTACGGCACCTCCAGCTTCTCGCTGGGACTTGCGGACCTGGCGCTCGGCAGCATGGACCGGCTCGGGGCGCGGGTGCGCGACGGCACCATGGACATCCTGCTGCTGCGGCCCGTGCCGGTCTTCGCGCAGGTCGCCGCGGACCGCTTCGCGCTGCGCCGGCTGGGCCGGATCGGGCAGGCGGCGCTGGTGCTGGGCTGGTCGCTGACCCGGCTGGAGGTGGACTGGACGGCGGGCCGGGTGCTGCTGGTGCCGGTGACGGCGGTGTGCGGCGCGGTCATCTTCGCGGCGGTGTTCACGACCGGCGCGGCCTTCCAGTTCTGGGCGCAGGACGCGGCCGAGGTGCAGAACTCCTTCACCTACGGCGGCAACGCCATGCTCCAGTACCCGCCCACGGTCTTCGCCAAGGACCTGGTGCGCGGGGTCACCTTCATCATCCCGCTGGCCTTTGTGAACTGGCTGCCCGCGCTGCGCCTGATGGGCCGCCCCGACCCCCTGGGGCTGCCGGGCTGGGTCGATTTCCTGGGGCCCGCGGTGGCGGCGCTGATGGCCGCGGGCGCGGGGCTGGCGTGGCGCTGCGGGCTGCGCGCATACCGGAGTACGGGGAGCTGAGGAGGGGCGTATGGCGGACGGGGCTACGGAGCCGCTCATCGAGGTGGACGGCGTCGAGAAGGTCTTCTCGGTACGGCGCAGGGCGGGCCGGCTGCGGAGGGTACGGCACGAGGTGCGGGCCGTGGACGGCATCACCTTCCGGGTGCCGCGCGGCGAAATGGTGGGCTACATCGGGCCGAACGGCGCCGGGAAGTCCACCACGATCAAGATGCTGACGGGCATTCTGACCCCCAGCGGCGGCCGGCTGCGGGTCGCCGGTATCGACCCCGCCCGCGAGCGGACCCGGCTGGCCCGCCGGATCGGCGTGGTCTTCGGCCAGCGCACCACCCTGTGGTGGGACCTGCCGCTGAAGGACTCCTACGAGCTGGTCCGCCGCATGTACCGGGTCCCGGAGTCCGTCTACCGCGCCAACTTCGCCCGCTGCGTCGAACTGCTGGGCCTGGGCCCCCTGCTGGACGTCCCCGTACGGCAGCTGTCGCTCGGCCAGCGGATGCGCGGCGACATCGCGGCGGCGCTGCTGCACGACCCCGAGGTGCTCTATCTGGACGAGCCGACCATCGGCCTCGACGTCATCAGCAAGGCCAAGGTCCGCCAGTTCCTGCGCGAGGTGAACGCCGAGCGGGGCACCACCGTGCTGCTGACCACCCATGACCTGACCGACATCGAGCAGCTGTGCCGCCGCGTGATGGTCATCGACCACGGGCACCTGGTCTACGACGGCGGGCTGGCGGGGCTGCGGGCGGCCGGGGACGGCGAGCGGATGCTGGTGGTGGATCTGGAGCGGGAGCTGCCGCCGATCGACGGCGTGCCCGGGGCCCGTACGGTCAAGGTGGACGGGCCGCGGCAGTGGCTGGCATTCCCGGCGGCGGGGAGCGCGGCGCCGCTGGTCACGGCCATCGCCGAACGCTATCCGCTGGTGGATCTGTCGGTGCGGGAGCCGGACATCGAGGAAGTGATCGCGAAGCTGTACGCGGGCGGCGGCGGCCGTGCCGATCCCGCAGCCACGGCCGCCGACACGCCGTAATCTGTTCAAATGACTGACAGACTCCCCGAGTTGCGCGCCGCCGACAGCGACCGCGAGCGGGTCGCCGAGATTCTCCGGGATGCCCTCGCCGAGGGGCGGATCGACATGCCGGAGTTCGAGGAGCGGCTGGACGCGGCCTACCGGGCGCGTACGTATGGGGAGTTGGAGCCGCTCACCGTCGATCTGCCCGCGTCCGCGGCGGGAGGGGGCGCCGGCGCGCCGCTGTCGCTGCGCAAGGAGGCCGGGACGGCGGCGGTCTGGTCCGAGCGGATCGTGAGCGGCGCGGACGGTTCCTCCGCGGCCGTGGGGATCATGGGTGGCTTCCAGCGCAAGGGCCGCTGGACGATCGGGCGGCGTTTCACGGCCGTGTGCTGCATGGGCGGCGGCGAGATAGACCTGCGCGAGGCGAACTTCGCCGGGCCCGAGGTCGTCATCAACGTCTGGGCGATCATGGGCGGGGTGAATGTCGTGGTGCCGCCGGGCGTCGAGGTCGATGTCCGCGGCCTGGGCATCATGGGCGGCTTCGAGGACGGGGTGCAGGGCGAGCCCGGGGCGCCCCGGGTGATCATCAGGGGCCTGGCGCTGATGGGCGGCGTCGGCGTGGAGCGCAAGCTGCCCAAGGAGGACCGGCAGCGCCTCAAGGAGGAGAAGCGCCGCCTCAAGGAGGAGCGGGGGCTGCGCAAGGAGCTGGACTGACGGGGTCCGGCCTCACAGCTGGGCGGGCGTCGACCGCTTGAGATGGTCGAGGTTCAGCGCATTGGCCATCGCCCGGTACCCCTCGTCGCTGGGGTGCAGATGATCACCGGAGTCGTAGACGGGCCGCAGCCGCACCGGCGCCGCCGGGTCGCGCAGCGTCCTGTCCCAGTCCACGACCTCGTCGTAGACCGAACCGGACCGGATGATGTGGTTGACCTGTTCGCGTACGTGGTTCATCCGCGTGGAGTAGCCGCGGTGCCCGCCGAACGGCGTCAGGGTGGAGCCGGTCACCCGCAGCCCGCGGGCGTGCGCCTCGCGCACGATCGCCCGCATGCCCGCGACGATCTTCTGCGGGTCCCACTGCCGCGGCGACTTGAACAGGTCGTTGAGGCCTATCTCGACCACGACCGCCTTCACCCCGGTCCGCGAGAGCGCATCGCGGTCCAGGCGGGACAGCACGCTGGGCCCGTTGTTGGGCGAGAAGCGGCTGCCGTTGACCAGCAGGCGGTTGCCGCTGATGCCCTGGTTGATGACGCCGTAGCGGGGCGCGCCGCGCTCGTAGCGCAGCCGCTCGGCCAGGAAGTCCGTCCACCGGTGGTTGGCGCCCGCCGTTGAGGTGATGCCGTCGGTGATCGAGTCGCCGATGGCCACGACCGTGCCCTGCGCCTCGGTGCTCCACACGTCGACGCCGGTCAGATAGCGCCAGTACGGGCTCTGCTCCGTATAGGCGGCGCCGGTGTCGTCCTCGGCCCGGTCGCCGCGCGCCAGGTAGGAGGTCTGGCGGGCGTAGGGGTGGTAGGTGGCCGGGCCCGAGGGGGACGGGGAGTAGGTGGTGACCAGGAGGTCCGCGTTCTCGGGGATCTTGAGCCGTATGGGGTCGCTGGTGACCGCGCCGCCCGCCGGGATGGTCACCGCGGGCCTGCCGCCGAAGGTCAGCCGCCGCATGGTGCCGGCCGCGGCCGTGGGGTTGCTGGGGGCGCTGGCCACCGCCAGTGAGGCGTGGCTGACGACCAGGGGGCGGGTGCCGTAGAGGTTGGAGAGCTGGATGCGGGCGCCGGAGCCGCCGACGCTGGTGTGCACGACGTTGCGTATGGACATCCCCGCGTAGCCGTCCAGGGTGCCGGGCTCCGCGGCCGCGGCGGCCGCCGCCCAGCTGCCGACCCACTGCCCGGAGACCGCCGGGGCCGCCGGGTCGCGCGGCTTGTGCGGGTCGCTGCCCAGGCCGCCGGGCCCGCCGCCGAAGCCGACGAATATGGCGGTCGAGACCAGCACCACCACTGCCGCCAGACCGGCGAGCACGGCGTAACCCACACTTTTGTTCATGCGGGGGGTGTCTCCTGAGGAAGGCGGAGCGCGGCGCTCCGGGCGGGCAAAGGGCAGCGAGTGACCAGCGGCACCGTTGCGGTCCGATCGTTTCCTCATGATCCCACGGACCTCCGGGAGGCCGCCCGGCGCCCTGGCGATGCTCCCTCATGACGTGGACGCAGGGAACTCGTGGTTCGTTCCGGGAGTAGGTCACAGTTGGACATACAGGCCGGAGATCCGGACCGGGCACCCGGTCCGGGCAGACGGGTGTACGGATGGGGGCGGGGGCACGGTGGGAACGGTGGAGCGGATGGCACGCACAAAGGCGGATACGGTGCAGGCGGACCCGATGGCGGGTACGGCGCCGGCAGGCCCGCTCGCGCCTCTGGGCGGCTTCGGCAGTGCCGCCGACGAGGAGAAGCGGCGCGGCGTACGGCGGATGAAGGCGCTGGCCACCGGCCTGCTGCTGGCCGTGGCGCTGGTTTACGTGCTGGCGAAATGGGCTCAGTCCTCCGGGGCGGGTGGCTGGACCGGCTTCGTCGCCGCGGCGGCCGAGGCCGGCATGGTCGGTGCGCTGGCCGACTGGTTCGCGGTCACCGCGCTGTTCAAGCGGCCGATGGGTCTGCCGATCCCACACACCGCCATCATTCCTACCAAAAAGGATCAACTAGGTCAGAGTCTGGGTGATTTCGTCGGTGAGAACTTTCTCTCGGCCGAGGTCGTCCGCCGCCGGCTGCGCTCCGTCGGCATCGGCGGGCGGCTGGGCGGCTGGCTCGCCGAACCCAGGAACACCGACCGGGTCACCGCCGAGCTGTCCACCGCGCTGCGCGGCGCGCTGACCGTACTGCGCGACTCGGACGTCCAGGCCGTCGTCGGCGAGGCCATCACCCGCCGGGCGGACGCCCAGGAGATCGCGCCCGGCATCGGCACCATGCTGGAGAAGATCGTCGCGGAGGGCGGCCACACCCGGGTGGTGGACCTGGTATGTGCCCGCGCCCACGACTGGCTGGTGGAGCACGGCGATTCCGTCATGGAGGCGGTCTCCGGCGGCGCCCCCGGCTGGACCCCGCGCTTCGTGGACCGCAAGGTGGGCGACCGCGTCTACAGGGAGCTGCTCCGGTTCGTCACCGAGATGCGCGATATGCCCGGACATCCCGCCCGCGGCGCCGTCGACCGCTTCCTGGCCGACTTCGCCGCCGACCTCCAGTCCGACCCGGAGACCCGTGCCAAGGTGGAACGCCTCAAGTCCGAGGTGCTGGGCCGCGGCGAGGTGCAGGACCTGATCGCCTCCGCCTGGGGGTCGGTACGCGCCATGATCGTGGCCGCCGCCGAGGACGAGCGCAGTCAGCTGCGGCTGCGGGTGCGGGCCTCGCTGCTGTCCCTGGGTCGGCGGATGGCGACCGACGGGCGGCTGCGGGGCAAGGTGGACGGCTGGCTGGAGGGCGCGGCCGTCTATGTGGTGACGACGTATCAGGGCGAGATCACCTCCCTGATCACCGATACCGTCGCCGGCTGGGACGCCGAGCACACCTCGAAGAAGATCGAGGCGCACATCGGACGTGACCTCCAGTTCATCCGCATCAACGGCACGGTGGTGGGTGCGCTGGCGGGCCTGGCCATCTACGCCGTCTCGCAGGCGTTCGGCGGCTGACCCCGTTCGCCTTGCACGCCCGGGCCCGCCCACGCGGCCGGCCGGTTCCACAGAAGTGATCATGGCTGGTTCCGCAAGGGCGGGCATCTCGGGATCCCGCAGGCCGGAGCGGCCGGACGCGCCATGAATCCCTCCCGTAACCCTGGTGATCGCCGCGCCCAGGGCCTACCGTGCGGCCCGTGCGAAAGCGGATACCGGTGGTCGTACAGGGGCGGCGCACCCGCCGTCCCCTTGTCGCGCGGGCGTTGTGGACCGGCGCGGAGCTGGCCGTCACGCTCGGCGCCGTACTGCTGCTGCTCGTCGTCCACCAGCTGTGGTGGACCAACCGTCAGGCGCGCGACGAGGCCGGGGCGCAGGTCGCGCGGCTGGAGCGGCAGTGGGCGACGCGGCCGACGGCACCGCCGCGGTCGCCCGTCCCCGCCCCCGACCCGTCGCCCGGCGACGACGGCGCCGGACGTGCGGCACCGCCGACGGGGACCCGGACCGGCACCCCGGCGCCGCCACCGAACGACCTCGCCTACGCCATCCTCCGCATCCCCCGCATCGGCCTCACCGCCCCCATCGCCCAGGGCGTCGGCAAGGCCGCCGTCCTCAACAAGGGCTATGTGGGCCACTACCCGGGCACCGCGCAGCCCGGCGGCGCCGGCAATGCCGCGCTGGCCGGGCACCGCAACACCCACGGCGAGCCGTTCCGCCGCCTCGACCGGCTGCGCCCCGGCGACCGGGTCACCATCGACACCGCCGACGCCCGCTACACGTACACCGTCCGCCGCACCCTCCCGCAGACCACTCCCGGCGACGGCACCGTCCTCGCCGCCGTCCCCCGCAGCAGCGTCCACCCCGCGTACGGGTTCGCCGAGCCCGGTTCGTATCTCACGCTGACGACCTGTACGCCGCAATTCACCTCCACCTACCGGCTGGTGGTCTGGGCGGTGTTGCGGTCGACACAGTTCCGGTGAGCGCGGCCGGGAGCCGGACGACAGGACCTAGGCTCTTCCGACGTGCGAAACCAGTTCCCCGCCGGCCGTCCGCCGGGTTCGAGAAGGCGCCCCGCGCTGCTGTGGCTGCTGCTGCCCTATGTGCTGTTCCTGGTGGTGCTGCCGCTGGTGAACCGGGTGACGCCGACCGTGGCCGGGCTGCCATTCCTGTTCGCCTGGATGCTGCTGGCGACGCTCGCCACCCCGCTCGCGGTGTGGCTGGCACGGCGCGGCGACAGTGAGCGGGGCCGGTCATGAACGCCACCGTCTCCACCGCCGTCTTCGGCGGCTTCATGGCCCTGACCGTCGCCCTCGGGCTGCTCGCGGTGCGCCGCCGCGGCGCGGGAGAGGGCGGCGGCGGGCTGGCGGAGTGGTCGGTGGGCGGCCGCAGCCTGGGCACCGTCTTCATCTGGGTGCTGATGGCCGGCGAGAGCTACACCAGCTTCAGCTATCTCGGCGCGGCCGGCTGGGGCTACAACTCCGGCGCCCCGGTCCTCTACGTCCTGGCCTATATGTCCTGCGGCTATGCGATCGGCTACGTCGTCGGCCCGATGCTGTGGGCCTATGCCCGCCGGCACGGCCTGGTGGGCATCACCGACATCGTCGCCCACCGCTACCGGCGGCCCTGGCTCGGCGCCGCCGTAGCCGTCCTCGCCACCGTCTGCCTGCTGCCGTACATCCAGCTCCAGATCACCGGCATGGGCGTGGTCGTCTCCACCATCTCCTACGGTGCCATCAGCCTCAACTGGGCCTATTTCCTGGCGTTCGCGGTCACCACCGCCTTCGTCGTGATCAGCGGACTGCGCGGCAGCGCCTGGGTGTCCGTACTGAAAGACATCCTGGTCATCGGGACCCTGGGCTTCCTCGCGATCTACGTCCCGATGCACTACTTCGACGGCTACGGCCCCCTCCTGCACCGCCTCGTCGCCGAGAAGCCGCAGTGGCTGACCTTCCCCGGGCACGCGTCCGGCGGCCTCGGCCAGGTCTGGTTCGCCACCACCACCGTCATCAACTCCCTCACGGTGGTGATCTTCCCGACGACCGTCGCCGGCTATCTCGGCGCCCGCAACGCCGATGCGCTGCGCCGCAACGCCATGTATCTCCCCTTCTACAACGTCCTGTTGTTCGTGCCGATGCTGCTCGGTCTCGCGGCGCTGTTCGTGGTGCCGGGGCTGGCCGGCGCGGACTCCAATCTCGCGCTGTTCAAGATGGTCGTGGACTCCCTCCCGGCCTGGGCCGTGGGCCTGACCGGGGCCGCCGCCGCCCTCTCCTCCATCGTGCCGATGGCCGTGTTCATGCTGGTCATCGGCACGATGTGGGGGAGGAGCGTACTGGGCGCGATCCCTCGGCTGGCCGGCCGGCAGAAGCTGTCGTCCCAGGTGGTCGTGGTGGCCGCGGGAACGCTCGCGCTCCTGCTGACCTACACCGCCCCCAACACCCTCGTCCGGCTGTCCCTGATTTCGTACGAGGGCATGGCGCAGCTCGTGCCGATGCTGCTGCTGGGGCTGGTGTGGCGGCGGCTGACGGTGCACGCCGCGGTGAGCGGCCTGGTGGCGGGCTTCACGCTGGTGTGTGCGCTGGTGTTCACCGGGCACGACCCGCTGTGGGGGATGAATGCGGGGATCATCGGGCTCGCCGTGAATGCGGCGGTGGCGCTGGCGGTCGCCTGGCTGGGGCCGCGGGAGAGGGACGAGCGGCCGGATGCCGAAGTGCTGGCGCTGGACGACGAGTTCCCCAGGGCGGCAGCGGTCAGCCGGCCGGAGTCGTCGTGATCTTCTTGCCGCTGTCGGAGACCGCGAACCACAGGCCCATCTTGCCCTGGCCGTTGATGTCACCGGGCTGCTTGTCGCCGGTGAACCAGTAGACCGGCCAGCAGTCGACGGCCAGCTGGCGGGTGCCGTCGGGGCGGGTGACGGTGGAGATCAGCTTGGGGGTGATGCCGTTCAGCTTGGAGCGGTCGGCGGGCTTGGCGGGCTTCCAGGTGTCCAGGCAGGCGTCGTTGCAGCCGAACTTCATCGGCCAGGCGCTGTCCTTGTTGAAGCGGTAGAGGGTACGGCCCTCGCCGTCGACGAGGATCTTGCCGAGCTCGGGCTGGTTGAACACCGAGACATCGCCGCTCTGCTGGGCGCCGGCCTTCTTGCCGTCGGCGGCCAGTGCGTTCCAGGTGCCGCCGACGCCCTGGCCCTTGGTGTCGCCGGCCTTGGTGTCCTTGGCGTAGCGGTAGGCGGGCCAGCCGCCGATGGTGAGCTGCTTGGTGCCGTCGGCGCGGGTGACCGAGCCGAGCGCGTTCTTGTCGATCCCCGCGGGGGCGCTGGAGCCGTCGGCGGGGACCGGCGGCCAGGTGGTGGCGCAGGAGCCGGAGCAGTTGGACTTGGGCGGCTTGGCGGTGTCGTTGTCGAAGCGGTAGAGCGTCATGCCCTTGGAGTCGGTGACGACGGGGCCGAGTTCGGGGGCCTCGCGCAGCGCGAGTTTTCCCGCGCTCGGCCACTCCTTCGCCGCCTTGCCGTCGCCTCCGCCCGCCTGCCCTCCGTAGCCGTCGTCGCCCTGGCCGCCGGAGGAGCCGTAGCCGTAGTCGCTGGTGCCCTGGCCCGCGGGCTGGACGACGTCGGTGGTGGGGGTGGTGCCGGAGCTCTGGTTGCCGCTGCTGCCGCAGGCGGCGGTGAGGGCCAGGGTGGCGAGTGCGGTGGCGGCAAGTCCGGCACGACGTCGGGTGATGGTCATGGTCTCTCCTCTGTCGGTGGTGGCTCGGCTCGGGTGCTGTCGTGGGAGGGATACGCGGTGGTGGGGGCGCCGCGTTCAGCGGGCGTGGAAATTTCTCCCGGATGACAAAAACGGGAAGGGGCCGGTCAGTTGGCGTTCTGGACGCGCAGTGCCAGCGCCGGGCAGCGCCGTACCGCGAGCTGCGCCCGGCGCCGCATCCGGGCCGGCATCGGCATGCTGGCCTGCTGCGGATAGCCGTCAGGGCCGAGCTTGACGATGCCGGGTACGACATCGGCGCACAGGCCGTGGCCGCGGCACAGCGTCCAGTCGACCAGCAGCCGCTCCTGTGGCGGTGCCGGTGAGCGCGTGGGTGCGGGTGTGGTGAGCGGCGGCGGCTGGTGCCCGGTGACCGGCAGCGCCCCGGTCACCGGGCGGCCGCACCCGAACCCCCGCGCATGGCGCTCGAACTCCTCGGGGAAGGCGGCGAGGGCCGAGGCCACGAAGCGCGCGGTGCCGTCCGGGTGGCTGCAGGCCCCGCGCCTCTCCACGGCGCGCATCCGGGCCTGCACGGCTTCCAGCGCGGCTTCCCCGCCGCCCCGCACGGCGCGGTCGAGCTGGTCGGCGAGCGCGGGCAGGCCCAGCACACACGGCCCGCACTGTCCCGCCGATTCGGCGGCCATCCAGCGCGCGACCCGTACGGTCTCGCCCGCCGGACAGGTGTCGTACGGCAGCGGCAGCACGGCCCCGGCGCCCAGCACCGCGTCATGGGCGGCCAGGGCGTCCCGCGACAGGGTCGCGGTCGCCGCGTCGACCGGGGAGATGAACGTGCCGTGGTAGCCGCCGATCAGCACACCCTGCCCCTGGTCCAGCCCGCACAGCGCGAGGACCCGGGCGAGCGGGACGCCGTAGGGGGCCTCCACGACCCGGTTGCCGGCGACGGTGAGCATCAGCGTGCCGGGCTCGGCGGGCAGGCCGGCGGTGCGGTAGCCGAGCGCGCCGAGCCGGGCGGCGACCGCGAGCTGGGCGTAGGTCTCGGTGTTGGACAGCAGGGTCGGCAGGCCGTTGAGGCCGCGTTCGCTGGAGCGGATCTTGCGGCCCGACGGCAGGCCCGGCCCGCCGCCCAGTCCGTTCGTCATGGCGGACCCCTCGCCGGTGACGAACCGCTCCGTCAGCAGGGTGACCCGTAACACCGGGCGCACCGGGCCGCGTTCGTCGATGGCGCGCTGCACCGAACCGGCCACGTCCTCCCTGGTCACCCCGATCGCGACCTCCTGCGCGCCGAGCGCCTCGGCGGCCAGCAGCGCGCCGTCCAGCACCAGATGCGGTACGTGCAGCAGCAGCGCGGTGTCCTTGAGGCAACTGGGCTCGCCCTCGCTGCCGTTGACGACCACCGCGGCCTTGCCGTCGGAGCGGCGCATGCCGTCCAGGACGGCGGTCAGCTTGCGGGCGAAGGGGAAGCCGGCGCCGCCGCGGCCGCGCAGATCGGTGTCCTCGGCGAGCGCCACCAGCTCCTGTGAGGTGAGGGTGGGCAGCCCGCCGTGCCGGGCCAGATGCGCAACCCGGTCCAGGCGCGGCGCCTCGTCGAGCCCGGCCAGCAGCCGCGGCGGTCCCAGGGACGCCAGCGTCGGCAGGGGTTCGGGCGAGGGGACGACGGGCAGCGGGCGGGTGGGGGCGGGGGCGGTCATGGGGTTCTCCTGAGTTTCCTGCTCTTGGTGCCGGTGTGTCCTGGCGCGTCAGCCGCGGCGCGCGGCGCGCAGCCGCAGGGCGAGCCGTACGGCCACCGCGGCCAGGCACAGGGCGTAGCCGGCGGTTGCCCAGCCGGCGGCCTGACGGCCGGACTTGAGGCCGTGGACCAGGGCCAGCGCCCAGGCGGCGTAGGCGCTCATGTGCAGCGCCCGCCACCAGCGGGAGCCGGCGATGCCGGTGAATGCGCCGCGCACGGCGCCGGTCACGGCGACCGCGAGGAAGACGTACGCGGCGAGCGTGCCCAGGCCGATGAGGAAGGGCCGGGCGCCGTCGGTGAAGGGCACCGCGGCGGACAGCGCGCCGGTGCGGCCCTCGGCGATCTTCACCCAGATGTGCAGGCCGAGGAAGCCGAGGCCGGCGATGCCGGTGCCGCGGTGTACGGCCTGTGCGAGCAGCCGGTGGCCCGAGTGCAGCACCATCCGGTCGGTGGCGGCCAGTCCCCACAGCACGGTGACGGACAGTGCGACCAGGGCGAGTACCCCGGCGCCGAAGTCCAGGAACCGCATCGCGGTGTCCATCGCGCCGGAATGCACGGTGACCGCGAGGAAGAGCAGCAGCGCGGCCGGAAGTGCCGGGCGCAGCACGGCGGTTGTGGTGGCGGTGGTGCCGAGGCGGTTGCCGGTGACACGGCGGGACGGCGGGGCGGGTTCTCCGGGCGGCCGCCGGGGGCGGCGTGGAGCGGGTGAGGGACGCGCGCGGCGCGCATGACGGCTCGTAAGTCCCTCTGGGTTCTGTTGACTTGATCCGCTCCGGCGGTTCTGCCGGCTCTGCAGACGAGGTGCGGACATCGGACCTCCCAGTGGCGGGGCAGGGTTGCGGGTGCAAATGTTGACGAAATCTCCCGGCGTCGGTATTGCGGCGGCATTTGTGCCGGGTCATTTGTTCGGGTGACCGCCGGTAACACTTTTGCGTGACCGCCGGTAACACTGAACATTCAGTGACCGGGCGAATACGCAGGGCCGTAATCCGGATGTGCAAAAGCATCTCCGAACGGCGTTGCGCTTTCGTAAGCTTTATCGCGCTGTGACAAATTCCGGCACCGGCATCGCGGTCGCGCGCGCAGACTCCCGATGATGCCGACTCAGGCGCACGGGGGAGTTCAGCGCCTGTCCAAGCCGCATCCCCGCCAGGATCGAGGTAGCGATGTGTGATCTCCTGAACCACATCTGGTCACGCCCCCGGGGCGAGTGGAACCGCATGGTGAGAAGGGAAATCCCGGACTTTGCGGAGAAGGTCGTCGCCGAGCTGCAGCGTGGATTTCCCGCAATGGCGGCACTTCTCGGTAATACTCCCGTAGAAGACGCACAATGGGCACTTGAACAGGCCCTGCTGACATGTCTCGGGTACCAAAAAGAGTCGCGAAGTAAACCTCCGGCCGTATCGTCGGTGGTCACACCCATGCCTGTCGCAAAGGCTCGGCAGGACCTGTTCGACGTCCTCGCCGGGCGCCGCGACGTGCCGGAGGGGGGTCTGGACGACCTGGCCCGCGCCGCCGGCTGGCCGGTCCCGGACACCGTCCAGGCCGTCGTCCTCGCCACGCCGGTCGAGGCGCCCCAACTGGCCGCCGCCCTGGGCCATGCGCTCATCGGCACCGTGGGCGGCGACACCTGCCTGTTCGTCCCCGACCCGGCCACCCAGACCAGGGCCCGCCTCGAGGCGGCGCTCAAAGGCCGGGCGGCATCCGTCGGGCACGTCGTACCGGCCACCGAGGCCGCGTCCTCGCTGCGTTGGGCCCGCTATCTGCTGACGCTGGCCCCGAGCCGGGTCGGCCCCGAGTCGCGGGCGGCGTTCGTCGACGACCACCTCTCCGCGCTGCTCCTCCTCCAGGACGAGTCCCTCGCCGACGCCCTGACCTCCCGTTGGCTCGGCCCGCTCGAGGAACTCACGCCGCGTCAGAGCGAACGCCTGGAAGTCACGTTGCTGGCGTGGCTGGAAGGTGGCGGTGCGCCGGAAGCGGCCAAGCTCCTCCATGTCCACCCGCAGACGGTGCGTTACCGCCTGCGCCAGATCGAGAAGCTCTTCGGCCCGGTCCTCCGCGACCCCCGCTCCCGCTTCGAACTGGAAATGGCGCTCCGCAGCCGCCGCCTGATGGCCCACGTCCGCAGCTACCGCGCCCGCGCCGGCCGCCGCGCCCGCAGCGTGGCCTCGAGTATCCGGCCCTTGGGCATGGCCAGGGAGGCCCGGGTGAACGGCCTCTGACGGGCGACGGGAGTCCGCTCCCACCGACGCACCTGAGGTAATCGGTTCCACGACCCAGACACAAGCAAGCGGCCCCGAGCCCGGGAATACCGGCTCGGGGCCGCCGCGTTGTGGCCCACCAGGGGGCACTCGCAACCCCTACGGGATCTGTTCCCCTCTCCCGTAGGGGCTGCGAGCGCCGTGCTGCTGATCCGGCGTACGGTCAGCGGTTCAGCGTGTCAGGTGCACTTCTGCCCCCTGTTGATGCAGTCGACGGCCTTGTTCATCAGGTCGTCCGGCATCACATTGATGAAGTCGCCGTGGTCGGTCACCGGCTTGTGCAGCTGCTCGGGGAAGCTGTCCACCGCGAAGCTGGCGCCCTGCGGCACGTCGTAGGTGAGGCGTTCCACCAGCTGGGGTATCGCCGTGAAGCCTTGCGGGCAGTTGCCGTTGCGGTCCGAGAAGGTCACGTGGGTGCGGTGGTTGGCGCTGTCGGTGCTACGGCCGTCCCAGCAGTTCTGGAAGGCGAAGGTACGCACGACCTGCGAACCCTGAGGGCAGAGCGGATACTTGTCCTTCAGCTGCCGGTCCTCGGAACCGGTGCAGCTCCACGAGGCGTTGGCGTTGTCCGTCCCGTTGGTGAAGGCCTTGGCGTCGCCGGTGATGATGCGCAGGAAGCGCGGCATCGCCCTGACCTGGCCGGCCTGGCTGCCGCGGTAGGTGAGGGTGACGGTGGCAGGGGTCAGCACCGAGCCGACGTTCGCGTCCTGTGCGGCGCCGGGCTTCTGCTCCGCCTGGCCGTCGAGCTTGCGCAGCACCGGCCAGTAGTACGTGGACAGGTCGCCGTTGTTGCAGGTGGTGTCGGAGGCCGCGAGGGACTCGTCGGTGGAGGAGCCGTCGGTGGATTTGTTGCCGACGTAGTCGTGGGTGTGGTGGGCGCCGTTGCTGACGCCCGGGGTGACGATGACGTTGTCGGGGTTGAAATGGCCTTCCTCGTTGCGGCCGCATTCGGTGGTGAAGGTACCGGTTGTCGCGTTGCCCCCGTTGGGGGCGGCGAACGGGGGAGCGTCGGCGTTCGGCTGAACGTTGTTGATGTCGACGAAGTCGTCGGGCGAGGGGCCGCCAGGCTGGCCCTGCTGCTGCTCCTGGCCCGGTTGCTGCTCCTGGCCCGGCTGCTGGCTCTGGCCCGGCTGCTGGCTCTGGTACTGCCCCTGTTCCGGCTGCCCGCCCTGCTGCGGCAGTTGCCCCTGGTACCAGCCGTTCGCGGTGGACTTCGTGGAGTCGAAACCGCCGGCGCCCGCGCCCTCGTCGACCGGCTTGGTGGTGCAGCCGCTCATCTTCAGCAGATAGTCCGGTCGTGGCGCTTTCCTGTTGATGGCGGTGACCATCGTGCCGATGGTGCGCGAGCGCTGATGCTTGAGCGTGGTGAGGACGGCGCTGTCGCCGCCCTCCATCCACCTGTGGTACGCGTCGTGGACCTGGCGGTCGAGGGCGGCCAGGCCCTTGGAGACCTGGAGCTGGGCGCTCTGCGGTACCTGCCGCAGCTTTTCGCCGACGTCGGGACAGGAGATGGTCGTGGCCAC
The DNA here is from genome assembly GCF_044767545.1 of Streptomyces sp. NPDC101227. Classification (NCBI taxonomy): domain Bacteria; kingdom Bacillati; phylum Actinomycetota; class Actinomycetes; order Kitasatosporales; family Streptomycetaceae; genus Streptomyces; species Streptomyces sp. NPDC101227. The sequence continues at coordinate 5,811 of NZ_JBIWOD010000030.1, read as the reverse complement.
GGCGGTGTGCTGATGGCCGGCGGTCGCGTCCGGTTCGGCGTTGCCGGCCAGCGCCGTGGTGGCGACCGCCGCCAGCCCGCCGCCGCCCAGCAGGAGCGCGGCGGCCCCCACCATCATTCTGGTCGTCAGGCGCGAGCGTTTGTGGCCCTGTTGGCTTTGACGTTGCTTCATGAGATCACTTCGCTTCGTCCGGTGTGAGGGGGGTGACGGGCGGCTCAGCTGCTGTGCAGCGTGTTGAAGTCGACCTGGCCGGTCTTCTCCAGAACCGTGATGTGGTCCAGCACGGTGGAGTTGGTCTTGTCCGCCAGGGCGCGCACCATCGAGTTGCGGGTCTGGTCGCGGACCAGCGCGATCAGGCCGAAGACCTTGCCGTGGGACCGGCGCAGCAGCTCGGCGAAGAGGGCGGGATACTCCGCATCCGAGGCGGAGTTGAGCTGCGCGAGCCAGCCCTGCTGCTCGGGGGTGGGCTGGTTGGGCAGCGCGATGCCCAGCGCCCTCCCGGCCTCCACCGACCGCCGGTCCAGTTCGGTGTGGCCGGCCACGAGGTGGTTGCCTGCCGTGCGCACCGCGGCTGTCTTCCCGCGTTCCTGGGCCTGCCGGCCCGCGGGCATCTCCCACAGCCCGGCCAGCCTGACCTTGCGCACGAAGTCCCGGTCCATGGGGCTGAGCGGCCCGAAGCGGGTGGTGACCGTGCCGCCGCCGTCGTCGTCGTACGAGACGGTGTTGGTGGCGGCGGCGGCCGTCTCGCCGAAGAGCTGTACGGGCAGCAGCAGCGCCGCGAGCGTGGCCACGAGCGCCGCTACGACCAGTCCGGTGGCGATGGTCCGCCCGGATGCTGCGGAGTTGCTGATGATCGACCGCACATGGCCTCCCGGTTCGTCTCCGTGGTGGGCCCCCGGGTGGGGCCCACCGGAATGCCACCGGACGCTAAGGGCCGGGCCGGGCCCGTGGCCCGGGGTCCTCACCCCTGGACAAATAACGGCCGGGCCCGGCGCGGCGCTGCTACCGTCCGCGTACGGGCCCGGCCACCTGAACGGCGCGGACTTCAGCGTGCGTACGGTCCCGCGGCCGCCGCCCTCCGCCGCTCCGCGCGGGTTTCGCGCAGCTCGCGCTCACCTTGCGCGTACATGGCGTCGATCTCCGCCGCATACGCCCGTACGATCGCCGCCCGGCGCAGCTTCAGCGACGGTGTCATCAGCCCGTCCTCCTGGCTGAACTCGCCCGGCAGGATGCGGAACGCGCGGATCGACTCGCCGCGCGAGACCGCGCTGTTCGCCCGCGCCACCGCCCGCCGGACCTCGTCCCGTACCTGCTCTTCCGGGGACGGGTCCCGGCCGTCCGGCCCGAAGCCGCCGGCGCCCTGGCCGTAGGCGCCGCCGTCGCCGAACGCATACGCCTGGCCGTACGCGCCGTGCCGGCTGCGCGCGCCGACCAGGACCTCCGCGCCGTCCCGGCCGTACGCGCCGCCGTCACCGAACACCGCGCCCGGGCCGTACGCGTCGTCGTCCTGCCCCCGGGCGTCGTCCCGGCCGGCGCCGAGCCGCCGCCAGTGCGCCAGCGCCTCCGGATCCAGGGTGATCAGCGCCGTCACATACGGCCGGTTGTCGCCGACCACCACGCACTGCGAGATCAGCGGATGGCTGCGCAGCCGCTCCTCCAGCCCCTGGGGGGCCACGCTGTTGCCGCCGCTGGTGATGATCATGTCCTTCTTGCGGCCGGTGATGACCAGATAGCCGTCGTCGTCCAGATGGCCGAGATCACCGGTCGGCAGCCAGCCGTCGTACAGCCCGCCGCCCGGCGCATCGCCCTCGTCCAGATAGCCGGCGAACACCACCGGGCCGCGCACCCATACCTCGCCGTCCAGGGCCAGATGCACCGCGCTGCCCGGCAGCGGCAGCCCCACCGTCCCGAACCGCACCCGCCCCGGAGGCTGCACGGTGATCGCCCCGGTGGTCTCCGTCAGGCCGTAGCCGTCGTAGACCGTGATCCCGGCGCCGGCGTAGAGCAGGCCCAGCTCCCGCAGCAGCGGCGAGCCGCCGGAGACCCCGGTGCGCACCCGCCCGCCCAGCAGCTCCCGGATACGGGAGTAGACCAGCCGGTCATAGACCGCGTGCCGCGCCCGCAGGAACGGGTCGGGGCCGCGCCCGGTGCCCTGCGCCTGCGCCGCCACCGCCTCCGCGTACCGCACCGCCACCGTCATCGCCGCATCGAACAGCCGCCGCCGCCCGGCCTGTTCGGCGGCCATGCGGGCGCGGTCGCAGATCTTCTCGTAGACGTACGGCACCGCGAACACAAAGGTCGGCCGGAACGACGCCAGCGCCGCCAGCAGCGCGTCCGAGGCGAGGTCCGGCTGGTGGCCGAGCAGCACACCGCCGCGCATACAGGCCACCTGGACCATCAGCCCGTAGATGTGCGCCAGCGGCAGGAAGGCCAGCAGCGAGGGGCGTTCGCCCGGGGCGGCGAGGAGCCCGCCCCAGCCCGCGTAGAGGGTGTCGCACTCGGCGGCGAGGTTGGCATGGGTGATCACGCAGCCGCGGGGGACCCCGGTGGTCCCCGAGGTGTGCACGATCGCGGCGATGGAGCCGGGGGTGACCGCGCGGCGCAGCCGGTGCACATCCGCGTCGGTCAGCCGCGTGCCCTCCTCGGCCAGCCGCCGGACGCAGTCCCGGTCCAGCTGCCACAGCCGCCGCAGCTCCGACGACTCGTCGCAGGCAGCGGCCACGGTCATGGCCCCCACCTCGTTCTCGACGACGATCGCGGAGACCCGCGCGCCCGCGAGGATGCAGCGCAACTGCTCGGCGGAGGCGGTCGGATAGACCGGTACGAGCTGCGCGCCGATCGCCCAGAGCGCATAGCTGAACAGCGTCCACTCGTAGCGGGTCCGGGACATCAGCGCGACCCGGGCGCCCGGCCGGACCCCGTCCGTCAGCAGCCCTTTGGCCAGCGCCATGACCTCGTCGCGGAATTCCGCCGCCGTCACATCCCGCCAGACCCCCGGGGCTCTGTCGTCGCGGCGGGCGAGCTGGGCGAAGTCCGGCTGGTAGGCGGCGGTGTCGAAGACGGAGTCGGCCAGGCCGCCGGTCCGGAGCGGCGCCGCCAGGGCCGGAACGCTGATGTCGCGCACAGCACCTCCTAGGTGTTCCCCCTTGATTCCCCCTGATCCGCCGCCCGTCCCCGGCGGCAGGGAGGGCAAGTTACCGGTCGGTCTCCCGCCTGCCCAGAGCCCCGGCTACTCTTGAGCGGAAGACGACAAGGACCGTGCGCGAGGAGGACCAGGGATGTACCGCATCGCCGACGCCTGGCGCCTGTACACCTCCGCGCTCTTTTTCCTGGTCGCCGGACTCCTGCTGGCCCAGACGGGCCTGACGTCGGCTCTGACGGCCGCCGCGACCACCGCCGCGGTCCTGCTGCTGTGCAGCGCCTTCCTTCTCGCCGACCGCGCCCGGCCGTTGCCGCCCGGCCGGATCCGCACGGCCATCCGCGACCGCGAGCGCCGTACGGCATTCCTGCCCCAGCGCGATCCCGACGCGGCCGGCCGCCCGCGTCCCCGAGCACCGGGCCGTTCCCTCCCGACGGCCGCGTAGACGCCGGGCGCTTTCCGCACTTCCCGCAGTTCCCCCGCGTCCACGCCGCTCGTCACGCCGCATCCGCTTTTCTCCCGGCACGACGAGACCCGTGGAGGGCTCACCCATGTCCGTTTTCGACATCCTCGGTGAGGGTCTGGCGCGCGGCGCCGACGCCATCACCCCGCTCTTCGGCACCGCGGCCACGGCCGCCGCCATCGTCCTGTTCACCCTCGCCGTACGCGCCGCGCTGCACCCGCTCGCCCGCGCCGCGGCCCGCGGCGAGAAGGCCCGCACCGCGCTCGCCCCGCAGGTCGCCGCGCTCCAGCGCAAGCACAAGGGCAACCCGGAGCGGCTGCAGAAGGCGATGGCCGACCTCTACGCCAAGACCGGCGCCTCCCCCCTCGCCGGCTGCCTGCCCACCCTCCTCCAGCTCCCCGTCTTCTTCCTCATGTACCACCTCTTCTCCACCGGGGGCGGCACCCTGCTCGGCCACACCCTGCTGGGCGCCCCGCTCGGCGGGCACTGGAGCGACGCGCTCGCCGACGGCGGGCCGTTCGGGCCCCACGGCCGGGTCTATCTCGCGCTGTTCGTCCTGATCGCCGCGGTCGCCACCTGGAACTTCCGCCGCGCACGGGCCGCGACGGCCGCCGCCCCCGCGCCGGCCCCCGGAGGCGCTCCCGCGCTGCCCGGCCTGGGCGGGATGACGAAGCTGATGCCGCTGCTGTCGTTCGGCACGCTGATCACCGTGGCCGTGGTCCCGCTGGCGGCCGGGCTCTACATGGTGACGACGACGGCCTGGACCGCCTGCGAGCGGGCGCTGCTGCACCGGGACCGGAAGCCGGGCGGCGGCGCGGAGCCGGAGCCGGCGAGCGGGGCGCCCACCCGGACGAAGAGCGACGCCACACCCGCGGAGGACGCCGCCGCACCCGGCAAGGGCAAGGCGGCGCCGGGGAGCAACCCTGCTAAGCGCCACGCGCCCAGGACCCGCGCCGCACGGCAGCGGGCGGCCAGGGCCAGGCACCACGCCAAGCGGGCGGAAAATGGCACCAAGGCCGCGGAAGCCACCTCGCCGGAAACCGTTACTACCCCTCAGTAATGGTCCACTCCCTGAACGGGGTCTTGCGGACTGGACCCCGTTCTTGGACGATCGACCAAATCGCTCGATGGCCGTCCCCCATCGGCCGGCCCCGGAAGACCCCTTCCCGGGCCGACCCTTCGACCACGGGAGTTGTACCGATGAAGCTGCTGCGTGTCGGAACGGTGGGGGCGGAACGCCCGGCGCTGCTCGACGAGACCGGGGTCCTGCGGGACCTTTCCGGCCTGGTCCCGGACATCAACGGGACGCTGCTCGCGGACGACGAGGCGCTGGCGCGGATCCGCGCCGCCGCCGCGTCCGGCGAACTGCCCGCACTCGACGCCTCCGGGCTGCGCACCGGTGCCCCGGTGGCCGGGATCGGCAAGGTCGTGTGCATCGGGCTGAACTACCACGACCACGCCCGGGAGACGGGGGCCGCGACCCCCGAGGAGCCGATCATCTTCATGAAGGCCCCGGACACGGTCGTCGGCCCCGATGACACGGTGCTCGTACCCCGGGGCAGCGAGAAGACCGACTGGGAGGTGGAGCTGGCGGTCGTCATCGGCCGTACGGCCCGCTACCTGGAGAGCGACGAGCAGGCGCTGGCCGCGGTCGCCGGATACGCGGTGGCGCACGATGTCTCCGAGCGCGCGTTCCAGATCGAGCGCGGCGGCCAGTGGGACAAGGGGAAGAACTGCGAGACGTTCAACCCGCTGGGCCCCTGGCTGGTAACCGCCGACGAGGTACCCGACCCGCAGGCGCTCGGCATCCGCCTGTGGGTCAACGGCGAACTCAAACAGGACGGCACCACCGCCGAGCAGATCTTCCCGGTGGCGGAAGTCGTCCGCTACGTCAGCCAGTTCATGACCCTCTACCCGGGCGATGTCATCAACACCGGCACCCCGGCCGGCGTCGCCATGGGCCAGCCGGAGCCCAAGCCCTACCTCAGGCCCGGCGACGTGGTGGAACTGGAAATCGACGGCTTGGGCCGCCAGCGGCAGGAGCTGAAGCCGGCCTAGCCGGTCCGCTGCGCTTTGCCTGGGCCGAACGTTGTTGGCTTTCCCGCCGTGGTGTGTTCTCGCCGTTGCGCCTGCGGCGGGCGTGGGTTTGTCGGGTGCGGTGACGGCCCTACACGGCTCCGCCGCTACGGTCCGTCCCCTCCCGTGGGTG
>NZ_JBIWOD010000029.1:0-69740 GCF_044767545.1 Streptomyces sp. NPDC101227 | reverse complement strand
CCGTCCACGTCGTCACGGTCGACGGTCAGGTCCTCGGCGAAGTGCCGGTCGCCGGTGGCGTCGGGCACGTACTTCACACAGACAACGATCCTCAAGCTCACGCCGGCTCTCCTACCTGCTTCGTCTCTTCAGAACTGCCTTGTGCTGGCAGCATAGGCGCCTGTTGGGGCGGCTCCGGGTCGGATACGGATCCCCGCGCCGACCGTCATGTTACTAGCCAGTACATCCAGTCTCGTCCCCCGAATCAAGGCCGTTGAAATGTGACGTTGCCAACGGCCCTGACCGGATGATGACGAAGCCGCGCGGGAACTCGTCAGTCCCGCAGCGCGTTGAAGCGACCCTGGTGATAGAGGAGCGGCCGGCCGGGCCCGGTGGGGTCCCCGGCGACGGGCTGGGCGAGCACGATGCGATGGTCGCCGGCCGGGACCTTGGCCACGACCTTGCACACCAGCCAGGCCAGTACGCCGTCCAGGAGGGGCACGCCCTCGGGGCCGGGGCGCCAGGAGGTGGCCGGGCCGAAGCGGTCCGCGCCGCTGCGGGCGAAGGTGGCGGCCAGCTCCTGCTGATGCTCGCCGAGTATGTGGACGCCGATGTGCCCGGCCTCGGCGAGGGTGGGCCAGCTGGAGGCGCCGGTACCGATGCCGAACGAGAGCAGCGGGGGTTCGGCGGCGACGGAGGTCAGGGACGTGGCGGTGAAGCCGACGGGACGGGAGCCGTGCGCGGTGATCACCGCGACGCCGGCGGCGTGCTGCCGGAAGACGGAGCGCAGCAGATCGGGGGTGGCGGTGCGGGGCGTGCCGAGGGCGGGCGAGGCCGTCATGGAGTTGTCCTTCTGGTGTGGTGTACGAGCCGAGGCAGGGCGGCCGACAGCGGCGCGGCTGTCGGCAGCGATGGGGTCGTCGCTGCTCACACGCTGGGACAGCGCGCGCTGGCGGTCCGCAGAAGGTCCACGTGCGCGCGTCCGTACAGAAGGGTTCCTGGCCGCATAACGTCAGACTGACGATGCTCGGGCCGCAGCGTCAAGTGGCGCCCGGCATCTGGGAGATCAATCACGGATCAGTCACGGACGGCCGCGCCCAGGGCCGCTATGACATCGGCCTTGCGGGGCTGGCCCGCCCCGCGACGCACGATCGCCCCGCCCGCGTCCAGCACCAGCACGGTGGGGGTGCGCAGGATGTTCAGGCTCCGTACGAGGTCCAGATGGGCCTCGGCGTCAATCTCCACATGCGCCACGCCCTCCACTATCCCGGCGACTTCCGCCAGCGTCCGGCGAGTGGCGCGGCAGGGCTGGCAGAAGGCGCTGGAGAACTGCACCAGCGTGGCCCGCTCCCCCAGCTCCGCGCCGATGTCAGCGGCGCTCAGCCGCTCGGCGTCCGCCTCCGCGGCGTGCCGCTTACCGCCGTCGCGCACTGTCAGCCTCCCGTTGCGGCGTCGGTGCCACACGCCGAAGGCGCTCGCCGCCGCGAGCACCGCGATGCACACCATGAGTCCGGTCATCTCAGCGTTCAGCATTCACGAGACCGCAAAGATTCCCGGTACCGGGTACCGACTTTTCTGCGGGAGGGTGGTGCCCATGCCCAACGACAACCTCGCCACGCTCGACGTGCGGGGCCCGCGGTTCGGCGCGGCGCTCACCACCGTCGTCCTGGCGGCCGTACTGATCACCGGAAGCGGCCGGCTGCTCGCCTGGCAGGCGCTGGTCTTCGCGACAGGAGCGGTGGCCGGCGTCCAGCGCTCCCCCTACGCCTGGCTGTTCAAGGTGGCGGTACGTCCCCTTCCGCCCCCTCCGACCGATTTCGAGGGCGCCGCCCCGCCGCGCTTCGCGCAGGGCGTCGGGTTGTTCTTCGCCCTGGTGGGACTGGTGGGCTACTTCGCCGGGCCGCAGTGGCTGGGCCTCGCGGCCACCGGCTGCGCCCTCGCCGCGGCGTTCCTCAATGCGGCCTTCGGGTTCTGCCTGGGCTGCGAGATGTATCTTCTGCTGCGGAGAGCCGCCGGGCGGACGGCCGGCTGAGCAGGTCCCGGCCGGTCTTCACGTGACGAGGATCTCCCGGCCGTGGCGGGCGGCACGCTGGCCGCCACGGCCGGGATCGGGCACGATCTCCCGAAGGCCGCACACTTACGGCTGCGTAAGTTACAGCTGTACACAGTCTTCGCCGGGAGAACCCTCCCCAGGCACAGAGAAGGGGTCCCCCGATATGGCCGAGCTCGTCTATCCGCCCGTGATCGGCGCCGCCCGTACCGTTTTCAAGGCGCTCGACCTCAAGTTCGACATCGCGGGGGCGGAGAACATTCCGCGCCGCGGCGGAGCGGTGCTGGTGAGCAATCACATCGGCTATCTCGACTTCGTCTTCGCGGGTCTGGCGGCGCGCCCCGCCAAGCGGCTGGTGCGGTTCATGGCGAAGGAGTCGGTCTTCCGGCACAAGGTGTCGGGCCCGCTGATGCGCGCCATGAAGCACATACCGGTCGACCGCGCCCAGGGCATGCACGCCTACAAGCACGCGCTGAGCGCGCTGCGTTCCGGGGAAATCATCGGCGTCTTCCCCGAGGCGACCATCTCCGAGTCCTTCACCCTCAAGAACTTCAAGTCGGGGGCGGCGCGGCTGGCGCAGGAGGCCGGGGTGCCGTTGGTCCCGCTGGCGCTGTGGGGCACCCAGCGGCTGTGGACCAAGGGCCACAAGCGCGATCTGGGCCGTAACCACTTCCCGATCACGATCCGGGTGGGCGAGCCGGTGGAGGCCGACCCCGCCGAGCAGGCCGAGAAGATCACCGACCGGCTGCGGTCCCGCGTCCAGGACCTGCTGGAGGCGGCTCAGCGCGCCTACCCGGTACGGCCCAAGGACGCCGACGACACCTGGTGGATCCCGGCGCACCTCGGCGGCACCGCGCCGGCCGCGCCCGGCGCGTAACCGCGGCCGGCGGCCGGGCCGCGGCGCCGGGTCACTGCGACCAGACATCACCTATCTCGACACGGGCGTCCGGGCAGGCCTTCCGCAGCGCCTCGGCCAGCTCGGCGCCCGCCGTCGTGAGCTCGTCGAGCGTCATCGGGGCCATCCGCTCCAGCAGGAACAACGCACTGACCGAGTCCTCGGTGAGGCGGGTGCGTACGCCCTGGCGCCAGTTCCAGCGACGGCAGGTGACGCCCCGGTCGTCGCACCAGACGACCTCGCCGGGCTCGGGGTGCTCGATGGCCTCCGCACCGCCCGCCGCGGTCACGAACGGCTCGTCGCCGGTGGCCCGCACGAGCCGCATGTCCCCCTGGATACGGTCCAGGTCCTCGCCGCCGACGGGGATGAGATGGGCCACGCTGATGGCGTTGTAGACGTCGACCGGCCGGTTGACACGGGGCAGCCCGCCGTCCGCGAGGGCGCGCCTGGCCAGCGCCTCGGCCGAGTTACGGGTCCGCGAGGGCTTGGTGCCGAAGGCGGTGTACGCGGCGCGCCAGGCGGCGATATGCGGATCGTCCTGCGGCGCCCGCCCACCGAGCCGCCCGGCCAGGCGGCGGGTGGCCTCGTCCAACACGCCCGAACTGGCCTCGTCACTGGGCCCGTTGGTCAGCCCGTGAGCCTCGATCACGAGATACCCGAAGCCGGGGGCCAGGTCGCACACCTCGTCGGAAACGTGCAGGGGTCGGGCCGTCCGCTGCGCTTTGCCTGGGCCGAACGTTGTCGTCTGCGGCGCCGTGCGTCGTCTCGTCGTTGGCCTTGCGGCGGGCCCCTCCGCTGCGCTTTGCCTGGGCCGCGTTTTCGGCTTGCCCGCCGTGGGTGGTTTCTCGCCGTTGCGCCTGCGGCGGGCGTGGGTTTGTCGGGTGCGGTGACGGCCCTACACGGCTTCGCCGCTACGGTCCGTCCCCTCCCGTGGGTGGGGGGATTCTCGTGGGGGCGGGCGTTGCGTTTCCGGTGCCGCTGATTGTGTCCACTAGGTGCACCTGACCACCGACGCACGCCCCCACCGGTTTCTCCCACCCCAACGGGGAGGGGCCGGGCCGCAGGACGGAGTCCGGAGGCCCGGTCCCGCAGCCGAACAGCCCCGCGCAAGCGGCAACGCCCGCCGCAGGCGCAACGGAGAGAAAGCCCGACACATCGGCGCAGGCAAAGCGCAGCGGACGGGCCCGCCGCAGGCGCAACGGCGGCAAACCCCCACGGCGGGACAGCCGAACATCGGCCCAGGAAAAGCGCAGCGGACTACCGGCCGATCTCCTCGCGAATCGCCTCGAGGAACCCGTCCACGTCCTCCTCCGCCGTGTCGAACGCGCACATCCACCGCACCACGCCGGCCGCCTCGTCCCAGAAGTAGAAGCGGTAACGCTTCTGCAGGCGCTCGCTGACGTCGTGCGGCAGGCGCGCGAAGACCGCGTTGGACTGCACCGGGTAGAGGATCTCGATGCCGTCGATCTTCCGCACCCCGGCCGCCAGCCGCTGCGCCATCGTGTTGGCGTGCCGGGCGTTGCGCAGCCACAGGTCCTTGGCAAGCAGGGCCTCCAGCTGGACGGAGACAAAGCGCATCTTGGAGGCCAGCTGCATGGACAGCTTGCGCAGGTGCTTCATGGCCCGTACGGCGTCGGGGTTGAGGACGATCACCGCCTCGCCGAAGATCGCGCCGTTCTTCGTGGCACCGCAGGAGAGGATGTCGACGCCCGCGGCGTTGGTGAACGCCCGCATCGGGACGTCCAGCGTCGCCGCGGCGTTGGCTATCCGGGAGCCGTCGAGGTGCACCAGCATGCCGCGCTCATGGGCGTGTTCGCAGATCGCCCGGATCTCGTCGGGGGTGTAGACGGTGCCGAGCTCGGTGCTCTGGGCGATCGAGACGACCTGCGGCATGGCGCGGTGCTCGTCGTCCCAGCCGAACGCCTGGCGATCGATCAGCTCGGGCGTGAGCTTGCCGTCCTCGGTCGGCACGGTGAGCAGCTTGAGCCCGCCGACCCGCTCGGGCGCGCCGCACTCGTCGACGTGGATGTGCGCCGTCTCGGCGGCGATCACCGCGCCCCAGCGGTCGGTGACGGCCTGGAGGGCGACGACGTTGGCGCCGGTGCCGTTGAACACCGGGAACGCCTCGGCGCGCTGCCCGAAGTGGCTGCGGATGACGCGCTGGAGGTGCTCGGTGTAGTCGTCCTCGCCGTAGGCGACCTGGTGGCCGCCGTTGGCGAGGGCGATCGCGGCGAGGATCTCCGGGTGGGCGCCCGCGTAGTTGTCACTGGCGAAGCCGCGTACCTGGGTGTCGTGGTGCTGCCGCGCGTCGGTTTTGTCTCCGCTCACGGCTCGGGGGTCAGCCACAGACGCTGTCCATTCACTTCCTGGGCGGGCCGGCTCCAGACAGCGGCGATGGCCTCGGCCAGCTCCGTGACGTCCGTGAAGCCCGCAAACTTGGCGTTCGGTCGCTCGGCGCGCATCTGGTCGTTGACGAGCGCCTTCACGATCAGGATGGCAGCCGCGGCGTGCGGACCCTGCTCACCCCCCGACTTGCGGAAGCCGTCCGCCATCGCGAGCGTCCAGGCCTCGGCGGCCGCCTTGGAGGAGGCGTAGGCGGCGTTGCCCGCGGTGGGCTTGGAGGCACCGGCCGCGCTGGTGAGGAGGAAGCGGCCGTTTCCGCTGCGCTCGAGGGCGTCGTAGAAGGCGAGCGAGGTGTGCTGGACGGTGCGGACCAGCAGCTTGTGCAGCACATCCCAGTCCGTCAGATTGGTCTCCGGGAAGGTCGACGAGCCGCGCCAGCCGCCCACGAGGTGGACCAGGCCGTCGATCCGGCCGAATTCCTTCTCCGTGCGGTCCGCCCATTCGCGGGTCTGGTCGAGGTCGAGGAGGTCAACGGTGTCCCCTATGACCGTGGCGCCGCCGTGTGCGTAGCGGGCCGCGTCGACGGCCTGTGCCAGGCGCTCGGCGTCGGCGTCGGAGCCGACCACCACCGCGCCCGCCTCGGCGAGCCGCAGCAGGGTGGCACGGCCGGCCGGTCCGGCCGCTCCCGCCACCGCGATGACCGCGCCTTCCAGCGGCCCCTGGCCGCCCGTCGAAGTAACCATCTTCGTCGCCTCCTCGTCCTGCCCCTGGACGGCCGTCCGCCTGGTGGTGTTCCGCTCGGTCGTCACGCCGCCGCCAGTGCGTCGCTGTCGGCCGTGATGCCCTTGGTGGAGGCGATCACCGTACGCAGCTTCTTGCGGAGCGCCTCGTAGAACATGCTGAGCGGGAACTCGTCCGGCAGCACGTCGTCCACGAGTTTGCGTGGCGGCTGGTCCAGGTCGAGGGCGTCCGGCCCCTTGGCCCAGACCGAGCCCGGGTGCGGTGCGAGGTAGGTCGAGACGAGGTCGTACGCGGCGAACCAGTGGACCAGCTTGGGCCGGTCGATGCCGTCGCGGTAGAGCTTTTCGATCTCGCCGCACAGCTCGTTGGTGACCTTGGGCGCCCGCTCCCAGTCGATGTGCAGTGTGTTGTCCGTCCAGCGTACGACGTCGTGCTTGTGCAGGTAGGCGAAGAGCAGCTGGCCGCCGAGCCCGTCGTAGTTGCGGACCCGGTCGCCGGTGACGGGGAACCGGAACATCCGGTCGAAGATCACCGCGAACTGGACGTCACGCGCCTGGCGGTAGCCCTCGGCCTCCAGCTTCACGGCCTCCTTGAAGGCGGTGAGGTCGCAGCGCAGCTCCTCCAGGCCGTACATCCAGAACGGCTGCCGCTGCTTGATCATGAAGGGGTCGAACGGCAGGTCGCCGTGGCTGTGGGTGCGGTCGTGCACCATGTCCCACAGGACGAACGCCTCCTGGCAGCGCTCCTGGTCGGCGAGCATCGCGCCGATGTCCGGCGGAAGCGTGACGCCGAGCGTCTCGATGGCGGCCTCGCTGACCCGGCGGAAGCGGGCGGCCTCGCGGTCGCAGAAGATGCCGCCCCAGCTGAACCGTTCGGGGGCCTCGCGCACCGCGATGGTCTCGGGGAAGAGCACGGCGGAGTGGGTGTCGTAGCCCGCCGTGAAGTCCTCGAAGGTGATCCCGCAGAAGAGGGCGTTGTCGTAGCGGGTGCGCTCCAGCTCGGCGAGCCATTCGGGCCAGACCATGCGCAGCACGACGGCCTCGAAGTTGCGGTCCGGGTTGCCGTTCTGCGTGTACATGGGGAACAGCACGAGGTGCTGGAGGCCGTCGGCGCGCTGCCGGGCGGGCTGGAAGGCGAGCAGGGAGTCGAGGAAGTCCGGCACGCCGAAGCCCTCGTCGGCCCAGCGGCGCAGGTCGGTGATGAGTGCCTGGTGATAGGCGGCGTCGTGCGGGAGCAGCGGGGCGAGCTCTCCGACGGCCGCTATGGCGCGCTCAACCTCGCCGCGGACGGTGCCGGCGGACGGGGCGCCCGCCGCCTCCAGGTCGATCGAGCCGTCCTTGGACTGCCACGGGCGGATGGCCTCGACCGCGTCCTTGAGGACGGGCCACGCCGGGTGCTCGACCACACGCTCTGCGGTCGTGGCGCCCTCCGGGACACCCACAGGCGAAAGGATTTCCGTCATGACTGCCCTCCGGCGGTAGATCTTCTTGTGCGCCCACCGTAACCAGGCGAGATCGCCGACTCAAGAGGAGCCGGTGAAAATTATTCTGCCGAGACCGGCTTCAGAGACACATTTTTCCTGTGAGTGGCGGCAGCATCGAGACGTTCTGCCCGTTCTGGCAGCGGAATCCGCCATTCCTCCGGAGGTCGGAGCGAGGGTGGCCGCGAAACCTTGAGGGGTGGTGTGGCATATGCCACACCACCCCTCAAAGCTTCCGTCCGGACCGCGAACGGCCCTGGCCTCAGGCGCCCGCAAAGCGTGGAATAACCTTTTCACCCCATTGGCGGATGGTCTCCAGGCAGACGTCCTGCGGCACCGTGCCCATCTGGATGAGACACATGACCTCGTCGGCGCCGGCCGCCCGTAGTCGCTCCACGTAGGCGACCGCGTCCTCGGCGGTGCCATACGCGTGGTCGGCGTGGAAGGTGGCGGTGGAGGTGGGGCGTACGGGGATGTGCTGCTCGTTGAGGCGGGCCACGACCTGCTCGGCGGCCTGCCGCAGCTCGGCCTCGGCCTCCGCGGCGCTCGCACCCGCCACGACGGCCTCGTCCGGCAGCCCGGCGCCGCCGTACCAGTAGCCGATCGACTGGGCGAAGAACCGCTGACCGCGCAGCCCGACGGCGCGGGCGCGGTCGCGGTCGTCGAGCACGATCGTCGGGCAGAGCACCGAGAAGTGATCGTTGACCGACGTGGAGACCAGCCCCTCGCCGGTGCGGGCCGCGCGCGCCGCGTCGTACGCACGGCGCATCTCGGCGATGGCGTCCGGCCCCGCGAAGCCCATGACCAGGGCGCCGAGGCCCATCTCGGCGGCCTGCCGCAGGGTGTCGGTACGGCTGCACGCCAAAAACAGCGGCGGGTGCGGGGTCTGGTGCGGCCGGGGCAGGATCGGATGCGGCGGGATGTCGATCAGTTCGCCGTGGAACTCCAGCTCGTCGCTCTGCCATGCCTTGCCGATGATGCGCAGCGCCTCCTGGACCTCCTGGGCCGTACGGTCCCGGTCGACGCCGCACAGTGAGGTCTCCTGCTCGGTGCCGCCGCGGCCCGCCCCGAGGTCGAGCCGGCCGCCGGAGAGCAGATCGAGGGTGGCGGCGCGCTCGGCGACCCGCGCGGGGTGGTTGAAGGCGAAGGGCATGCAGACCACGCCGTGGCCGATGCGGATGGTGCTGGTGCGGGCCGCGACCCAGGTCAGGAAGATCTCGGGGGCGCTCATATGCGCGTACCACTTCAGGGAGTGGTGCTCGACGGCCCAGATCCGGTCGAAGCCCATCCGCTCGGCCAACACGGCCTGTTCGACGCAGTCATGGAAGAGCTGGCGTTCGCGCTCGACGGTCGGATCGGCGAGCTGGGCCTCGAAGATGACCGAGAACTTCATGACGTCTCCCGGGGTTGCGTTCCGGCGAACTCCTTATTTCAATCAGTCATATGACTAGCCGTCATACCCGCAACAAGCAAGAGAACCGGCAGGGGAACGACGCGCGGCTGCCGCTCACCGGGTGGGCGGTCCTCGGGCTGCTCTCCTTCCGCGGCGAGCGCACCGGCTACGAGCTGAAGAAGTGGGCCGACTCCTCGCTGCGGTTCTTCTACTGGTCGCCGGCCATCAGCCAGATCTACGCCGAGCTGCGGCGGCTGGAGGCCCTGGGGTACGCCATGTCGCGGTGCTCGGGCGCCGAGGAGCCGCGGGCCACCCGCCGCTACACGATCACCGAATCCGGGCGCGGCGCGCTCGCAGCATGGGCCGACGGCGCCGGCGACCCCGGCGCTCCGGTCCTCAAACATCCGCTGGTGCTGCGCGTCTGGCTGGGCCATCTCGCCGCCCCCGACACCCTGCGCGCCCTGGTGGAGCGGCACATCGAGCGGACCCGCGGCGAACTCAAGGAGGTACGGGACGCCCGGCTGCGCGCCGCGCGGGTGGCGGAGTGGGAGTTCCCACGGGTGGCGCTGGGCTGGAGCGAGCGGCAGCATCTGGCGGAGCTGGAGCTGGCCGAGGCGATGCTGGCGGACCTGGACCGGCTCGCGGCGGCGCGGCGCCGGCCCCCGACGGGCGGTGCGTAGAAACTCCCATGGCGGGGCACTCGTACGGACTAGGGGGGAGTTGTCCCTACAGCGCTGTGGCACAGAACGGATTAGGCTGTGCGCCATTTCGGACAGCAGTTTGTCGACGGTCGACACTTTCCGGCCGATACTTCCGGCCGACGCTTTCCGGGCCGACACATTCCGACCGACAGAAGCGAACCGACAGAAGCGAGGCAGCCTTGTCCTTTCTCACCATCGGACACCGCGGGGTTATGGGCGTGGAGCCGGAGAACACCCTGCGATCCTTCGTGCGCGCCGAACGCGAAGGCCTCGACGTCATCGAACTCGACCTGCATCTGAGCAAGGACGGCGCGCTCGTGGTGATGCACGACGCGGACGTGGACCGGACGACCGACGGCACCGGCCCGATCGCCGAGCGCACGCTGGCCGAACTACGCGAGCTGGACGCCGGGCGGGGCGAGCGGATCCCGGTGTTCGAGGAGGTCGTGGAGGCCGTCAAGGCGCCGCTCCAGGCGGAGATCAAGGACGTGGCGGCCGCGCAGGCGCTGGCGGAGGTGATGCGCTCGCGCGATCTGATCGGCCGGATCGATGTGATCTCCTTCCACGACGAGGCGCTGGCCGCGATCCGCACGCTGCTGCCGGGCGTGCGGACCGCGCTGGTGGGCAGCCGCTACGGCACCGATGCCGTCGACCGCGCCCAGGCCGTCGGCGCGAGCATGCTCTCCCTGAACATCCGCCGGCTCACCCTGGAGCTGGTCGAGCGCGCGCACGCCGCCCATCTGAAGGTCCTCGGCTGGACCGTCAACACCCACGATCAGCTCCGGCTCGCGCGCGGGCTGGGCCTGGACGGGGTGGTGACCGATCTGCCCGAGATCCGCCGGGCGGTGCGCTTCACGGCGTAGCGGGGGCGCGGAACCGGCCGGCCGTACGCGGAAATCCGCAGTTCACACGCGCGCAACAACCATCCGGCATACGGACGTTTCGCCCGGTGATCTCGACAGACGGGCCCGCGCCCGGCCAGTCTCCCGCCATGCGCCTCGTCAACCGCCCTCTTCGCCTTGCCCCTTGGGCCACCGCCGTACTGCTCGCCGCGGCCGTCGGCTGTGCCCCGCAGGACGAGTCCCCCGGTGGCGGTTCCGCCGCCGGGCCGGGCCGGCACGGCTGTGACCGCGGCAAGCTGGCCACCGTCGCGGCCGGCAAGCTCACCGTGGGCACCGACAAGCCCGCCTACGCCCCCTGGTTCACCGACGACGACCCGGCCAACGGCAAGGGCTTCGAATCGGCGGTCGCCTATGCCGTCGCCAGGCAACTGGGCTACGGCAAGGACGCGGTGCGCTGGGAGACCGTGCCGTTCAACAACGCCTTCGCGCCCGGCGAGAAGAAGTTCGACTTCGACATCAACCAGATCTCCGTCAGCGCCTCACGCAAGCAAGCCGTCGCCTTCTCCTCCGGCTACTACGACGTGCGGCAGGCACTCGTCGCGCTGAAGGGCTCCCGGGCCGCGAAGGCCAGGAGCGTCGCCGACCTCAAGCACGCCAAGCTCGGCGCGCAGGTCGGCACCACCAGTCTCGATGTCATCAACGACACCATCCGTCCCAGCCAGTCCCCCGCCGTCTTCCAGAAGAACGATCTGGCCAAGTCCGCGCTGAAGAACGGACAGGTCGACGCGGTCGTGGTGGATCTGCCGACCGCGTTCTACATCACCTCGGCCGAGGTCAAGGACGCCGAGGTCGTCGGGCAGTTCCGGACCGGCGGTACCGCGAAGGAGCAGTTCGGGCTGGTCCTGGACAAGGAGAGCCGGCTCACGGGCTGCGTGACGGCCGCGGTGGACGCGCTGCGCAAGGACGGCACGCTGGCCGCGCTGGAGAAGAAGTGGCTGACCGACGCCGTCGCCGCACCGGTGCTGAAGTGACGTACGGCAAGGGCAACAAGGGCAGCGAGTACGGCCGGGACACAATGAACGGCGAGTACGGCGAGTACGCCACGCTCGCCATGGAGGAGCAGCGCGGCAAGGGTGTGCCGGAGAAGGAGCCGATGGCCGACGACGCCTATGTGCCCTCTCCCCGGCGGATCGAGCGGGAGCGGTTCCGGCGGGCGCGGGCCCGCCGGGCGACCGCCATCGCCGCGCTGAGCACCCTGGTCACCGGCGTCGTCCTCTTCCTCGTCGTCACCGACTCCCCCGGCTGGCCGCGCACCCGCGCGACCTTCTTCAGCGCCGAGTACGCCCGCAAGGCGCTGCCGGAAGTGCTGGAGGGGCTGCTGCTGAATCTGCGGCTGCTGGTGGTGTGCGGGGCGGCGGTGCTGGTGATCGGCATGCTGCTGGCCGTCGCCCGGACGCTGCGCGGGCCGGTGTTCTTCCCGCTGCGCGCCCTGGCCACCGCGTACACCGACTTCTTCCGCGGGCTGCCGCTGATCATCTGTCTGCTGATGGTGGTCTTCGGAGTCCCGGCGCTGCGGCTCCAGGGCGTGACCACCGACCCGGTGGTGCTCGGCGGTTCGGCACTGGTGCTGACGTACTCCGCTTATGTGGCCGAGGTCTTCCGGGCCGGGATCGAGTCCGTCCATCCCTCGCAGCGGGCCGCGGCCCGGTCCCTGGGGCTGACCAGCGGGCAGGCGCTGCGCCATGTCGTACTGCCGCAGGCCGTACGGCGGGTGGTGCCGCCGCTGCTCAACGACCTGGTGTCGCTGCAGAAGGACACCGGCCTGGTCTCCATCGCGGGCGCGGTGGACGCGGTCTACGCGGCGCAGATCATCGCGGGCAAGGACTTCAACTACACGCCGTACGTCGTCGCCGGGCTGGTGTTCGTCGCGCTGACCATCCCCATGACGCGCTTCACGGACTGGGTCACCGCCCGGATGGACCGCCGGCGCGCCCAGGGAGGGACGGTATGAGTACGACAACGGACGGGACGACGGACGGCACGCGGGACCGGGACGGCACGGCCGGTGGGCCGGTGCTGCGGCTGGAGTCCGTACGCAAGACGTACGGGCGGGGCACGGTCGTCCTGCGGGATGTGGACCTGGAGGTCGCGCCGCACACCGTGACCGCGCTGATCGGCGCCTCGGGATCCGGCAAGTCCACCCTCCTGCGGTGCGCCAATCTGCTGGAGGAGATCGACGACGGCGCGATCTTCCTGGACGGCACGGAGATCACCGACCCCCGGGCGGACGCGGACGCGGTACGGCGCCGGATCGGGGTGGTCTTCCAGGCCTACAACCTCTTCCCGCACATGACCGTGCTGGACAACATCACGCTGGCGCCGCGCCGGGTGCACGGCGTACCGCGCGCCGAGGCGGAGGCGCGCGCCCATGAGCTGCTGGGGCGCCTGGGGCTCGGCGGGCGGGCGGGCGAGTACCCGGACCGGCTCAGCGGCGGGCAGCAGCAGCGGGTGGCCATCGTGCGCGCGCTGGCGGCCCGGCCCCGGCTGCTCCTGCTGGACGAGATCACCGCGGCGCTCGACCCGGAGCTGGTGGGCGAGGTGCTCGGGGTCGTCCGCGATCTCAAGGAGGACGGCATGACGATGGTCATCGCCACCCATGAGATGGGCTTCGCCCGGGAAGTGGCCGATCAGGTGTGCTTCCTGGACGGCGGGGTGGTGCTCGAGCGCGGCGCACCCGAGGAGGTCTTCGGGGACCCGCGGCAGGACCGCACCCGGCAGTTCCTGGAGCGGATCATCGCGGCCGGGCGGCTGTAGGGCCTTCCGGCGCCGGTCCACCGGCCGGCGCGCGGCCGCCCAGGGCGTCAGCCGAGCGGCTTGACCAGCAGCTCGAACTCCAGGTCAGCGCGCTGCGGGATGCCGAACCGCTCGTCGCCGTACGGGAACGGGGTGAGCTCGCCGGTGCGCCGGTAGCCGCGGCGCTCGTACCAGGCGATGAGCTCCTCGCGCTGGCGGATGACCGTCATGCGCATCTCGCGGGCGTCCCAGAGGGCCTGCGCGGTCCGCTCCGCCTCGGCGATGATCACCTTGCCGAGGCCGCCGCCCTGGAGGGCCGGGCGGACCGCGAACATGCCGAAGTAGGCATGGTCACCGCGGTGTTCGAGCTGGCAGCAGGCGATCAGTTCGCCGTCGCGCTCGGCGAGCAGCAGCCGGCCGGTGTCGTTGCGGACCACGGCGGCGACGCCGTCCGGGTCGGTGCGCTGCCCCTCCAGCAGATCCGCCTCCGTCGTCCAGCCGGCCCGGCTCGCGTCCCCGCGGTACGCCGACTCGATCAGCCCGACGAGCTCGGGTATGTCGGCGTCGACGGCGGTACGGAAGGTCAGCTCGCTAGTGGAGGGCATGGTGTACGGGTTCCTCTCGGGCCGGGCGGAGGGGTGCGGGGAGGGCCGGAGGGGTGAAGCTCCGAGGCTCCCCTGGAGGCTAACAAGAGGGGTGACCGCCATGTCAGGGCCTTTCGTCCTCCCGGCCGCCCCGCCGCCCCGGCCCGCGCGCCCCGGCGGCGTAGGGTCCGTCCCATGGTGCAGGTACTGAGCAGCAGGATGCTGCTGCGGCCGTCCGACCCCGCGCGCTCGAGGGCGTTCTACGGCGAGGCGCTGGGGCTGGAGATCTACCGGGAGTTCGGTACGGGGACCGACCGCGGCACGGTGTACTTCCTCGGCGGCGGCTTCCTGGAGGTCTCCGGGCGCTCCGCGGAGCCCGCCACGGGCACCCTCCAGCTGTGGCTCCAGGTGGCGGACGCGGCGGCGGCGCACGAGGAGCTGCTGGCGCGGGGGGTGGAGGTGCTGCGCCCGCCGGTGCGGGAGCCGTGGGGGCTGATCGAGATGTGGCTGACGGACCCGGACGGCCACCGGATCGTGGTGACCGAGGTCCCCGCCGACCATCCGCTGCGCTACCGCCCCTGACGGCTTCCGGCACCGTCTGCGCTCCCCCGGTGCGCCGGTGCGCTCCCGTGCGCCCGGCCGGCGCTGGGCAGTCTGCCGTCGTGCGGGAGCGCCGCCCCGCACCGATGGGTGCTGCCCGCGACGCCGGGCGTGGGGAGGTGCTCCGTGCACGGACCGCCATTGGTCGGCTGGCTGCTGGTGCTGCTGTGCGGTGCGGCGGGTGCGTACTGCCTGGCGCGGGCGCGTACGGGCACGGCCGCGCGGCGGGGAGAGCTGCGGGGCGAGGGGCTGATGGGGCTGGGGATGGCGGTGATGGCGCTGCCCGCGTCGGCCATGGCCGCGCCGGCGTGGTCGTCCTGGCTGTTCGCCGGGGCCTTCGGGGCGATGGGGCTGTGGGCGCTGGCGCGGCGTCATGTCCATCACGCGGTGGGCGCGCTGGCGATGGTCTACATGGCGCTGGCGATGGTCCTGCCCGCGGCGGCTGCCGGAGGTGGGAGCGGCGGCCCGGCACACCTGGCGGAGATGCACCACGCGGGACCGATGGGCCAGGTGGGACCGATGAGTCATGCGGCGCCGGGCGGACTGCCGTTGCTGACCGTGGTGTTGCTCGCGTACTACACGGTCTTCGTCATCGCCGCCGGGCTCCGGCTCGTCCCCGCGGCCGTGGCGGCCGAGGGGCCGGTGGCGGCGGTGGCCGCCGGCCGGCCCGCGGTCATACGCGCCTGCCGGGTGGCGATGGGCATCGCCATGCTCGCCATGCTGCTGACGCTCTGACCTGCGACGGACGCCCCGCCGCCGGTTTCCTGGCGGAACGCGTTCTCACACCTGACGCAAGGGTGGCGTACGTCACATACATCGCGCGGCCGTACCCACTGGTAGCCCACGCTCATAGGCTGGCGCCATGATGGTCCCCCTCGCGCTGATGGTTCTCGGCGTGCTGGCCGCGGCGATGGCGCCGCGCCTGATGGCCCGTTCCGACTGGCCCGACCGCGAGCCGGTGCTCGCCCTGTGGGTGTGGCAGTGCGTGGTGGCCGGGGTACTGCTGTGCTGCGGGCTCGCGATGTCGCTGAGCGCGGCCGCGGCGTGGGAGACCGTCCGCAGCCCGGTCTTCGGGTTCGCGCCGCGGGTGGTCGTCGAGGCGTATGCGCTCCAGGCGCACGGGCCGTGGGCCGGGACGCTGGCCCTCTTCCTGGCGGGCGGTGGCGCCTGGACGGCCGTCGCGCTGACCCGCGAGGTACGGGCCGCGCGGGCCCGCCGTCGCCGGAGCCGGGCCGATCTGCTGCGCCGTGCCCCGCTGCTGCCCGGCGAGGAGCCGTCCGGCGAGCGTCTGGTGGTCCTGGAGGGCGACCGCCCGGAGGCCTGGTGGCTGCAGCAGTCCTCCCCCCAACTGGTCATCACCACCTCGGCGTTGCGCAGGCTGAAGGACCGTCAGCTGGATGCGCTGATCGCCCATGAGCAGGGGCACGCCCGCGCCCGGCACGACGTCCTGCTGTACTGCGCCTCGGCGCTGGCCACCGGCTTCCCGCAGATCCCGGTCTTCGCCGCCTTCCGCGACCAGGTCCACCGGCTGGTCGAGCTGGCCGCCGACGACTCGGCCTCGCGCCGCTTCGGCCGGCTGACGATCGCCCTGGCGCTGGTCGAACTCAACGAGGATCGCGGGGTGTTCGGCCCCTGTCCGCCGCAGCTCGCGCAGGTACCGCAGCGGGTGGACCGGCTGCTGACGCCCGCGCCCCGCTTCACGCCCGCGCGCCGGCTGCGGATGACGGCGTTCGCGGCACTGGTCCCGGCCGTGCCGCTGCTGGTGACCTTCATTCCCGGGCTGAGCGCGCTGACGTAGCGCGTCCTCGCCGCTGCCCCCGCGCGTCGGCGAGGATCGGGCCCATGGCACTTCCGGCACCGACCTCGCGCCCGGCGGCCCGCCCGCGCCGCCCGTTCGTCCGCCGTCCGTTCTTCTCCTCCGCCCTCCTCGCCCTCCTTTCCGCTCTCCTCACCGCCCTCGTCGTCGCGCGCTGGGGCCCGCTCCGCTCCCTGGACGCCTCCGTGGCGAACGCACTCCACCGGTGCGCCGTCGCCGCGCCCGCCTGGACGGAGGCCAACCGGATACTGACCGACTGGGTGTGGGACCCGTGGACGATGCGCGCGGTGCTGGCGGCGGTGGTCCTCCGGCTCGTACGGCGGGGCGCCTGGCCGCTGGGGCTGTGGGTGGCGGGCACCGCGCTGACCGGTACGGCGCTCCAGCAGACGCTCAAGGCGGCGGTCGGCCGGGCGCGCCCCACCTGGCCCGATCCGGTGGACTCCGCGCACTACGCGGCCTTTCCCTCCGGGCATGCGCTGTCGGTGCTGGTCGCGGGCGGCCTCGTCCTGTGGCTGCTGCGGCTGCACGGGACGCGCCCGCGCCTGCGGCGGGCGGCCCGGGCGATCGTCGCCGTCTCGGTCGTCGGCGTCGGCTTCACCCGTGTCCATCTGGGCGTGCACTGGCCGTCGGATGTCCTCGGCGGCTGGCTGCTGGGCGGGGCGCTGGTGGCCGGGGCGGCCGCGGCGTATCCGGCGTACGCGCGCCGGGTGGGCCGCGGGGCCGCCCGGGATTGGCCCGGCGCCGGACAGCGGTGAGGATGGCCTGCATGACCACGATCAAAGGTGTGCTCTTCGACTTCTCCGGAACGCTGATGCGGATCGAGCCCGCCGAGTCCTGGCTGCGCGCCGTCCTCGACGCGTCCGGCACCGCCATGGACGACGCGGAACTCGCCCGCACCGCGGCCGCGCTCGAGCGGGCGGGTGCGCAGCCCGGCGGCGCCTCCCCCGCCCGGCTCCCCGCCGAACTGGCCGGCCTGTGGGAGATCCGCGACCGCGATGCCGTTCGCCACCGCGCGCTCTACACCGGCCTGGCGCGTCAGGTCCCGCTCCCCAGGCCGGAGTTGTACGACGCGCTCTACGAGCGCCATATGACGCCGGAGGCCTGGTCCCCGTACCCGGATGCCGCCGAGGTGCTGGCCCGGCTGCACGAGGCCGGGATCAGAACCGGGGTACTGAGCAATATCGGCTGGGACCTGCGGCCGGTGCTGCGCGCGCACGGTCTGGACCGCTCCCTCGACCACTGCGTCCTGTCCTTCGAACACGGCATCCAGAAGCCGGACCCCAAGCTCTTCGCGCTCGCCTGCGACGGGCTGGGGCTGGCGCCGTCACAGGTCCTGATGGTGGGCGACGACCGCACGGCGGACGGCGCGGCCACCGCGCTGGGCTGCGCGTATCTGCCGGTCGACCATCTGCCGGTGGAGCGGCGGCCGGGCGGGCTGCGGCCGGTGCTGGAGCTGGTGGGTCAGTGCGCGGAGGGCGGGCGCGGGGCCAGCCACTGCTGAAGCTCGATGACGTTGCCCTCGGGGTCCTTGAGGTGGGCGACGCGCATCCGGTCCGTCATCGGGCCGGGGCCGTGGACCAGTACGGCCCCGCGCCCGGTGATCTCCGCGCAATAGCCGTCGACGTCGTCGACCCGCAGCACGACGAGCGACCGGTACCCGGCCGGCCGTGCGGCCAGATCGTCCACGAACTCCGCCATGTCCGACCGCAGTTGGAGCGCGATCCCCGCCGTGCCGCCGTCGCACAGGAATTTCGCGTACGGGCCGTCCTCGGCCTCGAACTGCGGCGCCAGTCCCAGGACATCGCGGTAGAAGCGGTAACAGCCGCGGAAGTCCTCGACGAGCAGCCGGACTTGGGACAGTTCCATGGTTTCGGTATCCCCCTCGATGCGCCGTGTTGTGGGGGTAACGGTAGCCGCCTCAGTCACTTCCGTCCCGCCAAGGTGCGCCCGCGGCCCAGTTCCGCAGCGCGGCGAAGTCGTCCGGGAGGAGGCCCTTCGTCGGGTCCACGCGGTACGGGAGGGCATGGCCCGTATGGTGGCGGGCGATCCAGTCGAGGTCGGCCGGGCCGATCTCGTCGTCGACCCAGGCGAACGGGCGTCCCGCGGCGTGCGTCAGGAGCTGCCGGGTCTTCCAGTGGACGCCGTCCGGATCGCGACGGTGCATCTGCGGCCATTGCACGGCGGGCAGTTCGGGCAGTCCCAGTACCGGCCCTATCCAGGTGTTGGCCTCCTCCTTCCAGGTCGTCGCCCAGATGAGGCGGTAGCCCAGGCCCATCAGGAGCGGCCCGTGCCCGGGATTGAGCCAGACCCGCAGCGGGCCGCGCGGAGGCTCCCAGCCGGTGGGCCGCATCCGGTGCGTGGTGTAGCCGGCGGGGCGGCGGTGGGGCTTGGCGAGCCAGGGGTTGAGGGGGCCGTCGACGTCGAGGAAGAGCAGCGGGCGGTGAGAGGTCACGCCGTGATGATGCGCCTCGGGGAGGGCGGGCGCGAGGGTCCGGGCGGGGCGCATCGCCTCGCTGCGAAGCATGCGGGCCGTCCACGCGTGAGCCCTCCGGCCGCTTTACTGAACGGCAATTCAGCAGCTTCCGTTGACAGTCCACTCAGGCGCTCCGGATACTGACTCGCGGTTCAGTTACTTCCGCCGCTGTCACCGCCTGGAGGCGCCGTGCCCCCGCTCCCCTGCGCACCGGTCCCGCTCACCCCCGAACGGTCCGGCGCCGTCGACCCGACCGCCTACGGGACCGCCGCGTACCGCACCGCGCGGGGGCTGCGGTGACCACAGCGGCCAAGCACCGCGACATCACCGGCGGCGAGGCGCTCGTCGCCGCCCTGGCCGCCCACGGCGCGGACCTGGCCTTCGGTATTCCCGGTACGCACAACCTGGAGATCTACCGGCACCTCGCCGCGTACGGCATCCGGCACCTCGCACCCCGGCACGAGCAGGGCGCCGGATACGCCGCCGACGGATACGCCCGCGCCACCGGCCGCCCCGGCATCGCGATCACCACCACCGGCCCCGCCCTGATGAACATCGCGGCCGCCGTCGGCCAGGCCTACTCCGACAGCGTTCCGCTGCTGGTCGTCTCCCCCGGCATGCCGCTGCGGCACCCCCGGCTGGCCACCGGCCTGCTGCACGAAATGCCCAGCCAGAGCGGTGCGTTCGGGCAGCTGACGGCCTTCAGCCACCGGGTGTCGTCGGTGGCGGAGATCGGTGCCGCCGTCGCCCGGGCGTTCACCCGCTTCCGTACGGGGCGGCCCCGGCCCGTACACATCGAGGTGCCGCTCGATCTGCTGACGGCCGCCGAACCGGCGGGGCCGCCGCCGCTCGCGCCCGTACCCCTGCCCGTCCGCCCGCCGCCGGAGGCGGTGCGGGCGGCGGCCGAGGCGCTGGGGAGGGCCCGCCGGCCGGCGCTGGTGCTCGGCGGGGGCGCCCACGGGGCGCGGGCCGAAGCGCTGGCGCTCGCCGAACGGCTCGGCGCGCCGGTGGCCACCACCGCCAACGGCAAGGGTGCCTTCCCCGAGTCCCATCCGCTCTCGCTCGGCGTACGCCTGCACACCCCCGCCGTCCAGAAGTGGCTGGCGGACAGCGACGCGGTCCTGGCCGTGGGCACCGAACTCGCCGAGTCGGACCTGTGGTCGGCGGCGCCCGAGATCGGCGGAACCCTGATCCGCGCCGATATCGATCCGGCGCAGATGTACGCCGTCCTGCCGGCGGACATCGCGCTGGTCGCGGACGCGCGGGAGGCACTGCGAGGGGTGCTGGACGGGCTGCGGGGGCTGCCGGGCGGGCCCCGCGAGGGACGGGCCGGGCAGGCCCCGTCGGCAGGTGCGGCGGCCGCCGTGCGCGCCGAGTCCGGCGCGGCCACCGGTGAGCGCGACGCGGCCCGGCTGCCGTACCTCGCCGCGATCCGGTCCGTACTGCCGCCCGCCACGGTCCTCACCTCCGACAGCGCCCAGTGCTGCTACTACGGCGCGCTCCCCCATCTGCCCGTCGACCCGCCCGGCCGCTACCTCCACCCCACCGGATTCGGCACCCTCGGCTACGCGCTGCCCGCCGCCATCGGCGTCAAGGCGGCCGAGCCCGAACGGCCGGTCGTCGCGCTGAGCGGGGACGGCGGGCTGCAGTTCACCGTGCAGGAGCTGGCGACGGCGGCCGGGCTGGCGCTGCCGCTGCCTGTCGTGGTGTTCGACAACGGCGGTTACGGAGAGATCCGCGACGAGATGGCGGCGAGGGGCGACGTCCCGGTGGCCGTCGACCATCCGCCGCTGGACCTGGGCGCGCTGGCCCGCGCGTACGGCGGGCACGGCGTCCGCGCGGACAGCCCCGGCGCGCTCGCCGAGGCGCTGCGCACCGCCCTGACCGTGCCGGGGCCCACCGTGATCACCGTCCCCGAGCCCCGCTAGGCCGTGTCCGACGGGTCATGGCCACCTTGCCCGACCCGTATCCGCCCGGCCCGCACCTGCCCGAGCCGCCCGCCGAGCCCGCCGAGGAGACCACCCCATGACCGCACCCTCCGCACCTTCCGCTCTCCCCGCCCCGCTCATCACCCTCACCTGGACCGACGCCCTCACCGGCCGCCGCGGCCATCTCGTCATCGACCGGCTGGTGCGCGGTGTGGCCAGCGGCGGACTGCGGATGCGGGAAGGCTGCACGCTCGAGGAAGTCACCGGGCTCGCCCGCGGCATGACGATGAAAGAGACGCTGCACTACACCCCCGGTGCCCGCTACATCCCACTCGGCGGCGCCAAGGGCGGCATCGACTGCGATCCGCACGACCCGCAGGCGTACGGCGTGCTGACCCGCTATCTGCGCGCGATGCGGCCGTACATCGAGCAGTTCTGGACGACCGGGGAGGACCTCGGCCTGACGCAGGACCTCGTCGACAAGGCGGCCGCCGAGGCCGGGCTGGTCTCCTCCATACAGGCCGTCTATCCGCTGCTCGACGACGAGGAGGCCGCCCGGCAGCGGCTCGCCGACGCCTTCGCCGTGACGGTGGACGGGATCGGGCTGGACGAGCTGGCCGGCGGCTGCGGGGTCGCCGAGGCGGTGCTGGCGGCCCTCGACCGGGACGGGACGCCGTACGAGGGGACCCGGGTCGCGCTCCAGGGACTGGGCACGATGGGCGGCGCCACCGCGAGGTTCCTGGCGCGGGCGGGCCTGGTGGTCGTCGCCGTCGCCGATGCGAAGGGGACCGTGGCCAACCCGGACGGCCTGGACGTCGAGGCGCTGCTGCGGGGCCGGGACGCCTTCGGGGCGATGGACCGAACGACGCTGGGCCCGGGTGATACGGAGCTGCCGTCCGGTGCATGGCTGTCCGCGGACGCCGAGGTGCTGGTCCCGGCGGCGGTGTCGTACTGCGTGAACGCCGCCAACCAGGTGGAGATCACGGCGCGTTGGGTGGTGGAGGCGGCCAATATGCCGGTGCTGCCGGAGGCCGAGGCGCCGCTCGCGGCGCGGGGCGTCACCGTACTGCCGGATGTGGTCGTCAACTCCGGGACCAACGCCTGGTGGTGGTGGACCCTCTTCGGCGACATCGGGGCGGACGCGGATCAGGCCTTCGCCCACATACGGGGCTCCATGCGGGCGCTGATCGGGCGGATGCTGGACCGGGCGGCGGCCGACGGCACCACGCCACGAGCCGCCGCGCATGCGCTGGTCGCCGACCGGCTGCCGGAGATCGCCGAACGGTACGGGTGCCACCGGTGAGGAGGAACGCCGGCCCGCCGGGCCGCCGCGAGGTCGCCAACTGGGCGGCCCGGGCGGGCGCGCCGCGCCTGTCGCCCGCCGGCGTACGGCCACGCTGCGAGGCCCCCTGCCACGGGCGGCGGCGCGGGCGGCGGGCGAAGATGCGGGTGCCCGGCAGCTGTGAAACCGTGGACGAAGCAGCATGACCAGCATGTCCGCCGGCGGGCTCGGGTGTCGACGGCCACGTTCTCCTTGTTTCTCGTGTGAGGAGCGGGCCATGGCCTCTCGGAATCACCTCAGCGGCTGGACGGTTCTGGCCGGGGTGCTGATGATCATCGGCGGCGTGATGGCGATCCTCGAGGGGATCGCCGCCCTCGCCCACGACCACGTCTTCCTCGTGACGCGGGACTACTTCTTCAGGTACAGCCTCACGGGCTGGGGATGGATCCATCTCATCCTGGGCGTCGTCATCCTCCTCGCGGGCTGCGCGCTGTTCAGCGGCGCGGTGTGGGCGCGGATGGTCGGCGTGACGCTGGCGGCCATCGCCGCGCTCGCGAACTTCCTGTGGATCCCTAACGCACCGTTCTGGGCCATCGTGATGCTCGCCATGAACATCACCATCATCTGGGCGCTGTGCACGGCCGACCGGCGCCGCGTGACCTAGGGCCGCTCCGATGGGTCATGGCCCGGCCATGTCCGCCGTACCGGAAGGCCCTTGCCCGCGTGAGCGCGCGGCAGCCGGCAAGGCGCTGCGCCGCGAGGTCCCCCGCTCCCGGCACGCCGAGTACGCCCCGGCGGCGGACCGCGCCGATCCGATCGAGCTGATCGAGGTGCAATCGGCGCTCCGTGTCCCGGAGTTGGTGCCCCTTCGCTACGCCCGGATGCTGGAGTCACCGTTCCGCTTCTACCGCGGCGCCGCCGCGATCATGGCCGCGGACCTCGCCACCACCCCGGCCACCGGGCTCACCACCCAGCTGTGCGGCGACGCCCACCTCCTGAACTTCCGGCTGCTGGCCTCGCCCGAGCGCCATCTGCTCTTCGACCTCAACGACTTCGACGAGACCCTGCCCGGCCCCTGGGAGTGGGACGTCAAACGGCTCGCCGCGAGCCTGGTGATCGCCGGCCGCGAGAACGGCTTCGACGAGGCCGTCCGGTCGGGCATCGTCCGTACCGCCTGCGCGTCATACCGCGAGCAGCTGCGCCGGTACGCGGGGATGCGCACCCTCGATGTCTGGTACGCGCGCGCCGACATGGAGGACGTGCGGGCCGCGGAGGCGCACTGGCTCAGCAGCATCGGCCGGGGACGGCTGGCCGGCCTCATGGACAAGGCCCGCTCGCGCGACTCCCTCCAGGCGTTCCGCAAGCTGGTCCGGGTGGACGGCGACCGGGTGCGCTTCGCGGCCGATCCCCCGGTGATCGTGCCGCTGACCGACCTGCTCCCCGGTGTCGAGGGCGACGAGATGGCGGAGGTGCTGCGCGGGCTGATCCGCAGCTATGCGCGCAGCCTCCGCTCGGACCATCGCCACCTGCTGGAGCAGTACCGGGTGGTCGACATGGCCCGGAAGGTCGTCGGGGTGGGCAGCGTCGGGACCCGCTGCTGGGTCGTACTGCTTCTGGGCAAGGACACCGACGACCCCCTCCTGCTCCAGGCCAAGGAAGCCGACGAGTCCGTCCTCGCCGCGCACACCGCCCCGAGCCGCTACGCCAACCAGGGCGAACGGGTCGTGGCGGGACAGCGGTTGATGCAGGCCACCAGCGACATCTTCCTCGGCTGGGAGCGGGCCACCGGCTTCGATGGCCGTCAACGCGACTTCTACGTACGGCAGTTGCGGGACTGGAAGGGCATCGCCGAGACCAGGATCATGGTGCCGCGGGGCATGCGGCGGTTCGCCGCGCTGTGCGGGGCGACGCTGGCGCGGGCGCATGCGCGAAGCGGGGACCGGATCGCGATCGCCGCCTATCTCGGCCAGGGCGACGCCTTCGACCGGGCGCTGGCGCAGTTCGCCGAGCGGTACGCCGACCAGAACGAGCGGGACCATCAGGCGCTGGTGGAGGCGGTCGGCGCGGGCCGGGTCACCGCCGTACCGGGCTGACGCCGCCGGCCGCGCGCCCCGAGCGCCACGAAAACCACCCCCACCACCACGAAGAGCAGCAGCGGCACGACCTGACTGAGGGTGTACTGGAGCCGCTGCCCCGCGAAGCTCTCGGGCAGCGAGGCGGCGGGCGTACCCGCGGTGCCGAACCAGCCGACGCCGAAGCCGGGCCAGATGAGCACCACGACGGTGAAGGCGACCAGCCCGGTGGCCAGTACGGTGACCGCCCATGCCCCCGCCCGGCCGCCGGGTACGCGGTACGGGCGCGGGGTGCCGGGGAAGCGGCGCCGCAGCATCAGCAGGCTGGGGAAGGTGATGACGTAGGAGATGAAGGTGGTGCTGATGGTCAGCCCGAGTCCGGCCGCGAAGTACTTCTCGCCGTCGCCGCCGGTCAGCCGCAGCGCGACGACCAGCAGGACGGACGCCAGGGCCGCGGAGAGCAGATTGACCCGGACCGGGGTGCCGTGGCGCTCGGAGAACTTCCCCAGCCAGGCCGGTCCCGCGCCGTCCGCGCAGGCGACGGCCTGCGCCCGGTGGGCACCCATCGCCCAGGTGACGCCGCTGGTCAGCACGCCGACGATGAGTCCGGCCGCGGCGACACTGCCGAAGAGCGCGCCGAAGCCGGTGAGGGTGACCGTTCCATCGGCCGCGACCTCTCCCCCGTAGACGGTGAACACCGCCTTGCAGGCGTCGATGAAGCCGCCGAGGCTGCCGATGCGGTCGCCGGGCAGGACGAAGAGGATCCCGAGGATCGGGCCTCCGTAGAGGACCAGGGAGGCCATTCCGGAGCGGAGGATGGCCAGCGGGATGTCCCGTTTGGGGTGGGTCATCTCCTCGGCGGCGGTGCTGGGGAGTTCGAAGCCCACGTAGTTGAAGATGAGGACGGGGACGAGGGCGACGAAGCCGGTGTAGGTGGGGGCGAAGTCGTCGGCGGGAAGCGGGTGCACGCCGTGCCGGAGGGCGTAGACGATCACCGAGACGAGGAAGAAGCCGAGGAGGACGATCCGGGCGACGGCCCCCGCGATGGGTACCCACTTGCCGACGCGTACGGACCTGACGACGGCCAGCGCCCCGGCCCAGATGAACGCCAGGCCGGCGGCGTACTTCCACGGCCCCGGCAGCGGGGTGAAGAACTGCTCCCAGGTGGTCAGGGCGATGATGCAGAGACTGCCGCCGAGCCAGACCGGGTTGGAGAGCCAGTACAGGACCTGGTTGACGCCGGCGATCTTCCGCCCGAAGGCGAGCCGGGTCCAGACGTAGGGGCCGCCCTCGACCGGGAAGGTCGAGCCGAGTTCGGCGACGAGCAGGCCGTAGGGCAGGAAGAAGGCGACGGCCAGGACGGCCATCCAGGTCAGCCCCTGGGGTCCGGCGGCGGCCACCGAGCCGATGGTGTCCAGGCCGACGAGCGTGCAGACCAGGAAGAAGAAGACATCGCGGCGGCGCAGGTCCTTGCGGAGCCGGGCCCGCTGTTCGCGCCAGCCGGCGGACAGATCGGGCGGGTTGGCTTCGTTTGCTGGGGTCACGTACACGACCTCCTACGGGCGCGGCAGGGCACGGCGACCGGTCCGGACAGTCCTGGAACTCCAGAACTGACTGAACGTGCAGTCAGTAAGAGCAGACTGTGGACGGCGCCACCGGAGCCGGTCAAGGGGTCGTTCGCAGGTTTGTCGGCGAGCGGTTCCGCGGGTGCGCCACCGGACTTCGCGACCGACGGCGGCGACGGCGCCCGAGGCACTGAGTAGGGTGACGGCGTGGCGAGAGTACGGTTGAGCGTGGCGGAGCGGCGCGAGGAACTGCTGCGCGCGGCGGTCGGGCAGATCGAGCGGCGCGGGGTCGCGGCGCTGCGGGTGGCCGATGTCGCCGCCGAACTCCAGGTGAGCAACGCCCTGGTGCTCTATCACTTCGCGACCAAGGAGAAGCTGGTCGCGGCGGCCTTCCAGTACGCGGCGGAGGCCGATCTGACCCATCTGCGGTCACTGCTGGACCGGCGGGGCAGCGCCCTGCGCCGACTGCGCGCCGCGCTGCGCTGGTACTCCCCCACCGGCCAGGCCAAGGGCTGGAAGCTGTGGATCGAGGGCTGGGCCGCGTCGCTGCGGGAGCCCGCGCTGCGCGAGGTGGCACAGGATCTGGACCGGCAGTGGAAGGCGGCGCTCGCCGAGGTCATCGCGCAGGGCGCGGCGGCCGGCGAGTTCGGCTGCGCGGACCCCAAAGGCGCGGCCTGGCGGCTGACCGCACTGCTCGACGGCTTCGCCGTACAGACCATCACCTACGAGGGCGGGCTGCCGCGGCGGACCATGCAGCGGTGGGTGGACGAAGCGCTGACCCGCGAACTCGGCCTCGGCACCGGGGAAGGCGCCGAGGCCGCGGGCTGAGGCGCGGCCCCGTCAGGCGGTCAGCGCCGCGAGCTCCGCGTTGGCGCGCTCGGCGACCAGGGCGAGGACGCGGCCGGCGGCGGCCAGGTCCCCGGCGGGTATCCCGCCCCAGATGCGGGCGCTGATGGGGGCGGTCTCCGCGCCGATGGCGGCGAGCAGCTCGCGCCCCGCGTCCGTGGGGCGAAGGTGCGCGCCGTCCGCGACCAGCAGCTGCCCGGCCAGCAGCTCGTCGAGGGTGACGCGGATGTCGGCCGGATCGGCCTTGAGGGAGCCCTGGACCTGGCTGACGAGATCGTCCGGCGTCTGCGGTGCGTCGGCGGTGACGGCGGCGCGCAGGGCGACCTGCTGCGGGAACGTGCTGCCGTGCCGGGCCAGGACGCGGTCCAGGACGCCGCGGGCGGCGTAGTGGGCCAGGCCGAGGGCGCGGGAGTCGGCGACGGGTGCGGTGGTGGTCATCGGGTGGTCTCCTGAGTGCTCTCGTCGTTCGGTACGGATGGATCAAGAGGATGGATCAAGAGGTACGTCGAGCAGGGTGGTCAGCTCGGCGGTGAACGCGCGCGTCCGCGCGGCGTCCAGGCCGCCGAGCGGCTCCAGCAGCCTCTGCAGCAGTTCCTGGACCACCGCGACGGCCTGCCGCGTGACGGCCTGGCCCTGCTCGGTGAGGGCGAGCTGTACGGCGCGGGGGTCACGGGGATCGCGGGTGCGCTCGATCAGACCGGCCGACTCCAGGGCGCGCGCCAGCTTCGAGACGTACAGCGCCTCCAGGCCGGTGTGGTCGGCGAGTTGACGCTGACTGGGCCGCTCGCCGGCGCGCTGCATGCCGTACAGCGACGCGACCAGCGAGTACTGCGCGTGGGTGAGGCCCAGCGGAGCCACCGCGCGATCGACCGCGACGCGCCACTTGTTGGCGAGTCGCCATACCAGGAAGCCGGGCGTGGGGCCCGGTGCACCGTTGCTCATGGCAGATAGATTACATGGCTACTATGTCCATGGCTACTATTTTCTGGGGGTGAACAGCGGACCCGACTCGGCGCCACGGTGGGACGGGCCCGTTGGCGGGGGCGGATCGCGCGGGAGGAGCACGCGCGATCCGCGGTGACCGCATCCGGCCGGCTGCGGGGGCGTCCGGGCCGGTGCGGGGCGGGCGGCGGGCGGCTCAGTCCTCGGCGACGAGGGAGTCGAGGATGCCGCGTACGGTCTCCCGGGTGATGCCGGGATGCAGGAAGGCGAGGCGGGCGACGGTCTCGCCCTCCCAGACGCTCGGGGTGATGAAGGCGGCGCCGGAGGCCAGCAGTCGCTTGGACCAGGCGTAGTAGTCCTCGGGCCGCCAGCCGGCGCGCCGGATGAGGACGATGGTCAGTTCGGGCTCGCGCAGCAGCTCCAGGCCGTCGGTGCGCTCCACTTCGCGGGCGGTCCAGCGGGCGATGTCCGCGCCGTGGGCGACGGCGTCGCGGTAGGCGTCGGTGCCGTGGACGGCCAGCGAGAACCACAGCGGCAGGCCACGGGGGCGGCGGGTGAGGTGATACGCGTAGTCGCTCGGGTTCCACTCGTCGGGGCCCGCCCCGTCGGCGCCGTGGATGGCGTCGAGGTAGGAGGCGTCCTGGGTGTGGACGGCCCGCGCCAGGTGCGGTTCGCGGTAGAGCAGGGCGCCGCAGTCGAAGGGCGCGAACATCCACTTGTGCGGGTCGACGACCAGCGAGTCGGCGTGCTCGATGCCGCGCAGCCGGTCGCGCAGTCCGGGGACGAAGAGGGCGGCGCCGCCGTAGGCCGCGTCGATGTGCAGCCAGAGGTTGCGGGCGCGGGTCTGGTCGGCGACGCCCGCCAGGTCGTCGATGATGCCGGCGTTGGTGGTACCGGCGGTGGCGACGGCCGCGACGACGGGGGCGCCGCCGTCCCGTTCGGCCGCGTCCAGGGCGGCCCGCAGGGCGTCCCCGGTGAGCCGGTGGTCCTCGGTCGGGACGACGAGCGCCTCGACGCCGAGGATGCGCAGGGTGTTGCCGACGGAGGAATGGACCTGGTCGCTGACCGCGATCCGCACCGGGGCGCGGTCGTCGAGGCCGAGCCGGCGCCGTCCGGTGTCGCGGGCCACGACGAGGGCGGAGAGGTTGCCGGCCGAGCCGCCGCTGACGAAGCAGCCGCCCGCGCCGGCCGGCATCCCGGCGAGGTCGGCGAACAGCCGCAGCACCTGGTTCTCCGCGGCCACCGCGCCGGAGGCCTCCAGCCAGGAGACGCCGTGCAGGGAGGAAGCCGAGAGCACCATGTCGAACAGGGCCGCGGCCTTGGTGGGGGCGCCCGGGATGAAGGCCAGGAACGCCGGGTGGTCGCAGGAGACGACGGTGGGCTCCAGATCCTCGGCGTAGGTGCGCAGCACGTCGGCGGGCGGGCGCGGCCCGGAACCTATCGCTTCCTTGAGCGCTACGGAGAGCTCGCCGGCGTCGCCGAGGCGGCCCAGCGGCGGGGCATCGAGCCGGAGCCGGTGCAGGAGGTGCTGCATGACCTGCTGGGTGAGGTCCTCGTCGTAAGCGTGCACGGGCGTGTCTCCTGATGGCGCTGTGGGTCCGATTATTTGGATCCCGTCTGGATCCATTTCTCGGAGCGTAAGCGTCCGCGACGCGATGCGTCAATCGAGGACGGGTACGGCGGGGGCGGGGGCCCGGGGCGCGGTGGCCCGCGGGCTTCCCGGCCGGGCGCCGGCTACTCCTGCGCGGCGAACTGGTCGAGGACCGTCAGGAACTGCCGGTGCGATTCCCGCAGATGGTCGCGCATCCGGGCCTCCGCGGCGACACCGTCCCCCGCCAGTACCGCGAAGGCGATGGCCTCGTGCTCCTCGCGGAAGGCCAGCCCGAAGTCCCCCGCGGTCGGATAGACCCGGCTCCAGTCCGAACCCAGCCACAGGGCGTTGCCCGCCACGAACATCTCGGCCCGCGCCCGGGTCACCGCCTCGGAAAGCACCTCGTTGCCGCCCGCCGCGGCGATCCCGAGGTGGAAGCGGGTGTCGATGCGGTGATACGCGCCCAGGTCCTCGACCTTGGTGTCGAGCATCGCCACCAGCTCGCGGCGCACCGCGCCCGCGCCCCGCTCGGCGGCCAGCCGGGCCGCGTACGGCTCGATCGCCTGCCGGTATTCCATGTAGTCGCGCAGCGCGGCCCGGATGCCGGCGGTGACCGCCACCCGCGCGCTGTCCCCGCCGGGCCGGGCCGGCGCCACCCGGGTGCCGCCCGAGCGCCCGAGGGTGGTGGTGACCAGGCCTTCTTCGGCGAGCTCGCGCAGCGCCTGGCGGACGGTGTTGCGGCCCACGCCGAAGGCGGCGGCCAGCTCCCGCTCCGGCGGCAGCCGGTCGCCGGGCCCGAACCCGCCCAGCGCGATGCGCTGCCGCAGCGCCTCGGCCACCACGGCGCGCGACGACGTCTGCGCCGTGCCGTTCGTCAGCTCCTCGGAACCCTCACCGTTCACAGCCGCTCCCCCTCGGAACATGGCACGCCTACAACGCACTCCATGTTATTGGACTTGCGCCGGAACCTATTGACACCGGGATCGCCTGCTCTTAGCGTCACCTCAACATTTTTGGATCCCAAGCAAGCCCATTGAATCTGCCCCCGCCGACTTCCTTGGGTTCCGCCATGAGGAGCGTCAACATGAGCACAACCGCAGGTGCCCCACCCGGCACCGGCACCGGCACCGCGAAGCGGTCAGGCCCCTGGAAGATCGCCACCGCCTCGCTGATCGGCACCAGCGTCGAGTGGTACGACTTCGGGATCTACGCAACCGCCGCCGCCCTGGTCTTCCCCGAGCTGTTCTTCCCCGAACTCAACCGGGCCCTGGGCACCCTGATGTCCTTCGCCACGCTGTTCGTCGGCGCCCTCGGCCGCCCCCTCGGCGCCATCGTCTTCGGCCACATCGGCGACCGTTACGGGCGTAAGAAGGCGCTGATCTGGTCGCTGGTCCTGATGGGCGGCGGCACCGTCTGCATCGGCCTGCTGCCCGGCTACGGCACCATCGGCGTCGTCGCCCCCGTACTGCTCGTACTGATCCGGATGGCACAGTCGCTCGCCATCGGCGGCGAATGGGGTGGCGCGGTGCTCTTCGCCGTCGAACACGCCCCGCCCCGGCGCAAGGCGTTCTTCGGCTCGTTCCCGCAGGTCGGCGACGGTGTCGGCTACTTCCTTTCGACCGGCGCGTTCGCCGCGATCGCCCTCCTCGGGCACGACGCCCTCGTCGGCTGGGCCTGGCGCATCCCCTTCCTCCTGTCGGCCGCGCTCGTGCTGGTCGGCCTGCTGATCCGGTCGACGATGGAGGAATCCCCGGAATTCGAGGCCGCCCGGGAGTCCGGCGCCGCCACCGAGAAGCGGGAGACCCCGGTCGTGGCGGTGGTACGCGATGCCTGGCGGACCTGGCTGCTGGCCTCCGGCGCGTTCCTGATCACCGTCGGCGGCTACTACATCGTCGTCACCTTCATGTCGACCTACGCGGTGTCCGATCTCGGCTTCAGCGACTCCCAGGCGGCCGGCGCGGGCACCGCGGCGTCGATCGTGGTGATCGTCTGCACCCCACTGGCCGCGCTCGCCGCCGACCGCTTCGGCCTGCGCAAGGTGACCCTCACCGGAATCCTCCTCCACCTCGTCGTCGCGTTCCCGATGTTCTGGCTCGCCGAATCCCGCTCGGTGGCCGGGCTCTGGCTCGCCATGTGCCTGCCGATGCTGGCCAGCACCATCGCCTACGCCGCGATCGGCACCCTTGTCTCCGGCTGGTTCACCCCCCGCACCCGCTACACGGGCCTCTCGATGAGCTTCCAGACCGCCGGGCTGCTGGGCACCCTGGCCCCGGCCGCCACCAGCTGGCTGTTCACGTCGTTCGGCGATTCCTGGACCCCGGTGGCCCTCGCCTTCGCCGCCATGGCCCTGGTCAGCGCGGTCTGCCTGATGGCCGCCAGGCCGACGGACGGGGCGGCGGACGAGGCTGCCCCGGCGGATGTCCCGGACGCAGACCGGCAGACGAAGACCGTCACAAGCTGAACCGAACCGGCCCTTCACGCACGGAGCGCCCGGCCGGGAAACCCCGGCCGGGCGCTCGTGTCATCTGCTCGGCTGAGCCGTCAGATCACCGGGTCGTGCCCCAGCTCGATGTCGAACTCGCTGCGTCCGGTGCCCTCCAGGCGCAGCGGCCGGGCGGCCGGCGGATAGCCGGAGGCGATCACGGTGAACTCGCCGCCGTCGAGGTCGGTGAAGACATACTCGCCGTCGCGGCCGGTGGTCGCGGTGCCCACGACGTTGCCCGCCGGGTCGAGCAGCGTCACCCGGGCGTCCTCGACCGGGTTGCCGTTCGCCGCACGCACCACGCCGCGTACCCGCGCGCCGTGCGTCAGCCGGATCTCGTACCAGTTACGGGTGCCGGAGACGACCTCGACCTGGAGGGCCGAGGGGCGGTGGCTGTCGGCACTGACGGCCAGCGTGTAGCTGCCCGGGACCAGTTCACCGAAGGCGAAGCCGCCGTCCTGGCCGGCCAGGCCCGAGGCCACGACCTCGCCCCGCACATCGGTGGCCACGACCAGCGCGCCGGGCACCGGCTCGTCGCCCTTCCCCTCCCGGACCTCGCCGGAGAGCCCCGCCGAACCGCTCAGGGTCAGCTCGAACCGCACCGGCTCGTTCCCGACGACGACGGTCGCCGCCTGCGGCTGCCGGGATCCGGCGGAGCCGATCAGCACATAGGTGCCGGGTCCGGGGACGGGCAGCTCATAGCCGCCGTCCACCGACGTCGAGGCGCGGCCGAGCTGCCGCCCGCCGACGTCGATGAGGGTGACCACGGCCTGCGCCACCGGGCTGCCGTTGCCGTCGCGTACGGATCCCTGGATGACGGGACCGGCCGGCGTCTCCCCCACGGCGGCCACGGGGACCGGCTCGGGGGGAGCAGCCTGAGCGACGGTGTCGTCGATCGC
The DNA here is from genome assembly GCF_044767545.1 of Streptomyces sp. NPDC101227. NCBI lineage: Bacteria > Bacillati > Actinomycetota > Actinomycetes > Kitasatosporales > Streptomycetaceae > Streptomyces > Streptomyces sp. NPDC101227. Next base: position 37,443 of record NZ_JBIWOD010000029.1, on the reverse strand, counting down.
GGCATCGGCCGCCGGCACGTCCGTGCTGCCGGCGCCCGGCGCCTGGCCGTTCGCCTCCGCCTCCGCCTGCGCCCGCGCCTGGAGGCCGGAGATCTGCCGCAGCGGCACCTCCTTGATGAACAGCACCAGCAAGAAGGCCAGCGCGACGACGATGGCGCCCATCAGGAAGACGGTGTGCATCGAGTCGGCGAAGCCGCGCTTGAACGGCTCGGCCAGCCGCGGGTCGAGGTGCTGGATGAACGACGAGTCGCTGAGCACCCCGGAGGAGTTGCCGCCGCCGGAGCCCTTGAGCATGTTCAGCACCGGCTTGTTGGCCGGGTCGTGCAGCACCGACGGGTCGTGCAGGGCCGCCTGGAAGCGGTCGGTGTGCATGGCGTCCTTGAACGCCGAGGAGATCTTGTCGCCGACCGTGCTGAAGAGCACCGACAGGAAGACCGCGGTACCGACGGTGGCGCCCATCTGCCGGAAGAACGTGGACGAGGCGGTCGCCACGCCCATGTCCCTCGCCGGCACGGCGTTCTGCACGGCCAGTACGAGGGTCTGCATGCAGCCGCCCAGGCCGAGGCCGAAGACGAGCATGTAGATCATGGATTCCCACAGCGGCGTGTCCCACTGGACCCGGAAGTGGAAGAGCAGCATCGCCGCGACCATCAGCACCGTGCCGACGATCGGGAAGATCTTGTAGCGGCCGGTCTTGGCGGTGATCTGGCCGGACGCGATGGAGGCGATCAGCATGCCCGCCATCAACGGCAGCATTTCCAGGCCCGACTTGGTGGGGCTGGCGCCCTTCACGATCTGGAGGTACTGCGGGATCATCAGCATCCCGCCGAACATCCCCATGCCGATCAGCACGGACAGCAGGCTGGTCATGCTGAAGGTGCCGTTGCGGAACAGCCGCATCGGGATCAGCGCGTCATCGCCGATCCACCGCTCGACGAAGATCCAGGCGATGATGCCGACGGTGCCGACGGCGTAGCAGACGATCGAGTTGGTCGAGCCCCAGCCCCACTCGCGCCCCTGCTCCGCGACGAGCAGCAGCGGTACGACGCCGATGGCGATGGTGAGCGCGCCCCACCAGTCGATGCGGTGGTCGCGCCGGGTGTGGGGGATGTTGAGCACCTTGGCGACGACGAACAGCGCGATGATGCCGACCGGCACGTTGACCAGGAAGACCCAGCGCCAGCCCGTGATGCCCAGCAGCTGGTCCTGACCGGCGAGGGCGCCGCCGATCAGCGGGCCGGCCACGCTGGAGATCGCGAACGTACCGAGCATGTAGCCCTGGTAGCGGGCGCGTTCCCGCGGCGGGACGATGTCACCGATGATCGCCAGCGCCAGCGACATCAGACCGCCGGCGCCCAGGCCCTGGACCGCGCGGAACGAGGCCAGTTCGGTCATCGACGTGGAGAACGTGCACAGCACCGAGCCCGCGACGAAGATGGTGATCGCGGCCAGGTAGTACGGCTTGCGGCCGTGCAGGTCGGACAGCTTGCCGTAGAGCGGCGTGGCGATCGTCGAGGTGATCAGGTAGGCGGTGGTGGCCCATGCCTGCTGGCTGAGGCCGTGCAGATCGTCGGCGATGGTGCGGATCGACGTGCTGACGATGGTCTGGTCGAGCGCGGCAAGGAACATCCCCAGCATCAGACCGCTGAGGATGGTGAGGATCTGCCGGTGGCTCAGTCCCCCCGAGTCGGATATCGCCGAGGGTTCCGCCACGGGTGGCGAGGTGGATGTGCTCATTCGTGTGTGTCTCCCTGCTCCACGGTGGCGCCCTGGTCTCCCCCTGGGAGCTGCCGTGCGTGTTGTTCTGCCAAGTCCTCGTTGAGCCGGCCCAGCAGCCGGATCAGATCTGCCCGGTCCTGCGGCGGCCACGGCTCCAGAAGCGCGGCCAGTTCCGCGTCGCGCTGACGCCGGTAGTGCGCGAAGGCGACGCGCCCCGCATCGGTTGCGGTCAGCAGCGTCCCGCGGCGGTCCTCCGGATCCGGACGCCGGGCGACCAGACCCCGCTCCACCAGGGAGCGCACCTGACGGCTGACCGTCGAAAGATCCAGGAACGCGTCCGCGGCCAGATCGGTGGCCCTGCGGTCGCCGCCGACCACGAGCCGGGCCAGCAGCACCCGGTCCGCGGCGCCGGCGTCCTTCTTGGCGCGCTGCTTCCATGCCGCGATCAGCCGCGAAAAGCGGACGATCTCCGTGCCCAGCCCGGAAGCCGCCTCAGCGAGCCCCGACGCCGCCGTGACCTGCGGGCCCGTCTGGTCACCGGAACGGACCGTGCCGTTGCCCATCGTCGTGATCCCCCGATAAGTCTGTCGGTAGCCCTGTCGGTCCGATAAGAATATTGCTTGTACCTAGCAAGTCTAGCCTCGCCCGGCAGTGTGACGGACCACCCCCTCCGGCTCCAAGGGTCCGGACCGCGAACCGGTCCGGACCCCACGACGGCCTGACGGCCGGCGTTCGCCGATCTCCCCGTGCCGCCCCTGCCGCCCGCTTCAGGACACCGCGGCCAGTCCCCCGGCGGCCGACCGGCGACGGGCCAATTGGGCCGCCCCCGCGCTGAGCAGCGACAACACCGCGGAGATGCACAGCACGATGCCCAGGGCGCCGGCCGAGAGCTGCGCCGAACCTCGCTCCGCGAAGGAGAGATAGACGCCTCCCAGCGTGGCGACCCCCAACGCCCCGGCGAGCTGGGCATTGGTGCTGATCACGCCGGAGAGATCGGCGGCGTAGCGCTCCGGCAACGCGAACGTCATCGCGCTGATGAGGGAGTTGGAGCTGATCCCCAGCCCCAGACCACCCAGGCCCAGCAGGACGAACATCAACGGTCCGGAACGCCCCCCGGCCAGCAGACAGACCCAGATCGCGACGTACCCGACGGCCAGGACCAGACAGCCGATCGCCGGCATCACCGCCCTGCTGCGCTCCGGGGTCCGGGCCAGCAGCGGACCGCCGAGGCCGAAGGCCGCCACCCAGGAGACCATGGCCAGACCCGCGTACGCCGGGCCCCGGCCCAGGCCGTCCTGGAGGTAGACCGCCAGGACGAACAGCAGGGCGAAGTACGTCATGGTGGTCGCGCCGTGCGCGCACAGCCACCAGCGGACGGCCCGTTGCCGGATCACCTCCTCGGCTATCAGCGGCCGCCCGCCGCGGACGGACAGCGCTCGCTGGCTCAGCCGGAAACCCGCCAGTGCGGGCAGGCTCAGCCCCAGGCACACCCACGTCCAGGCCGGCCACCCCTGATCCGTGCCGAGCAGCAGCGGCACGATCAGGAGCAGGACCGCCGCGGACAGGAGCACCATCCCCCGCAGGTCCAGTTCCTGTGCCTCGCGGGCCCTTTCGTCCCTGGGCATCATCCGTATCGCCGCCGCTATGAGCAGCACCCCCACCGGGACATTGATCAGGAATATCGGACGCCAGCCCGTACCGAAGATGTCCGCCGCGATGAGCACACCGCCCAGCGCCTGCCCCGCCACGGCACCGCCGGACAGCGCGATGGCGTAATAGCCCAGGGCCTTGATCCGCTGCCGACCGGGGAAGTGCAGCTGGATGCCGCTGAGCACCTGGGGAACCATCAGTGCCGCTCCAGCGCCTTGGACGACCCTGGCGATGATCAGTACAAGAGAGTCCGGTGCCAGGGCACAGGCGAGCGACGCCCCGGTGAAGACGGTCATCCCTATGTTGAAGATCCGGCGGTGCCCGTGCAGGGAACCGAGCCGGGCGCCGGTCACCAGGAGGACGGCGTACGCCACCACATAGCCGGAAATCACCAGGCCCGCCTCGCCGCCGGAGGCGCCCAGATCGCTCTGGATCGACGGCGCGGCGATATTCACGATCGCGGTGTCCACATTGGCCATGAACTGTGCCGCCAGAAGCACCGCGAGCAGCCGCCATCTCCGCGCCGGGCTCTCGCCGTCCCGGGCGCCGGGACGCGGCGCGATGACGTGACGGGGGGCTTCCCCGCTTTCCGTACCAGGGGGCTGTTGTTGCATGGTGAGGCCAGTCCTTGTGAGAGAGCGTCAGGCGGTCGCGTCGACCGGAAACGGCGGCCAGTCGACCGCGGTGAGATCGGGGACCACGAGATCCGCGGCCCGGAGAGCCGCGCCGGTGTGCGTCGTCGTGATCCCCACACAGGCCAGACCGGCCGCCCGGGCGGCCGCCACACCGGCGGGCGCGTCCTCGAAGGCCACCGCCTGCCCCGGCTCGACCCCCAGCGCCGCGCAACCCGCCAGATAGCCCTCCGGATGCGGCTTCCCCCGGCTCACGTCCTCGGCGGTGATCATTGCGGCGAAGAGATGCGCGCCCCCCACCAGGTCGAGCAGGGCCCCGGCGTGCTCCCGCAGCCCGGAGGTGACCACGGCCATCGGGACCCCGTCGGCGTACAGCCTCTCCACCAGTGCCCCGGCTCCCGGCACGGCGTAAGGGGGCGGCATATCGGCGCCGTTGAGATATCCGACGGCCTCGTCGAAGAGCTCCTCGACCGTGCTGCCCGGGAAGCGGTGCGCATGATCCCCCAGGGCCTCCTGGCCGCGCCGCCCGACGAAGGTGGCGAGCAACGCGTCGTCGACGACCAGGCCATGGGCCTCGAAGAGCCGGGTCCAGGCGGCACGGCTGCGGTGTTCGGTGGCGATGAGCGTTCCGTCAAGGTCGAAGAGCGCCGCTCGGGCCGCCGCGGGCAGGGGCTCGGGCTGCGGCGCTGCGGAAGAACCGTGGGTCATCAGGGAATTTTCCTTAAAGGCTTAAGGGGTCGTCTCGCCCTGTGGGGGCAGACCGGGTCGGTGAAGCGGGTGCGGCCAGTAGGGCTGGTAGGGCTGGCGATGCCGGTAGGGCCGGTGGGGTGGGTGGCTGGTGGACGTGGGGCTGGTGGTCACCGGTGCGGCGGGGATGCCGGGTCAGCCACGCTCGCGGAGCGAGCCCTCAAACTCCTGGTAGAGGCCCTGCCACGGCGACTGCCTCTGGAGAGCGACGGCGCCTCGGACCACCGCCGCGTCGTTGTGCCGGCGCGCGGCGATCTGCAGGCCGACCGGCACGCCATTGGCCGCCCGCCCGACGGGGACCGTCGCGGCGGGGCTGGCTATCAGGTTGAACGGGCTGGTCAGCGACCAGCCGACGAAGGGGTCGACCTCCTGACCCCCGACCCGGCACGGTCCGACGGTGGTGCGGGTGTCGTCGTTGGGGATCCCCGCGACGGAATTCACCGGGCTGATGACGAGGTCGAACTCGTCGAAGAGGTCCTCAAAGACATCCAGCACCTTGGTGCGCACCAGGTCACCCAGCCGGAAGTCCACGGCGCTCAGTGCGGCGCCGGTACGCACGCTCGCCAGATAGTGGGGGTCGACCACCCGCCCCTGTTCGCCGAGCAGATCGATCCCCTGGCTCCGGCTGACCTCGGCGGACTCCGCATGGCAGAGGGACAGATAGCGGCGCCACATGGCGGTCAGCTCCGCATGTGGCAGGGGAAGCCGGAAGTCGACCTCCGTGACCTCGGCGCCGGCCTCCTTGAACGCCGGCAGTGCGGCCCGCACGAGGGATTCGACTTCCGACTCGACCGGATAGCCGCCGAGGTCGGGGCTGTAGGCCACCCGCAACCCCGCCAGCGAGGGCGTCAGGGCCGAGGCGAGCGACCCGTGCAGCGGGAAGGAATACGGGTCCCTCGGATGCGGCCCCGACATCAGGTCGAGGCCGAGGACCGCATCCTCGACCGTACGGGCCAAGGGGGCGTAGCAGACCATCGGGTTGAGCCTGCGGAAGGCGTTGGGCCGGGCCGGCACGGCCACCCGGCCGAAGGTGGTCATCATCGTGAACACGCCGCAGAAGGCCCCGGGCACCCGGAGCGAGCCGCCCGCGTCGGACCCCTGCGCGAGTGGGACCATTCCCGTGGCGACCGCCGCGGCGCTGCCGCCGGAGGACCCGCCCGCGTTCATGGCCAGGTTGAAGGGCGTGGAAGTCGGCCCGAACAGGGCGTTGTCCGTGGTGGCCTTGAATCCGAACTCGGGCGTATTGGTCTTTCCGACCACGATCGCACCGGCCTTCACCAGCCGGTCCACGCACATGATCGTGTCCTGTGCCACCTCCTCGGCGAACAGCCTGGAGCCGCGTGTCACCCGGACGCCCGCAACCGGGTCAAGATCCTTGACGCCGATCGGCACGCCGTGCAGCGGGCCCAGCTCGGCCCCCGACGCCACTGCCCGATCTGCCCTCTCCGCTGCGGCGAGCGCCTCGTCATGGCAGACGGTCACGAAGGCGTTCACCGCGGGGTTGAGGAGCTCGATGCGATCGAGACTCGCCTGCACCGCTTCCGTCGCCGAGAGCTCACGCTTTCGGATGAGCTCAGCGATCTGAATAGCCGTCAGAGAAGCTGCGTTGTCCATGAATCCGGCCCTTCTCGAGAACGCTGCGGGCACAGGCGTCGCTACGATCGGCGCCCAAGAGCCCCCCGAACTCTCCGAACTCCTCCCGTGCTTCCGGCCTCCTCCCGCCGTCACCTCAAAGAACACCGGACACCGATCACGGGTTGCAGCGGCCACGACGGGGCCGGGACGGCCGGCCACAGACGACCAGTCGCAGACGACCGGTCGCAGACGGACGATGACCGATGTCCAATGACCTCGTGGCCCATGACTGATGACGCATGACCGACGGAAGACCGCGGTACCGCGGACCACACTTCCCTCCCGCGGCGTCTCAGCGCCCCCGTTCAGGACCCGCAGGCTCCGCCGTCCGAGCGAGCGTCAGCGAAACGCCACCCCGTGAACTTGCCGGGCATCGCCCCGGAGCGCCGAGCCGAGGCGGTACGTCAGACCGCCGTGGAGCGCGGCGACGCCGGAGTCGAGAGGACAGGTCACCCGCGCCCGGGGGCAGGCAGGTCAAGGGCCGCTTGTGCGGCGGAAACAAAGTCCCGCTTGGCGCGCTCGAGGTGGTCCGGCGACTGTTGACGCCGCAGACCGTCAACGACCTCGCCCGCCGCGCGAGCGACTTCCACAGGGCCTTCCAATGCCACTGCGCCGAAAGCCCGTTGGAGGGCGGCGCCGTCGCCACTGACGCCGATACCGGTGCGGCTCGTCAGCATCACGACCTCCGCGGCCTCCAGGAAGGTCACGTACGTCTGACGCCGCAGATCCAGCACTCGTACCGCCCGCTGCTCCTGAAGCGTGAGGCGGACCGTTTCGAGCAGGGCGTCCGCCTGCCGATCGCCGGCGTGCCGCGCCGCCTCCGCCTGTCTGGTGCCCGCGCTCCGCGTGTACCAGCCGGTGACCAAGCTGCCCGCGAGTGCCGCGCCCGCCGCGATCAGTGCGATCCCCCACTCACCCATGGCGGCCATTCTTCCCCACCGCCACCAGCGCCGCGCACAGGTTCGACGGCGGCGGTCGGGAAACGGCGTCGCCGATCACCCACAGGCCCGGAGGTACCATCGCAACATGCCACCCGAAGAGCCGAACAGACCCGTCCTGATCTGCGGAAACGGCATGTCCGAAGGGCCGCAGATCATTAGGATTGACGCTCGGTCGACGGGTCGACGGGTCGACGGGTCGACGGGTCGACGGGTCGACGGGTCGACGGGTCGACGGGTCGACGGGTCGAGCCGTTCTGTTCGCCGCGCGTTCGGCGACCGCGCTGCACCGGCTGCTCGACGTCCTGCCGGTATTCGCCGGTGATGAGCGCATCAGCAGGCTCTTCACGCTCGTTCCCGGTTCCGACTTCGGGGTCGACGCGCTGGCGGCCCTCGAACGGCTCCACGCCCGCACCGTGCCCTGGGACGAGGCGTGTCGCGGGCAGTACGACCTGATCGTCGCGGCGAGCCCGAAGGGTGAGATCAGGCTCCTGCGCGGCCCCCGGGTGCTGCTGCCGCACGGAGCCGGCTACAACAAGACGGTCCCCGGGGAGGGTTCGGCGGACCTGGCTTCAGGGCTGGACCCGGAGTACCTGCTCCCGGGCGGCGGCGCCCTGGCGACGCTGCACGCGTTGGCCCACCCCAGCCAGATCGCCCGGCTGACGGCCCTCAGCCCCCGGGCCGCCGCACACGCCACCGTGGTTGGCGATCCGACCCTGGAACGCATCCTCGCCTCGCTCCCGCTCCGCGGCAGCTACCGTGCCGCTCTGGGAACGGGCGCGCGGAAACTGATCGCCCTCACGTCCACCTGGGGCCCTGAGTCGCTGCTCCGACTCCGTCCGACGCTGCCCGCCGACCTCGCCGCCCGGCTCCCGCAGGACGCCTACCAACTCGCGCTCGTCGTGCACCCGAACCAGCGCAGCCGGATCGGCGACTTCGACCTGGCCGAACGCCTCGCGCCCGCGCTCGACGCCGGAATGATCCTGGCCGGGCCGCACGAGGAGTGGGCCGCGGTCCTCGCGGCCGCCGACGCCGTGATCACCGATCACGGTTCGACCGCCCTGTACTACGCGGCGGCGCTGGACGGCCCGATACTCGCCGCCTACGACGGGCGCGACGAGCTGCTGCCCGGCAGCCCGATGGCCGAACTGCTGGCCCGTATACCGAGGTTGGACCATGCCGCCGACCTGGAAGCGGCGCTCGGCAGATATCAGCCGGGCACCGGGCGCGCCGCCGCCGCGTCCGCGTTCGCCGAGCGGGGGAATGCGCTGCAACGGCTCAGCCGGGAGCTCTACCGGCTGCTCGGGCTCGCCCCACCGGCCGCCCCCCTCACCACCCGGCCGCTGCCCGCCCCGGCCCCGCCCGCCCGTACGCCCTCCGCCTTCGCCGTGCGCGTCCGCATCGACGGCGACGAGGTGCAGGTGGAGCGGTTCCCCAGCCACATCGACCCGCCCGCGCATCACCTCGCAGCAGAGCACGGAGCGGCCGGTGAACGGCACCTGCAGAGCGCCGGGTTGCTGTACCGGCGCGAGGCCCGCCCTTCGACCGGCCCGTACGGCGCCGCCTGGACCGTGGCCGGCTGGATCGCGCACGCGCTCGACAGCTATCCGGGCTGCCGCACCGCGGCGGCCGTACTGTCCCCGGGGCACTGCGTGGCACAGATCCGTCACGGTGCGCTGCTGACCGTCCGGATCGAGTCGCCCCTGGAAGACGGCCGGATCGTGTACACCGACCCCGCAGCCGTACTCTCCGCGGTCCACGCGCGACTGGCCGCGCCCGACGACGGCGTGGCCGCCCTGACCTGCGTGATCGGGGGACGACCGTACCGCGTACGCCTTTCTCCCGCCGCTCCGGAGGAGGCGGCACGCCCTTTCTAGCCGAGGCCGTTGCGCACCCGGATGGCGTGGGCGGCCGCGCGGTGCTCCTCGGCCTCGTCCGGGCGCCCCGCCTCCTCCGCCAGCGCGGCGAAGGCATCCAGGATCCGCGCCTCGTCGGCCTCGGAGCCCCGGCCTCGCGCGCCGGCCAGCGCCGCCTCGTACCACGCGCGCGCCTCCTCCGTGCGGCCGAGTCCGCGCAGCACTCCGCCCAAGGCGAAACCGGTGCGCGCCGTCAGCCGGTCGCGCTTCAGCTCGACGGCCGCTCCGTGCGCCTGCTCCAACAAGAGCGCCGCCGCCTCCAAGTCGCCGAGTTCGGCCGTCGCCTGGCCCAGCCGGTACGTCTGGAGCATCACACCGTACGGGTTGGGGATGGCGCGGTGCGCTTCGCGGGACCGCCGGAAGTCCGCCGCGGCGGCGGCCCACTCGCCTTGCGCCGAGCGCAGCATGCCGCGGAACTCCACGGCCGACGCCGTCAGTTTTCCCGCCTGCGCAAAGTCCCCGAGGGTGTTCAGCGTCGCGAGCGCCCGCTCCAGCTCGTCCGCCGCTTCGTCCGTCTCCCCCTGCTCCCACAAGGGACGGGCCAGCTGACACCGCATACGGACCAACGCGGGAAGGTGGCCGGCGCGGCTCGCGGCGGCGACGCCCGTGCGGAACGCCTCGATGTCGTCGGTGCGGTGCGGGTGGTCGAGGTAGTGGGTCCACAGCGGTTCGCACAGCGCCCATGTCTCGGTGTCGAGGCCCAGCGAGTGGGCGAGACGCACGGACGCGAACAGCGCATGCCGCTCGGTGTGCAGCCAGCGTGCCGCGCGCCGCGCTCTCGCCGTGGCCTCATCGGGGCGCTCGGCGCCCTCGGGGTCCGCGAGCGGAAGGTCGGGGGCGCCCGGGACCGGCGGCACCGCATCCGCCAGGACCAGCCTCGGGCCCGCGGCGAGGGCGTCGGCCCGCTGTGCCTGCCGCAGGAACCAGAGCACGATGCGCCGCCGCGCGTCGGCGAGCCCCGTCTCGTCACCGTCCTGCAGACCCCGGCGACGGGCGTGCGCACGCAGCAGTTCGGGCAGCCGCATCCGGCCATCCTCGGTACCAAGCACATCACGTGTGTCGAGCAGGCCGGCGGTCTCCAGCTCCTCCAGCGCCTCGTCGGCCGCGTCCCGTCCGAGTCCGAGGATCGCCGCTGCGGATTCCGGAGTGAACGACGGTCCCGGGTGCTCGGCGAGCAGCCGGTACAGCAGGGCGGCCCGGTCGCCGAGGCTGCGATACGCCGCGTCCCACACCTGCTCGACCACCGGTACGCCCTTCTCGTTGAGTTCCCTCGTCAATTCGGCGAGCAGGCGCGACAGCGGCCTGCGACGGTGCTTGCGGATCCAGCGGGCGGCGACGTGCAGGGCCGCCGGCAGCCCGGAGCACAGGTGGACGAGCCCACGCGCCGCCTCCGGCTCGTCGGTGAGCCGGGGGTCCCGCACGATGAGCCGCAGCAGTTCCGCGGAATCCGCTTCGTCCAGCGGGGGCAGCTCCAGGTCGACCGTGGCGCCGTCCTCGATGTCGTACAGCGGCCCGTGGCTCGCGATGATCGCCACGCCGGCACCGGACGCCGGGAGCAGCGGGACGACCTCGGCTCCGTAGCGGGCATTGTCGATGATCACGATCAGCCGTTTGCCGTCCGTCTGTGTCCAGTACTGCCGGCAACGGGCCTTGAACGTGTGCCCCAGCATCTCCGGCCCGATGCCCAGGGAGCCGAGCATCTGGCCCAGCGCGTCGGCGGCCTCCACCGCTCCGTCCCGCCGGAAGTCGTCGAGGTCGACGTAGAGCACGCCGTCCGGGCAGCGGTCCCGCAGCGCGCGAGCGATACGGAAGGCCAGCTCCGTCTTCCCCGAACCTCCGGGCCCGCTCAGCGCGAGACACAAGGGCCGCGACCGCCCGTTCCACTCCTCGACCGCAGCGAACGCCCGCGTCTGCTCGTCCTCCCGGTTGACGAAGTTCATGATTTCCGGAGGAAGTTCATACGCCATGCGACCCGCCCGACTCCGATATCCCGTGCCAGGAAAGCCCGGTGGACGAGACCACGACCCCCGACCTGACATGCCCTCATGTACACCGCAACTCTAGGCCGTCGGGAACATCACGGCTGGTGGTCCCGCTTCATCGGCGCCGCCAGGGCGTACGGAGTCGCCCGTCGGTCGGTCGTGGTCCGGCGACGGTGGGTGGTCGTTCCGTATGCGGTGGTCAATAGGTAGTGGTCAGTAGGTAGTGGTCAGTAGGTAGTGCTCACTACGTACGACCAGCACGTAGTGAGCAGTGCCCGTGGTCACCGGGCAGCGAAGTGCGCGGTGGCGAGGACGCGGCCGTCGGCCGACGTCAGGCGGGCGCCGGAGAGCGTGGCGAGGTCCACGGGGGCGGGGGCGCCCCAGTAGCCGTCCCCGTCGCGCAGGTCGAAGGTGCCCAGCCGGACGGTCGTGCCGTCGGTACGCTCCAGCACACAGGTGACCTTCCCGTTGTACGGAACCCCGGCGTCGGCGAGATCGACGGACATGAACATCCAGCCCGGCGACCCGGGGTGCGCATAGATCTCACCGGCCGGTTGCCGATCCGCCACACCGGCTCCGGTCAGCTGCGCACGCAGCACTCCCGCCCCGACCTGGACGGGCGGCGCCGGGGCGGCCGCCCCGTGTTCGACGGCCGTGCCGAGGGCCCAGCCACCGAACCCGAAGCCGAGCGCCAGCACGGCGGCGGCAGATGCGAGCCGCAGCCGGGCAGCCCTGCGGAACCCCACGCGCCGGCGCCCGGAGCCGCGCGCGGCCACGCGTCCGTCGCGCGCCCTCGGGACCTGGCTCAACCGCCGCGCCACCCTGGTTTCGAAGCCCGCCGGCGGCTCGCTGCCGGGCAGGAGACCGAGCAGCCCGTCACCCACGAGGGCGAGCTGCTCGACGTACTCCCGGCAGTCCGCACACCGGTCCAGATGGGCGGCCGCCCCGGCGCGCTCCCGGCCCGAGAGCACGCCGAGCGCCAGCTCGGCGCCGGCCTCGTGCAGCTCTTCGCAGGTCAGGTCGCTAGACATGGTCGCCTCGCTTCGGAGACGCGGGATTCGGAGACTTGCAAATCGGAGGAGACTTGGGATTCGGAGGAGACTTGGGATTCACAGACGCGGAATGTGCAGATGCGGAATGTGCAGACGCCCCGTTCGCAGACGCGGAATGTGCAGAAGCCCCGTTCGCAGACGCCGCATTCGCAGAGGCGGGATTCCCAGCCGCCGCGTTCGCCGACGCAGGATTCCCGGTTGCGGGATTCGGCGAAGCGAGAGTGGTCCGCAGCTTTCCCATCGCGGTCCTGATCCGCGTCTTCGCGGTGCCCAGAGGGATGTGCTCGCGGTCGGCGATCTGCTGAGCGGTCATCCCGTAGATGCCCGCCATCACCAGCGCGCGGCCCTGTTCGCGCGGCAGCCGCGCCACCGCGGCCCGCAGGGTGGACGACGCCTCGTCGGCGAGCGCCCGCTGCTCGGGAGTATCGGTCACCACCTCCAACAGCGCGTCGAGGTCCTCCGGGGCGACCGGCTCCGGCCGTCGCGCACGGACGGCGTCGATGGCGAGGTTGTGCGCGATGGTCGTCAGCCAGGTCGTCACCGATCCACGGCGCGAGTCGTAGATCTGCGCGTGCCGCCACGCACGCTCGAACGTCTGCTGGGAGATGTCCTCGGCGAGCTGCGCATCGCGCGTCACCGCGAGGGCCACGCCGAAGACCATGTGCTGGAAACGCCGTACGAAGGTGACGGCGAGCTCGGGGTCGCCCGTGGCCAGACCAGCCAGCAGCGCCTCGTCCGGGATGCGTCCGACCGGGAGCTGCAACCTCTGCATGCCCTTATATACGGTCCGCCCCGGCCGGGGGATTGCCCGGCGGATACGGAAGACCACGCTCCCATTCTCCCCCGTTCCACCGCCCCATCCATGGGCCGCGATCGCGAGATCACGGCCATCGACGGCGGTTACCGAACGTGCACCGATGCGGCGGAGCGGGTGACCGTACGGGACGGCGTGAGCGTCCTGCGCGCGCCGCACCAGGCGACGAAGGCGACGAGGAACACGGCTTCGGAAATGATGGACAGGGTCCCGTAGGGGGGATCCCAGCCTTGTTCCTGGTAGTCCGGCAGCCCGACGGTACGGGACAGCGCGAAGCCGAGAATCATGCCGCCGTTGACCACCACACCCAGCAGCCACGCCGGTACGGGGTCCCGCCGCGCGAGACCTGCGGCGACGACGAGCAGCGCAACGCTGCCCACCAGGAACAGGATTCCTATGTACGGCACCTCCTGGAGATGTTCGGGAACGAGAAGGAGATGGACCACAGCGCTGAGGAGAGCGCAGATCGCTGCGGCTCCCCTCAGCCAGGCCTCAGCACTACGGGAAGACATTGAGGACCTCCTGGAACTCGCCAGGATCGGATCTACCAGAGGTACGTAACGAGCCCGAGGAATGGTTCATGATCGTCCCCACCGTGCAGGACGGGCACGAGCCCGAACGGCTCGCCGCTCGGCAAACCCCGGCAAGGCGTACCTCGATGTGCACCGTCAACGTCCACCATTGGCGTCCATCATTGACTTGCACCATTGGCGTCCACCATTGACTTGCACCCGACACGAGGAAGAGCAGCCGGCCCATCCGCATCGCTATGAGAGACGCACTCAGTCCGAGCCGCCTTCGGCTCCGGCCGTAGACCGGTTCGGAAGCATTGCCGTTGATTCATCAACCGGTTCAGGTGGGCCAGTGCTGCGTGTACCCCTCCCGCAACGGTCCGCCGAGCAGGTCCAGTACCTGCTGCACCGCGGTCGCCAATGGCGCGGGGTCGGCGCGTTCGGCCACGACTTGATGGCCTTCCAGCAGAGCCTTGCCCCGAGTCGGGTCTGCGCTGAGCAATCTGCGGGGAAGCCATTTGCCGATCCCCGTCCACGCGCCGTGGTAGGCAGTGACCAGGTGGACCGCCTCGCGCAGGGTGTGGTCGGCGAGGGAGAGCTGTTCGTACCGGTCGGCCGGTGGGGTGTCGACCAGGTCGTCCATGTAGCAGGTGAGGACGTAGCGGCCGTGTTCCCACTCCGCCGGAGTGAGCGGGACCGGTCCGGCCGCGAGCACCGCTCGAGCCAGTTCGCACGTGCGGGCCACATGGCCGTGCGGGTCGGTCAGGGGCAGGCCTTGATCGTAGATGAACAGGACCGTGCCGCGACGGCGTGCTCTGTCCCACTCGAAGAATTTCGGTACGTCGCCGACGGTGTGCAAGAACAACTCGGCCAAGCGGCCGTCGTGACGGACCACCTCCCGACGGCTGGTGTCCGAGTCCGGGAGGAGCACGGCCACGTCCAGGTCACTGGTCGGGGTGGCCCGGCCCTGAGCAGCCGAGCCTCCGAGCATCGCCCCCAGAGCGTGCGGGAAGCGCGCTGTGACCAAGCGCAAAGCTTGAGCCTTAACGGTTTCTTGGTCATCCATGGGCGTTCATCGTGCCAGCCCCGGGATTCGATCTCCAGGTGCCAGTCGCCCAGGAAGGTTGAACTTCCCTACCCTGACGAGGAGTTCGCATACGTCAGTAGCCGTCCGTGCCGGTAACCAGTCGGCGCGACCGCTGGGACCCTCGCTCGGAAGCCTCGCGAGTCGTCGGCGCGCCATGATGAACGAGCGCTGAGCCGCCACCGGCCCGGGGCGTTCTCTGGGCCGGGTGGCGCGTGCCGCCCCGCCTCCAGTTGGTGGCGGCGCCGTGCTGGGCCGAACGGGGCACCCCCGCGACCCGTTCGGGTTGCCGGGAACCCTGCGCTCCCCGTACCGCACACCTGGCCCCCACTTCCGTCGTTGGACGTGAGCGACGGACGGAACGCGGCACCAGGTGACGCAAGGAGCGGAGGCGGCAACCTATGGCGGCGAGCGAGGACGCGGCAGTGGCGGGAGACAGGGCTGCCGGCCAGGAGGCGGTGCGCACAGTGGCGCGGCGGCTGCTGCCGCTGCTGTTCGTGCTGTACCTGGTCAACTTCCTTGACCGTGCCAACATCGGCGTCGCCGCGCTGGCCATGAACGCCGAGCTGCATCTGAGTGCCACGGCCTACGGCACGGCCGCGGGGATCTTCTTCGTCGGGTACGTCATCTTCCACGTCCCGGCGGCCGCGGCCCTGGGCCGGTTCGGCGCCCGCCGCTGGCTGGCCTGCGTGGTCACCGCCTGGGGACTGTGCTCGGCCGCCACCGCGTTCGTCACCGACGCCCGCGGCCTGTACCTGGCCCGGTTCCTGCTCGGGCTGGCCGAGGCGGGCTTCTTCCCCGGTGTCGTGGCGTACCTGACCACCTGGTTCCCCGCCCGCGAGCGCACCCGCGCGCTGGCCCTGTTCCTGATGGCCATTCCGCTCGCCACCGCCATCGGCCTGCCCGTCTCCGGTCTGCTGGTCGAGCACTCCCACCTGCTCGGCCTCAGCGGCTGGCGGGCGATGTTCCTCGTCGAGGCCGCCCCGGCCGTCGTACTCGGAATCGCCGCACTGCGCCTGCTGCCGGACTCGCCGAGCCAGGCATCCTGGCTGACGACCGGCCAACGGCAGGCCCTGGCCGCCGAGCTGGCCAACGATGCTCCCTCCACCGTCGCGCACCGCGCCGTCTTCGGCCGCGTCGCGCACTTCGGGCTGGTGCACGCGGGACTGTGCTTCGCCGCCTACTCGCTGCACTTCTTCCTTCCGCAGGCCCTCTCCGGCCTCTTCCCCGGCATGGGCACCTCCGGGGTCTCCGCGCTCGCCGCCCTCCCGTACGTCGTCGGGGCGCCCGTCATGCTCTTCTGGAGCCGCCTGAGCGGCCGGGAGGGCCGCCGGGCGTCGCTCATCGCCGTGCCCGTCGCGGCCGCCGCGCTCGCCGCCGCCCTGGCCGCACTCTCCCGCCTGCCCGTACTCACCCTGGCGGCGCTCACCGTGACGGTCGCCGGGGGCCTGGCCGCGGCACCCGTCCTGTGGAACCGGTGCACCGGCGCCCTGGCCGGTCCCCACGCCGCGACCGCCATCGCCGGCATCAACGCCCTCGGCAGTCTCGCCGGCTTCGCCGGCCCCTCCGTCACCGGACGCCTCGCCGATGCCACCGGCGACTACAGCGTGGTCTACGCCGTGCTCGCTTGCGCCTTGGCAACCTCATGGGCGGCCGCCCTCCGGCTCCCCGCCGCCCCGGCAACTCCCGCCGTCCGGCCGACGACCGCGGTACCGGACGGTCTGGCCGGGTGACGGGAGGGCGACGATCCGGCGACCGGCGCACGGCGCGTCCCGTCCGCTCGACCGCTCGAACGCTCCCGAAGGCTGATGCCGTGGCCGACGAGCGAGGGACTCCTGGTCCGAGGCCGATCGGAAACAACCTCCCCAGAAACTCCCCAGCTCCCCAGTTCCCCAGCTCCCGAAGCAGCACGAGCTGATGATCGTGGGCGACTCGCTGCGGGTATCGGCCAGCAGCAGCGAGGCGGCGAGCACCATCAGCAGTGTCTTGCCGGAACCCTGGTGATGCCAGATCCGGCCCTTCTGGCCGCCGGCTGAGACTCGCTCGTAGATCAGATGGGCGGCTTCCATCTGCGGGTAGCGGGGCAGGCGCTGCCCCGCCGCAGCTTCTGCCCCTCCTGCTCAGTCAGACCCTGAACCCTGACCGGCTCTGCCATCCCACCTCCCAACTCCCCGTGACGAACAGACGTGTCGTCACATCCCACCGGCGCAAGGTCAGTCGACACCCATCCCGGTGATCGTTTCCGGTCAGGGCACTGGCTCGCGATCACAACAGAGCCCGCCATGGCGCGCGTCGGGGCGTGGCTCGATGATCCCAACGCGCAGGGCCCACGCGCCTTTTGCAGTTCATGCACGTAATCCATGAGGCTGCCAAGAGGCCGACGATCTCCTCCCTGGTGGCCAGCGTCTCCGGCCTCATCGCCCAGACCGCCAGTCAGAACTTCGACGTCCAGAACAGCTACTCGCTCGACCGTACGGTTCCGACCAGCCTGCGCCCCCGCCCTGCGCCCGGACGCACCGCCGAGCAGCTTGCCTCCACCGGAGGTGAACCACTCGGGCCGCTGCGGCGTGAGTTAGGTTGACCACCACCGACAAGATCGGCACCAAAGGAGACAGCACCGTGACCGATTCCGATCAGGCAGGGAACAACCACGTCCTGCCTCCCACGCCTCCCCCAGCACCTCCGCACTCCGGCGCTGCGGACGGTGCACCGCAGCCCGTGCCGACGAACGAGGCCGAGGCGCTGGAGATCGGCCGACGGCACTTCCCCCGGCTCGGCTCAGCCGGCGGCCCCGTCGGCCTGTCCGTCCATGAATTCGACATCGGCTACCTGATCCGGGCCGGCTGGCCGCGCCGCGAGAACCCCACCGCCCGGCCCTCGCAGCCCGGAGGAAGCAACGTCGTCATCGCCAAAGCCGACGGCGAGGTGACCTTCCTGCCCAACTACCCCCCGAAGGAGGCGGTAGCGCTCTACCACCGCCTCCGTAGCCGGAGGACAACCTGAGGCCTGCGGCTGTCGTAGCGTCTCGGTCCACGGGGCGGCACCATCGCCCCAGCGCGCGTGGTGAGTTGTCAGTGGGACCCGTTATGCTCAACCTTGAAGTTAGCTTTACGTAACCATTGCGAGCGCGGGGGCGTTGTGGGCGGGGCAGGCGGGTTCCAGACCGATGTGGAGTCCCTCAAGGCTGAGGGCACCAACTTCGTGAAGCTCGGCGAAGACTTCTACTCGTCGGTGGAACGGCTCATGAACGGACTGAACAAGCTGGGTGCAGGGCCGCCCGCCGACCCCAGCAAAGAAAAGCAGCCCGAGGAGAAATCCTTCGGCGAGCAGTTCTGGAGCGGTCTGACCTCCTTCGCCAGCAAGGAGGGCGCGCCCCCGTGGGGTGACGACGAGATCGGCGAAAAGTTCGGCGTCGTCTACGAAGGCGTCCGCGACGGCATGAACGAGTCCATGGGCCACCTCTCCTCCAAACTCCAGGAAATCGGCAAGGCCCTGACCTCCATGTCCAAAAACTACGCCGAAGGCGAAGACTTCAGCGAGTCGCTGATCAAGCAGCACGTCAAAAACGAACAAGCCTGGCAGGACCCGACCAAGCAGAAGCCCAAGGGCACCTTCTTCCAGGCCCGCCTGGAGGACCCGCAACAGCAGCGCTAACACGGCCACCGCGCCAAATCCTTGGTGAGAGGCGGCCCAGACCCGCCGCCTCGCCGCTACTTCGGTGCGGGGCGGTCCAGCGCCTGCCTCCCACCGCGCATGTCACACACGCACATTCACGGGGGAGCTCCACCTTGCTGAACCCACCCGCCGCTGTTGAGTGGGTCCTGGAAATGCTCGGCTTCAACTGGCCGACCGCAGACGAGGACAAGCTCTTCGAATGCGCCCAGGTATGGCGCCAGTTCGCAGCCGAGGTCCAAGAACACCAGGCCAACGGCGCCACCTACGCCGCCAACGTCCTCAGTGCCAACACCGGCGACTCCATCGAGGGCTTCAGCACCACCTGGGACAAGTTCGCCGGCGGCTCCGGCTACTTCGACGACGCCGCCCAGGCCGCCGAAGTCATCGCCTTCACCTTCGAAGCCGCCGCCACCCTCGTCATCGGCATGAAAATCGCCGTCATCATCCAACTCATCATCCTCGCCACCGAACTCATAGCAGCCCAGGCCGCCGCCCCCGTCACCCTCGGCCTGTCCGAAATAGGCGGCGCAGCCGCCACCATCGCCACCCGCGAATTCGTCAAACGCGTCCTCAAAGAAGTCGCCCAGCAACTCCTCCAGGCAATCCTGGAAACCGCCAAAGAACCCGTCATCTCCGCCCTCGAAGCCATGGTCTCCGACCTCATCGCGCAGACCGTCAACCAGAACTTCGGCGCACAAAATGGCTACAACGTCGGCCGGACCCTCAAAGAGGGCTATAAAGCCGGCGAAGAAGCCTTCAAAAACTCAGGCGAAGCCCTCGGCGAAGGCCTCCGCGACGGCGCCGGCCACCGCGCCGGCCACCGCGCCCGCAGCGGCCTCGACGCCCGCGCCGAAATCGGCAGAAACAGCATCACAGGCAACAGCAACAACGGATCCGGAGACAGCGGAGGCGACGCAGACTCCGGCACCAACGGAGGCGACTCCGAAGGCAGCAGCGCCGGCAACAGCGACGGAGGCGACTCCGCCGACAGCAGCAGCAACAGCGGCTCCAGCAACAACGCCGGAAACGACTCGAGCAGCAGCTCCAGCTCCGATTCCGACTCGGGTTCCGGTTCGGGCAGCACCTCCAACGACAACAGCGGCAGCAGCGGGAGCGGGAGCGGGAGTAACCGCGGCAGCTCGGACGACGGCAGTTCCACCAGCCACACCCCCCGCGCCACGGACAACACCGGCACAACCGGAAACACCGACACAGGTGCAGGCACGGGCACAGACGCGGGCACGGGCACCAACCCGACCGCCGATAGCCCCACCAACCGCCCGGACCCCACACCCGAACCCCCCAGAGCCGAGCCCCTCCCACCCCCAGAGCAGCGCTCCCCCTTCGACGAGGGCTACCAAGCCGACAACGACACCCCCCACGGCACCACCGGCACTCCCGACACCGGCAACGCCACCCCCACCGGCAGCGCCGCCCCTCACTCCGAAGGCACCCCCGACACCTCCCGCCCCGACCCCGACTCCATCAGCATCCAGCCGGCACCGGACAACACCCCAGACTCGGCACGCCCCAGCCCGGAGCCCATCAGCACCCAACCCACCCCAGACCACACCCCGGACTCGGCACGCCCGGACTCCGACCCGATCAGCACGCAGCCGGAACGGGACAACACCGCGGACTCCGCACGCCCCGCCCCCGCGCCCGCCCCGGACCCCATCAACACCCAGCCCACAGCTGACCAAACCCCCCACCAGGCCCCACCCTCACACCCGGACCCGGACTCCTCACCGGCCCCAGGCCCGTCACCGGACCCGGACCCCTCCCCCGCCCCGACCCCTGCCCCAGTCCCCGGCAACCCACCCACCTACAGCGACAACACCCCCTCCCACGACGCAACCGGCAACACCAACAACGGGGACACCTCCCCCGGCAACGGCCGCCCCTCCATGCCACACGTCGGCGGCACACCACCCCAAAGCGCCCCCGCCCACCACACCCCGTCATCCAACCAACCCATCGGGCAACGCGACCCGGCCCCCGGCGACCCCATGCCCACCGTCCCGGACGACCGCGATGACACGAGCGTCTACGCCCAGTCCGCGGGCACAGCGACGCTTCCCCCGCCCACCCAGCACGCAGCCGACGCCAGTAGCGGCACTCCCTCGCCCAACCCCCAGCAGGCGCAGCAGTCCAACACCCCACAGGTCAATGGCCCGATGATGATGGGCGCCATGCCACCTCAGGGCGGCGCCGGCACCACTACACCTCGCGGCGGCACCCCGGCCAACGGAAACGTTTCTCCCCGCCCCAACCGCCGCCCCGACGGCACCCAGCCGATCCACGACCACACCCAGCAGCCACGCCCCGAGGCACCGCCGCACAACCCCCGCCTCGACGGGCCTGCCCGCAACAACGACTTCCGGCCCGAGAACTCCGACGGCACGCGTCCGGACTCGCCCCGCCAGGACGACAGCCGTCGGCCCCCGCAGCCTCCCGCGAACCCCAGCGGTGCCGCCACGCGACCGGACTCGAACCGGCCTGACGGCAACCGGCCCGACGCGACACATCCCGACGCCACCCGCCCGGATGCGGCAGGCCCTGACGCCACGCGCCCAGACTCAGCCCGGCCGGACTCAACCCGGCCGGGCTCACCCCGACCGGACGAGGCCCGCCCCGACGCCACCCACCCAGACGCAGCGCAGCAGCCTGGCGCCGCCCGTTCAGGCCAGCCCAGGGCCGACGGCCCCCGTCAGGCCCCGTCGCAACCGGGTGCCCAAAAACCCGGCGCGCCGAACCCCAACTCCCCCCATCCGCAACAGCAGCCGCAGCACCAGCAGTCTCAGCACCAGCCGCAGCCCACGCTGCAGAGCCACGCGCCCACCCACCAGCAGGCCCCGCAGCAGCATGCGCCTCAACAACAGCAGCCCCACTACCAGCCGCAGCAGCAGCCCGTTCAGCAGCAGCCGGCACCCCATCAGCAGCCCGCACCACACCACCCGGATGCCAATCCGACCCAAGCCAACCCGGACCAGCAGCAACAGCACCGAGCGCCGGTCCCACAACGCCAGAACCAGCGGAGTAACACCGACGTACGGATCGGCCTCAACACCGGGCCGGAAGGCCTCTATTTCCCGTTCCCGCACGACCAGAGGGCGCTGGAGGCAAGCTTTCCGCGGAATCCGGACGGTACTCCGCGACCGTTCAACGACCCGTTCCAGCCCTGGGCCCAGCTGCAGAACGACGGCGGCCCCGACGTTCTCGGACGGTCCAACAACTGCGCCGACTGCGGCCGCTCCTTTTTGGAGTCCTGGTACGGCAACCCGCAGGTGTCCGCGGTCCGCACCTACGACCCGGACGGCGAGGGCGGCATCGACCTCGAAACCGGCGAACGGGATGGCGTAGACAACATCGAGCAGTGGGCCGGCACCCCATTCCGTCAACTCGGGCTCGACTGCCCGGACGGCTACAACCAAATAGCCGACGAGCTCCGCCAGGCGGGGCATGGCGCATCAGCCGTGCTACTGGTCGCCTGGCCTGATACGGACGACGGCGAGGACGGCGGCTCGCACATCTTCAACGCGGTCAATCACAACGGCCGCGTCATCTGGGTGGACAGCCAGTCCGGCGAGGTCAGCGACCAGCCCCTCAACACAAGCGCCACCCTCGTCTGGCCCCTCGTCCTGGACGCCGACCGCAATCCGTACAACCCCGACACAGTCCAGAACCAGCCCGCCCAGCAACAGCTCCACCAGCCCGAGCCGCAGAACCAGCAACAGCAGGCCCAGTCCGAGCAAACCCCCCAGTACAACCAGCCTCAGCCGCAACAGCAGAACCCGTACGCACAGCAGCAACCGAACCCGTACGCACAGCAGCCGCAGCCACAGCAGTCCGGGCCGCACACACAGTCACAACAGCCCGCCCCCTTCCAGCAGCCGAACCCCTACACCCAGCAGCCGCACCAGCAGATTCCGCAGCAGCACCAGCCAGCCCCCTACACCCAGCCGCACCAGCCCAGCCCGTATGCGCAGCATCAGCAGCAGCCGGGCCCGTACGCAATACCGCACCAACAGCACGACCCTTACGCCCAGCAGCCGCACCCGCAGCAGCCTGGACCACATCAGCAACCCCACCAGCAACAACCGGGGCCGTACACACCTCAACAGCCACACCAACAGCAGCCCCACCAACAGCCGAACCCGTACACGCAGCAGCCGCACCAGCCCAGCCCGTATGCCCAGCATCAGCAGCAGCCGAGCCCGTACGCACAACCGCACCAACAGCAACCGGCTCCGCAGCAACAGCAGCCCAACCCGCAGCAGCAGCCGGGCCCCTACGCACCGCCCCAGCACCAGCAGCCGGGGCCCTACGCACCGCAACCGCACCGGCAGCCCCAGAACCACAATCCGTACCAGCAGCAGGCCCCGCACTCCCCACAGAACCCACAGCATCCGGCAGGCGCACCCGGCACCGCTGCCGGCTCACCGTCCCCGGACCGTCCTGCGCGCACACCCGGCTCGGACGCCGCCCGGCCCGATCAGAGGCAGCAGGCTCAACCGAACCAGCGGTCGGACCAGCACACTTCGCAGAACTCGCGTCCCGACCAGAGCCGCCCGGTACAACCCGGAATGCGAGACGGCCGCCCCATCAATCAGCGCCGTCACGAAGACCAGAGCTCAAGCACACAGCCTCGTGGCCGATTCGGCATGACGCATGGGGACCAGCAGCATCCTGACGCCCACCCAGCAGATCCTGCCCAGGATCAGTCGTCCCCGGATGACGGCCCCCTGGAACAGGAGACGCCGGCCCAGGACGAACAGCCGCTGGCCGAGAGTCTCGAAGACATCCGCGACAGCCTGAACGAGTCCCCTGGTGGCCTGCGGGAGCCCGACCCCAGGGATCAGCGAGCGCTCGAAGACGCCCATCCGCGCAACCCCGACGGCACCCCGCAGCGCTTCGCTGACCCCTTCGCATCCTGGGGCCGGCTCCAGAACGACGGTGGTCACAGACGGCTGGGTCGGTCCAACAATTGCGCCGACTGTTCCCGTTCCTTCTTGGAGAGCTGGTACGGAAACCCGCAGGTATCGGCACCTCGCACCCCGGACCGCGACACCGACGGAACACCCGACCGCTTGTCGCCGGAGAACGACTCCGAGTGGAACATGGAGCGTTGGGCGGGTGCACCACTCATCGATTGCGGCGACGATGCCTCGGCGGCCTACGACGCAATTGCCGTGGAACTGAAGCAGGCTGGACACGGTTCCGCTGCGGTGGTGGGCGTCTACTGGCCCGAAGGCGGCGGCCACGTGTTCAACGCCGTCAACTACCACGGCGACATCATCTGGGTGGACAGCCAAACCAGAATGGTCAGCGAAACCCCCATCCACCTGGACGCCGCATCCGTCTCAGGCATCCCTCTGGACCCCGATCGCAACCCCCTCATCCCGTGGCCGGACGAGTCCGACGCATCCGAGCAGTGGTCTGACGACCAGGACAACTACGACGCTGATCCAGACGATTCGCCGGTCTCCGGAGAACCGGCCGACCCCTCAGGCCTGGCTGGGGCGCCCGGCGACCAGCACACCCCGCAGCAGCCCCCCGTTCCCGATCCCGCGGCCGAGCCCCACGCCGGCCCGGCGAGTCCCGCGGACGCCGACACCACACCAAGTCAAGAGGGGAAGCCGGACTCGGATACGGCCCCGGATCCGGACGCACACCCGGATTCCGAGCAGGATTCGGGCGCCCATGCGGACTCGGGCCACGACTCCGACGCACACCAGGACGCGGACGCGTCCCCGGACCACGACTCGGGACAAGACACCGGGCCCAGCCAGGACCAGGAGCACGAAGAGCCCACCTTCCCGGCCTCGGACACCCGGCCGTACGACCAGGACCCGGGTGGTCTGGTGCGTCCGGATCCGGCCGACCAGCAGGCTCTGGACAACAACGTCCCCCGCAATGCGGACGGCACTCCGCAGCGCCACCCTGACCCCAACGACGGCACCTGGGTGCACGACGTCAACGGACAGAACCACGGCGAGCCCGGCCGTAACAACAACTGCCCCGACGCAGCCCTTTCCTTTGCCGACACCTACTCCGGTCACCCCACCGTCGCAGCAGCCCGTACCCCGGACCAGAACCCCGACGGCACGCCTTCCGATCGCGGTGAAAGTGCCGGCCGGGACCGGATGGAAAGCACGCTCGGGGCCCGATTCGCCGATCACGGGGACGGCCCTGACGCCTTCCGCCGTCTTGAGGCAACGCTTCTCGACAACGGCCACGGCTCGCAGGCCGTCATCATCACGCAGGACTCCAACGGCCGCGCCCACGCGTGGAACGTCGTCAACCACGACGGCAAGATCACTTACGTCGACCCGCAAACCGGTCGTCGCAGCGACAAGCCTCTCCACAGCGGCGACCATGGCGTCTTCGCCGTCCCCCTTGCCCCCAACCGACGCCCCATCCCCACCGGCCGTCCCACCAACAGCGCTACGACGCCGAACGCCCGGCCCCACCGCGACGCCGCCTCGCCGTCCCAGCGCCCTGGAATGTCCGGCACGTCCCACCGGGAAGCACCGGCGACCTCCGCCAGTTCGGACCGCCGGGCCCCGGCGGAACCAGCCGGAGCGGACCACACACCCGAGGACGACCGGGCCGAGGCCACGCGCGAGAGGCGGAACCAGACTCTTCCCGCCTCGGAGTCCAAAGACCAGGTTCACAACGACATTCCGCCGGATGCCTCCCAGGAAGCTGTACGGGATCACGAGGGAGGAAAGGGCAGCAAGGTCTATCGGATCGATGACCTGGAACCTGTTTACGCCCACCTCAGGGATTGGTGCGAAGTCCCCAAGGACCCAGAGGGCAACGACCTCAGGGACAAGGACGGCAACAGGGTTGAGCCGCCTCTCGCACAGCTGCTGAGACTGGCTGCCAAGCGCCGTCTGGCAGCCGAGCAGGTTACACAGCCGGTCAACGAAGCAAGGAAGGCGCTCGACAAAGCCCGACAGAGGCTTAATGCGGCCGAGAAGGAGCGTAGCGAGGCCAAGGACAAGGTAAACCAGGACCACCACGACGCTGTCCAGACGGCCGAGACCGCGGTCGCCCAGGCTGTCCAGGAGCACAACGACGCCTTCGAGGAGCTCAAGAAGAAGAACGTTCCGCCGGCCGCCCTTACCGAAAGCGAGCTCCGGCATTTCCTCGGCGAGAACTTCGCCGAAATGAACGACGGCCAGCGTCAGGTCGTCGTGGCCACCATCGCTCGAATGAGCCTCTCTTTCCATGCGAACAACGCCGTCGGCAGCGCGCCCGAGCGCATGCCCGGCAACGACAGTCCGTACGAAGGATCCACGAAGGCCAGCGGCGAGCCCGACCGGGCGCAAACCCATCACGACTCAGCAGGCTCAAGGCGACGCGCGGAAGCAAAGCCCAAGTTTCCTCCCGAGTTCCGGCGTCCGGGCACCGATTCGGCGAAGGCCTTCAAGAACCTTCAGACGGAGATGCGAGCGAGCGGGAAGCCGAGCAAGATCGATGCGGTTCTCGCTGCGTCGTTCCCCAACACCCCCGACTTCACGGACAAGAACTTCGCCGTCATTGAAGTGGTCGACGAGGACGGAAACAGCACCTACGTCATTGATTCGTCCGTTCCGGCGATGTCCGACGGCATCTCGCCGCGGCATTCCGAACCACACCTCCTGGACTGGATGGGAGCGATCAACGGGGCCAAGGGCACCAATAGCTCGTACACCATCGCCAGCCTCTACACGGAGCGAGAGCCCTGTGGTCTGCGCGCGGGGAACACTGGACACGCCGACTGTTCGCAGACAATCCGGGCCTCCGAGGCCATGGCGGGAGCTCCCGTCTACTACAGCACCACATATCGAGACGACTCCCCCCGGGAACGCCAGCGGCTCTTGACGGAACGTGACGAATTGCTCGCCGAATTGAGCGACCTGTCCTCTGCACAGCAGCAGCAGGAGCTACAGAAGGAAGGGCTGACCGACAAACAGATAGAAAAGAAGGTCGAGCAGACCCGGAAAGACAACAAGAAGGTCAACGACGCGGAGATACACAAGCACCTGGAGGTCGTCGGCGAACTGTGGTCCAAGACGCAAGCTCAGATGGTTAAGCTGGAGCGAGAGCGCCAGCAGAAGCAGCAGCAGCAGCAGCAGCAGCAGCAGCAGCAGTCAGAGGATTCGGTGTGACGGAGCGCAATCAAGTGCCGCCAGGAGTCTCCGAGCAGGAAATCACGGAACTGATTTCCCATTGGTGGCAGAACTGGCGCCCTGGGGACAAATGGGCTAATCTCGTCGACCCCTCAGGAACCGCCGGAGCTGCCGTCCTGGAGCACATCCATCGCCAGACCGAGAACAGCATCCTTGTGGACGCTGCCGGGCGGACGGCCGAGGAAGTCTTCTCCGAGGTGCTGCGCCTGCTCGGTGTCGACATGTCACCGGGTAAACGATCGCGGTGGCGTACCACACTCAGGCGACAGACCGCCGGTCGGCTCGTCCTCATTGCGCATGCTCATCGGGCGGGCAGTACCCGGGGTTCGTCCGAACCGGGTCAGCTGCTGTCCCGGACTGCCAGGGAATTGAGCAGATTCCAGTCCGCGATCGTCCTCCATCACACCCCTGAGAGGCTTCCCCGCAGGCCCAAGACGGTCTTCAGCCTTCAGGGAAACACTTTCGGACACGATGCCGGGGAGGTCTGGCCGGCTCCTCTCCGCGCGCTGGCGCTGGCTCGGCCGCGCGTCGTGCCGATGCGCGTGTGGGCGGAACTCACTGCGGCGCTGGGCCCGGAGCCGGCCGTCGAGTCGGCTCTAGGTGGCCTGTTGGAGGAGTTCTCCGCCCACCTGGTGTCCGGAGAGCACGGGGTGGCATTCGCCGATGAGGGCCTGGCGGAGGAGTTGCGTCGGGGCGCGTCGGACGAAGAAGTCAGCCGTGTCGACCGGCACATGACCGCATGGCTGCTGCGGCTCTCCCCTGAGCTGCGCCATGCGGAAGGGTGGGCCAAGTCCGGTCCGGAGGGGCGGTACGCCGCCACGGGGCTCGCCATGCACGCCGCGCAGGCCGACTTCGCCGCGCCTGGGTCGACCGGTAACGATGAGACCTGGGGCGAGGAAACTCGGGGCGAGGAAACCGGGGGCGAGGGAACCCGGAATCTTTTCGCGCAACTCCTGAAAGACGGCGGCGCGCTGGCCAATATTCCGCAGACAACGCTGATGGACGCCGCCCGCTGCGCATTCCTCGGCGACATTCCCGGGAATTCCGCAGCCGGTTCCGCGATCCACCTCTGGTCCTACGGTGTGATCCCTCCTCACCAGCGGGAATGGGCTGCCTGGCTGCACCTGATGGCAACTGCCCGTGGTGACCACGCACTCGCCACCGCCATTGCCGAATCCGGCGTGCGCCTGCCCTGGAAGACGGAGTGGACACACTGGCGCCCGCCGGGCGGCTACCACTGGCGCTATCTCGAACCAGGTCCCGTCGATGGGCTGACCGAAGTGCGATGGCAAGGCCGCCCCGCCGTCGCCGGCCTCTTCACCGGGACTTCCCGCGCGGATATTTGGGACGCGGTCACGGGCGAGCACCTTGCCGGGCCCTGGAGTGACGACATCCCGGAAGAGCATCTTGGCGATCTGTCCTGGCCACCCGCATCAGAGAAAGACCTTCCCGGCCCGGAATCCGTCGAAGACCTTGAGGAGGCCATGTCCGAAGAGGACAGCGTTCATGACCTCTTTCTGGGCAGCCCTGCCCTCCCCATCGGGAATCAGGTGATCCTTGGTGGTTCGGGCGGGCTCTTCGCCATCGCACCTGCAGAGAGTGCATACACAGAGATCACATCCGCAGAGATCGACCCCACAGAGGGAGATTCTTTCTCCCTCCTCACTTACTCCAACCAGGAGCCGTTCACAGGAAGCTACGACCTCGCCTCCGCGGTCACTCCCTTCGACGCCCCTCCGCCCACTCCCTCCGACCTGGCCGAGATTTACGGCACGCACAACATCCACACCTTCCCGGAAGACATGCTGCCCGACGGGCTGACGGACGAACCAACGCGCCGTACGCTCATCGAATTCGGCCTGCCCGCGATGAGCAACGAAGACGGCCTGGGCATCTACCCGTACGGCGATCACCGGATGGCCATCTTCGGCGAGGTTCCCTGGCCATCGGGCGTTGCCCCCGCAGAGGAAGCCGGCCCCTTCTTCCAGATCGGCTTCTGGATGGGTGGCAAACTCGTCATCGACGGCCCTACGGGACATGTGCTGCGCATGCCGTCAGAGCCGGATGAGGGGCACCTTGCGGGCCTGCCCGCCGCGCACAGCCTGGACAACTTCCTCACCATGGTCGCGCTGTGGGTCACCGGCCACCTCACCAAGGGTCTCGTAGAAGGTGACGACGAAGCGAATCTCCTGCCCGATCACGTGCTCGCCGCCCACAAGCGCATCGACCGAGTGGGGGCAGAGGCGCCTGCCTGGGCGTACGCCTTCCACAGCCATTAACAGGTAGACAAACAGCAGACTCTCCAGTCCCTGAAAACAACCTCCATCAGCTCACGCTGAGCCCGGTCAACAAGGAGTCATCTCATGCCGGAGAACGAGCCGTCCGAGCCCGGGAATGCCGTTCCCACAACCGCCGAGGAAGCACTGGAAATAGCCCGCACCTGCTTCAAGCCCCGCTGTCACGACGGCACTCCGGCATCCGTACACGTCGAAGAGTTCGACATCGGATACCTCATCTACGCCACGTTCCCCCCTACCGAACCTCGTTCGTTCGGCGGCAGCCACCTCGTCATCTCCAAAACTGACGGGTCACTGACCTATGTCCCCAACTTCCCGCCGAAATCGGCGATCGCGCTCTACCGCAGGGACCAACACCCCAACCCTTGAGAACTCAACGAGCGGAGCATGAACAGGGAGATGGACCACCATTTACGGTGATGGGACACCTTTCGGTGGAGACCCGTGATCCTGTAGTTCCGTAGGAGTCGACAAGAAGGGGCAGCAATTTGGCTGGCAGCGCCCCGCTGCCGGAAGCCCTTTCCTCGGAGGAAGCAACCGCCCGGCTCATGCGCTGGTGGCAGGACGCATCGGATCCCCTGTTGACCTCCGCAGCGCCCCGCCATGAACGTCAGACCTTGCTCATCACGCGCGCATCGACTGCCCGCTCGATCGACTCCCGGGCCGTGGGCCGCCTGCGGGTGGTGTCGCGCCCAGGAGCGGGTGGCGGTCGTACATGCACTCGCTCGCACCACCCGCGCCCCGGGCCGACGAAGAGCGTGCCCGGCGCCGGGCCGCCACTGAAAGGGCCGTGAACGCCGCACTCGTCGCGGCAGAAGTGCGCCATCATGCATGCGGGTCTCGGAATAACGGCCGGCGTATGGCCGCCAATGGCCGAGGGTTCATTGACCATGACGAGTGCGACAGACAACTTGAAGCGACGGACGAGGAAATGGCGCGGGATTACGACAGTCAGCTGCTGGAGTCAGTGGCAGTACGTCGGCGCAGGATGCGGGATGCTCTGTTGTTCGGTGCGCAGCGGGGTCGGCGCACGGCGGACGAGCGGCTGGGGAAGGTCTTCGCTGGGATCGCGATCACGGCTGTCCTGTGCGCGGGGTGCGTGGGGTGGTCGTTCCTTCAGCACACGCTGGCGACGCAGAAGGCCGAGCAGGAGAAGCAGCAGCGTCAGATGCAGCAGTACGGGCAGCCGACAAGGTCGGCCAACCCCTAGAAATAGCCAACAGATCGTATCCGGACAGAGTTTGCGGCATTCCCGACGAATGCGCGAAGAGTTCCCGTGCCGGGAGAAGGATTCGCTGACGCAGGGCCAGAGTGGGAGCATGCCCCGTTTGGCCAGAGAGTTCGTCAACCCCGCGATGATAGGTTCCGGTAAGTGGTGAGCAGAGCAGCGAGTTCCCGGACGCAACTGAGTCGAGTGACGTTGGTCGGTGAGCGACGCCGGGCCGATGTCGTCCTGCTCTCCGATACTCCGATAGGGCAGCTGATCCCGGATGTGCTGCCGTTGCTGGGCGATCGGCCCGCATCGCGGCCGGTAGCTCGGCAGTTGATTACGTCCGACGGCTCTGTCCTGCCGCATGACAGCACGCTGGCGTCGGCCGGGGTGGCCGACGGCGCCGTGCTCCGGCTGGTGACGACGCATTCTGCGCCGCCGGCTCCCGTGGTGCACGACGTCACCGATCAGGTGGCTGACGACCTCGATCTGCGGTCTTGGCGGTGGCGTCCTGCTGCGCGCCGGGCCAGTGCGGGTGTGGCGACCGTTGCCTTCGCCGTGATCGCCGCGCTGCTCGCCCGCCGTGAGTTCCCGCTTGGCGCCCTGGTCGGTGCTCTGTCAGCTGTATCACCTGTGCTCCTGGCTGCCGGTGCGCTCGTCGCCAAGATCGGACGGGGGAACCGGGGACTGGCGACCACGCTCCTACTCGCCGCTGGCGGGCTCGGTGTTCTCACGGCGTGGACGGCTGCCGATGCGTTCGGCTGGCCGGGCGCCGCGCGGCTCGCTGCCGTGGCGGGTGCGCTGGTCGTGACGCTTGTGTTCCTTGGTTACTTCTCTCCGCTGGGCAAGGGTGGGCTCGTTGGTGCGGTGACCACTGCCGCGATCGCCGTTGCGTGGGAGGCGGTGGCCGCTGTTCAGGGTGATCCGGCCCGGCTCGGTGCCGTGATGGCTGTCTTCTCTTTGGTGGTTCTCGGTGTGCTGCCGCGGCTGGCGCTGATGGCGTCGGGGCTTACCGCGCTCGATGACCGCCGCTCGGGCGGTGTCTCTGTCAGCCGTCATCAGGTGGGTACCGCGCTTGCGGCGACGCATCGCGGCCTTGCCCTCTCGACGATGGTCACTGCGATTTCGGCGGCCTCCGCCGGGTGGCTGCTCACGCTGGCCGAGAAGCCGACCGTATGGACCGTGGTGCTGGCAGCGCTCGTTGTCGTGGTGCTGGTGTCGAGGGCGCGAGCTTTCCCGTTGGTCGTTGAGGTTGTTGCGCTCTTGGCTGCTGCGTCGTGCCTGGTGGTGCGCCTGGTGACGTGGTGGATGGGGCATGCGGGGGGTGTCGGGCCGCTGGCTGCGCTGTGTGCGGCCGCGGTGCTGCCGTTGGTCGTTTTGGCGGTGCAGGTGCCGGAGCATGTGCAGGTGCGGCTGCGACGGATGGGCGATCTGGTCGAGTCCGTTGGCATGGTGGGGCTCTTCCCGCTCGCCTTTGGTGTGTTCGGTGTGTATGGGCAATTGCTCAACCAGTTCTGACAGTTCTGAGTCGATGTGCCGGCGCAGCGGGCGGGGCAGCAGAGTGGGGGTGAATGGCAGGCATGCCGAATGAAGACGGCTGGCAGGGTGATGTGCTGCGGGACCTGAGGGGCGGCGCCGAGCCTGGTGCGCAAGGCCCCGGTGGACAGGCGTACCGTGCATCCGCGCCGGGCCGCACGCTGCCTGTGCAGGGCGCCCAGGCCGCGGACGCCGCCCATGGCAGTGGCGCGCCACGGCAGGCCGGCTACCCGTACGAGGGGCAGGAGCAGCACGCGGGTCATCCGGGCGGCGGGCCGCAGCAGGCCGGGTACCGGGAACAACGGCAGGAGGAGCATGCGCCGGCCGCGTACGCTCCGGACCCACAGCCCCAGAGCGGTCCCGGCTCGCGGCCCGTGGTGGATGAGTGCTCGGCCGACGCGCTACGCAGCAAGC
Source organism: Streptomyces sp. NPDC101227 (assembly GCF_044767545.1). NCBI lineage: Bacteria > Bacillati > Actinomycetota > Actinomycetes > Kitasatosporales > Streptomycetaceae > Streptomyces > Streptomyces sp. NPDC101227. Next base: position 5,450 of record NZ_JBIWOD010000029.1, on the reverse strand, counting down.
CGCGGCACGGCGAGTCCTTCGCGGCACGTGCTGCACGTGCCCTGCGGCGTACGCTTTCCTCGTCGGCCGCGCGCGAGATCGCCGAGATCACCCGCACCGCTACGGTGCTGCAACAGCCCGTGACGACGGGCCGGCAGATCGCCGTTACGTCCATCCGGGGCGGGTCCGGCAAGTCGACCGTCGCCGCACTGCTCGGCACCACGTACGCGCACTACCGGCAGGACCCGGTCCTCTTCCTGGAGGCCGACCCGGCGCTCGGCTCGCTGCCGCTGCGGCTCGGCGCGACGTCGTGTCGCTGGACGACCAGCGATCTCGCGGACATCGTCAAGCCGGACATGTCGCTGCTCGACGTCACCGGCCATCTCGTCCAACTCCCCGACAGCTCCTGGCTGCTGCCCGCGAGCCAGGGGCAGATCGGCGTGAAGCTGGACAGCCGGGCGTACGAGCGGGCCGTGGTCGCGCTGCGCCGCTACTTCGGCGTGATGGTCGTCGACTGCGAGACGCTGCCCGCCGAAGTCGGCCGGGTCGCGCTAGCCGCCGCCCATGGCCGTGTGCTGACCATGCCTGCCACGCCGGAGGGTCTCACCAGTACGTTCTCCGTGCTCCAGTGGATGCAGGAGCTGCCTCGACATGTGATCGCCGGCACGGTCGTCGTGCTCACTGAACTGGTTCCGCACTTGGGACTCGACCTCGACGAGGCGGCCCGGGAACTCAAGTCCACTGGAGTAAGCGTCCAGGTTCTGCCGTATGACCGGCATCTGGCAGCCGGCGGCCGAATCCATACCGAGTTGCTGGCTCACCCGACCAGGGAAGCCGCTACCCGCCTTGCCGCGGACGTCTTCCAGCTCTCCCTCTCCCAGCAGCGTCACTGACCAGATACCGAGCCCGATCGTGAATGACGGACGCCGATGAGTACCCGACTGATACACCGCCCGGCCAGGGCCACCCGGCCCCCGACCGCCTCCGAGGCGCGCATCATTGAGGCCCCGCCCAATCTCCCTGAGGGGAAGGCGGGCAACATCGCGATGTCGCTGCTGCCCGTCGCCGGCGTCATGTCGTCCGTGGTGATGATGACGGTGGTGCGCAACAGTCAGTTCGCCGGGCTGGGCGCGATCATCCTCGTCGTCACCGTCATCGGCTCCGTCGCGCTCGTCTTCTCACAGCGGGGCAAGGCCCAGCGCACCCGTCGTACCCAGCGCGAGGCGTATCTCGCCTACCTGGAGGATCTGCGCGAGGAGCTGGCCGGTGAGGAGCGTGCGCGGCGCGAGCGGGCCGATGTCCTCAACCCGCCCCCGGCCGCCCTCTACGACATCGTGCGCGATCCGGCTCGGCTGTGGGAGCGCCGTCGCGTTGACGGGGACTTCCTGCGGGTGCGGGTCGGCACCGGTGAGATGCCGGTGCGGGATTTGGGGATCGCTCAGCAGGGTTCGTCGGTGCTCACCCCGCCCGACCGCTTCATGCTCAATGAGGCATCGGCGCTCATGGCCCGCTTCCGCACCGGCACCGAGCTGCCACTGACCGTCCCGCTCGACCGTGTCGGCAATGTCAGCGTCATCGGTCCCCGCGAGGACTGCCTGCGCGTGGCGCGCGCCCTGCTCGTCCAGGCCGCCGCCATGCATGCTCCCGACGACGTGGCGATGGCGCTCGCCGTGCCCGGCGACCGGCTCGCCAACTGGGAGTGGGCCAAGTGGATGCCGCATCTGCTCGACACCGAGCAGTTCGACGGCCCCGTCGCCGCGCGCCGCATCGCCCCCTCGGCTCTCCAGCTCGCCCGGCAGCTCGGCCCGGAACTCCGCCGTCGCGCCTCCTACGCGGCAGAGGTGCGCCGCGGCCTGTCCGACAAGGACGCCCTGTCCATGACGTCCCGGCTACTGGTCGTCGCCGACGGGCATGGTGAGGACGCCGTCGACCTGCCGCGTCCCGACGAGGCGGTCGGCCTGCGGGAGATGGGCGTCACCGTCCTGCACCTGCTCGAACATCAGGTCCAGGAGCCGGGGCATGTCGGCGTACGGATCACCGTCCACGGCGATCAGGTACTCATCGAGGACTTGCGCGCGCAGGAGCCGGTCAGCTCCCACGGCACCGTGGACGAGGCCGGCATCCCGTTCGCCGAGGGCCTGGCCCGGATGCTGGCACCACTGCGCCTGTCCGCCGAATCGCTCACCGACGCCCCCCTGACCGGGCCCGTCGACTTCGCCGAGCTACTCGGCGTCGACGACGTGGCACAACTCGACCTCTCACACCTGTGGGCGCCGCGCGGCGAACGTGCCTTCCTGCGTGTGCCCATCGGCATCAACGACTCCCACGAGCCGGTGCTCCTGGACCTCAAGGAGTCCTCCGAGCTCGGCATGGGCCCGCACGGCCTGTGCGTCGGCGCCACCGGGTCGGGGAAGTCGGAACTCCTGCGCACCATCGTCCTCGCCCTGGTGGCCACCCACCCGCCGGAGGACCTCGCGCTGGTACTGGTCGACTACAAGGGTGGTGCGACCTTCGCGCCGTTCGCGGACCTGCCGCACGTCGCCGGCGTCATCACCAACCTGGAGAATCAGGCCGGCCTCGTCGAACGCGTCCACGCCTCACTGGCCGGCGAGGTCAAGCGCCGTCAGCAGGTCCTCAAGGACGCGGGCAACGTCGCCGACATCGGTGACTACGCCGCGCTGCGCGCCGGTCGTCGGCCCGACCTGGAGGCGCTGCCGCATCTGTTCGTCGTCATCGACGAGTTCGGCGAACTCCTCACCGCCAAACCGGATTTCATCGACCTGTTCCTTTCCATCGGCCGCATCGGCCGCTCCATCGGCGTGCACCTGCTGCTGTCCAGCCAGCGCATCGAGGGCGGCCACCTCAAGGGCCTGGACACCTACCTCTCCTACCGGCTCGGCCTGCGTACCTTCTCCGCTGACGAATCCCGTACGGTCCTGGACACCGCTGACGCCTTCCACCTGCCGCCGCTGCCCGGATTCGGCTACCTCAAGGTCGACACCAGCCACTACGACCGTTTCAAGGCGAGCTATGTCTCGGGCGCCTACCGCGGTCCCGTTCAGCGCCCGGAGGACGAGGACAGCGGACCCCTCGCGCTCCCCTACGACACCTTCAACACCCTTTCCACCGAGGCGGATGGGGACGTGCAGGAGCCTGCGGTGCGGCGCTGCGAGATGGGGCCTACCGAACTGGGCGTCATGGTCGAGCAACTGGCGAACGCCACTGGTACGGTGCGCCGCATCTGGCTGCCGCCGCTGCCCGAGGCGATCACGCTGGACGCGGTCGCCGGCCCCGTGAACGTCAGTGCGCGCGGTACGCAGCTCGCGGGGCGCCGCGGCCCACTGGAGGTACCGCTCGGGCTGCTCGACGATCCGGCCAGGCAGTGGCAAGGCCGGTGGTACCTGGACCTGACGGTGGCGGGCGGCCACGCAGCCGTCATCGGCGGCCCACAGTCCGGCAAGACCACACTCCTGCGCACCCTCGTCCTCTCGCTCGCGCTGACCCACACGCCGCAGGAGGTCGGTATCTACGGCCTCGACCTGGTCGGCGGCGGCCTGCAGGCGCTGGCGGGTCTGCCGCATGTCGGCGGCATCGCGGGTCGCGTCGACCGTGAGCGGGTGGCCCGCACCGTCGACGAGGTACGCACCATGCTCACGGCCAGGGAGGCTCTCTTCCGCGAGCACGGCATCGACTCCGTCGAGCAACTGCGCGACCTGCACGCGGCGGGCCGGCTGCCCCAGCTGGCCTCCGCCGAGATCGTGCTCGTCATCGACGGCTTCGGCGCGCTGCGCGATGACTTCGAGAACTTGGACGACGACATCGCCGACATCCTCAAACGCGGTGGTGGTTACGGCATCCACGTCGTCGCGGGCATGCTCCGCTGGAACGACGTACGCATCGCCGTCCAGTCGAACTTCGGCACCCGCGTCGAACTGCGGCTGAACGACCCAGGCGAGTCCAGCATCGACCACAAGCTCGCCGCGACCCTTTCTCCCGACGAGCCCGGCCGCGTCCTGACCAGCGGCAAACTCTTCGCGCAGGTCGCGCTTCCCCGTACGGACTCACTCGCGGACACCGCGGACCTGGGAGCGGTCCTGGAGCGTGCGACCCGGACGATCCGGGCCACCTGGAGCGGCGAGGTCGCCCAGCCGGTACGGGTGCTGCCGCACCTCCTGGAGGCCCACCTCCTGCCGGGCCCGGTCGCCGAGCCTCAGCGGGTGCCCATCGGCCTGGACCAGACGGCCCTCGATCCCGTTCTGCTCGACCTGTTCCAGCACGACCAGCACCTGCTGATCATGGGCGACAGCGAATGCGGCAAGACCAATCTCCTCAAGACCATCGCAGCCGGCCTCATCGAGCGCTACAGCGAGGACGAGCTGGTCTTCGCCGTCATGGACCCCAGGCGCAGTCTGCGCGGAGCGATTCCCGAAGAGTTCAACGGCGGCTACGCGTACAACGCCAAGCTGTGCGCGGGCCTGGCCGCCGGTATCGCCACTGTCCTGGAGAAGCGGCTGCCCGATGACACCGCAGGCCTCCAGGACCTGGAGCCCGGAAGCTGGGGCGGCGGCCCACGGATCGTCGTCCTCATCGACGACTACGACGTCCTGACCACCGCCGGCCAGGAACCACTGGAACCGTTCCTGCCCTACATCCCCTCCGCGGCGGACATCGGCCTCCACTTCGTCCTGACCCGCCGCGTCGCAGGCGCCTCACGCGGCATCTACGAACCCCTGGTACAGGGCCTGCGCGAATCGGGATCCTCCGCGCTCCTCATGGCCGGCGACCGCGGCGAAGGCCAGCTGTTCCCCGGCGTATACGCCACCCAGCAACCGGCCGGCCGCGGCGTCCTCATCCGCAGAGGCCGGCCCAACCGCCTGATCCAGACCGCGTACTCCCCCACGTGACGTACACGAGAACTTTCCCGCCCGCGCGGACCACGAGACATACGGCACCCATGCCACGAACGACGAAGGACCGGACGACCACATGACCAAGGACGTCATCGCCCTCACCCAGCGCATGCCCGACCCGTCGACCCTGCTCGCGGGCCTGCTCTCCGGAGGCCCCGACAACCTGGTGGACACGGCAGGCGAAGGCGCCGTCGTACGACTCTGCGACGGTGAAGGCCGACCTCTCGTCTCCGTCGAGGCACCACTGCTCGTGCAGGTCGCGGGCGAGGCCGAGCGTCTGCTCGGTGCTACACCGCCGCCGCTTCCGTACTGGTGGACGGAGGCCCGCGCCACGACAGGCGTCGAAGACGCCGAGCGGCTCGCCGGCACCTTCGCCGCCCGGCTGGCCGCTCTGGCCGACGGCTCCGCCTGGCCCCCTGAAGCCGCGCAGTCCCTGGCCGTGGTGAAGACCGACGGCGTGAGCGTCGCGCCGACGCCCGCCGCCGCGCAGCCCGCCGTCGACGTCCTCACCGACAAGGTCGCCGTCGTCATCGCGGACCGCCCGGTGGTCGCCATGACGGC
>NZ_JBIWOD010000028.1:0-89402 GCF_044767545.1 Streptomyces sp. NPDC101227 | reverse complement strand
GCGGTGAAGCGTAGACACCTCCACCACACCGGAGGTCTTCGCCATTGATCAAGCCCAGCGACTGTTAACAACGCTCGTGATCAATACACCTAGGGGTCCAGCCTCCGGCCCGGCCCCTGCGCATCCGGCCCGCGCCCCGACAGCACCTCCCCGTACGCCTGCATCAGATCGGGCAGCCGCAGCGTGGCGAGATCGTCGCGGCTCGGTGTGCCGCGCCAGGTGGACAGCCGCAGATCGCGGTAGGCGCAGCTCTTCTCGTACAGGGTGCGCAGAAAGCGGCCGTTGCCCAGCTCGTCGATCCAGCCCTGGTCGACGACATGGCCGCTGATGCTGCACAGCTCGTCGCGGGCCTCCTCGTCCCAGCGGTCGCCGTTCTCGGCGGCCAGCACCTCGCCGATGGCGGTCAGTTCCAGCGGGCGGTAGCTGGGGAAGTCGACGCGGCTGGTGAAGCGGGAGGACAGGCCCGGGTTGGCGGCCAGGAGGCGGTCCATGCCCTCCGGATAGCCGGCCAGGATGACGACGAGCCGGTCGCGGTTGTCCTCCGCGCGCTTGAGCAGCACCTGCAGCGCCTCGTCGCCGTACGCATCGCCCTTGCTGTAGCCGGAGTTGGACAGGCTGTACGCCTCGTCGACGAAGAGCACCCCGCCCAGCGCCGAATCGATCAGCTCATTGGCCTTCACGGCGGTCTGCCCGAGGAACTCCCCGACCAGGTCGGCGCGTTGAGCCTCCACGAGGTGGTCGCCGCCGAGCAGCCCCAGCGCGTAGAAGACCCGCCCCAGTATCCGGGCCACGGTCGTCTTGCCCGTGCCCGAGGGCCCGGAGAAGACGAAGTGCCGCTTGGGCGGCGCCACGGGCAGCCCCTGGCCCGCGCGCAGCCGCGCCATCCGCAGCTGCGCCGACAGCGCCCGCACCTGCCGCTTGACCGGCTCCATGCCGACCATCCGCTCCAGCTCGGCCAGCGCCTTCTCCAGCAGCACCGGATCGGCGGGTCCTGCGGGCAGCCGCTCGGCGCCGCGCGGGCCCGGAGCCGCGGCCTTGACCCGTACGGTGGTGTCGCTCCCGGGCGGCGGACCGGCCGGCTCGGGGTCGTCCGGCTCGCCGGTCGCCAGCAGCTCACGGCCGTCCACGGGATCGAGCGGGGCGAGCGGGTCCAGGTCGCCGGCCGCCTCCTGGCCTGCGCCCGAGGCGGAGACCGTCGCGAGGCCGGGGCCGTCGTCGAGGCCGTCCGCCTCGGCGATGGCGGCCAGCCGCGCCGCGGTGTCCATGAACGCCCGGTCGACGCGGTGCACCGCGCGGTAGAGGGGGAGGGCCGCGGCGCTGCGGCCGGTGCCCTCGTGGGCGCGCGCGAGCCAGTAGCGCAGCTCCTTGCGCTGCGGCTGCTCGCTGCGGCACCGCATCAGCGCGGTGGCCAGCAGCGGCTCGGCCTGCCCGTACATCTCCAGTCGTACGCGTGCCATCCCGCCGAACAGCCCCGCCTCGATGCCCAGCACGGGGTCGGCGAGCAGCGGCTCGGTGTGCCGTACGAGCTGGTCCCAGTCCTTGACGAGATAGGCGCGGCAGGCGTGCAGAAAGCGGACCTGAGGGTCGGTGTCGACCGGCGGGCAGCCGGCCAGCGCCTGGTCGAGTTCGGCGACATGGCGGCCGTCGAGCCAGTGGGAGGCGTGCGCGAGCAGCAGATCGCGGCCGGTCTCGAGCACCGGCTGGACCCACCAGCCCAGCCAGTACCAGGAGTTGAGGGTGCGTCGGTGGCGGGTGCGCTGTTCGCCGAAGCGGTCGCGGTGCTGGTGCATCCGCAGCAGCGCGGTGGAGGTGTCGGCGCGCAGCGCGTGCAGGCCGAGCCAGGCGTCGGCCATCGTGGGATCGAGCCCGACCGCGGCCCGGAACTCCTCCTCGGCCTGCGGATACGCGCCCACGGTGTAGGCGTCGACCGCGCGCAGCCAGGCGAGTTCGGCCGGGGCGGGCGAGCCCTGCGTGCCGAATTCCATCCCGTCCCCCCACAAAACGTTCCCCCCGAGGTGTGCGCCGCCGGGTGTGTGCCGGCCCGCCGCCGCCCGAACCGTCATACGGCGGGCGGGAGTTGTCCGTCGCCGCACACGGCGGTCCGGGCCCTGCGTACAGGCACAGACACGCATCGTACCCGCGAGATCGGTGCAGGCCGAAGAGGGCGGCACGGGGGAGAGCTGCGGAGATGGCGGGGCGCGGCGGCGCGAAGAGTTCGGTCACCGAGGGTGAGGGACGGGCGCCGTATGAGGGCCCGGAGAAGGGGTCCCGAAGGGATTTTGCACAGAACGAAGCCCCCGATCACGGGGGAACAACCGGGGGCTTCGCGTCTGCGGGCGGTCCGTTGAACCGCACATTGAGAACGTAAGTCCTGTACGCCCCCTAGGTCAAGCCGAGTTGGCGCACTCGGCGGGACCCTGTCGTCGCCTTCGCGTGTCCGGACCGTATGCCGTTACGGAGCGTGAAATCTGGGGGTGATCATGAGCTCTTGGATGGCCCCACGCGTACCTCGTATCCCAACTTTCCCTGGTGCACCAGGAGATCGGCGTACGGACGCGAGGGATCCGCTGCGAAGTGCCGACGCTCCGCACGGATCCAGCCATCCCAGAAGACCGAAAGGCCCGGCCCGTCCCGGAGTTGACCCCTTTCCCATGAGTGTTCGCGCGTCAGTTCCATCCACAAAAGACACGCCAGATACGGGCGCAGCGCACGACGCCCCGCACCGACACCCTCGATCAGCACCACGGGCGCGGGCGGCAGCTCCCGCCGCTCGGTGAAGGCGCACCGGACCCAGTCATAGAGCCAGTAGTGCGCGCTCTCGCCCCGGGACAGCGGCTCCGCCACCTGCTCCCGGAAGCGCTCGTGCCAGGTGAACAGCTCGTCATGGGTGGCCAGGTCGTCGGTGTGCACCACCGGCGCCCCGCCGAGCGCATCCGCCAGCCGTCCGGCGAAGGTGCTCTTGCCCGACCCCGCGTGCCCGTCCACCGCGATCAGCCGGACCGGCCCGCAGGACGGCGGCAGGGCGCGCAGCCGGGCGGCGAGCGCGGCCAGATCCTCTTCCATCCCGCCAGCGTACGTCAGTGGTCCACACCAATATTCCTGTCGCGACGCGCGCCGAACCGCTGGCCGAAGCCAGTGGTGAACGGAGATAGTTGGACATCGCTGTCATGCACGTGCCCGCCCGTTGCCCGGCCCGACCCCTCGCATCCGCTCGCCCGCATCCGACTGGGGGACCTCCATATGACCAGCTCCGCACCCCGGCGCACCGTCCTGGCCGCCGCGCTCGCCGCCGCGGCGGGCGCCGCCGGCACCTTGGCGCACGCCGCCGAGGAACCCCGTAAGGCCCCCCGCACCGCCGGGGGTGCCACCGCGAAGAGCGCCACCGCAACGAGCGCCGCTGCGGAGAGCGCCGCGCCCCGCAGATCGAAGAGCCCAGTGGACTATCACGCCTCGACCACCGCCGCCGACTGGCACGCGGGCAAGCACCAGGGCACCGGCGCCGCGCACGGCGCCCGCCCCGGCATCCGGATCGCGCGGCCCGTCGGCACCGTCGACTACACCGACCCGCACACGGGCAAGACCGCCACCTGGGAGTACGCCACCTGGACCGCCCCGGTGCGCGCCCTCAAGGTCCCGGCCACCGAGGTCATCGCCTCCTGGAACGCGCACACCCCGCCCGGCACCTGGATCACCGTCAAACTGCGCGGCACCTACAGCGACGGCACCCGGACCCCGGCGTACATCATGGGCCACTGGACCGCGGGCGACGGCGACGCCGACATCCGCCGGACCTCCGTCGACGGCCAGAAGGACGGCAAGAGCAGCATCTCCACCGACACCTTCGCCATCGACACCCCCGCGAGCGGCCTCCGCCTGACCTCGTACGAGCTGCGCGTGACCCTCTACCGCAAGCCCGGCAGCGGGCTCACCCCGACGGTGTGGCGGCTGGGCGCCATGGCGTCCGACATCCCCGACCGTTTCGAGGTACCGGCCTCCGAGCCCGGCCTGGTCGGACGGGAGCTGTCCGTACCCCGCTACTCGCAGGAGATCCACAAGGGCCAGTACCCGCAGTACGACAACGGCGGAGAGGCATGGTGCAGCCCCACCTCCTCCCAGATGATCATCGAGTCCTGGGGCCGCAAGCCCACCCGCGAGGACCTGGCCTGGGTCAACCCCGACTACGCAGACCCCCAGGTCTGCCATGCCGCCCGGTACACCTTTGACTACCAGTACGACGGCTGCGGCAACTGGCCCTTCAACGCCGCCTACGCCGCCACCTACAAGGACCTCCAGTCGGTCATCACCCGCCTGGGCTCCCTCACCGACGTCGAGCGCCTCATCCACGCGGGCATCCCGGTCATAACGTCCCAGTCGTTCCTGAAGACCGAGCTGGACGGCGCGGGGTACGGCACCGCCGGCCACCTGATGACCGTCATCGGCTTCACGGAGTCCGGCGACATCATCGCCAACGACCCGGCATCACCCAGCGACCCGGCCGTACGCCGCGTCTACAAGCGCCGCCAGTTCGAGAACATCTGGCTGCGGACGAAGCGCAAGGACGCAAACGGGCAGGTCAAGAGCGGTTCGGGAGGGGTCTGCTACCTCTACTTCCCGGCTAAGCCAGCACCAACTCAGCACCGTGTTCTGCGGCAGCTGGGAATCCGCTGAGCATGTGCACTCCGAAGGTGGCCTCGATGACCTGACGGCAGCGCTCACTGCCGTCGAGGGTGAGGTGGCCGTACCGGTCCACCGTGATCTTGATGGAGCTGTGGCCCATCCACCGCGACACCTCGTGGATGGGCACTCCGTTGCTCAGGGTCACGGTGGCCCATTTGTGCCGGAGGTCGTGGGGGTTGTAGTCGGGAAGCCCGAGGCGTTTCAGTGCCCGGTCCCAGGACTTACGGAAAAGGTCGGGGTAGATCATGCCTCCGGCCTGATTCCGAATGGGCAGCCTTTCGGTAAGTGGCTCAAGGGTGGCGGGCGCCGGTATATCGCGCCATTCGCCCTCTTTTCGATGCTTCAGGGGAGCGTAGAGAGCGACGTACTTGCCTGAGGAATTCTTGATGCGCACGACCTGCCGTCGGCATCGCAAGGTGCCGTCGACGATGTCCTCCGGAAAGACTCCCAGCGACTCTCCGATACGCAATCCGCAGCACGCCATGACCCATACAGCAGGCTCCAGACGTGGACCAATCTCTTTGGCCAAGGCTGAAATCTCATCGAAGCTGGGAAGCGTCCTCTCATCCACTTGCATGATGGGGTTGGCAGGCTTCTCAGCTTGCTTGATCGGATTGTCGCGGATCCTCTTGTGGCGAACCGCGTGAGAAAACATCCCCGACAGAGCAATGCGGCGGGAATCTATCGTGTTGGGCATCGCGCCCTGTCGGCGCCAGAGCGCGTACAGCTCCTCCACGTCGGCTGCAGTGACCTGGGAGATGGTCTTCTTCCCCAGCTTCGGGAGAACGTGAAGACGCATGATGCGCTCGTAGGACTCCTCCGTGCCGGCCGCCATGGGCTTCAGAGCGAGCCAGTCGGCCGCATAGCGCCGCACCGACATCTTGCCCGCAGAAGGATCGACGTAGCTGTTCTCCCGTTTGTCGTTCTCCATCTTGGTGGCGAAATCCACCGCGTCCTTCTTGCGGTCGAAAGACTTCTCACGCTGCCGAGCGCTACGCCCACCGGGCTCCCGGTACCGTACGAGCCATCGCTTGCCGGGCGTACCAGCGCCTTTGTCTACTACCGTCGCCAAATCCGTGCCGTCCGTCCGAGTGTCACCTACGGGTCTTCCCGCCAGGAGGTGTTGTAGCTCGAAAATTCCGGCCGTGCCAAATGCGGGTTGGGGCGGAAGATTTGGCGGCGCGGCAACTTGGGAGATGGCTGAGCGTTTGCATCACATTCGATGGGTGTCGCATCGCGCCGTCGCAGCGGTCTGCAGCAGCCGCGCGGTTGCAGGGTTGAGGCAGTGGTGTGGACGTATAACGATCACCGGGTGATATGAGTAAGTGTGCGGCGGGGTTCGCGGTCGGTGCGCGCAATGCCCGACTTTCCATGTTCGGCCTGGCCAACCGTGCCGTATCGGTCGATGACCTGCCCGGTCACGGCATCGGGCTCGCCTCAGGTGTCCCGTTTAGCGAAGCGGAATTCCTTGCCGTGCTTCGGTGGATGTCCGCCCTGCGGTGGTGAGTTCCACGGTATTGGGACGGGCTTGCGCATGACCCGGTCCGTGCTCATTCGCCCGAGGATCTCGACGGGCTGCCCGGCCAGGAGGTGGGCCATGCGGGGAGCGTCGTAGCCAGCATCGAAGAAGAGGATATTGCAGTCGCCGAGGTGCTGGCGGCCCATGCCGATGAGGTCCTCGACCACGCGGCGGACCTGTGCGGCGGTGGTCTCGACGACGTCGTCGACCGGTCCCAGCGTTGTCGGTGGTTGGCTGTCAGACCCTGATGGAGAGGCCGCCGTCCACTGGTACTGCGGCGCCAGTGATGCCGCTTGCGTTGTCGGAGAGCAGGAAGGCAGCGGTCGACGCAACTTCCTCCTGGGTGATCATCCGGCCCATTGGTGTGCGTTCGAGCAGGGCGGTGTGTTGTTGAGGGGTGAGGTTGTGGGCCATGCGGGCGTTGGTCAGTCCGGGAAGGAGGCTGTTGACGGTGATGCCTTTCGTGGCGACCTCGCGGGCGGTGGAACAAGCCAGGGCGATCAGAGCAGTTTTGGAGGCGGTGTAGGCGCTCGCTCCTCGCATGGCGGTCACGGCGCCACCGGAGGAGACGAGGACGATCCGGCCGTAGTGGTGGCACAGCATGGATGGGAGGGCTCGGCGCAGACAGCGGAAGGCTCCGAGGTAGTTCACGTCGAGGGAGTGCATGACGTCGGAGTCGGGCGTAGTGGCGACCAAACCGCTGAGGGGGGTGCCGGCGGCGTAGGTGAGAAGCTCGATGGGGCCGTGGGCCTGCTCGGTGTGGGTGAACGCGGCTTCGATGTCGTCTGGTTTGGTGACGTCGCAGGGTGTGGAGAGCATCGAGGGCGGGGCCGGCCTGGTGTGGTGGGTGACTGCGACTCGGTGCCCGTGCGAGCTCAGAGCATGGGCGATGGCCAGGCCGATGCCGTCGGATCCACCGATCACCAGAGCAGAGCGAGAGGTCACGGTTGTTCCTCCTGGAAGCGGCTCATCGTGCTCGGGGCGTTTATGGTGCGGGGCTGACCTGTGGGGATTTCGGCCGCGTGCGGAGAGGGCCGACCGTGGCAGGTGAGAGTCACTGTGGGCTGAGGTGCCGGTTGACGTGGTCGAGTACGAGCCTGGGCGTGCGCAGGTCTTCGATGATCTCGGCGGGGACCGGGGCGCCGTGGTTGGCGAGTACGTGGGCGAGTTCCACGAGCCCGACGGAGTCGATGCCCAGGGCGTCGAAGGGGGTGTCCAAGTGGGTGTCGTCGAGGCTGCTCGATGTCAGCTGGTATCCGGTGATGTTGCGCAGGACGCTGTCGAGGTCGGTGAGGGTGAAGGAGGCCATTGGTTTCTCCCGATGGAGGGCTGAGTTGTGTGACGAGCGGTGTGGGCTGCTGGGTGTGGTGTCGGGGAGTGGCGGGAGGGTCGTCGGTGCTGGCTGGTGGTTGGTCAGAGCTGGGATTCCTCTGCCCGTAGGTCGGGCCAGATGAGGGCGGCGGATCCCCAGGCCATGCCCGCTCCGACGGAGGTGAGGGCGGTGTGGTGGCCGGTGGCGAGCCGGCCCTCACGGTGGGCGTGGGCGAGGGCAATTGGGATGGAGGCGGCGCCGGTGTTGCCGACGCAGGCGATGGCGGAGACGGCCGTTTTGGGGTTCAGGGCGAGTTGCCGGACGAGCTGGTCGATGATGCGCTGATTGGCCTGATGGGGGACGAGGGCGTCGAGGTCTTCGGTGGTCCAGCCGGCGGCATCTAGGACACGGCGGGTGCTGGCGGCCATGAGTGGTGGGGCCAGGTGGTAGACGGTGGGGCCGTCCATGCGCAGGTAGCCGTCGGCGGGCTGGCAGGCGATCAGTTCGCTGTGCCGGCCGTCGCTACCCAGGTCCAGGGCCAGGATGGCGCCGGGTTCGGTGCCGGTCCCGCGTCGGAAGAGAGCAGCGCCGGCGCCGTCGGCAAGGACGACGTTGGTGGTGCGGTCGTCGGGGTCGATGAGGGTGGAGTACGCCTCGGTGCACACGATCAGGACAGTGTCGGCGAGGTCGGCGAGGATCAGCCCGAGGGCAGTGGCCGTGGCGGCGAGGAATCCGCTGCATGCGGAGACGATGTCGTAGGCGATGGCGTCGCTTGTTCCAATGCGTGAGGCCAGTTCGGGGGCCAGGGCAGGACACGGGCGTTGTGGCGTGGATGAGGCCACAAGGACGGCGTCGGCCCCGGCGCCTGCGGCGGTAAGCGCATTGCGGGCCGCGTGTTCGCCCAGGTCGGCGACGGTGGTGCCGGGGGTGAGGATGCGGCGTTCACGGATGCCGGTGCGTGTGCGGATCCACTCGTCACTGGTTTGCAGGCGGGTGGCGAGTTCCTTGTTGGTGACGATGCGGCTGGGCAGGCAGGTGCCGAGCCCGCGCAGCACGGCGGCGGTTGCGGTCATCGTGGCCCCGAGAGTGTGGGTGTGCCGGGGTGGGTCAGAAAGTGGCGGCTGTCGCGGCGAAGGACATGCCGCTGCCGAAGGTGAGGATGACGACCTTGCTGGCGGGCTTCAGCCGTCCCTGTTCGCGAGCCTGGACCATGCTCACCAGGACACTGGCCGGTCCCAGATTGCCCATCTCCTTCACGGTGGCCGGGACGATCTCGGGGGCGAAGCCGATGGCCTTGGTGAGAACCGCGAGTCCCCGCGCGTTCGGCTGGTGACACAGGACCAGGTCGATCTCGTCCCTGCGCCACCCGGCCCGGGCCAGCACCCGGTCCACGAGGCCGGGCGCGATCTCCACCACGCGCTGCATCAGGGCGACCCCCTGCATCTCGTAGAAGCTGGAGTGGATTTCGACTCCGGTCGGCGTCACCCGCCGCTCACGCACAGACATGCCGCTCAGGACGGACAGCTGGGGGTGCGATTCCCAATGGCAGGCGCGCACGTCCAGGTGCAGTTCGCTGTCACCGTCCCTGGCGAGGACCATGGCCGCGGCGCCGTCGCTGAACAACGTGGAGACAGAAGGGTCCTGGGGGTCCGCGACGATCGTGGCGTCCATGCCCGCGGCGATAATGACCCGCTCGCAGCGCCCGGATTCGAGCGCCATCGCCGCCAGGTCGATCGCGGCAACCAGATCTGAGCAGGAGCCAACGATGTTGAGCGTTCGGATGAGACGGATGCCGATCCTGGCGGCCAGGATGAACGTCTCGGGCGGCAGGAAGTGCTTCGGTACGCCGGTTCCGATCAGGATCAGGAGGGTCTCGTCCCCGATCTCCTCCGCGGTGATACCAGCCTCGGCGAGGCTCCTGGCAACGGCGCGGGCCGTCAACGAGAGGTGGTCCTCCCCCTCGCCGAACACCCGCCGGTGCTCGATACCGGAGCGTTTGACATAGGCGTCCGGCGCCAGCCCGTGGGAGAGAGCCAGTTCAGAGTTGCTGACCTTGCGTGAGCCGAGTTCGTAGCTCATGCCCGAGATTGCGATCATGGCAAAGACGCCTCCTGTGCTGTGGCGGACGGGCCCGCGGGGGTGTCTCGTGGCGGGCGCCCGAAGATGGTCGTTCGGTGAGAGCCCCGCCGCGTGCGGCGAAACGGGGTGTCAGGTACCGGCCTTCGGCAGCCGGACGACCATGGCGGACCAGGTGAGGCCGACTCCGTAGCCGACCAGCAGGGCCAGGTCGCCCGGCCGAGCCTGGTGATCAGCGAGCAGGCGGTGGATGGCCAGAGGAATGGAGGCCGACGAGGTGTTCCCGTCCCGGGTGATGGCTGTGGCGACAGCGACGTGGCCGGGGAGGTCGATGCCGGCCAGGCACATGGCGTTGAGCCGCAGATTGGCCTGGTGGGGGATGAACGCTCCCAGGTCCTTCCAGCTCAGCTCGTTGTCGGCCAGGGCACGGTGCGCGAGTTCCCTCGTGATGCGCGGAAAGATGTGGGCGAGCCGGGTGCCATCCATGTGGACGTAGGGACGTGGATGGTCGGCATCGAGACGGGTGAAGTCCGGCTGCAGGGTGAACAGTTTCTCACCAGACCCATCGTTGCCCCAGCTCACAGGACCGATCCCCACCTCCTGGCTCGCGCTGACCACCACGGCTCCGGCTCCGTCACCGAACACCAGGGCGGTGGCACGATCACCGGGGTCGATGAGATCGGTCATGCGTTCAGTGGCCACGACCAAAATGTGCCGCGCATTGCGGGCACCGATCAACGCCCGGGCCAGAGTGAGGCCGTAGGTGAACCCCGCACAGGCGGCGTTCAGGTCGAATGCCCCAGCTCTGGTACAGCCCAGGGTATGGGCGAGAGCGGGAGCAAGAGCCGGCACCTGACGGACGTTGGACATGGTGGTCAGAACGACGCAGTCCACCTGCCCGGCACCGATGCCGGCCACCTGCAGAGCAGCGCTGCTCGCTTGGGCCGCCATGGCGACCAGGGTCTCGTCGGGTTCAGCGTGGTGACGGGCCTGGATACCGGCACGGGCTTCGACCCAGTGTGCGTCCACGCCGTGGCGAGGAGCAATCTCGGCGTTCTCGACCACGCGGCGCGGTCGGTAGACGCCCAGACCGGTGATCGCGCACGGCTGGGTGCCCTCCGGGTGCGGTAGCACCGCGGTCACCGCGGACTCCGATGCCTGTTGACGTAGTCCAGCACGAGCCTGGGAGTGGCCAGGTCCACCATCGCCTGCCCAGGGAAGGGAACGCCGTGGTCCTTGTGGAGGCGATGAGCGAGATCGATCAGCCACATCGAGTCGACGCCGAGGGCTTCCATCGAGGTGTCCAGCTGCGTCTCGTCGAGGTCTGGGCGCGTCGCATCATCGGTGACACTACGGACGAGCTCGCTGAGGTCGGTGAGGGCGAAAGAGGTCATCGCGTTCGCTCCTGGTCGTGGGGGTGGTGTAGTCGCGACGGATGTGGCCGATCAGTCTGGTCATGGTGGTGTCCGGGCCGATCTCGGTGAACCGAAGGCCGTCCGGGCCGCCGTAGCAGTCCCACAGGCCCTCGATCGACTGCCGCCACAGCACGGGCTTCGTCAGGTGCTCAACCAGCGCTGTGCGTAGTTCGTCCGCGGTGTGCGGACGGGCGGTCAGGTTCGAGATCACCGGGATCCGGGCCGACTCCACGGCGGCCTCTGCCATATGAAGGGCGAAGTCGGCGGCGGCCGGGGCCATCAGTGGCGAGTGAGCCGGCACGCTCACCCGCAGACGGGCTGTCAGCTTCGCGCCGGCCTCGTCGAGCAGGGACCGGGCAACGGTGATCGCCTGCTCCGTGCCGGACAACACGTGCTGACGTCTGCTGTTGTAGTTCGCGATCACAGCACTGTCAGGGCCATTGCTTTCCAGCAGCTGCTGGATCTCGGCGGCCCTTGGGCCGATCACGGCAAGCATGGCGCCGGAGACTCGCGAGAACGCCTCCGCCCGGGCCCGGACGAGGCCAAGCGCCTCACGGAACGTCAGCACACCAGCGGCATGGAGTGCGTTGTACTCGCCGAGGCTATGCCCGAGCACTACCTGCGGAGCTGGCTGCTCCTCCAACCGTGCCTGCAAAAGCAGCGCGTTGACCACGAAAACGGCAGGCTGTGAGAACCGGCTTTCGAGCAGCAGGTGGTCTGGGCCGTCCAGGCACAGCGTGCGAACGTGATAGCCCAGGACGTCGTCGGCCTCGGCTACGAGATCCGGAAACCGGTCGAAGACATCCCGGCCGAATCCGACGCGCTGCACCCCCTGCCCTGGGAAAACGAAGCCCTCTACGGGCAATCCGTTCACCTCCTATCTCCTGCCGCGTATGGACCGCATGACCGCAGGTCCAGCGAGAACGTCGTCGGGTCGTGCCCAACCCACCATCGGTGTCCCGCAACGGACTGGCCGTGCGGGGCGACCGCAGTGTGTGCCACCGGCCGGACGCGGGGAAGCGCCGGGTATCGGCGCGCAGAGTCAGACGGCCCCTTCTCCCAGTTCTTGACGGCTCAAGGTCCATCACCACAAAGGCACCTCGTGGTCTGTCTCCTCCGGTGCTGGGCCTTTCACCCACTGAATCGGACACTCAGGCCAACTGCCTGAGCGTGCTGGCCTGCAGCCGAGAGAGCCCGACGCCGTCACCGCGTACAGCGCTCCCGACGACGAAGATCCGTTGACCCGATTGTGATGAACACGGGCCATGTCCCGGCAGAGCGTGCGAGGGGCTCATTTGGGGCGCGGCCACCCAGATAGGTGGCTACAAGCCACAATTCACAACCACAGGTGGGGCATTTGGGGCGAGGGCGAACTCAGCCCAGCACGTGAGGCCCCCGTGGTTGAAGTCCTTGGCCAGGGGGTGAGGGAGGCCGCCGAGGATGCACGCTTACCGCTACGCCTACGTCTCCGTCCTGCTCGACGCTGGCGAGAGGTCAAGGCGCTGCTGCGGTTAGCGATCTCCGACAGACGTCCGTACGCGATGAACGAGTACCGAACCAGCGCCGTAGCGCTCCCGTGCCAATCCGGGCGCCCAGCCTCGTGCTTCACGCCGCCCGAACCCATATCACTGGGGTGATATCACTCGCGTGATGTGCGCGGCCTCGGCTTGACGAGCACTCTTGGGTGACAGCTGCTCACGCACAGAAACGGTCTTCTCCCGGCCTGAGGCGTTACCGCGGCCCGTCTGTTTCGCAAGATCCTGCGCACAACGCTAGCTGAATCTGAAGTACCCATCGAAGGGAGCATGCAAGGTGCCGGAGTCTTTGCAAATCCCGCTCCAGCGAGCCGAGAAGGAAAATAGATCGGGAACACCCGATGGTGCTAGGCCGCGGTTCTACGTGCTCGAAGGGCTAAGTGCCGTGGGCAAAAGTACGGTCGCGCCACTACTCGCGGACGCCCTGGGGGCGAAACTCGTACCTACGCTCTTTCCTGCATTCGAGGAAACGCGGGTGAGCCTGGATCAGAAGCGGCTCGTCATGCCGCGAATGCACTTCTGGATGATGACGAACTACGCGGCGTCTGAGGCCGTCCGTGGTGCCCTCGCTGCCGGCCAGGACGTCGTCGTCGAAAGCTATTTCTACCGCACGTTGGCCACTCATGCAGCGCTGGGCGTGAACAAGCTGCCCGCAGTGGACTGGGAACATGCGCTCCTGCCGCACATGACGGTCCTGCTGACAGTCGATGAAGCGGTACGGCAGAAGAGACTCGCCCAGCGTTATCAGCAGCGCGGACTGGGCTATTGGTCGCGGCTGGAGGAGTTCAACGTGGAGGTCACACGCCGTACGTACGACTCTTTCGACTTAACGCCGTTCGACACAAATGGACTCGACGCTTTCGGAGTCGCCGAAGGAATCGCTCAGAAGATGCGAAGTCAGCCGGAGGCGTCCAATGATTGATTCGCTGCACTCTCAGGCATTTGCATTGGGCCGGCAACGCGAAACACCCTTCTATGTATTCTCACCCACTCGGCTCTCTTCGGCGTTGGATCGATTCAACCGCTTCACGTCCGGTTTGCCGTTCCCGACCGAGACCTACTACTCGTACAAGACGAACTACCTTCCCGCCTTGTGCGACCAAATCGCAGACGCGGCGGTCGGGTCAGAAATCACGTCGCCCACGGAGTGGGCAGCTGCACGGCAGCGCCATCAGTCCAACCGCATCGTGGTGAACGGTATCGGGAAATGTGCGGACGGACTTCTGCAGCGCATTGCCGATGAGGTTTCCACCGCGCCCAGGCTGGTCAATCTGGAGACCGATACCGAGGTCTCGATCGTCGCCCAGCGGTCCCCTGAAGCAGATCCATTGCCGGTCGGCTTGAGGGTGACAGTTCCTTCCGTTTCGGGAGAGCTCGGCCGTGATCCATCCGAGCACTGGAATCGCGGCGTCACCAAGTTCGGCTGGTCCGCCGACGGTAACGCGGTCCTTAACGCAGCCCGCGCACTTGCCGGCAACAGGGCAGTGCGTCTCGAGGCGCTACATCTGCACTTCGGGAGTCAGTTGGTCTCCGCGGCACGTTACGACATCGTGCTCCAGAGGCTGTGTGATCTTTTGCAGCGTCTCACCAGCATTGGCGCAACCGTAAGCACCTTGGACCTCGGAGGCGGCCTCGCGTCTGGATGGGTGACCAAGCGGCGCACCGGACCCCTGTTCGACCTGATCAAAGTCCTGGGATTGCCCACGCCGAAAAGTCAGCAAAAGGCCCCAGACCTGGACGGCATCACAGCGGCCCTGCACAAGCATGCCGCTCGCCTCTCGGACCTTGGGGTGACACGCCTGATCCTCGAACCCGGGCGCTATCTGGCGGAGCCGGCGATGGTGGCTGTCTCGAAGGTGATCGCAGTGCGCCGGGACGGAGCCCGCCGCCACGCTGTGGTCGATCTTGGGACCAACGGGCTCCACTGCTGGCGTGGCAATGAGACCCGCCCGATCGCCTTCGACCCATCAGCCAAGGGGGAGCCCGAGGAGATCAAGCTCGTCGGCCCGTTGTGCCACCGCAGCGACAGCTTCGGCACAGTTACGGCTCCCAGCCAGCTACAGCCTGACGATCTTGTTTGCTTCGACGCAGTGGGTGCGTACTCGCTGGGGGACTGGGTGGCCAATGCCTGGCCGCGCCCTCCCGTTCTCGGGGAGGACGGGAGCCTACTGTGGACGCCCCCCAGCCACGGTCTCATTACTGGGTCACCTCTGCCGGACGGGGCCGAGTATGAAGGCTGACACCGTTCCATTCGCATCTCCAACCGGGCTGCAGGCCCTGGTGGATTCGTGCCGACAGGCCCTGCGGCACATTGATCCGAATCGAGTGAGAGTGGCTGCCGCGGTGCTATCTCGCGAAGGGCGCATCTTCACAGCGGTGCAAGTCAGGTCGCGAAACTGCAGCCACTGCTCCGTATGCGCCGAGGCCGTCGCCATCGGTATGGCATTTACCGCCAGGGCATTCGACCTGGTAGCTGCGGCTGCCGTGATGCGCGATGACGATCGCATCGCCATCGCATCACCTTGCGGAGGCTGCCGCGAATTGCTGCGTGACCACGGCGTAGACCAAGTGGTCGTCTCCCAGGCGGAAGACGGCACCCTCATCACCGCTAGACCCACCGACCTGCTTCCTTGGCCGTAGTCCCGCCCTACCTATTGCCGGCGAGCTAGGCACGACGGCCATCGCCATCATCAAGGAGTTGAGGACCATGCTCGATCGGATCGCGGGAATCAACCGCGTACGAATGCTCTACCTGCAGCTCTTGTACCGCTGCAACTTCTCCTGCAAGCACTGTTTCCACGGCTCACTCCTCAAGGAACCAGATCAGTTCAGCTTCGAGGAAGCACGCGGAATACTCGACCACTTCCGAGAGGTGTACAAGCTCGATGCTGTGACACTGCTCGGCGGCGAACCGCTGCTGCACCCGCACATCCGCAACGTTTGCTCGCATGCCAAGCAACTCGGTCTGCAGGTGGAAATCTGCACCAACGGCCACCGTGGGTACCGCAGCGCTATCGAATCCATTGCCCCGCAACTCGACAAATTGCGGATCTCCCTGGACGGCCTGAAGGCCAGCCACGATGCCATCCGGCAGCATGGCAGCTTCGCCAGCGCCATGGAGATGATCGACCTCGCCGTAAGGCTCGAGGTCACGACGGGCGCGACCATGACCGTCACAGAGGACAACCTTGATGACGTGGTGCCGCTCGCCAGCCTGCTCCAGGAGCACGGTGTGGCCGAGCTAAAGCTCCATGCCTTACGGCTCGTTGGAAACGCAGTCGGCCATCCGGAACTTGAGGTGAGCGACACAGCGCGTTACGCAGATCTACACCGACGGATCAGCGACGCCGATCTGTCCATCAGCATCCTCTACGACTCCGACCTGTCGCCGGAAGCTGTCGACGACAGGTGTTCCAACCTGGTCGCTGGTGGTTGGCTCGACCGAATCGAATCCGACCCGCGGGGCGGTCTGACCGTCTCTTGCAAGGCAGTCGGCCGAGACGTGAACGCGTTCCGCTGGGATAAAGAGCGGCACGAAATCCTTTACGAACCGAGGGCTGACGACGAGTTCGCGGTAGGAATCCCTGACGTTGTCTACGAGTCCTCGAAGGCGAGGTGAGCCATGGTGCCGGCCTCCAGCCTCTGGCAAGAGACCCGTACGTTCTTCCCGATCTTCCTCGACCTGGTCGACGTCCGGCAGCTGAAGTCGGTGTGCGTTGTCGGAGCCTCGGACGGCAAGTTCGTCCTTCCGCTGGCAAGGCGTGGGGTCCACGTCCTGGCCGTGGAACGCAACAAGACCGCTCTCGACGGCGGCCCAGTAGTCCTGCCCGGCCCGACCGAGGCGACGATGCGGGGATTGCGTCAACGGCTGGCCGACGAGGGTCTATCGGGCCAGGTCGAGATCGTCGAGGCCGATATCCTCGATCTGCCTGACGAGCTGGACGCCGTAGATGCAGTCTGGACGAGCTGCTCATGGCACTACAGCATCAACCACCGTCGCCCGCTCGCCGACTTCATCACCGCGATGAAACACCTGTGCCGTCCGCACGGCGGCCTCTTCGGCGCCGAGTACATGATGCCCGTCGCGCCACGGCACCTCGCCTGCGAGCACTACCCCGAGGAAGGAGAGATGCGGCGCTTCTTTCCGGACTGGGAGATCGACTGGGAGGCGTACACACCCCCCTTCCGCGAAGCACCACATGTGGAGCAACTTCACGAGCACACCCACCGCATGGGCTTGCTCATCGCAACTCACCTGCAGGAAGGCTGCAATGCAGACTGAATTCGAAGCCAGGTTCCTCAACGTCGACGCGGCTAAGATTGCCGATCACCTGAGTGCCCGTTCCGCCACGTGCTCCATGCCGCGTACGCTCATGCGTCGAATCGTATTCAAGAACGACGACATTGAGGCCCGTGGAGGCTGGCTACGTTTGCGGCAGCAGGGTGAGAAGACTTTCCTCACCTACAAGCAGACCACTTCGGCTGTCTCGGCAATCGACACTACGCTCGAAAGCGAGGTAGAGGTCGGCTCCTTCGACGCCACGAAGAACCTGCTGGAAGCCATGGGCTTCACCGCCTTGCGCTACCAGGAGAACTATCGCGAAGAGTGGAAGCTCGACGGCGTGACGTTCGACATCGACACGTGGCCGGGTCTGCCGCCATTCCTTGAGGTGGAAGGGCCGGACGAAGTCTCCGTACGCAAGGCTGCCGATTCCCTGGGACTCGACGCGTCTCAGGCGTCCTACGGGAGTGTCGACGAGGTCTACCTCGCTGTACTCGGACGCGACATTCTTGCGGAACGGGAGCTCGTGTTCACAAAGTAGTAGCCGATGGGCGGTCTTCTGGTCCACAGGATGGATCAGAAGACCGCCCCGCAGCTTTTCAGGGTGCGTGGGATACAGCTAGTTGCTGCTTGTCTCTGCATCGAGGCCACTCGGCCAGCCGACACACGAGAAGGTACTACCTCGGCCGATGTGATTCAGGGCGACGGCTGTGAAATCCACCATCGGCTCGGGCAGCGCGTCAATGGGGAACCACCGTAGCTGCGCGCACTTGTCAGGCTCGGCGTTGGCCGGCTCGCCATCCCACGAACGTACGCGGAAAAATAGCTGGAGACGAGGATCATCCTCAGCCGTCCAGTGGTGCACCGTGTGCACGAGTTCGAGATCCTGCTCGCGTAGGGCTAGGCCGAGTTCCTCTGCTGCCTCGCGCACCGCACCAGCTGTGACTGTTTCACCGGCTTCCAAGTGGCCGGCAGGAACGTGGAAGTGGCCGTCCCGCCAGCCCGTCCCCGACCGTAGGCCGAGAAGAACTTGTCCTGCACGCTCCAGAACCAGGTGCACGCCGATCACTGACCGGTAGCAGCCGTCCGTGTAGGTATACACGTGCGATTCGGTGGTCGGGCTATGTGTCATGGTGCGTTCCTTGAGCACGAGGAGGTTGGGCCAGGCTATACCTGTGCGCCTGTGGCGACCCGGCACCGGTGTCCATGGCGACCAGGGTTCACCTGACCTCAAACCGTGCCCGATCTAGGACTACAGCACTCCCCGCACGGCTCTCTGGGAAGCTGCGGCCAACGCCGTGGCCGGCGATGGGCTGACAACGGGGCCTGCTGGAATATCTGCCCGGAGAAGCCGAGACGTCGCTTGTGGTCAGCGTCGGGTGTCTGGAGAAATGACCGCAGTGATTGCGTCGATCAACCGTGGAACGTCAGTCAAGTCTTGTAGGACGACGTCGGCCCCGGCTTTCCGGAGCGCTTTCGCAGAGGTCGTGCCGGTTGCAACGCCGATGACGAGGGCTCCGCCTTGGAGGCCCGTACGGACGTCTTCGAGGGAGTCACCGATGATCACGGTATTCGTCCGGTCGAAGCTGGTGCCGTGTTTGGCGCTTGCGCGATTCTGGGCGACGCCGACGAGCGCTGGCCGATGGTCGTTATCCGAGGCATACCCGCCGATGTCGGCATCCACGAGTCGGTCGAGGTTGAAGGCTTCGAGCTTCAAGACCGCGTTCGGTTTGAGATTCCCAGTCACCACTGTGGGAATGAGGCCGGCGCGGTTGTGTACTTCACGCAGGGCGGCGGCGGCACCCGGCATGAGCACCCCCTCGTCCTTGAGGTCGGCCAGCCGCTCGGCCAGCCGCTTGGGCAGGAGCTCCTTCATGCGCGGTAGCAGCTTCGGCACATCGCTATCTGCCACTCCATTGTCCCGGAGCAAGCCGCGGATCGCGAGAGGCATCGTCACGCCCGTGCCACGTGCCGGAAGACGTTCAGCTGGGCGGCCGACTACTTGGAAGAACGCTTCGCGGTATACCTGCCGGTCGATGTTGCCGACGTAGAGCAGGGTCCTGTCGATGTCCCAGAGGACGAGCACCGACGGCTTCTCGGTCACCTTTGCTTCCCTTTTCCCGTTACGAGAGCGCACCGCTCCAGCAGCTCCCTAGCGTACGGCGCAGTGCGAGCTGTGGAGAGTTCACCTGCCATGGCATGCACGTGCTCATTGAGGCGAGCCGACTGGAGATGCGCAGCGAGATCAATCGCATCGTGAGCCGTGGCGCACCCGGCTTCGAGGTCACCTTCCCGGAATTGGGCAGTCGCCGCCCGTGAGAGGATCAGCGCTCTGGTCCGGAGATCGGCCGGGTTGAGCGCCTTCCCAGCCTGGATGAGGCTGCTGATCGCCTGCCTCGGGTTGCCGAGGTCGAGGTGGCAGCTGCCGGCCTGCCCGTGAATCTCGCCTTCGTTGATCCAGTACAACCAATGCGGGTCGTGCTCCGATCGGCCCTGAGCGCAGAGTTCCGCGGCCTGGCCCAGCGCCTTGAGTGCTGCCTGCTGCTCGCCGAGCTTCGCGTGACCCCGGGCTTGCCGGGTAAGCAACATAGCTTCCAGTGCAGGGGCGCCGAGCGCCCTGACCTTCTCGAGGGCCGTTCGTGCTGCAGTGACGGCATCCCGTGGAGCCCCTGCCGAGTATCCGCGAATTGCCATATAGGACAGCGCACCGGCACCCAGCCGTGGATCGCCGGAAGCCCGGGCGGCACGCAGGGCCGCCTGGAAATAAAGCTGGGCCTCGTCAGACTGTCCGGAGTCGAACGTGAACCATCCTGTTTGCGTCGCTGTATCAGCGATGATGCCGGCGAGCATTCGGCCCGACGCCTCGTCGTAGTTGCTGTACTTTGCGATGTCTCGCAGGAGTGTTAGGTGAGCATCACCGAGCTTGGTCACGTCTCCGCCTCCCGAGCTCGCATCCATGACCCGCAGTTCATTCGTGGTCTTCTGAAGGGACTTCAGCAGGGTGCCGGAGATCCTGCTGCCTTCCTGAGCGCGTACGAGCGGTTCCGCCTCAGCCACACTCCAGTTGTGGACGTATGCCGTCAGCGCGATTCCGCTCACTGCGAGGTACCTTCGACGATTCATCGCTCCACCTCCTACCGCTTGGTTCAACGCCGTCACCATACGGTCCACGGTCCAGGGGAGATCGGGGTCCTGATCTTCCGTAGTGGCGGTGAATACGGGCGGTTGTGGATATCGAAGGGGAGGTTCAGGCAGAGGAACTTTAACGAGCTCCGCAGGTGTTCCAAGCCCCGACAGGAACGCGATGATCTTGTCGATGTTCGTAAGCCTGCGATCCCCTGACTCCAGCATGGACAGGAAGGACTGCCTCAATCCGGTCAGGGCGGCGATGTCCTCCTGCCGAAGTGAGCTGCGTTTGCGTACCAGGCGGCTGACCTGGCCGAAATCCCAGACTGAAAGAGCCTGGCGCACCTGGGCGTCCTGCCAGACCCGGGCAGGAACGTGCGGTGGGGTGGCAGGCCGCAGTCCGGCAGATCGGGAGCAAGACCCGCATCGCACTTCCGAGTTGTAGCGACTCAGTGCGCAGCCGCACCCAACGCATCGCCGTTCATCCCCCTGCATGATCCTGCCTCCAGCTAGGCGTCCTGAACCTGGCGCGAGGAGCATCTCCTAAACCCAAATCACACCCGTGATATCACCGGGGAAATGTGCGAAGCCTGCCTGGAAAGACACATATTGAGACCTGACAACAAGTTGCTGCTGCTGGGTGAGCGAGCAGGCAGAGGAGAGGAGGCCACCGGTGATCGAGATGATGAACGACCTCCCCCAACACTTGGAGATCGCGCTCGTCCCCAATGCCGCCCTGGTGACAGTGGTCCGCGCCAGCCTGCGGGCGGCTATGCCGCTTTGGGGCGCCAGTGAGCTCGTCGACACGGCCGAGCTATTGACGAGCGAGATGGTCTCCAATGCACTCCAACATGGGCTTGCGACAGAGATCTCTGTCCGTGCGACGTGGGATCAATCTCTCCTGCGGGTGGAAGTGGGGGAAGATGACGCTGCTCCACTGGATGCTGTTCCGTCCGCCACCAGCCTCGACGCCACGAGTGGCCGGGGGCTGTTTCTGATCGATAAGCTGGCGGAGCGCTGGGGGACGGCTTCTGCTCCCAGAGGCAAGACAGGCTGGTTCGAGCTCATTGCGCAGCCCACTCCTCCCGTCCTGGCCGACTGTTCTGTCGCAGCGCATCACGCACCGGTGCCTTGTCCTTGAGGAATCCTCGCTCCGCCCAAAGCCGCTCCTTCCATCCTCCTGCTGGGACTCATCGACGTCCTGTTGGCCAGATGGAGAGCGGCCTGAAGCCACCCATGCTGCTGGGCTTCTACCTCGCGAGACCCTCGCCACCCGGCCATCATCGGCCCTCCGAGAAGGTCGCGCGGTTGGTCAGCGAGATCAACGTCTCGATCTCCATCCTCTGTGCCGGCACCGATCTCGGCGCTGTCCCGCACCCGGAGGCGGGGCTGCCCTCTCAGCCGACCCGCTCCCAACCTGAGGACCTTGATGGCTCTCGCAAAACAGGCAACATTCATGCATCCCGATGCCGGGAGCACGGACACCGTGCCCGTGGCCACCTCCACACGCCGCGACAGGTATGAGCCGATACGAGACGCGACTGCTCTTCTCAGAACGGAAAGAGCGCCGTCATGAGGCGCTGGCGATCTCCGGGCGCCACGCGGCAGCTCCCACGAAAGCCTTTGGCAGAGCCACCGCTGGACCGGCATCCGGCTCGAGATGACGTGCCCCTGAGATTGGCCATGGAGGACGCGGCCATGGGGCGCTGGGAAGGCATACGCGATTTGCTGTCGGACACCGGCCGCGACTGGGACCGGCGCATCTTCCGCTTCCAGGCTCTGGCTGTCGCCGGCGCGCAACTGCGGTTCGCCGACACATGGTCCCGAGCGGAACCCGAGTCGGCCGATGCGATCACGCTTCTCGCCCACGTGGAGGCGGTGCGTTCCATGATCGTCAGTCATGCCGAAGGCCAAGTGCTGAGGGAGGCAGCATGGCGCACATGCCATGCCGCTGCAGCCGCCTACCCGGAGGATCCTTCCCCATGGGTGGTGCTCTTGTCCCTCTTGCGGTTCCACGCGCCTGACTGGGGCGCTCTGAAGGAAATATGGGGAGAAGTCTCGGCCCGGGACCCGTACAACCGCGAGGCCCACCACGAGGTGCTGACCTACCTGTTCCAGCGCAACCACGGCAGGGCCGGCGAGATGTTCCAGTGGGCGCAGGACCGCGCAGAGACTGCTCCCCGCGGCCTGCCGATCGCGGTGCTGCCACTGGTCGCTCTGGCCGAGTCGCATCGACAGCGGCTGGAGATCGATTCCAGCGCCTACGGATTGACCATCCACCCATGGATCGACTGTCCGTACATCGATCGGGTCCTGGAGGGATGGTGGCACTACCGGGCGCCGCACCCGCACGCCCAGTTCGCCGAGGACGCCAACTACCTGGCGCATGCTCTGTCGCTCGCCAATCGGCACAAAGAGGCATGGGAGGTGTTCGAGGCGATCGGCCCTTATGCCTGCGATCGGCCGTGGTCCTACTGCGGCGATGCGCAGGCGCTTTTCCTCCGCCACCGCCGTTGGGCTCAGAACGCCATCACTTCACGCTGACCCGGCTGATCATCGCGCACGCCAGATTCCAGGCCATTCCGACGAGAAGGCATACCACCTGCCACTTGAAGTTCCCGGTTGCTCTTCTCCAGCAGTCCGACGCCACCCGCACGCAGCCCTTACCCCCTGCCCATCGCCTGGCCCCCGGATGGCACCGGTGGTCCGACCAGGTCGGTTCATAGAGGCTCTCTCGTGCGAAGGTCCAGGGTGCGGATGACCTCCCACCTGTACGCCGATCGTTCGCGCCGCAACTCCACGATGTGTACCTGCGTGATCTCCACCTCCACGGCGTCGAGGTCATGCAACGGCTTCACGGCGTTCCGAACAGTGTCGGAAGGCACGGGACGGTTGCAGTAGCTGATGCCTATGTGCGGGCGGAACCACGAGGTCGGCTTTCGGGGCGGCAATCCGGCCTTGTTCCCGGCGGCGGACAGCATTGCGTGCAGCTCGATCAGCGGTGCCCATGGAGCGACGCTGAAGCGGATGGCGCCGCGGGAGGCGGTCATTGGTATGGCCCGCAGGGTGAAGGGCGGGCAGGTGGTGTGTTGGACGGTAGCCAGCAGGTGGTCGAGCTGATCGAGCGCGATTTCGGCCGACGGCCCGATGCGTCCAAGCGTCAGGTGGAGCCCGTCTTCAGCAATGTCGTCGAAGGCGAGGGAACGCAGAGCCTGCTGGCACTGCTGGACGCGCTGGATCAGTGCGGGCGCGCCAGGAAAGGTGATCATCCAGTAGTAGGCACGAGTAGACGCCGTCCACCCGGGCCTGTCCCAGTGGTTGACCATCTCATTTACTTCGCCGAAGGCGGCCCATTCATGCCGGGCGATCACCGCAGGGTCAGTCAGAGACGGAGGCGGCACAGATGGGAAAGACGCCGGTTCGACCTGGAGTTGCTGCACCCGATGCTCCTCTTTCGATCACATGGGTCTGCCATCGTCGCAGACCTCGACGAGGAGGCGGGTCTCAGGGCCAGCCCGCCACGTCTGCAGGGCTTCGGCGAACTCCTGTACCTCGAGTTGGGTACGCCATCTGGATGCAAGAGCGTGCAGCTCGCCAGCGCGTTGAACGACGGAGCGGATCGGCGGGCCACCACCGATCGAGAGCACCTGCAGCCCCAGCTGCATTGCGTGCTCGACCTCCGGGCTCCGCCCATTGAGGAGTGCCGTGGCCACATCAAGGCGTACCAAGGCGCGACTCCATTCTGAGTCGGATTGCTCGACGAAATCGTCGATCTGGTCGGCATACTCCAGGACCTGCTGAGTGTCACCGAGAGCGAGGTGTGCAGTTGCAGCGTTGGCTAAAGTGCGGGCCGGGCTGTAAGGAGCGAAGGAGATACAGGGCGTGATACCACCGGGCAGCTGATGCCGTGTCGTGAGTTCTTGCGCCGTGGCTATTGCCCGTTCGGTGCCGGCCCTGTCACCGATCTTCCCCAGCGCCCTAGCGCGCCCATTGACCAGAAGTCGGATGGCCTGCGGATGTCCCGGCGCCATGTTGATGCCGGCGTCCGCCCACTCGACAGCCTTGTCGAAATGCCCTGTGTAGTACGCGTTGAGTGACCTCGTTCCGGAGATCCACATGAGCAGGTCTTGGTCGCCAATGTTCTCGGCGAGCTTCTGCGCCTCGGCGCAGTACGCGTCGGCCAATGACGCCCGGCCGGCGTTGACAGCCATGTAGCCAAGCAGCCCTGATGTCTGCGCCGCCAAGTGGAAGAGCGCCTTTCGTTGACGCGGCGGCTGTTGCCCTTCCAAGAGCTGTTGCACGTAGCCCCGAAGGTCTGTTGCCTCGGATGCCATTCGGTGCGGGCCTCTGGCCTCGTATCGAGCCACGATGTCCTCCACCGCCCGCTCCAAGACCAGCACAGTCTCAGGGTCGGTGTTGGAAGACGTCGTGGCGTTCAACCGCTTCGCGACAGTAAGCGGACTCTCCCATTCGTAGGAAGGGGACCCTGCTGCGGCTACGGGAGTAATCCAGCCACCACCGTCCGGCGGATGCACGGCTTCCGGAGAGCGAGCAAGCGGCAACTGTACGAGCTCAAACGGGACGGTTAGCCCCTCGAGCAAACTGATGATCTTGTCGATGTGTGTGAGCCGCCGACCGGCTTCCAACATGGACAAGGCCGATTGGCTCAGCCCCGTCATCTGCGCCACGTCCTCCTGGCGCAAAGACGCCAGCCTGCGCACCAGCGTCAGCATTCTGCCCAAGTCCCATGTGGACAACGCCTCCTGCACCTCGACGTCGAGCCAAACATGCTCCGGCACCCTCAGGGCTGAGAGGTGCGCATCGCCCGCACCTTCAACACGAGCACATGCCCCGCACCGGGGAGCCGGGTTGTATCGACTTAGCCGGCAGCCGCATCGGCCGCACCGCCGATCTACCTCCCCGACGAACATGCCAGTTGCCCCCTGGGCTCGACAAACGAACTATTCAGGCGTCATCACCCCAGTGATATCACCGTCGGGATGTGCAGCGAGAGAGCGCGGCAGGCATCCTCAACTTCCCGCCACCAAGAGTGAGATGCACGAAAGAACGCTCCCGCTTTTGAACAGCGGCCTGCGACATTGATCGACGTGCCCGGACCAGCCGTGATGCCAGAAGGCGTCGACATGCCGCAACACCGGCACTCGACCAGGACGAGTGCCTCACTGCTCGCTTGTGTTGGCCGGAACCAGGCAGGTGAGATGACCGCTCGCGATCGGAAGGCAGACGTCAGTGTTCGGCAGATTCGCTCTCCTAGGCCACCCGGCCCCTGCCGCACCAGACGAGTTCCCGTCTCCTTCCTTGTGGACCCGTAAAGCCGGTCCGAGCGAGGGGCGAAGGCCGAGCATCACATTCTCAAGGCCGCCTGCGTCATCGGTCACCAGCTGCTGACCCCACTGCGTTCGACGCCGAGATTCGGCACCCGGTTCGTACCGACCAGCCGTGATCCCTGAAGGGCACCTGATGTCCCACTACCAAGCCACCGTTTCTCCCTTGGACCGTCTCCGTCCCCTGGTTCCTTCCCGCCGATCACGCGACTGGGCCTGGTACGAGGGCGAGCCTGCCCCCGCGGAGCTTCCGATGACGCAGTCATGGGGATGGTTGTTTGTTCCCGACGGTCGCATCGTGGTGCTGATCGACCCTGCGGACCGACTCTCTCTACTGCCTGGCGGAACCATCGAGGAGACGGACAGCGGAGACCCGGCTGCCGCGCTCGACCGAAAGGCTGCCGAGGAAGCGCAGCTGGCTCTCGGGCCGGCGCACTACCTGGGCTATCAGTACGACGAGACTGGTGATGTCTACGGCGGTATCGGCCCCTGCGCTCGCATCCGTATGGCTGCTGCTGTCACCCATATCGGGCCCTCCGCCCCCGACCCGTCGACCGGCCGCACGATGGTCCGGCTCCTGGTCACCCCGCATCAGGCAGTGGGCCTGCTGGGATGGGGCGAGATGGGCCACCGTCAGGCGGACGCAGCCATTCGCGCCGCCACCCTGCTGTGGGGGTATCCGCGAGGAGCGGCACGGCCCATCACCGAGATTTCTCCCACGGGAGGCGATCTGTGATGGGCAGCATGTCCACCCCTCGTTCGGACCGAGACGCCCTGGGGCGGACTCGTAGGTGGTCGAATTGAACGGGACCTCGTTGACTCAGCACCGTACGAGCGTCCCGGGGGAGGTTCTCGATTGGGCTTCCTGCGTGATCGGCCCCATAACACTCGTGCGAGACGCCTCATGGAACCGCGCGAACTCCAAGGTCTGGGAACTGACCTGCGCGGACGGCACGCGGTTCTTCCTCAAGATCTCGCCCTCCAAGGTGTTCTACACCCGCGAAACTCACGCATACCGTTTCGCAGCGCCTGCCCTTGGCCCCGGCCGCGCTCCACGGCTGCAAGCTGCCGACCCTGCTCGGTTGGCGATGCTTCTCACCGCAGCGCCCGGCCAGACGGTCACGACGATGACGCTCACCATGCGGGACCTCGTCAAGGTGCACCGTCAGGCGGGCTACCTGCTGCGTGTACTCCATGATGCTCTGGGCGCCTCCAATAAGGCCGGAGTGGATGCCCTCGCAGAAATCCGCGCAAGGACTGAGTCGGTGGGCAAACACTTGGCTGCCGCCGGTGAGCTGCTTACGCACACCGAGCAGGAGATGGTCCTTCGACTGGCCAGGCATCTGCCGGCCTTGGAGGAGTGCCCGGCCGCCTTCATCCACGGAGACGTGCAGACACGCAACCTTCTCTGGGACGCTCCCAGCGAGTGCGCCGCATTACTCGACTTCGAGCGGGCACGCCCTGCGCTGGCTGTGGATGACTTCGTACATCTGGCCGTCGGTCCGTGGGTGCAGCAACCGCGGCTACGACGGGTGTTCTTCACTGGCTATGGCCGAGAGCTGACGTATCCGGAGCGGCAGGTCCTGCCAGCCCTTGCTGCCATGGATGCCGTCAGTGGCCTGGTGTGGGGCACTCGAGTCCATGATGTCGAGGTCACCGAACGCGCCCGCCGCACCCTGAAGCTATTGGCGGACGGAGCGCGCCTTGACCATGCATGACATCCCCCCTACTCCTTCCGGTCACGTCCCGACCGCAGCCGCCGAGCTGAGGAACGGCAGGAGGTTCCCTGCCCCCCTCACTGGTACGACGCCGAACATGATCGCCCTCCGTGTGGGCGCAGCGGGTGATCCCGTACGTCCGGTGGCTGCGCGGGGGATTCACGCTAGATCCGTTCGTGGAGCGGAGGTTCCCCTTGGAACACTACGGCGACGGTTACGTGGCGGGCAGCGACGATCTTCTGGTGACGGCCCGAGAATCGGCCGGAATGCTGGATATCAGCCCGCACACCGTGGTGCAGCTCGCGAAGGCGGGATACCTGACCCCGGCGCAACGTGGTCAGCACTGGTACGTCACGGTGCGCAGCGTTCTCGCGTATCGGCGCCTGCGGGGGTCTTCTGCCCGAAGCCTGCGGCGTACCTCAGCGGGTTCGGACGTTCGACGCCGTGCGTTCTGAACACCCGGGAACCTCGGGCGGCCGACTATGTGGAACTTCGCCTTCGGGCCTCTTTCCCCGGCACACCGCCCACTCGACGTCGTGACGGCCTCTTCGAGTCCCTCGTCTCCGGCCGACTCCGTTGGGGGCTGACCGACCGGAGGCGAGTCAGCGGTGATGCCCGCCGCCCCGCTGTCCCCAGTCTTGGACCCAAGCAACTCCAGGGCACCTACCAACGGTCGACCGCCGCTGCGGCCCTTCCCGAACTGCCCAGCCCCGTCCTTCTGCCCCGTCGACTGCACTTTCAGGAGCAGCCCATGACAGACCCAGTGCTCCGCCTCCAGGCCCTGGAGCGATTCGGCCCGCTCGCCGTTCGACAGCACACGATGGAATGGGCATGGCACGAGAGCGAGGATGTGCCCGACCAACTCCCCACCACACAATGCTGGGGCTGGCTGTTCGTGCCGGACGGTCGCTGCATCGTGCTCATCGACACCAAGCACCGTCTGCCGATGCTGCCGGGCGGCACCGTCGAGGACCAGGATGCAGACCCCTCCGAGACGCTGGAACGCGAAGCCGACGAGGAAGCCCGGCTCACCCTCGGGCCGACGCACTACCTCGGCTACCTGCACGATCCCACCGGAGACGTCTACGGCGGCAACGGGCCCTGCGCCCGCGTGCGTATGGCCGCCGCCATCACCCACATCGGAGCCTCCAGACCAGATCCAGCAACCGGATACACCATGACCCGACTGCTCGCGACCCCCCACGAGATCGTCGACCTGTTCGGGTGGGGCGAGCAGGGACGCCTCCAGGCCGATGCCGCTGTCCGTGCCTCCGTCGAGCTGTGGGACTTCCCCGTCGCGTCGGCTTCGGCCGGTATCCACGAGGTCCCTCTCGAAGGGAGCCGGCCGTGAGGAAGAACGAGGCCACTGGGGCCGCGGCGACTCAGGTCGAGGAAGCATCGTCGGAACACATGCTGTTCGGCGGGCCGTTGCGCTACGACATGGGCTGGAACAAGCACCAAGACGCGTATCTCCAGCTGAATTTGCGGTCCATGGTGACCAAGCTGCCGTACCTGCTGGCCATCACCATCGGTCTCGCCCGGAAGGCGGACCCCCGCGCCCTGCGGATGGTGGGCTTCGCGGAGATCGGTCGCGGCGCGAGCCAGGCGCTCGGGCTGATCGCCGTGAACCGGGCTCTCGCCCACGTCATCGGCGAGGGCACGGTGCCCGAGCGGCTGACCGGGGCGGCCCCTGCCCTGGCCGCGGCCGGCCTCTGCGCATTGGTCGGGGCGGTGCTCAAGGCCATCTCCACTGCCGGCACGGGGCAGCTGGAACCGAAGGTGGAGCGCGTAGCGAGGGAGATGTACCTCTCGCACACCGCGAAGGTGGAACTTGCGGCGATCGAGGACGAACAGTTCCACCGACTCCTCGACAGCGCCCAGTACGGGGCCGGCGCAGCCCGCCGCATGGTCAGATACAGCAGCTCCATCGTCAATGCAGTGATGAGCTTGATTGCGACGGCGGGCGTCCTCGCCGTCCTGCATCCCCTGCTCTTCCCGATGCTCGTGGCGATGTCCGTACCGAGCGGATGGGCGGCGCTGTCTGTTGCACGCCGCCGGTACATCTCCTTCCATCAGTTCGTCCAGCATGCGCGGGCCGGAGAACTGATCAGTCGTCTGCTGATCTCCACTGGTGCCGCCGCCGAGATCCGCGTCCACAACGTGGCTGACTTCCTGCTGGGGCACTACCGCTCCCTGTCCCAGGACCAGGAGGCTGAGCAGAAGCGGCTGGCGACATTGGCCGCTCGCACGGGACTGTTCGCAGCGGCCTGGACAGGGCTGGCGGCCGTCGCCGCGTACGCGACCCTCGGGACTCTGCTGTGGACCGGAACGATGGCCCTGTCCGTCGGTGGTACGGCCGTACTCGCCATCCGCAGCGGCGCCGGGAGCCTGCAGAACCTCGTGTTGCAGATCAACTCCGCGCACGAGGACTCCCTTTTCATCGCCGACCTGCACCAGCTGTGCGAGGAGGCCGGTGAGCGTGCCATCCCCACAGGCGGGCTTGCTCTGCCCAAACATCCGGAGCGGATCACCGTCGAGGACGTCCACTTCACCTATCAGGGCGAGGACGAGGAGAACGAACCTGCCCTGGCCGGGGCGAGCCTGACGATCCCCACAGGGAAGATTGTCGCGTTCGTCGGCGACAACGCCAGCGGCAAGAGCACGCTGACCAAATTGCTGTGCGGCCTCTACCGTCCGGACTCGGGACGCATCCTGTGGGACGACGTCGACGTCGCGAAGGCGGACCGGCAGGAGCTGGTGTCCCGCATCGCCGTTGTTGGGCAGGACTTCTACCACTGGCCGTTCACCGCTGCTGTGAACATCGGTATCGGCCGGCCCGAGGAGCCGCTGTGCCCGGAGAGGCTGGACGATGCCGTCCGGTACGCGGGCGCGGAGGAGCTGGTCAAGGAGTTGCCGCGGGGGTTGCGGACTCTCCTTGCCCGTGGATACAAGGGCGGCCACCAGCTCTCCGGAGGACAGTGGCAGCGCCTGGGCATCGGCCGCGCCCACTATCGCCGCGGCAAGCTCCTGATCGTCGACGAGCCCACCGCGGCGCTTGACGCCAAGTCGGAGCAGGAGTTCTTCGAGAAGATCCGCAACCTCGCCGATGCCGGCCAGACCATCATCGTGATCACCCACCGGCTCGGTTCGGTCCGGGTTGCGGACCTGATCCACGTCCTGGACCACGGACGTGTCGTCGAGAGCGGCACGTTCTCGGAGCTGATTTCCGACGAGGGGGACGGTCCGAAGGTCTTCCGTGATGGCTACCGGATTCAGGCAGCCCAATACGCCTCGGTCCCCCCACAGAACGGCAGTTTGCCGGCCCCGGACGTCGCGAAGGCTGGTCCGCGATGACCAGAACACTCGCTCACCCGGGCAATCAGAGCCCTCGTCGCTTGTTCGCCGTGCCGCTGCGCAGCGCCGCCGGTCGAGCGCGGCACGCTGATCAGGCATCAGCCCGCATGACCACGGTAGGACAGCGTCTCTCTCTGACCGCACAGGGAGAATCGGCAGCGCCGCGGCGCCGCCGGAGCGTGCTTCTCGTGTCCGTCACCTGGCACATGCACGCAGCCTCCGGGACCGAGAAGGCCGCTGCTGCCCTGGCCACTGGCCTGGCTGCTGCGGGGCACAAGGCCGTGATCGTCACCGCGGTCCCGTCGTTCCCCGGACCTGGCCTC
This sequence comes from Streptomyces sp. NPDC101227, assembly GCF_044767545.1. NCBI lineage: Bacteria > Bacillati > Actinomycetota > Actinomycetes > Kitasatosporales > Streptomycetaceae > Streptomyces > Streptomyces sp. NPDC101227. The sequence goes on along the minus strand of NZ_JBIWOD010000028.1, from coordinate 58,720 downwards.
CCCGGCGTTGGTGTGGAGCAGATTGACCTGCCCATCAGCCTGCCCTGCTCGCCGGAGAAGCTCCGCGAGGCCATCGACGGCGGTGTGTCGGGGCTCCAGCGTCAGCTGTGGTCGCTCATCGCCCGGCACGAGGCCGACACGGTGCTCTTCACCGACGCGCTGTGGGGCATGGGCCGACTGCGCACGGACCTCCCCAACGGAGTCTGCCGTGTTCTGGCCGTCGACCGATTGCCCGATAACCGCGACGCGGCAACGGCACTGTCTCGAGCCGATGTCGCGCTCGTCCCCTCGAAGGCGGTCCTGGACTCGGCCCGCAAACGTGGCTGGGGCACATCGAGGTGGCACGTCGTCCCCCACGCGCTCCTCCACGAGCCTCACAAGCCGCGGCCCGTGACCGTACTGCGTCGCCACCAGTCCGGCGATCTTCGCGTCGTGACCACAGTGGGTGGCGCCGCCGACGGCATCGTCGCCCTGTTGAAGGCCGCACGGCAACAACCAACTTCTCCAGGCCCGTGGGAGTTGCCCGTCTGCGTCGCGGCGGCAACACACTTCCTGCAGACGGGTCCTGCTGGCACCGCCCTGGTGGAAGCGTGCCGGCACCTCGTGGACCAGGCGCCGCACATGACCTGGAGCGGACAACTGGCCTGGGACGCCCTCCCTACGTGGTTGTCCCGGGCCGCGGTAGTGATCACGCCTTCCCCGCCGGAGTCCCTCGCGATGGTGGCCCTGGAGGCGATGGCTGCCGGCGTACCGGTGATCGGCTACCGGGCCGGGAATATGCCCGATCTCATAGGACCGGCGCAGCGGGAACGGGCCCTGATGGCGGATCCACGCCACGGTCCCCACACCCTGCTGGCCCTCGCCCGCAGCCTTCTCAGCTCCCCTCGTGCCTACTGCGAGGCAGCACAGGCCGCCTATGAGAGATCTCGCGACTTTGCCAAGGACCGCATTACCCAGCGGTTCCTGGACGCCGTACCTCCCCGCTGAACCGCACCCGATCGGACACACCCATGGCCATGCCCATCGAGGACTACGCACTCATCGGCGATATGCAGACCGCCGCTCTCGTGTGCCGCGACGGCACCGTCGACTGGCTCTGCTTGCCCCGCTTCGACTCCCCGGCAGCCTTCGCTGGACTGCTCGGCACCGAGGAACACGGATTCTGGCGGATCGGACCGTCCCACGATTCCGAGGACCGGCCACGGCCAGCGAACCGCCGCTGCTACCGGGGCGACTCCCTGCTGCTCGAGTCCGAGTGGGACACCCCCCGCGGCACGGTACGGGTGATCGACTTCATGCCGCCGCGCGACGGCGCCCCGCAGGTGATCCGCATCGTGGAGGGCGTCAGCGGCCGCGTCCCGATGCGCTCGGAGCTGCGGATGCGGTTCGCCTACGGCTGGGTGGTGCCCTGGGTCCACAAGGTCGACGGCCGCACCGTCGCGGTCGCCGGGCCCGACTCCGTATGGCTGGACACCTCCGCCCACACGAGCTGCAAGGACGGAAAGGCTGTCTCGGACTTCACCGTCTCCTCGGGTGAGCGGATCGCCTTCACGATCAGCTGGCAGCCCTCACACAAGCAGCCGCCTGCCGTGGCAGACCCCGAGACGGCGATGCAGGCGACCGAGGACTTCTGGCGCGAGTGGGTCGAGCACTGCACGTACCACGGCCCCTACCGCGACGCCGTGGTCCGCTCGCTGATCACCCTCAAGGCCCTCACCTACGTGCCGACCGGCGGCATCGTCGCCGCGCCGACGACCTCCCTGCCCGAGTGCATCGGCGGCGTCCGCAACTGGGACTACCGCTTCACCTGGCTCCGCGACGCCGCGATCACCCTCTCCTCCCTGCTGCGCACCGGCTACCGCGAGGAGGCCCGCGCCTGGCGCGAATGGCTGCTGCGGGCGGTTGCCGGCGACCCGGACAACCTGCAGATCATGTACGGCATCGCCGGCGAACGGGAGCTGGGCGAGAACGACCTCAACTGGCTACCGGGGTACGAAAATTCGCGCCCGGTGCGGGTCGGCAACGGCGCCGCCGGCCAGCTCCAGCTGGACGTCTACGGCGAGGTCACCGAGGCCCTGCACCTCGGATACGCCTACGGCCTGGCGGTGAACGACCACGCAGTCAGCCTCCAGGTGAAGTTGATCGAGTGGGTGGAGAAGCACTGGGACGAGCCCGACGAGGGCATCTGGGAGGTCCGCGGCCCGCGCCGGCACTTCGTGCACTCCAAGGTCATGACCTGGGTCGCCGTCGACCGCACCGTCAAGCTGATCGAGTCCGGCGATGTCGACGGGCCGCTGGAGCGCTGGAAGGACCTGCGCGAGACCATCCACCGGGACGTGTGCGAGAAGGGCTACGACAAGGAGCGCAACACCTTCACCCAGTCCTACGGTTCCCAGGAACTGGACGCCTCGCTGCTGTTGATCCCGCAGGTCGGGTTCCTCCCGCCGGACGACAAGCGGGTCATCGGCACGGTCGAGGCGATTCAGCGGGAGCTGTCCACCGAGGGCGGCTTCGTGCTGCGGTACCCGACGGCTGGCGAGAGCGTCGGCGTGGATGGCTTGGAGGGCGACGAGGGGGCGTTCCTGGCCTGCTCGTTCTGGCTCGCCGACGCTCTGGCGATGATCGGACGTGTGGAGGAGGCCCGCAAGCTTTTCGAGAAGCTGCTCTTGCTTCGCAATGACCTCGGTCTGCTGGCGGAGGAGTGGGATCCCAAGCTCATGCGTCAGGTGGGCAATTTCCCGCAGGCATTCAGCCACATCGGTCTGATCGAGGCGGCCCTTCGGCTGTCGGCCGGTGGGGCGCATATCGCGGACGCGATGGGTACGGCGGCATGACCGGGGGGCTGGGACATCGCGGTGATGATTCGTCTCTCGTTGGTTGTCGTGCTCGTGCTGGTGGTGTGGTTGCTCATCCGGAAAGACGGGCTCAAGGCGGGGCACGCAGTGGTCGCTGTCCTGTTGGGCTTTTATCTCGCCGGTACCTCGTTCGCGCCGAGCATCAGCCGCATCGTCCGGAGCGTGGCGGACGTCATCAGCCAGATCCGACTCTAGAGCGGGCAACCGTCCCGGCCCTGCCATTGACCACCAGCAGCGCCCCTTGCGCCCCTGCCTTGGTGGCTCTTCCCCACCCGCCCTTCTTTGTTCCGGGCCGAGTGCCCAAGGATGCAGATGCCTGACCTTTTCCCCTCTCCCGATCCCCTTCTTCGTCCTTCCGGCCTGCGTCGTGGTCGGCGCCGCCGTATGGCTACGGTGGAAGGCCGGGGCATCGAAGAGGACCTACGCTCACGGCTGCGGCTGTTGTCGATGGTGCCAGGGCTTTCGGTGATGGTGCTGCTGTGCGCCACCTGGGCCCTTCACGTCCTGGCGGGCACGGCTGTGCCGTTGCTGGTCGTGGGGGCCGGCCTGGGCTGCGGGGTCGTGCTGCTGCTCAGCGACCGGGTCGCCGTCGCTATTGCGCAGGATGCCGGTGGACGGGTCGGCCGGGAGCTGGAACGGCGACAGCGTGCGCAGGAGAGGTTGGTGCAGGAATCGCTCCAGCGCCTTGAATCCGTGGTCGAGACGGGGCGTACGGACCTCGTCGCGATGGTGGAGCAGGTCGAGCGAGGGGAGGCCCCCTGCCTACCCAGGCTCGACCCGGCCGCGGGCAGGACCGGTCATCCGTTCGCCGATTTGGAACACGTGCTGCTCCAGGCACAGATCGAAGCGATGGAAGCGGTGGTCAAGGTCGGCGCGCAGCGTCGGAAGCAGGTCGGCCTTGAGGCTGAGGCGTTCGTGTATGTCGCTCGGCGCCTGCACGCCCTGGTCAGCCAGGCACTGGCCCAGCTGTCGGTCATGGAGAACAGCTGGGAGGACACTGAACTCCTCGACGCCGTTTTCAAGCTCGACAACCTGGTGACCCGCACCCGCCGCGCGGTGGAAAGCATCGCCGTCTTGGGCGGCGAGATCGCCCGCCGCGTCAAGAAGCCGCTCCTGCTGGGGCACGTGTTGCGCCAGGCCGTCGCCGAGGTTGAGCAGTTCGCGCGGGTTCAGCTGCACGTCCCTCGCCAGGAAGTGGTCTTTCCCGGGCCCACGATGACGCAGATCGTGCCGTTGATGGACGTGTCTCTTCCGGGCTACGCGGGACCGGACATCATCCACCTGCTGGCGGTCCTGGTCGAGAACGGCGCCAACTTCTCTCCGCCAGAGACAACGGTGTGGCTGCGGGCTGAGGAGATACCCGCGGGGCTGGCCTTCGAGATCGAGGACCGGGGCCTGTCCATGTCGCCGGGCAAGCTGGCCCAGCTCAATCAGTTGCTCGTCTCACCGCAGCACACAGATCTCCACCGCCAGGTGCGCGATGGACAGATCGGCCTGCTGGTCGCCGCACGGATCGCGAAGCGGCATGGCATCCACGTCCAGCTCCGGCAGAACCCGCGCGGCGGCACACTGGCAAAGGCCGTCGTTCCGCGCGCGTTGCTGGTTGCCCCGCCAGAACCTGCACAGCCCCAGGCGAACACCCGTACCTCAGTGGCCCAGTCGGGGACCACGGGGCCGGTCCTCGCCCCGGGACCTTTGCCCGCCGAATCACCGGACGGCACAGCCGAGTTGCGACAGCAGCAACCTCCCACAGCGGACGTCCGAAAGCCCCTAGCACCTGCACTGCCACAGCGGCGCAGGCAAACCACAGGGAGCCCCTCCACGATCCGTGCCGCCGCCGCACCAGATGGAGACCGGCCGCCCTTGCCCCGCCGCCGCGAGGCGCACAGGGCCCCGGACCTGCCCGAGCCTGGCCCAGTTCCGACTCCGCGCCGCGCAGTGTCGTCCAGTCCACCGACCGCCAGCTTGATGGCCCGCTACCGCGACGGCATCCGGCGCGGGGTCAATGACACCGCCGCAGAAGAAGCATGCTCACCCGGCTCGGCGGACTGATGTCCGGCGCCTTGCACCTTCCGCTGTGCCCGGCCGATATGCCGTGGCACCGAACCGTACGGAGATCTCGATGACGAACGATGTGCCCACCAATGGGACGGGCAAGGACCTGAGCTGGCTGCTGGAGAACTTCCTCAGTCGGGTGCCCCGCAGCTCTGGCGCCCTGCTTGCCTCCCGCGACGGGATGAGACTGGCCGTGGCGGGAGTGAGCGTGGACCAAGCGGATACCATGGCCGCGGTGATGTCCGGCCTGTACTCCCTGGCCGCGGGCGTCGGCCGGATCAAGGGCCCGGCCGGTGAAGTGCGGCAGGTGGTCACCGAACTCGACATGGTGAACATGTTCGTGATGAGCGCCGGCGACGGCCTGCCGCCTGGGGCGCCGTTCCAGCCGGTCACCGATCTGGGGAAGGTCGGCAGCATCCTGGGTGTGCTGACCGAACCCGACGCGGACCCGGGCGTGGTCGGACACGAAATGGCGGCGCTGATCACGGCTGTCGCCGAGCACCTGGTCACCCCCACCCGCGGGCGCGAGCCGCACCTCGGCGACGGCCAGTGACATGGCCGGTTTCAACGGCCCGGCGTGGACGGACGAAGAAGAGCAGGACGTGCGTCCCTACGCCGTCACGGGCGGGCGAACGAAGCCCCGGCACACGATGCGCCTGGAGTCCCTGCTGGCGGCAGGGCCCACTGCGTCTGCCGGTGACCTCGGGCCGGAGGCCAGCCAGGCTGTTGCGCTGTGCCGCAGTGGCCCACGGTCGGTCGCCGAGCTCGCCGCGGTTCTCCGCCAGCCCGTGCAGGTCACGAGGGTCGTGCTGTCCGACTTGATCGACTCCGGTGCCCTGCGCCTGGCCATATCCGATACCTCGTCCAACCCCCACGACCCGCAGCTTCTGGAGGCTCTCCTTGCGCGTCTCGAACGCCTACCCGCCGCCTGAGCCGGCCGGCCCCGGAGCTGGCGCGGACCTGGCGTGCATGAAGATCGTGATTGCGGGTGGGTTCGGGGTTGGGAAGACCACGCTGGTTGGCGCAGTCAGCGAGATTCCTCCGCTGACAACGGAGCAGCTGCTGACCGACGCCAGTAGCCGGACCGACAGCCTCGTCGGTGTGGAGAGCAAGACGACCACGACTGTATTCATGGACTTCGGACGTATCACCTTCGACGCCATGGTCCTGTTCCTGTTCGGCACCCCGGGCCAAGAACGCTTCTTGCACGTGTGGGACGACCTGTCCCACGGCGCCGTCGGCGCCGTCGTCCTCGCAGACACCCGTCGGCTCGAGGACAGCTTCACCGCCGTCAACTACTTCGAACAGCGCGCCACCCCGTTCGTCGTAGCGATCAACGAATTCGGTGACGCCTACCAATACCGCACCGACGAAATCCGGCACGCCCTCGAACTGCCGGACGCCGTGCCCCTCCTGCGGTGCGATGCCCGCGACACCCGGTCCGCCATCAACGTGCTGACCGCCCTCGTCCGACACGTCCTGTCCACCACTGCCTCCTGCTACCCCGCCCTGGGAGCCCGCCCATGACCTTCGACAGCGACTCCGGCCTCCACCTCCCCACAGCCGACGACGAACTCGACCAGCGGATCGACCTGCTACGACAACTCGGACTTGGCGACCTGGATGACGAGTTCGACCGCTTCGCGGCCCAACTCGCCCGTGACGCCGGCGAACCGTACGCCATGGTCAACCTGATCACTCACGAACAGCACTTCGTTGGCCTGCACACCCCGCCCGGCAGCGAGTTCCCCGTGGTGGGGCGGACCATGCCCCGCGACCACGGCTACTGCCCCGACGTCATCGCCCGCCGCAAAGCCTTGCCGCTGCCCGACGTATGCGCTCACCCGCGGTTCGCCGGCAACGCCGTGGTCGACAAAATCGGCATCCGCACCTACTTCGGCGCGCCCCTCATTCACCAGCCCACCGGCACAGTCCTGGGAACCGTGTGCTTCGTGGGCACCACCCCCCGCCCCCTCTCCACGGGCCAGGCATCGCTCCAGCTCATCAAGGAACGCGCCAACACGCTCATGGACCTCATCCACCAACGCGCTCCCCGCATCCACTGCCCGCGCCCATAGCTGCCGAAAGGAGAGAACACGATGCCCACGCCGTACCTCACAGACGAACACGAGCGCCTTCGCACCTGGGTACGCCACTTCGCGGAGGCCGAAGTCGCCCCTCGTGTAACGGAAATGGAAACCGCTGCGGACGTCGACCGTGACCTGTCCGCGCTGATCGCTCAGCAGGGCTGGATCGGCGCCACCATCGACCCCGCCTACGGAGGGATGGGCGCCGGCCACATCGCCAAGACCCTGATCATCGAGGAACTCTCCCGGGTCAGCGGCGCTATGGGGGCCATGGTGCAGGCATCCCAGCTCGGCGTCGCCAAGATCATTCACTTCGGGAGCGACGAACAGAAGCGGACCTGGCTGCCCCAATTCGCCGACGGCTCCTGCCTGCCCACCATCGCGGTGACCGAATCGGGCTCCGGCAGCCACGTACTTGGCATGCACTCCACCGCACGGCGCGTGGGCAAGCACTACGTCCTCAACGGTCACAAGATCCATGTCGGCAACAGCCACATAGGGCAAGTCCACGGCGTTGTCGTCCGCACTGGCCCCGGCTCCAAGGGGCTGTCCGCCTTCCTCGTCGAATCCGACCGACGCGGCTTCTCGCTCACTCCCCACCGCAATGCCATGGGCCTGCATGGCTTCAGCTTCGGCGAACTCCGCCTCGACAACTGCCGCGTACCGGCCACTAACCTGATCGGACAGGAAGGCGACGGCCTGAGCATCGCCTACTCCTCCAGCACCCTGTACGGCCGGCCCAATCTGACCGCAGTCGCTCTCGGCATCCATCAGGCAATCATGGAAGAGGCCGTCCGCTACACCCAGGAGCGGACCCGATATCGCCAACCGCTGGCCAAGCTGGGCACGGTCCACCGAAGGCTGGGGCAGATGCAGTCCCGGCTGATGACCGCACGGCTGACCGCGTACCACGCTGTGCATCTTCTGGACCAGGGCAAGGCGTGCGACGAGGAGCTGATCAACGCCAAGTACGTCAACATCAAGATGGCGACGGACTCTGCTCGGGCTGCGATGAAGATCCACGCTGCCGCCGGTCTGCAAACCGACCGTCCCGTGGAACGTCTCTTTCGGGATGTCCACCACCTGGATGCGCCCGCCGGCACCGGCGACATCCAAATCCATCGCTTGGCCGAAGCGGCTCTGGGCATCTCGCGTGGCCAGTGGTCTCAGCGGTTCGCCCACCTGGCAACAACCTGCCAAGCCAGCACGCCGGCCACCGGCTCTCGCGATGACGGGGCGCTCAAGCCGCTCCTTGTAGATCACCGTGGTGTTGCCCCCAACAGCGGACGTGTCACACAAAGCCACGCATGACGCACGAAACCCCGCACGCCGCCGTGACCAGGCGACCGCGAAGCGGCCATCCGCCCAAGGCGTCGCCGCCTTCGGCGTGGACGTCATCGTCCTCGATCCTGCCGGGCCCGTCCTGATCGGACAGCACCGGTCGGGCACGCGGAGTTCGGATGCAGGGGCAGTTCACCGGCGGACGGTTTTGCCGCCCGCAATCACCAGCTGAACGTTGCGCAGGGCAGTGATGTCGGCGAGAGGGTTTCCATCAACGGCGAGAATGTCCGCGCGGAGCCCCTTGGCCAGGTGGCCGGTATCAGTGCTCTTTAGCGCCTGGGCTGCGTCGGTGGTGGCCATGTCGAGGATCTTCGCGTTGGGGATTCCCAGGTACTGGTAGAACTCCAGGCTGTTGACGAACTTGTCGAAGACCGCCCGCGTCACCCCGGCATCAGTGCCAGCGATCATGGGAACTCCTCTATCAGCCATCCAGCGCATGGAGGAGAAGAGATGCTCCGCGCGGTCGTGGCCGACCCGTTCGGCGAACGCCCTCCAGTTGGGGCTGGTCGCGGTGCACACGTAGATGCCTTGGCTTTTGATTTCGGCGAGGAGGTCGTCCCGAAGGTCGAATTCGCCGCCTTCGGTCATCCAGGTGCAGTGCTCGATGGTGTCGACGCCGGCGGCAACGGCGGCTGCGATGCCGTCCGTGCCGTGGGCGTGGACGGCGACGGGTAGCTCGAGGCGCTGAGCTTCCTCGACCACAATGCGCAGCTCGTCCTCGGTGAACTGGTTCTGCCAGATGGCAGGGCCGCCCTTGGTCATGCCACCGCCCGTGCCCATGATTTTGATGACGTCCGCTCCGAGACGGGCATTGCGTCGCACCAAGTCCCGGATAGCCTGCTCGCCCTCGACCTCTCCGCCGAAGAAGTTGCAGTGGCCGCCGGGGGAGGTCAGTGGTGTCGCTGCCGACAGGATGCGCGGTCCGGGCAGGGCGCCAGAGGTGATGGAGTCGCGCAGGCGGATAGCAAGGCCGTTGCGGTCCCCCAGGTCCCGAACGGTCGTTACGCCGCTGTGGACCAGTTGCTCAGCGCGCTCGGCCATGCCCTCCAGCAGTTCCTCGTCACTGTTGTCCTGGACGGCAGCTACGGGGTCGGCACTCGCGTCGAAGATGAGGTGCGTGTGCGCATCGATCAGGCCCGGCAGCACCGTGCCGTCCGGAAAGGACAGGGTGCGGAGCTCGTGGAGTGCGAGCTGCTCGACCTCCTCGCGCGGGCCGACCGCGGAGATGCGGTCTCCGCGGACGAGAACGGCGCCATCGGTAACGCTGGTGCCGTTGGGCCCGGTGATGACCTGGCCAGCCGTGATCAATGTGTCCGTCATGGTGCCGCTCCTCGTTATGGGTCGCTTGTCGGTCTCGTCCGGCTGCATGCCCGGGTGTTGGCTACCGCGCTTGCGCATGCGGTTTGAGCGCATCCGACAGCGAGATCAGCTGTTGGACATCGGCATCGAGGTCGTCCTCGCCCGGGAGTGCCACGGCAACAGCTTGCGACGACGTCGCCTCGCCCTTGGCCTGGGCGCGCAGCGCGTGTCGTAGGTGGTCGGCCAGAGACGCGTGCGGCGTGCCGTCGGTCACGCCTTGCTGGGCCAAGTACGGGCTGATTCTCACCAGGCCGTCACGGCATTCGATGACCCGGCGGTAATAGCGGTAGTGGGTGCCACGCAGGGAAAGGATCTCCCTCCAGCCGCTGGTGGGCACGCGACTGAGGGCGTCTTGCGGAAACGCATGGTGCAGTGCTTCCCACAGTGGGCGAAGACGCCGGCACGCCTTGCGGTGACATAGCCAGACCCGCACTCTCGCCAATCGCATCGCGGCGCCGGAATAGATGACGCCGACGATGAACACGGGGACCGCAAGCGCCAGGAGGCCCTGCGTACCGTGGTGCAGCCACGCCGGGACGTGTGCACCACGCCACCGTGTCACATCGATACCGAGGCGGCCGAGGTTGGCCATCACCATGCCGGCCAGGGCCCCCACCGTGAGCCACAGACCCGTGGACAGCGGTCGGAGGGACATCCGCGCATACCGCCAGGTCCACCACAGCGCTGCAGCGAGCGCGTAGATCAGGTAGAGCAGAGCCGCCATGAAAAACAAGGCCACTGGCGTTGCGGTCACGTCAGCGGCATCGAATTCTCGTCCCCTGAGACTGACCGGCGTGGCGACGGTCGTCAGTACAAGGACGAGAACGGCCGATGCCAAGGGCAGGGCTTCCCAGCGGGCACGGCGGCCGGCACGCTTCCGCTCCTCCGCGGAGAAGAGGTAGACGCACATCAGACAGTAGACCGCGCCGAGCAACAGGACGTTCTGTACCAACCGCGCGGATCCTGGGCCCACCAGGTCGTCCACGAGACGAGCGGCGGAATCCAGGCCGAGCGCAAATGAAGCGCGGGTGCAGATGAGGCACAGGGTCACAGCGCGGAGAGGAAGGTCGTGGGGATCCCGGGCGAGCTGAACGAGCTTCCACACCACGGCCAGGTCGAGGATGACAGCGGAAAAGAGAAGGCCGGTCACAGCCACCCCTGCCGGTCACCCAGGGCCGCCTGCACGCGCCGCAGAGAGGGGGAGGCGGCCCGACGCGGCGCGACCCGGTCCAGAACCGAAGCCCACTCCAGAATGATGGTGGCAACCAACTCGGCCTGACGTTCATGCTCTTCGTCATAGGACGTCCGCCGCAGGAGCCGCTTGACCGATCCTGACGAGAGGTCCGGGACTGCGCCTTTCCAGAGCGCGACATCGTCGACTTCGTCGCTCTGGTGATCCGCCAGGATGTGGCCCACTTCGTGGAGGATGATGTGCCGCTGATGACTCGCAGTGGTCTCCTGCTGATACAGGATGTAATCGGTAGACGGGGTGGCGATCCACGCACCGAACGGCCCTGGCACCGGCATCGGGTGCGACACCAACCGGATGGGGCGGCCACGCCGTTCCCCTAGCTGCTGACAGAGCACGTCCACTTGCAAGGGGGGCTGGATGCCAAGGGCTCGCAGTTCTCGTTTACAACTTCTGCGAAGCTCTCGCTCTTTCACGGTCAATCTCCCGCACACGACACGTGTCGCGGCAACAGCATCCCCTCGCCGCGGAATCACGCCGTGACGGCGCGTCATTCGCGGTGCTCTGCCTGCTCCAACTTGTAGACAACGTCAAGCAGGTCCATTACCTGCTTTCTTCGCGCTTCCGACAGTTCGCCGGCGCGCATTGCCATCAACTTCACATCGCGGTCTTCGAGTGCCTCGTTGACGCTCACGCGCTCGGCTTCCATTTGAGCCAGTCGGCCATGGACTTGCCCAGCTACGGCGTCATCGAAAAAGTACGAGATCGGCACACCGAAAAAGTTCGCCAGACCCTGCAGGTGGCGCACGGTCGGGTTGTCCTTCTTCCCCTTCCGCAGCTGCCAGATGTAGCTCATGGAGATGTTGATCCCCGTCTGGCTGATGGCGTTCGCCGCGTAATCGTTGCTGTATTCCCTGCCGGCATCGTCCTTGATCGTCGCGAACAGATGGTTGATCTTCTCCGCCAAAGAGCGGCCTGTCTCCTCACTCACCACTTCCCCTCCTCTCTTCGAGAGTCGATCAACCAGTGTACACGGGTGAATGACGCACGGGTTGATTCCTTTACCTCAGTTGAGTGCTTGGCGATCCCGAGATAGGGTCCCCATCAGCATCTTCCACTGAGGTGAAAGGCTTGGAGGTGTCGATCTTGTATTTGAGTGAAGGAAGCGATCAGTTCGAGCGTCAGTGCTCGACGTGGGGTGATCCGGTCTCGATGGCCGGCTTCCGCTCGGGCCGCTCTCGGCGCCCCGGTGAACACTTTGCCACCCTTCGCCCGGCGGGCGGATCTCGCTTCGGCGCGGACAGTCGACGCAAATCGCCCTTTTCGTCTGCGCTGAGAGAGGGGGATTCCAGCGTGAAATTGCCGCGACCAGCGCCGCAAGAAGATCGAATTACTTTCGGGGGTTGCGCGGAAACTCTGCGCGCTGTGACGGACCCCTCGAAGTTGTTCGCGGACCGTCAGCCTGCCTGCGGGTGCGGTCGGCGGAGTGGCGGTGCGGGCCTCTCGCTGGGCGCGAGGGAGGCACTCCCGGTTATCTCTGGATCTTGGCGCGGAAACTGCATATGTTGCTGGTCCCTCGGCGGCGCAGCCGAAACGCGAGCCAAACAACAGGAAGGATGGAGAGGGCTGAGTAAGCGTCAAATCCCAGACTGCCAAGGGAAATGAAGAAGGCGCCCAGAAGTTAGCAGCTTCCGGGCGCCCACCCCGCCACCCCGAAGGGGGCGGATGCATAACCGGGGCGAGTCGGCTGACCTTTTCGACGAGAACGGCCGCCTCACCCCGCCTACGAGTGAGGAATTCTCGCATGCCCAAGTCTCCAAGCGGAAGGCGCCTCGCTGCCCCGCAGGCCAAGGCCGGCGAACCCACAGCTGGCGCCCGTCGGCACCGCCTGGCTGCGCTCCTTGCGGACATGGTGCCCGGAGCCCGCACCATCCGCGTCGCGCAGCGCCAACCCGGCCAGAACTGGCCCAGCCCGTACGCCCGCGCTTATGACGCCCAGGGGCAGCTCGTAGCCCTCAACCGAGCCCAGCGTCTGTCGGCCGCTCGCTGGGTGATCCGCGCCCACCCCGACATGAGCTGGTACGAGACGTACGACCTCGACCTGGCCACCGGCGCTCTCCGGCTCGCCGTCGCGGCATCCACCCCAACGGGCGACGGCCGCTGAGCATGGCCAGGATCCGCACCATCAAGCCCGAAGCATTCACCAGCGAGTCGCTCGCTGAGGTGAGCGTCCACGCCGAGCGAACCTTCTTCGGCCTCCTCACCCAAGCCGACGACCATGGCCGATTCCGCGACAACCCGGCCGTCATCGCCGGGCTGCTGTGGCCGCTGCGCGCTGAGCACACTGCGGTGCACGTAGAGGAAGACCTGCAGCAGCTGGCCGACGCGGGGCTGATCTGCCGGTACCTCGGCTGCGACGGCCGCCGGTATCTGCACATCGTCACCTGGTTCGAGCACCAGAAGATCGACAAGCCCTCGCAGACCCGTATCCCGGCTTGCTCGGACCACCACGCCAAAGAGCGCTGCGGATCCTGCAAGGGCACCTGCAGTGTGTTCACCGAAGGCCAGACGAACACGCACCGAGGACTCCCCGAAACCTCGGCGAAGGCTCCCCGGACCCTCGATCGGCCGTCGAAGACTGCTGTGACACCTCCCGCCGCCCGATCCTCGAGCACGAGCGGCCAGCAAGCGACGCTCGACGGCACCATCGATGCCTCCAAGCGGATCGCAAAGAAAACCACAGGTCAGAAGCCTGCAAGGGCGGATTCCCCGAAGGCTCCCCGAAACCTCCCCGAAGGCTCGGCGCCTGGATCTAGGATCTTGGATCCTGGATCTTCTAATCCTTCGGGGCGCACAGCGCCCGCACCCAGCCCGTCGGCTCAGGATCTCCTCGGCGAGTACGTCGCCGCGTGCACGCAACGCCCGCCCGGCGACGTGATCGGCCACCTCGGTCGCATCACCAGGAAACTCCTGGACGAGGGCATCGCCCCGGAGCACATCCGGAGCGGCCTACAGCGCTTCGCCGCCAACCCCAAGCACCCCAGCGTGCTGACCAGCATGGTCAACGAAGCCATGAACGCCTCCCCAGCCGGTTTGGTGCGGCTCGAATCGCGGCCTAACCTGCCCGGTCACCGGGCCTGGGCCAACCCCGCCGACCCTGCCGCCGCCTACGCCGAGGAGCTGTGATGCGCGACCACGACGCCCAGCCCGTCGGCGGCATCGCCCGCCGCCTGGCCCACATCCTCACCACTCGGGGCATCGACCCGAACGCCCAACTCACCGACCCGGCCGAGCCCGTACCCGCCCTGCAGGCGGCGCAGGCCCGCATACCGGCCCGCTACCAGGCTGCCCTCGCCGACCACCCCGCGGTCACCGCCTGGGTTAGCGAGGTCGCTCAAGCTGGACGTCCTGGCCCCAAGGGGGCTCCGGGCATAGCCCAGGGCCGCTCGCTGCTGATCGTCGGCACCACCGGGACCGGCAAGACCCACCAGGCATACGGCGCCGTCCGGTCCCTGCTGCTGGCCGGCGTCCGGCTGCGCTGGAAGGCGATCACGGCCGCCGACCTGTACGCAGAACTGCGGCCCCGCCCCGGCCACGACGGCGAGCGGGAGCTGAGGGACCTCTCCCGCTGCCCGCTGCTGATCATCGACGACCTCGGTGCGGCCAAGAGCAGCGAGTGGACCGAGGAGATCACCATGCGGCTCATCAACCGCCGCTACAACGAGATGCTCCCGACCCTGGTGACCACCAACCTCGGCATGGCCGACCTGCGCCAGCACATCGGCGACCGCGTCGCCTCCCGCCTGACCGAGATGACCGACAAGGTCATCCTCGACGGCCCCGACCGCAGAAGAGCCCTCGCCGCCCAGCGCCTCAGCCCCGCTGCCACCGCCGTGCCGACAACGCGTAGCGAACCCGTCGCACCAGCTGCTGCCACCGCGGTGCCGGTTGCGCGCCGCCTCGGCCGCTAACAGCCTGCTCGCGACCGCCGGCACCGGCCGCCTCCCTCACCGACCAATCCCCAGACGCTGCTGCCCTGCCCGAATACGCCCTGGGGCAACGGAGACCTCCCATGCACCACACCGAGAACCAGACGCCGCGCACCCTCGGCGACCTCACCTGGCACGACCACGCCACCTGCCGCCCCACGAACCGGGACCAAGCCGACCCAGACATGTTCTTCCCCGAACCGGACGAGATGGACCGCATCCGCGCCGCCAAAGCCCTGTGCTCAGAGTGCCCCGTCCGCAACACCTGCCTCGACGCAGCCCTCGAAAACGGCGACAACGTCGGGATCCGGGGCGGCATGACCGAAGAGGAACGCGCCTCTCTGCACAGCAAGTTCCAGCGCCGCCTCAACTACGCCCGCGTCAACGCCGTCCTGGCCGGTCATGACGTCCACCTCACACACGCCGAACGACACGCTGTCGTCCGCGCCGCCTACCTGGACTCGGTCCCAGCCGAAGAACTCGCCCGGATGCTCAAGATCACGAAGGAGCACGCCCAGAAGCGATACCGCAAGACCCGCCGTGAGATCCGCGACCGCGCGATCGACCAGGAGAAGGAGGCGAACAAGGGGAAGAAGAAGCCCACAAGCCAGACCTCGGCGCTCAAGGACCCCAGGACGAAGACGTCGCGCGACGACCTCGGGACGGCCGCGTGAGCCACACCGTGCCGATACCCGCGAGGATCAACGGCTGGGACCGGGCCGCCATCGTCGCCCTGGGCGGTGCCGGGTGCGCCCTCTCCTACGACGCCCTGCAGCAGATGGCCATCGCCATCCACATCCGCGGATTCCTCACCTACGTCTTCCCCCTGGTGATCGACGGGTTCATCGCCTACGGCGTGCGCGCCCTCCTGGTCCTGCGGACCGCGCCGCTCGCCGCGCGGTGCTACGTCTGGCTGCTGTTCGGCACCGCGACGGCGGCCAGCATCTGGGCCAACGCCCTGCACGCCGTACGCCTCAACCAGCAGCAGGCACAAGGGGCGGGGCTCCGGCTTGGCGACGTCACCGTCGGCATCTTGTCCACCCTCGCCCCACTCGCCCTGGCCGGAGCAGTCCACCTGTACATCCTCATCGCCCGGCGAATCACCGACCCGGCCGGACAGCCGGGCACCACCAGTGTCCAAACTGACCGGCTCACCACCGACCGCCAAGTCACTCCCGTCGGCCAGGCCAAGCCGCGGCCGGCGCCGGTCACCTCCGGACACCCGGTCGAGCTGTCCGCCCCGGAGACCAGCCGCTCAGCGGTCACCGCCGGGCAGAACATCCAGGAGGCAGTTGCCTCGCAGGACCCGTTCGGACAAAACAGGATGGTCTGGCCGAGCCGGAGCACGGCGGTCGAACCTTGGACCTGGGCGGACACCCGGCAAGCAGACCCGCCCCGGTCACCCGCATCCACCCGGCCGCACCGCCTGCCGAACAGTCGGAGACTGCCGCGGTCACCGCGGCGCAACACGAGGACAACCGCACTTCGGACACCGATCCGGTGACCGAGGAGCTCCTGCCGATCGCCCGCCGGGCGGTCACCGAAGCGGGCAAGGTCACCCGCCAGGTCGTCGCCGACGCCATCCGCGGACAGAACCGACCGCTCAACAACGACCGGCTGACCGTCCTGATGCGCCGGCTCCGGGCCGAGACCAGCACGAAGCCGGTCACCAAAACGGGCTGACCGAACCCACGACGCGGCGCCGGTGACCGGGCCATCCAGATCGCCGGTCACCGGCCCCGTGCACCCCACCACCGACTTCTCCACACACGGGCAAGGACCACGATGCGCATCACACCGGCCACCCACGCCGAGGCCGACGCCTGGATCACCGTGCTTCGCGACCACGGACACCTCCACCGGGCCGAACCCGGGCCTGAGGGCAGCTGGACTGTCCAGCGAACGCAGGCAAGCACCCCCAGGACCCTCCACCACCCGGTCCTGGCCATGGACTGGATCGAAGAAATCCTGCGCGAAGACCAGCACCACTACACGGAGCCGGGCCAGTGACCACCTCCGAGACGCCGGACACCACCTCTGAACTGCAGCAGGACCACTGCCCGGCACGAGGCCGAGCAAGCTGTACCTTCCGAAACTCCTCCGCAGCCCCTGGCAGCGGAGGAGTTTCGGAAGGGCTTGCCCCCGCCCCAAGGGGGGCGAGGGAGGCCCGGCACCAGGGGGCGCCAGGCACTGGGACTGCGACCGAGGGCGGACCGCAGCCGGAAGGGGAACCGCGCGCGCACGCCACGCTGCGCACGCGCCCCCGTCTGCGCCAGAGCGAGCACCGCGACCAAGTCCGCAGCGTCCGCCTGACCCGCGACGAACTCGAGTCCATCAAGTGTGCCGCCGAAGCGGCTGGTCTGATGACCGCCGGCTTCATCGCCGACGCCGCCGTCGCGGTCGCCCAGGCCCACGGCGGTCCGAAACCCTGGCTGTTGGACCAGCGTGGCCGAGTGGAGGAGCTCATGGCCGCCGGTGCACAACTGGCCCGCGTCGGCAACAACCTCAACCAGATCGCCCGCATTCTCAACTCCGGTGGCCAGGCCGCCTACGTGGACCAGGCAGTAGCCCGCATCCTGCGGGCCGCCGCACGGGTCGAGGAAGCGGCCGTCGGGATGGCGAGGCGCTGACCGTGGTGCCCGACATCTCCACCGGCGGCCGCACCTACGGGCTACTTGCCTACCTCTACGGTCCTGGTCGCCGGGAGGAGCATACCGACCCGCACCTGGTCGCCGCCTGGATTCCCGAGCTGGCCCCCGACCCCGGACGCGACCCGGCCGCCACGCTCAAACAGCTCACCGACCGACTCGACCTCCCCGTCCTTGCCCTGCCCAAGCACCGCCGCCCAGCCCAGCACGTGTGGCACTGCCCCGTACGCACCGCCCCGGGCGATCGCCATCTCACCGACGCCGAATGGGCCGAAGTCGCCCGCCGTATCGTCCACGCCACCGGCATTTCCGAAGACGGCGACGACAAGGCGTGCCGCTGGATCGCCGTACGCCACGCCCACGACCACATCCACATCGTCGCCACCCTCAAGCGCGAGGACGGGCGCAGCCCCCGCCGCCATGAGGACGGCATCCGCGCGCAGGCCGAATGCCGCAAGATCGAGAAGGAATGGGGCCTACAGATTCTCAACGAAGGAGACCGCACCGCCGCCCAGCGCCCCACCAGTGCTGAACGTGCCAAGGCCGAACGCGCCGGACGCACGGCAACGGCCCGCGAAATCCTGCGCGAGCGCGTCCGCCAGGCCCTTGCCGGAGCGGCGAGCGAAGAGGAGTTCTTCCGCCGCCTGGCCGAGGCCGGACTCCGCGTCGACAAACGTCTCGCCCCCTCCGGAGACACCCTCGGATACAAGGTCGCCTTGCCCGGAGACCGCAACCGCCACGGCGAACCCATCTGGTTCCCCGGCTCGAAACTCGCCCCGGACCTTTCACTCCCCAAGATCCGCCAACGCCTCCATATAGGTCCGCCCGCCGACACCCCGAAACTCGGCAGCCGTCCTGGCGAACACCTCCCTCGGCCCGCTCGCGCTCGACGCGAAGCCACCGACGTTGCCGAACAGGCGACCGTGGTACTGGCAGGGGACAACGATGCAGAATCCGCCGCACACCTGGTCGGCGTCGGCGAACTCCTCGACGGACTCGCCCAGGCCTCCCCACCCTCGACCCGCAAGGAACTCACCGAAGCCGCTCGTGCCTTCGAGCGCGCAACGCGCTCCCACATCCGCGCCGAAAGCGCCGACAACCGCGCCCTCCGCTCCGCCGCCCGCGGCATCATCCGCGCCGGCAACGCCCTGGGCAAAGGCGAAGACGGTGGCGCCACCGCCATGCTCCTGTCCACCATGGTCCTCGTCACCATCGCCGCCGCCCGCTGGCACTCCGCCCGCGGCCACGCCCAACAAGCCGCAGCAGCACAACAGGCCGCTCAACACCTCCGAAGCGCCTACCGGCAGGCTGCCGCCACCCCCATGATCGCCATGCGCGAGCAGGGCCGCAGCCTCCCGGAACCCATGCGACAGCGCTACGCCACCAGCCTCGAAGCCGCCCTGCCCGAGCAGGCTGGCCATCTCCGGCGCGAACCGGGGTGGGATGCACTCGCCGCCACCCTGGCCCTGGCGGAGCGTGCCGGACACGACCCCGACGCCCTGCTCCAGCAGGCCATCGCACTGCGTGAACTGGAAACCGCCGACAACATCACCGACGTACTGGTCTGGCGACTACGACGTCTCGGCAATCTCCCCATCACCGCAGGAACGCCACGCGTGCGTACCGGCCAGCGCGTCACCCCACAGCCCTCCCGAGCACCGCAGCCGCAGGCGTACCAGCCCCCCGACCGGACCGAATCCCACACCTCTCACCCGCGCAACGCGAGGGGGCGCTGACCAGCACAACAAAGGACTGGACACCACAACTGCTGTCAGCTACGGCTGGTCAAAGAGAACAAGGAGACGACGCCGATGCTCACCAACAACCTCCAGACCCCCAGAACCGCTACGCCCCCAACGGCCACCGACGATGTCGACCCACTGCTGCGGCTCCAGCAGGAGACACAGCCGGCCAACAACGACATCGGACTCCGCGCCACCACCCACCCCGAGGAAATCCGGATCACCGGCATCACGGTCATGTGTCCCAAGTGCGGCGCCCGACGCGACTGGATGGTCATCTGCGACCGCAACGAGATCAGCATCCGATGCCGATGTGCCCACCAATGGGTCGAACGCGAACTGACCCGCGTCGAGTACATGGCGATGATCAGCGAGGGCATCGGACAGGACTACCCGAGCCTGGAGGTCGCAGCCCAGGCCGTGGGGTACGACGGCACGCTCGCTGGCACCTACCTCAACGAGCCTCGGCCTGCCTAGTGACCTGAGTCGGAGATTCGGTGGCACAGAGCTGGCCATGCCTGCCGCTCTGATCGGGCAAACTGCTGCCATCGACGCGGCGAGAGGTGCACCTATGTGGAACCCCGACACCCAGCTCCAGGAGCACGCCCAGCAGTACGCAGCGGCGCATGACGGGCGGCACCCATACACCGATGCCTGGCCATGGGCCGAGGCAATCGTCGCTTGGCAGGAACAGTACTCCGACCGGTCCCGCCGGATGCCGCATCTGGAGCCGGAGGAGCGTGTTCTGGTCGTGGCCGGCGTCGCTGAGTCACTGCGGCTGGCGATGGCGCGTGGCCAAGCCGTTGGAGACATCGCGCTGTACCAGCTCAAGGACGAGCTGTTGACGTGGCTGTGGCTCGGGGAGGAATTCCCCGTCCCTGGTGAAGCCGGCTGGCCCGCGCCGTCAGGGCCGCACGCCAACCAGTGGCGGGCCCTGATGAACCTGGTCCACGCAGCCCCCGAAAGGGGCCGGATCATCACTCGGGCCGGCCGTGTGATCCTTGGCGACCTCTGCAACTACGGCGGCCACCGTCCGCACCTGCCGGGCGCCGCCTACCGTGAACTGACGGAACGCCGATTCCGTGCGCGTAACTACGACGTGGTCTCCCTGGCCGAGGTGGCCCCGGCCCTCGGCCTCCCGGCCCTGGTCGCAGATCCCGGCTGGTACGAGGGCGTCATCGGCCTCGTAGCTGAACACGCTGCCTGACCGGCTGCGATGGGGAAATACAGATACGGCAGCGCCTGATTCGTGACGCTCTGGTTTAAGCCTGCGCGTAGTGCCGTCAGCACTCACGCGGTCCGGGAGCCGGGTCTTGGCCGGTGTCCACGGCCGGTACGTTGCCCCGCGCGCCGTTGTCGAGCTGCGTCCAGTACCAAATGTCGTTCCCGCCAGGTGCGGGTCGCCATGTCCCCAGCACTGGAACCAGTTGAATGTCCCCACGAGCGTTCCACGCGTCGCCGAACGGTAGGAAGGGTTCGGCCGCGGGTGGTCCTTCCGTGAGCATCATCAACCGAGAGGGCCGCCCAATGGGTGGGCGGCCCCCGGGTGATCGGAGTGAGCGGTTGTTAGGCGGCGGCCAGGTCGTTTGCCAGGTTCAGGGCGTCGGTGGCTACGGACAGCGCGGCGTGAAGGCCGGTGACCTCGAACAGTGTGGGGTGGACGAGAGGTATCCAGTCGCCGTGGAGCGCTGGCCAGATGGCGAGCGTGACCTCCGCGGTGGCCAGGCCGAGCAGCGCAGTGACGTCCATGCCTCCTTCGGCGCCAGGCTTCCAGATCAGCAGGATGGAGCCAGGACGGAGTCGGCTGGGATTGCCGGTGGGTGACCAGATGACGCGGATCGGTTCGGTGGGGAGCGGCGGCACTGAACGGAGGAGGGCGCCGCGGGCGGTCTCGGGCATGGGGCGATGGACGAGATCGCGGAGCGAAAGGTTGCGGTCTGCGGTGTTGGTAGGGATGGCTGGCTGATGTGGACGCGGGTGGCGGGTCATACGTTCGCCCAGCTCAGCTGGGTGCGGACGGCGGGGGGCAGAACGCCTTCCTGGCCGTCCTCGGCGATGTAGACGGCGCCGTCCGGCCCGGTGATCTGGACGATCTGGCCGATGCGGTGGGTGTGGGGCCAGTCCGGGTTGATGGCGAAGTATGCGGGCAGTTCGGGGTCGAGGGTTTGAAGCTGGTGGATCAGCTGGCGGACGGTGAGCTCGTACGACACGGCAGGCTCCATGAGAGAACGGGGTCGAGGAGAAGCGGGGGTGAGGAGTGTGCACCTCTCAGTCGGCGTCGAATTGCAGCAGCTCACGCAGTGCGGCAGGGCCGTGCGCCGAAGTTGGGGATTTCGCCTGGTGCTGTGATCCGCGGTGCCGTCTGCCCATTTCGGTGGCGTAGTTCTTCGTGGACGAGGGGTTGCCAGTCCATTTCTTGCAGCTGCAGGTCGCGAGGAACATCGTCCGGCCGGTGCATCCCTCGGTGAGGGGTTTGCCGCTGGTGGTGTACCGGTGATCTGAGGGGCAGACGGTGCGGTCCGGGTGATACGCGGTGACGGTGATGGAGTGACGGGGCATGGGGGTCTCCAGGGCAGGCGGGGAGTGCTTCCCGCATGAGCCGGGTGGGTGGTCAGATGAAGGCGCAGTGGCGGCGGGGGCCAGGGGAGGGAGGTGTGGCAGGAGCTTGGAACGGGGTGGCAGCGGTGAGCATCACGAGTAGCAATTCCTCCATTGAACTGCGACTTTTCGTGGTGCCAGTACGTTGACATGGCCTGCGAGGGGGTCTCCAGTCCTGGCCGGCCGTGTGCGTCTGCCTTGGGCGAACTGGCAAGGGGAGCGGCTGCTGATGTCCGTGCAAGGGGGAATGGATCGGTCGCCCCAGGGGCTGTTCCGGGGGCGACCGAATGCTGAGGGAGGTTGGGTGGAGAGCGAAGACATCCGTACGTACTACGAGGCGGTCGACGATGAGAAGGCCGGGTCCGTTGGCCGGGCCCGCATGGCCGATGCCAGACGTATCGAGCTGACCGTGGACGAGCTGGCGCGGCTGCTCGGCGTCGAAGCCACAGGCGAGCGTGGCGCGGGCCAGCATGGTGCGATCGATGCCGCTTAACAACGGGGCGAGCGCACCTCGTTGTCGTGTGGACGGCGTTCTGCGTATCGGGGGAGACGCAGACCTCCCTGTACGGGGTGTAGGTGAAATGGCGGAACTCCAAGGTGCGGGGTGGCGCGGTCAGCGCTGACGACGTGAGCCAGCAGTGGGGGGCGTGAGCGGAGCGGCTGCGGGGGCCGGGAGCTGAACGGTGGGCACCGCCTCGGTGCGCGGACTGCGTGCCCGTGCCGCTTCGGCGCGCGGGGTGACGTCGCCCTGTAGCACAGGCCGGACCTCGACCAGGGAGCGGTGACGATCGGGGATGTGGTCTGCGGCGCGGATCACGGGCTGTGGATCGATGAGGGCGGTGGCTGAGGCAGTAATGAGGTGCTCGGGGGTGTAGCCGCTGAAGTACGCCTGCCAGCTCGGCGCGGTGAGCGAGTCGGGACCGGCGGACATGCGCCAGGTCGAATTCCGCGGGTCGAGCAGCTCGTCGTATTCGTGGAGCCAGCCGCTGCGTATCCGGAAGGTGGCATATCCGTCGGGCGAGACCGTACAGAACGGCCCGGCAGCCTGAAGGGGCTCCCACTGACGGTTCGCGAACACCTCGGCGGGTGACTGCCCGGTGTGGTGCTTGCCGCCGCTGAGGTTGTCGGCGAAGTGGTTGGGCAGTCCGTCGACGAGGGTGTCGGTGAAGGCCGCCACGATCTCCTGCGGGGCGTTGCGGTCGAAGGTCGTGATCCAGTCCGAGACGCCGAGCGGGTCCTCGGCATAGGCGATCGTCCAGCCGCCGTAGCGGCTCTCGACGGTGTTGGCGATGCGGACGCGCTGGCAGGGGCTGGTGTAGTACGTGTCGGCGCCGAAGGTCACCCTCTTCCAGCCTGCGGCGGTGTCGAGGGTGCGGGCGATGGCTTCGCCGGTGCCGGGGCCAGCCAGGTAGCAGGGGGTGACCAGAACCTCGGTTTTGGTGCGGGAGTGAGGTTCGTTGAGGGGCATGAGGCGCAACTCCGGTGAGCGGCGGGTGACGGGCCCCTGCGCACTTCGCGATGGAAGGCGCGTGGGAATTGATCCGGTTGCGAGGTCTGGCCGCGGACATGTCGATCACCTGGTCCGGGAGGGGTGGGAGAGGGCGGTGATGTGCGCGGGGACGCGCGGCTGGGCTACTGAGGCGGTGCGAGAACATCCCGGAGAAGGCCGAAGGATTGCGTAGTACGGCTGTGTTCGCCCGCTGCGTGTCGACGGTGCCGAGGATGGTGCTGCCGATTCCTCGCCCAATCGCCTGCAGCTCCCGGTAGGCGGAGCGGGAAGCTTGCACGATCTTGTGATCGAGTTCGGCGGTCTTCCAGGCGGCATCCACGATGAGGGCCGCCATCTGTTCTTGGGGGCTGAGGAAGTTGTGCCAGGCCAGCAGATCGGCAGGGCGGTCGACGTCGAGAGCGTCGGCGACCAGCCGGGTGCCGAGCCCCGGCGGGGTAGAGGAAGGCATGGGGCGTCCTTCGTGCGGTGGTGCGAAGCGGGGGTGGTTCAGCGGGCGCGGCGGGCGCGTGGCTGCGAGGCGGGAGCCACAGGCGCGGCCGGGCCGACGTTGTTCCCGGAGGCGGTGCGGTTGTGCGGGGAGCGGGCCCTGGCAGCCTGGGCACGATGCTCGAGAGGAGACCTGCGTGCGGTCGCCTCGCGCTCACGCTCCAGTCGGTGCGCCGCGGTGCGGTACGCCGCCTGGTCCTGACGCTCACCGACCGCCAGGAGGTAGATCTCCCGGCGGTGTTGGGAGGAGGCGGGGGCGTCGCGGTACTGGACGACCATGCGCCAGCGAGTTTCCGGATCGACGTAGACCTTGTGGCAGCCGGCCAGCTCGCGCTGCAGAGCGGCGCCGCGTTCATTGCCGTGGACGAGGTGCTGCAATTCGAGCAGGGCAAGGTCGCGGATGTTCTCCGGGGCAGCGCGCAGATCAGCGAGGGCTTCAGGGTGGGCCGCGAAGGCGTAGCGAGCCCGGCTCACGACGCGCTCCGACCAGGAGGCGCTTGCGCGGCAGCCACTGCTGACCATGGCCGTACGACCGGAGCCGGAGCCGCTGCGACGCCAGCACCCTTGACGGCCGAGCGCCCACGAGCAGCCTGTGCCCGGCGGGCAACCGGGCCCGGCAACGCAGGGGTGTTTCGCTCCATGGCCCACGTATTCGCGGCTTCGGCGGTGGCGAAGGCAGGGGCAGATGCATTGGCCATATCAGATTCCGCCTGGCTCGGGCGCGGCCAGGAGCCGATGGCTGGGCCGGGCGGGGCTTGTGGTGCAGGCACCGAATGGCCCGTCTGCTGCGCGTAGTTGCAGCAGGGTTGGGTCGAGATGGTCGCGGTGCCAGGTGGAGGGGCCGGTGAGGCCGGCCTTGACGGCGGTGAGCTGTTGCCAGGCCAGCCACAAGGCGTGCAGCCGAGCGACGGCCTCGGGGTGCTCCTGCCACTGTTGGCACCAGGGCCGGACGGTGGCGATCTCCCGTCCGTAGACCGGGAGGAGGAGGTGGTGCACCCAATTCGTCAGCGCGGCGAGTTCTTCCGCGTACGCCGTGCCGCCGAGCGCCAGGATGAAGATCGAGGACGGCTCCTTGCTCGGAGCGCTCGGCTCATCGTCTCCCGCGGAGGCGGAGGGCGACGCCGTACCGTCGGCGTGATGCGGGTCGGCCTGCTCAACAGGCTCCTGGGGTGGCTGCTCGTCAATGAGTCGTGCGAGCGTCTCGCCCTGTTTGCGGCTCTCCGTGACGAGTTCCGTGACCGTGGCGACGAGGTCGTCCAGATCGTGATCTGGTATGCGTACCGGCTCGCTCTCGTGAGCGGGTTCAGACATCGAGGCCCCTTCGTGTGCTGTATGGGGTGTCGAGGTTCCGGAGAAATCCGGGTTTGGTGATACCGGAAATTCGGTGTTAGAAGGCGCATCTCAGAGCGAGGTGCAATGGCCGCAGGCTCCAAGCGGCGGTGCCAGGATCTGGAGGGCTCGGGCGGCCTGTTGTGGCACAACACCGTTGCCCAGAGCGGCCATCTGTGCGGAACGCCCAAGCCCAGGGGTGGCGGTTACCCAGCCGGGATCAAGACCCTGCATCCACTCCACGAACAGCGGGCTCAGACGGCCTGCGCCATCGGTCGGTGGCGGCGCGGGGCGGGTGAGGTTCTCCCATCGGGCGATGGAGGCGGCGTATGCCCCCCAGGCCCCGGCCCGGTCTCCGCGTCCGCCGACGTCGCGAACAGCGGCAGGAACCGCGCCAACGCCCCCTGGCCCGCGGTCCCCTCCTGCCCCTGCACTGTGCGCGAGTGTTTCACACCGGACGGGCGTGAGAGCTGGGCTGCTGCTGACGACAGGGCCACGTCCCCATTGCCGTGGCGTTGGTTGGGTGAGGCCTTGGTCCCGGCGGTGGCTTCGGTGGTGGGCAGGAGCCACTCGACCTCGTCCGCCAGGTTCGGGCCGTGGCCGCCCTGCTTCCGTTTCGCCGGGTGCTGGCTGCCGCCGTTGGTCGCCAGATTGCTGGTCGGTGTCTTGAGCAGCGGCGGTCCGCCCGGACGGCCAGGCGGCGAGGAAGACCCGTTCCCGTCGGTGCGGGGCGCCGACGTCGGAGGCGCGAAGCACGCACCAGCGTGCATCGAACCGGAGGTCGGCCAGGGAGCCGAGTACGGCACCGAGTGCGCGCACAGCAGGCTGGCCTGTGCCGTCTCCCAGACACCACGGACAGGGTTCCACGTCGCCAGGGGAACCGGCGGGGGAGGACAGGAGTCCTCGGACATTCTCGATCACCACCAGGCACGGGTTGAGGGCGTCGATGGCACGGACGACGCGGTGCCACAGGCCGGACCGGGTGCCCTCAGCCAGTCCGGCGCGGCGGCCGGCGACCGAGACGTCTTTGACAGGGGAAACCGGCCGTCAGGACGCACACTCCGGGGACGTCGGCCCAGTTGACGGTCGTGATGTCGCCGAGGTTGGGCACGGCCGGCCAGTGGCGGGACAGGATCCGGGACGCCCCCGGATCGATCTCGGCGTGCCAGGCAAGCGTGCCGCCGCCCAGGGCGGCCTGGACACCCAGGTCCAGGCCCCCGTATCCGGAGCACAGACTTCCGATCAATGGCGAGGTCGGCGGCATCGTCAGGTCAGCGGGCATGGCGGGGGGCGGGGGTGTCGGCGAGCCGGGTGGGCGTTGGTGTGGGGGCGTGGGGTTCTGGAGCGATCCGGTAGATCGAGTTCGTCGGGCGGGCTGAGCGGCTCAGTGCGGCCAGGATGCGTGGTGGCGTGTTGTCGATGCGGTCGGCCGAGCCCCGCAGCGTGTTGGCGGCTTCCTTCAGATCGTCGCGGACGTAGATCATCCGCTCTTGGCAGACGCAGAATGCGGCCAGTTGGGCGTCCCGAAGGTCTGCGGTGGCGTGGGCTTCGGGGAAGCGGCGCAGGAATCCGAGCTGGGCGTATGCCTGGGTGTAGTTCTCCATGGCGCGCCCGGCGGGCACCGAGGCCGAGGTGTAGGCGTTGATGACCAGTCCGAGGTCGAGCTCGGGGGAGTCGTTTTCCGCGCTGTACCGGACGGCCTCCGACAAGTCCTTGGTCAATCCCGCCAGGGTGGCCAGTTGCTTGGATGCGGTCGTGAGGTGGGGAAGCCCGCTGGGTGCCCCGGGAACGCTGATCGTGGTGCGCAGCTCGTCGAACTCGTGGGCAACGGCGTACAGCCCTTCGCGCTCCAGACCGGCGCGGCCAGTGTGATCGGTCATGACGGACTCCGGCGGTGAGGACGGTCGAGGACAGCGGGATGCGAGGCCGCGGTGGATGCCGCGGCAGGGGCGGCGTTTGAGAGGGGAGGGCGGCTGCGGGATCGGGCCGCTTCGATGCGGGCAGCAGGCGGGTCGGCGGCCGTTTGGTCGGCGGCGTTGCGCGGCTCGGCCTGGGTTCCGGTGGCGATACACCAGCGGCGGCGGACTTCCTCCAGCGGACCGAGTGCGTGGAGGGCGTAGCCGATCAGCCGCCCCGGTGCCAGTGATTCGTCGTCGGCCAGTGCCCGCACCTGGCGGGCCGAGGCGGCTGCCGTCCGAACGAGGGAGGCTCGCACGACCTGCTCGCCGACGTACTCCGCCGACCCTGCGAACGCCGAGGGGTCGCAGATCCGCAGCACGCGTTCGGCATCGAGGGTTCGGTCGGCCAGGGCGCCGCGGCGTTGGGTCTCCCACAGGACGGTGAGCTGGTCGATGGGCTCGCCGCGATGGTGCAGGGCGCCCAGGGAGTGGTAGATCTGCTGATGGCCGGCATCGGCGAAATCGCCGGGGTGGAGCCAGCCCACGACCTCGTCCAGCTTCTGGGGACGCGCACTGAGGCATCCGAGGAGGAACTCCTCATCGGCCAGCAACTGCTCATCCACCACCTGCGGATGAGCAGGAGGAGGTGGTGCCGATGCAGGGGGTGCTACGGGCCGGGGTTCGCCGCCCCAGCGGCGTGCGAGATCGGCCAGCACGTCGGACAGAACTTGGGCGTCGTGCACCGTTTCCTCAGCGCCGCCGCGGATGGCGTCGGCGCGGGCGGTCTGGTGCAGTCGTGTGGCGTGCTGGGCGACGCTGCGGTGGATGGCGCCCTCCAGCACCATTCGTCCGTAGATCGCTGCGTGTTCCGGCCGTGGACAAGCCGCCACCAGGGAGTGCGCGTAGGAGGCGGTCAGGCCCCGGGTGTGCTTGCTGGCCTCGGTGACCGTGTCGGTCATCCATGACATCGGGACGGGGCCGCCAGCGTCCTGGGCCTTCGAGGCGGGGTGGTCGTCGGCTCGGAGCTTGAGCATTGCGGCGTAGATCGCGGTGTGTGCCGGACGGGAGAAGTGCTCCGGCCGAAGCCAGGGCGAAAGGCGGTCAAGCTGGCCGGGAGCCAGGAAGACCGAACCCAGGACGGCCTGCTCAGCTTGGACGAGCGGCGTCACCGTCGAACCTCACGAACGGGAGTGCCGGAAGCGTCGCGTTCGCTGCGCAGATCAGCGACGGCACGGTTGGCGGCGGCCATGTCGGTGGCGAAGCGGTCCAGTTCGCCCGTGAAGGCGCGGTCGGGGGCGAGAACGGCTCCGGAGGACGATACGAGCCACCAACGGCCGCCGCGGCGTACGACGGGAGCGTCGGCCAGCCGCTCGGATTGGCTGAGGCAAGCCCAGGACGATGCGGGGTGTGACATGGGAGAGCACCTCGTGAAGAAGGCGAAGGCCAGGAAGTGGACCGGGCGGCGCGGCGCGAGGGCCGCGCCGCCCGGTCTCGCCCGGGTGCGGAGTTGCGCGGGGCCGGTCATGCCGCGGGAGTGAAGTCGTTCTGGCGCAGCGCCTTGGCGGCAGCGCGTTCGCTGATCGCGGCCGTGGCCTTGGCGGACGCGGCGCCCAACTTCTTGGCGTCGCGGCCCTTGTACCAGGGCTTGAGGTCCATGAGCGCGAGGCGGATACCGGTGGCCATCAACACGGCGGTGCCCTTGGGCATTGCTCGGAGCACATCCAGTGGCAGCACCCGCTCCTGGCGCATCGAGACCGAGGTGGACTTGCCCGACTCGCCGGTGGAGACCGAGACCGTGCGCACGTCGTGCTCACCGCCGAGGCGCGAGATCTTGTCGGCGAAGTCGGCGTCGTCCATGCCCGAGCCGATCACCTTGATCGTCGCGGCGGAGAGCAGCGAGTCCATGCCAGCCTGGCCCCAGACCCTTACGCCCTGCTGGTAGGACTGCAGGATCGTCATCGGGATGACGCCGCGGGAGCCGAGATGCGAGTACAGATCCGGCAGGTCGGCGATCTTGCAGACGTTGGCGGCCTCGTCCAGGATCGCCAGCAGTGGAGCATCGAGACGTCCGCCGTCGCGTTCGGCCTGGATGACGGCGGCGCGCATGATCGCATCGGCGGCTGCGGCGATGATCGCCGAGGCGGAGCCGCCGCCGTCCTTCGACAGCAGGTACAAGGTGTCCTTGCTGGTCGCGAACGCTTCCGGCTTGAACTCCCGTACTTTTTCAAGGCTGTTGGGCCGGGTGACCCAGGCGGCGATGCCGGGGTCGAGGAGGCAGCTGGCGTACTGCCGGGCGGTTTCGAATATGCCGTCGCGGGTTTCGACGGCGCCGGCCACGGTTCCCTGGAGCTGGGCGGCGACCGCGTCGAACCCTGCGTCCTGGAGCAGATCGATCGCGGTGCGGTCGGCCGGTGAGGCGAGCCATGCCAGGACGTCCGTGATCGGGCGTCGGGCTTGGGCGGCGGCCAGGAAGAAGGCGGTGAGGGTGTTGGCGGCGGCCGTGGACCAGAAGTCGCCTGCACTGGATTCGTCGACGGAGGCGGTGACGAAGTGCCCGGCGAGCCGCCGGGCTCCGGCGAGATCGCTTGCGCCGGCGAGGATGTCCCACCACATGGTCTGCGGCGCATGGGCGATCTGCTGCGGATCCAGCGTCCACACCGTCCCGACCTCGGCGCGTGCGTCGATGGTTGCGGTGTAGGCGTCGCGCGCCGCCTTGTTGGAGGTCAGCAGCACGGGGCCGGGGGCACGCAGGATCGCCGGGATGGCCAGGCCGGAGGTTTTGCCGGAGCGGGGGGCCATGATCGCCAGGACCACGTCCTCCCAGGAGGAGCGGAGTTCGTCCTTACCCGGCTTGAGGGTGCCCAGCAGGACGCCCCGGTCGTCGGGGGCGACGTCCTTGGGCTTGGTTCCCTCCAGGCTGGGGCGCAGGTCGATGGCCTTGGCGGCGATCTGTTTCGCCAGGAGAGGTTCCAGGTCACGTCGGGTGGCCAGCCTCGACGGGCTGCTGCGGTAGCGCAGCCAGACCTTCGCGGCGACGACGGCGGTGGCTGTGAGGACGAGGGTGGGAAGGACGTAGCAGCCGGTGATCAGGGCGGGCTGCGGCAGATGAGGCCAGACCCGCTCCGGGTGGAGAAACGTTTCTTCAGGGTGGTAGGCGGCCCAGGGGTCGGAGCCTGCGATGGCGTTGGTGAGGTTGCCGAACAGCCAGGCCAGTGAACCTCCTGCCATGCCGAGCCCGGCGACGGCGAGCAGCAGGTAGAGGAGGAGGTCGGTACCGGTGGTGGTCGAGGGCGTGCTGGTGCGTGGGGACGACAAGGTGAGTTCCAGGTGGCGCGGCGCGGTGAGGGACGGCGGGGCGGCGCGTTGTTCTGGTGATCACGAGGGCTCCTGGAGGCTGGTGAACGAGGTGGTCTACGGGCGGCGGGACGCGGCGGTCTGTGTGCTCGTCGCCGCGTGCGTGTCGGTGGTCGGGCTGATGGGCCGGCCGGGGTGGTCCGGGCGGCGGTCGCGGATCTCGGCCCATGTGGCGGCGAGCGTGGAATCGCAGACCAGGCGGGAGGCGATGTCGGTGTAGTGGCCGGCATGGAACAGGTGGACCACGGCCTGGGTGGCGCGGGCCTTCTGTTCCGCCTCGCTCAGCCCCTCGGGCAGGCGCAGACGGAAGGCTGTGGCCGTCCTTTCGAAGCCGCAGGCCAGGAAGATCCGGCGGGCACAGTTGTTGCGGCAGTCGGCGATGACCGCGCCGCTGGTCGGGGCGCGGTAGATCTCGGCTTCCCGCCCGTACACCTCGTACAGGGAGGAGATGCAGCGGGACGGGAATCGGGTGATGCGGGACATAGGACGGCCTTTCGGGGGAGGCGTTTTAGAAGTGGGGATTTTCGTTCGGCCGGTTGCTCTCGGTGGCGGCGTCCAGCAGTTCTGGCAGGTCGGCGGCGTCGGCGTCGCGCTGGTCAATCCACCAACTGGCGCGGGTCAGGTGCCTCACCGCGTCCTCGATGGCCTCCCATTCCGCTTCGCTGGTGGTGCCTTCGAGGACGAGGGCGGTGTAGGCGGCGGAGACGAGCCGGTCGCGGCACCAGGTGCCCCAGGCGGTGGCACGGTCGGTGCCTTCCAGATCGGGCATGCGGTACTGCTCGGACCACTCCTGGGCCTCGGCCTGCCCGGCGGCCCGCTTCTTCGCCAGCCACCCGGCCCTCGACTCGTCCTCCTCGCCCCAGGAAGCCCGCCAACAGTCCGTGCAGTCACGGGCCGAGAGCCAGCGGGCGTAGCCGGCACGCCGGTCGGCCGAATGGTCGGCAAGGTCGGTCTCGGTGGTGTGTCCGCAGGCGTGGTCGATGCTCCACAGCGTCTTGACGACCATGGCAGGAACTCCTTCTTCCGTGTTTCTGGGGTTGGAAGGGATGGTCAGCGTGTACGGCGGGGGCTGGGCGGCGCGTCGCGGGAGCGGGGTGCTTCATCCGGGGCCGCAGCAAGGTCGGCTGGGCGTTTCGGTGAGGAAGCCACGGCCGCACGGGCACGGGCGGTGTGTGTGACAGAGGGGACGTCGTGGCGCTTCGGGAGCGGCACGTCGGCCAGCGGCGGGGCATCCTTGGGTGTCACATCCGGCATGACCGACAGATCGAGCTGCGCGTCGGCCAACCGGTCGTCGAGGAAGGCGACATGGTGCGCGATCGTGCGCAGGTGCTGGCTCAGCTCCCGGCCGCCCGGGGTATCGAGTCGCTCGCACCAGGCGGCGGTGTCGACGAACTCCTCCAGATCGCCGACGGCACCGTGGTGCTCATCGAGAATCTGCTCCAGAACCTCGGCGACGTCGGCCGAGCGACGCAGCTCGTGCAGCTCGCCGGTCAGGGCGGTCAACGACTGCCCAGGCTGCGTTGTACGTGCGGTCACGCCGTCTGGTGTGGGGACGGGGGGCGGTAGCAGGATGCGGGGATCGGCAGCGACGGTATGACCGGAGCGCTGGAACACGCGGGTGGCGGCGGCCACGGTCCGGACCGCGGTGTTGTGTGGTGTGCCCTCCGGCAGGAGGTAGACGTCCAGGTCCTTGCTGTAGCGGAAGTGGTGCTTGCGCAGGATCTCGTCCAGGTGCGGCCGGTCATCCGCTACCGCGGCGGCCACACTGAGATCGGGGTGGACTCCGAAGGCGACGTCGGGGTTGTTGGGGAGGTTCATCGCGAAGGCTCCTTCGAGGCTGGGGCGTCAGCGGGCGCGGGCCGGCTGCTGGGTGGGGGTAGCCGGGCGGAAGGTGACGGTGGCGGCTGGCTGCTGCGGCAGGGCGACCCCGGCGCGGGCTGGGGAGATGGCGGTGGCGGCCTGAGCGCGGCGCTGCATCATCGACGACCTCGGGTCCCGACGCTCGTTGCCGGGCATCGAGTAGAAGGCGTCGAACGCGCGGCCGGTGTGCTCCAGCCGGGCCTCGACGTAACGCCGATCGCCTTCGCCGTGGAGCAGCAGTCCCTCGCGGGTACGTACGTCCGTGCCGACTGCGCGCAGCGTTCCCTCACGGTCACGGACCTGGTCGTGCACCACGATCTGAGCAGCCCGTATGTCCGCGTCGAGCGCGCGGGCGGAAGCGAAGGCCGCCTGCCCGGCGCTGTGCACCTGCGCGGCGGAACGATTCTCCAGTCGGCCAAGACTCTGGTGGGGGGTGAGCGGGGTGTGGGGGTTGAGCTCGTACGCAGCGTCGGAGGTGACGTGGTACTGCGCGGCCCGCAGGGACTGGACTGCCTGCTGTCCTCGGCGGGTTGGGTCGCGGTTCGGTTCGGTGAGGGCGTAGAGGTTGCTGCCGGGCAGCCGCTCGAAGCCGACCCGCCGCAGCATGTGGTCGGCGATGTGGTGTTCGTGCGAAGCCGCTGCCACGACGCCGAAGCGGCCGTGGTGGCTGACGGTG
Source organism: Streptomyces sp. NPDC101227 (assembly GCF_044767545.1). Lineage (NCBI taxonomy): Bacteria > Bacillati > Actinomycetota > Actinomycetes > Kitasatosporales > Streptomycetaceae > Streptomyces > Streptomyces sp. NPDC101227. Next base: position 25,744 of record NZ_JBIWOD010000028.1, on the reverse strand, counting down.
ATGTGCGGACGTGTTTCCGCCACGAGAAGTGCACCTCGCAGGGGTTGGGGCCGTGCGGACGACGAGGATGCGGCCCAAAGACGGGTTTGGTGATGCCGGAAAAATGCGCTAGCGCGAGTGAGGCCGACGGTCGTGCCCATGCACATCGACCGGCGCCGCGCCGGCGCGATCGGCTTCAGCCATGACGGGTCCCAGCGCGATCACGAGCGGTCACCTGGCGTGCAGCACTCGTGCGGCGAGTCTCATCCAGGACGCTGAACGGGCCTGTGGCCAAAGGGATGTGGCTATGGGCGGCGTTGGCCTTCGCGGCGTCGATGTAGAGCTGGACGAGCCGAACGTGCGGCACGGCGGATGGTGGTCTGCAGACGCATGGGACGGATTCCTGATGCTTGGGAGGGCGGATGGCGGAGGGGTCAATTCCTTAGCGGTCGCGGCCGAAGCTGGCGGACCTGCCGCCTTTTCTGCCTTTGCGTCGCCGGTTGGCCCGTTGGTCCCTCGGTTCCGGGATCGTGTGCCGGATGTGGCGTCTTCGCAGGTAGCGGCGGTTTCGGCGGGAGCTGTATGCCTTGTCGCCGCTGACGTGCTCGGGCCGGGTCCGGGGCCGTCCGCCCAGCGGCCTGGGGGCCCGGATCCGGTCCAGGACCTCGACCATCTGCGGGGCGTCGCCCCACTGGCCCGGCGTGAGCAGAAGGGCCATGGGGCGGCAGCCGCCTTCGCCCGCGAGGTGGATCTTGCACGTCAGGCCGCCCCGGGACCGTCCGAGTCCCTCGTCGGGGCCGTGGTGCCGGGGCGTCGTTCTTTTTTCGGGACCCGCGGCTTGGCTTTGCGGGCGCCGGCCGCGTGCTGGTGGGCCCGGCAGGACGTCGAGTCGACTCCGACCATCGACCAGTCGATCCGGCCCGCGAGGTCGGCGTCGGCCTGGACCGACTGCAAAATCCGGTCCCAGGTGCCGTCCGCCGACCAGCGGCGATGCCGCTCATAGACGGTCTTCCACGGCCCGTAACGTTCCGGCAGGTCACGCCACGGAACACCGGTCCGGATCCGGAACGGGATCCCATTGATCACGGTGCGGGGGTCGTTCCACCGGCCGCCCCGCCACCCGGCGGAGGCAGATGCGGCTCCAGCAGAGACCACTCGCGATTCGTCAGATCCCCCCGACCCAACCAACGAGCGACCGGTCGGAAAGTCACATGATCCGCCGGACACCTCCTAGGGGCGGGGCGCCTTGCTCGAATGAGGCCGGGCCCCGCCCTTGGGACCTCTTTCCTTCCCGCTGCAAATCAGGCCTTTATTACCAGTTGATCACCTTGCGGTTATCGATGTTGACGGCCCATCCCTTGTTCCCCAGTGGGTCGTACAGAAAGTTGTAGCCCACATGCCCCGAGCTGGGCGGCAGCCGGAGGGAGACCCACTGGAACGGCTCTTCCTTCTGCCGGTACTGGCAGAGGATCTTGAAGGCCTCCTCAGGCGTCATCGTGACGGTGCCATGGATCGCCGAGTTCCCCAGGAACTCTTCCTGGTGAACCTCAATATCGTTGATCTCTCCCGTGCTCGTGTCACCGTCGGCCTCATACGACCACAGTTCCACCTCCTCCGGGCTTTCGTTGTCGGTAGGTGCGGGGAAGTCATTGAAGACGATCTTCCAATGCGTCACCTCCTCCATGTTCGTCGTCGGGCCGCTCGGGCACTCGCCCAAGAGGAGCATCAGCTCCTGAACCACACCCGGACGCTTCGAAGCCTCCTCCTTCACTCTCGCCCGCGCGCTTTCGGCCAAATCCCACAGACTCACCGCTGCCATATACCTCTCCTTGCTCTCAATGTGGTGCGACGCTCAAAGGATGCGCCCCGTGCCGGGCTCGCCGGGGATTCGACAGGCATTCATAACCCGAGCGAGTGAAGGGAAGTAGAGGCTGGTCCGCCTTTCAACGCCGCAGGCGGCGAGAAGCCCCTTGCCCCTATTCCGTGCCGAAATAAATCTTGGATCTGACCGGCATGTCAGGTCAAAAGGGCGTGCCGGTCACGTATTCACGCTCGGACACTGTGTCAAATTCCTTCGTAGATTCCGCTTGGTTGGCTTCGGAGCATGAAGCGGTCCACGGAGGGGCTCTGTTTGGAATGGTCTCCGATATGTGGTGCGCATCGGACGCTCTACAGAAATTCAGTGGGCGGACGACGAGGCGGCCTCGGTCTGCCACCCGGCGGCATCAGCGGCGTGCGGGGCCTTTGCTTCACCGGCGAACACGCCGCTTTCGTTCCACCAGCCCTCAGCCGCGAAGTCGCCGCGACGATCGAGGACTGCCGGTTCACCCTCATCCGCGCAACCGACCACCTCGCCCACCTCGAACGCGGCGAGGAGTACGCCAGGCTCATCGCCGCATACTTCACCGACCAGCCCCTCGACGCCCTCGACTTCCTCACCCCCTCGAAAGCCCCTTCCTCACCCCACGCCACCCCATGACGTCGACCAGGCCCACGGGAAGATCCGCACACACGCTCCGGCAGCCGGTGGTGTTGGGGCTCAATGGCGGTGTAGTCCAGGAAGTCGACGACAACGAGAGCTTGCCCCGGCCCCGGCGCTTGGGCGAGGCCGGACTGCACGCGACCCCAAGGACCGATGGGGGCGCCATCTGAGGCAGATCGGCCACGGGTCGGTGTGTGAACGGCTGCGGGCGGGGACGGATGCGACGTCCTGTAGACGGCGGGAGGCCCATTGGTTCAGCAATACGACGCGATCGCGGTGCGGGATGCCGATATCGAGCGCGTGATGGGCCCCTACCGGAAGCGGGTGGAGATGCCTTCGTTGCTGCGGGCGCTGGGACCGGTCGAGGGCGCGTGCGTGCTGGACGTCGGGTGCGGCTCCGGTGAGTACACGCGGATGCTGAGACGACAGGGAGCATCCCAGGTCGTGGAGGTGGACGTGTCTGCGCCGATGGTCGCCGAGGCGCGGCGCGCGGAGGAACGGGAGCCCGTGGGGGTGCGTTACGAGGTGCACGACTTTGCCACTCTGCCGGTTCTGGGCGAGTTTTCGGCAGCGGTCGCCGTCGCGGTTCTCCACTACGCTGACAACCGTCGCACCCTAGCGCGGATGTGTGAGCGCATCTGCGCCAACCTCGCCCCCTCGGGCCGACTTCTCGCACTGGTGGGCAATCCGCAGAGGCCCACGGACATCCCGCTGGCGAATGGCTTTCTTGTGCACCGCCCCATGCACATCCGGGACGCGGACACGTACACGATCTCCGTACCCACACTCCCCCCGACCGCATTGCACGTGCACTACTGGGCCTGCAGAACGCTTGAGGACGTCCTTCTCTCCTCGGGGTTCGCCGACGTTGTCCGGGAGCCGCTGCAGGGCCTGGCCGACGGGGACGGTGGCGACGAGCCGGTGAACCTACTCCTGAGCGCACGCAAGGGGTAGCAGTGGGCGAACGGCAACCGGAACCGGATACGCAGGCACAGCCTGCCCCTGTCTCCTGCGGGGAGGCCCTGGCAGTCATCCGCACGCGCGGGGCCGTGCGCTCGTATACCACCGAACCGGTTGGCGACGAGGTGCTCGAATCCCTGTTGGAGGCGATGCTGGCGGCTCCATCGGCGTCCAACAAACAGGCATGGGCTTTTCTGGCCGTGCGCGAACCGAAACGGGTGCGGCGCATCCGAGCCTTCGCGCCCGGGATCATCGGTCTGCCCCCGCTCGTCCTGGTCGCCTGCATCGATCGGGCGCGGATGACGGGCGACCCCCACCTGCGCGACGCCGGCTCCCTGTGCGTGGCCATGGCGGTGGAGAACTTCCTGCTCGCCGCACACGCGCAGGGCCTGGGAGGCTGCCCGGTGAGCAGCTTTTTGCCCGAACCCGTCCAGATGCTCCTGGACCTGCCCAGCCACCTCGAACCCGTCCTGCTGGTCCCCGTCGGCCGACCTGCCCAGCCCCTCCGGCCTTCCCCTCGCCGCGCACGACAGGAGGTGGTCTGCCATGAATCCTGGCACCCCCCGCACCCCGGATGACCACAGCCATCAGGCCCAGGAAGAGTTGGCTCTGCTGGCCGCCTACTTCCTCAGCAGCGCCCGCCGGCTCCTGCAGGAGCCCCCCTACTACGCCCTCTACCGGCTGATGGACGGCGCCCGCCGCGTCCTTGCGCTGTACACGGACGAAGGCGGCAACTCTCCCGAGCTGGCCTCGGTACGCGCCAGCCTGGACGACCTCATGCATCAGGCACCCACGGAGGAACGCGACTACGCTGCCCTCCTTGACGACATGTGCCGGCAGACGGCCACCGCCCTCCAGCTGCCTTCACCCCAGACCGCCGCGACTGCTCCGCCTCCCTGAAACGCTCTCGCCGGGTCGCGCCCCGGCCCCGGGGCGCTGCCGACTGAATTCCTCTTGTGGCCAGCTCGTCGCCAACGGGGGCGCAGCTGCATACAGCTGCCCGGGGAGGAGTTGGGCAGGCATGGGAGGATCTGATGTCCTCTCACGCTGTCCTGAGCGGCGTTCTCGGCGCTCCGCGCTACGCGTACCACAGCACCTGCGGGCACGCTCTCCGACGCTCCTTGCCCTCGATCGGGCCGCCCCAGAGATCACTCGAATAGCCGCGTACACATACGAACAAAATTGCGGCGCGCCACGCCAAGGGCTTACCTGATCAAGGACTGCAAACCATCCGGCGTCGCGTGAACGCCTTCAGCACAGCACTCAAGACCTGGCGACCGTCACTGTTCACGGCCGTCACCCGCCTCCGGGGCAGGGAGACGTCCAGTCTCCTCCGTTACCGAAGCATGCGGCGATTCTCGCGAGCAAAGATCGCTGTGCTGAGCATCGCATGGGAGGCACCGTCATGCACCGGGCTGAACGACGCGGCACCCGCACGGACCGCACAGCGAGCAAAGGTACCGCTGATACGCACATCGCCACCGTCCACCACCACCGGAACGCCCCTTACCCACACGTCCAGTTGAGCCGGCTCAGCGCGGGAGGCGGACTACACTCCCTTCCCGGTGTCGCGGGTGCGCACTTCGTCCCCCTCCTCACCACGGCAGGCGTCGGCACGGGACACCGGCAAGAGAAGCAGAACCGGCAGGAGGAGAGGCTCCGCCACGCGTCGGCGCGCGCTGGGCGCAAGCTCGCGCGCGTGGCCACGCTCCTCGGCAACAGCCATCCGGCAGACAGCGGCGGCGCGCTCTGCCTCCAGGTGGGGAACGAGGAGAACATCGTCGTCTTCTCCCAGGCTCACTTCGGCCGACGGCGGCACCACTTCCTCCACTTCCAAGGCGTCACGGCGGTACCCGGCGGCGGTACCAGTAGCCTCAACCAGATCAACCTGCTGACGGGCCCCTGCTTGTTCAGCGGGCGGGCCATGCGGTTCATCGACGCCTCCGGCGGGGAACCCAACCTCCTGTCGGCCAGACGGAAGCCCCTGTCCCACCGCCTCACCCACCTGTGGGCAGATCAGGACCTCTCGCTGTACGAGTACGAGTCCGTCCTGCGGCAGAGCCGGGTCGTCGCCGATGTGACCTCCGCCCTTCCGCCCACAGCACCCCTGACCATCACGATCGACATTCCGCGCGTCCAGTACTACCTCTACCTGCTGGACGCCTTCAGCCACGGTATGGCAAGCCCCGACCTGGCCTTGGAGTGGTTCCACCTCGTCGATGTGCGACACGCCCGTATGGCCGCGTTTTTCCGGGACCGCCTGCTCGCCGAACTCGCGGGCGTCCTCCGCGGCGACATTACGCTGCGCGAATCCGACCCCCTGGGCGCGGTCGGCGCCTGCATACGCGAGGCCGTCGCCAGGAATACCTTGCCCCGGCTGGAAGACCTCCTGGACGAGTTGGCCGCCACCGGCGACCCGGTCTGGAAGCTGCTGCTGGAAGTCCAACCGCCCCGGGACCTGGAAGCGCTCGGTACCGCTAGCTACGTCGTCGAGGAACTACGCGCAGCCGCCGTACACGAGGACAGCGGACCGAACCTCGGAATCCTGGTTGAGAACTATCCGGAGTGGAAGATCCTCCACCAGACCGACCGTCTCCTCGACCGCATCAAAAAGATCGGCCGCCAGACCAGCCCTGGGAACCTGCTCGGCATGTACCCGCTGGAACGCCTGATCAACGTCAACCCCTCCGGACAGCCAGAGCACCTGTACTTCCTCGACCCCGGCCGCCACGCCCTCGACGAGCGAGGCAACGCACTGAACCTCTTCGACATCGTCGATTCGCTCTATGAGTGATCAACGCCTCCGAGGCAGCTGAAGTCCCGGCGATTTCATGGCCGACGCTTCTGCTTGGTCCACCGCAGCCCGGTTTTGCCTGGTCCGGGACGTTCTCCCTGACACCATGTCCAGCGCCGGACGGCCTCTGTCGCGCCGTCCACTCACGCATCGCTCACCCATGGCGGACTGCTGACCTGCGGTTCCGCGCTCGTTCCGGACGGCAGCGCGGCCCTTCTTGTGTGGGCTAGGTACACCGAGCCGCCCAACACCTCGTCTTCATATACGGAATTCAGGCCAGCTCAGCAGCGAGGCTACGAAGAGGGACAAGCTCCAGGGAGTCTCCGCGCGACGCAGACTGCATCAACTCCGTGACAACGACGAGCTGTGCGATGCGTCCAGGCTCCGACGTCAGGACCGGGAAGGTCTCGCGGACGCGGTCTGCGAATCCAGGGGCGAGCAGCGAGTAGGCCAGCAACATGGCGGCGGCGTATCCGACTGGGGAGCCCATTCGGTGATCCGTGGGGCGGGAAGGTCGAGGAAGCGCGCCCTCGCCACCGATGGCCGCACCGCCATCAGCGCCTACCGCGACCCCGACACGGATACGACCACCATCGCCCACGACGGCGCCATCCTTGGCCGCCTCGAACTGTCCGGCGGCTACTTCGGCGGCCCCTCCAGCAGCGTAGACACCACCCACCCCATCATCGGCTCCCTCACTGTGGCCGGCTTCGATGCCTCCGACGCCTGCGAACCCACCGGCGAAGCCGACACCGAAGAGCCCGGAGGCTGCCTCATCCTCGCCGTACGCGACCTGACCGGCATAACCCTCACCGCAGCCGACTTCCAGGACCCCTGGACCGGTGCCCTCCCCCGCACAGCCTCCTAACCCGGGGCCTAAAACCACCTTGTAGATCAGGTGAAGCGCGGGCAAGCCCGATGAGCTGTTAGCCGATCACCAGGGCCACGGGGGAAACTAGGCCCGACCGGAACCCCTGCAAACACCAGAGGGAAGAGCCAACACTGGTGGGCGCTGCGACGCACCCCGGAACAGCGCACGTGCCGGTCCTCTGGCGGAAGAAGATGCCGTTGATCACCCTGCGATGGCTCTTCCGACGTCCGTCCCGCCCTACGCTTCTCGGCAGCTGTGGCTCCGGCAGAGCCCACTCTGCCTTTGACGGATCACCCCGCCTCACACGGACCCGAACGACAGGGCCGCGGCTTGGTCACCGGACCCGTCGGACACTGCCCAGCACGGTTTACGACAGGTGAGCGCGGTAAACCAAGGTGTGGTAGGGCATCTCAAAGCTGGCATGCTCTTCCCTGCAGACCCGGCTGCGGATCAGCCGCTCGATCTCCCGTTCCAAAGCAACCTGCTGGGAAGCCTTCGCCGTGATGTAGTACGAGTGCGTCCGGTAGAAGTTGATGAGTGCGGCCAGTGTGCGCGTCACGGCGTGCGGGAAAAGCCTCCGGACGGCCGGCATGAACATCGGCTCCAGGACGGGATCACTGACCTCGCCCTTTTCTGTACCGTCATAGCGGCTGAGGATGGCTGTCAGCGCAGCCACCCATGGTTCTCCCTCATCTTTGACGTTCCACATGAGTACGACAGCTCCGCCGGGCTTGAGCACGCGGGCGATCTCAGGGTGTGCCCGGCCGGTGTCGAACCAGTGGTAGGCCTCGCCCACAACGACAGCGTCCACGCTGCTGTCCTGCAAGGGAATGTCCTCGCCACTCCCCGGAAGGATCTGTACCCCAGTCGTTGCTTGCCGAAAATACGCCCGCATCTGCGAGTCCGGTTCCACCGCAGTGCAGTGGTGGCCGAGTTCCACCAGCTGGCGTGTGACGATGCCCGTCCCCGCCGCCAGGTCAGCTACGTGCAGGGAATCCGTGCCCAGCGCCCACTTCAGAGCCGCCTCCGCATACCGCGGGCGGTAGCGGTCGTACAGGGCAGCAACTTCACCAAAAGACTGACAAAAGCTCGGGGAGGCCGACACTGCTTCCATTTTTCGCGTTCTCCGAAGATCTTGGCGAACACCGTCCAGACCCTTTTTAGCCGAGCCCACTCTCGATCAGGCAGATCGCCCCGCCCCATACCGGACCGAACGACCCCTCACTGGGCCCGCAATCCGGCCCACCGGACAGCACACCTGGACCGTGTCCGACGGAACCGGTGACCGAGCCGCCGCCCTGTCGTTCGGGTCCGTGTGAGGCGGGGTGATCCGTCAAATGCAGAGTGGGCTCTGCCGGAGCCACAGCTGCCGAGAAGCGTCGGGCACCTTCTTCATGCGGGCGAAGGTCGGCCACGGCGCGGCGGTGACCGTCTCCTTGTACTTCGCGGCCCGCTTGCCGGTCAGCACGATCCGGCGCGGGCTGTCGTCGGGGTGGGTGAACTGCACGACGGCGTCGTTCCTGCCCAGGCTGACGGGTGTGTGGTAGTAGCCGAAGCGGAAGGGCCTGGGCTCCTTGCCGGCCAGTACCCGCAGGATCGAGAGGGCCGCGTGCACGCCGGTGGGCATGCCGCCCTGGCAGGTCCCGTGCATCACGCCGTAGCCCTGACGGATCGCCGCCGCGTCGCCCACCGCGTACACGTCCGGATGGGAGACCGAGCGCGGCCGATCGCCAAGGTTGAAAGTCAATGTACGTTATCACAACGCAGTCATACTGAGGCTGGATCGTTACCCTCTATTCCTCCTCAGATGTAATGCGGCCCTAACTCTCGCTGTTGTGTAATCAACACAGCGTCATAGCAGGCGCGTTGGGATCCCAACAACTCATCGCAATATGCCTCGAAAGGAATTGACCCAACGTGAATCTCAATGACCCTGGCGCTCAGGCGAGGGGCCCTCGATACTGGAGCACGCGCACGGCTCGGTGGTTCTACCGCCATCGAGACATCGTGGCGCTGAACACGCTGCGTGGAGCGTCATACGCAGCGGGGACCAGCCTTGTCGGTCTGATCGTCTGGTGGGTCGAATCCCACTACTGAGCCGATCGTGCCGCTGGAGGTGGGCTTGGCAAGGCCCACCTCCAGCGATCTGTGTTGACGGCTCACGTCTCCCTAACGGCGGGCGTGAAGGTCGCTCCCTTGCCTTCTCCCATCTCAATTAGTCGTTCAAGTAAGAGGCCGCCCGCGGGGTGCTGATCGAGATGTCCAAGGGGATGGGCTGTCTTCAGCCCTACCTGCCCGCGCCCGGCGATCCGGTTCCCGGACCACCACCCGGGAACAACTGGGGCAGCAGATTCTCCGTCGCCGGATCACCCCGATCGGCGACGGGGGCCTGCCCCCCTTGGCCTCGTTCTCCGTGCCGCGGGCGCGCTAATCCACTGCGGGTGAGCGTTGAGTGCCATCGAGGGAGGGCCGGCAGCGGCGGCGGAGAGCGCCATGACGGTGGACAATTTGGTGACGAAGCACTTGGACAGCGGCATCTCCACATGGTGATGATCTGCACCGCTCCCTCTGATCCTCCAGCGCTCTACGGTGCGGGCGTGTATGTCATGGTCGGAGCCGAAGTGCGGCTTCGACTCCCTCCGCGGCGTGAGCCCGGCCAGCGGATGCGCTCAGGCGGACATCCGGGCGTCTGTGTCGAACAACTCGCGTTCGCGCGGATGGAGGAGATGTTGAGTAATGAACGACCTGCCTGCGACTTTCCACAGGCCCCGGCCCTTGGTGAGGGCGGCCACGGCCTGCGTTTCCACGCCGGTCAGTCCCAGTAGCGCTGCGGCGGAGGTGAGTTGGTCGGCTTCCTGGCGGTAGATGATGCGGGTCGAGCAGTCGGTGAGCAGACCCTCGGCCAGTGCCCGGCCCCGGGAGCCGGCATCGCCTGCGGTCAGCAGATCGCTCAGGCGGTGGATCACCATGAGGTTGGCGATGCCAAGACCACGTGAGAGCTTCCATTGGCTTTGCATGCGCTCCAGCAGGGCGACGTGCCGCATGACGCGCCATGCCTCGTCGTAGATCACCCAGCGCCGCCCGCCGGTGGGGTCGGCGAGCGCGGACTCCATCCATGCCGAGGCGCAGGTCATGGCCAGGACGAGCGCGGTGTCGTCGCCGGCCCCGCCCAGCCGCGAGAGGTCGATGGACAGCATCGGCGCGCTGGGGTCGAAGGACACGGTGCTGGGGGCGTCGAACATTCCGGCCAGGTCACCGTGGACGAGCCTGCGCAGTGCGTGGGCGAGGTCTTCGGCTGCGTGTCCGAGGCGGCCGGACAGCTCGCCGAGCGCGGAGTCGAGCCGGTCGGGGGAGCCGAGTACGTGCGCGACGTCGCCCAGTAGCGGGGTGGTGCCGTTCGCCTCAGCATGCGCGACGGCCTGATCGAGGGCGACGTCGAGAGCGGTGTGCTCCATCGGGTGCAGATCCCGCCGCAGGACCGTCTTCGCGAGTGAACCAAGAAGAAGAAGGCGCCGCTTGCGGACCTCATTGGCCCAGTCCTCCTCACCGACGCCGTGCGGCCTGGCAGGCGCATCCAGAGGGTTGAGCCGTCCGGGCAGGCCGGGGCCGAGGGCGATGGTCTGGCCACCCAGCTCCTGGGCGACAACGGTCCACTCGCCCTTGGGATCGCAGGGGACGTAGATCCGGTAGCCGAAGGCCACAGCCCGCAGAGCGAGGGACTTGGCCAGGGCGGACTTACCCATGCCGATGATCCCGGCAAGCAAGATGTTCGGATTCGTGAATCCGTCGAGACGCCCGTACAGCGCGAACGGGTCGTACGTGAATGCCGCCTCGGCATGGACATCGCGTCCGATGTAGATCCCTTGGGCGCCGAGGCCACCCTCGGCGAGGAAGGGGTAGGCGCCGGATGCGGTGGCGGTCGTCATGCGGTGGGCGGGGAGCTTGAGGCGGCCGCCGCGGGCGGAGTGCGGGCCGGGTCGGCCGGCGGCTGGGTAGGTGGCCCGCAGCTCGGGGTCGATGCCGGGTTCGGCACGGCGGGCTTGGGGACGCGCGGCATGGCGGGCTTGATCGCGGGCGGTGACGAACTGGTCACGTGCGGCGCGGGCGGTGCGGCGGTCGCTTTTGCGGGGGACGAACAGCGGGCTGGCGCTGGCGCGGTCGCGGGTGTGGGTGGGCATGACGGGGTGCTCCAGCAGGTCAGTGGCGGGTCAGGCCGGTGAACGGGTCGCGCAGATCGGCCGGCGTGTGGTCACGGCGGACGTGTGCGGCGGTGGCCAGGTGGCGCTGGCAAATGGTCAGTTCGGGCGCGCCTTCGGGGAGCCGGGCCCGGCACGCCTCCCGCGTGGGATGGCGGTCGGCGCCGCGGTGAGGGGCTGAGTGGTAGGCGTCGTGGAGGTGTTCGGCGGCTTGCCACAGGCGGACTCGGCAGGCTCGCAGGTGATCGCCCTCGGCCTCGGCCACCGGAGTGGTGCGGGCGGCGTGGGTGTCGAGCAGGCCGTACAGGGCGGTGAGGTGGGCGTGGAGGGCGTCCAGCTCGGTGCGGTGTGCGGCCATCGGCCCGGCGGGGAGGTTGATCGCCCGGTGGAAGTCGAGCGCCGCGGTGGCGAACGGGACGAAGTCCGCGGCCAGGTCGGGCAGGGGATCGGTCGGCATGGGAGTGGCCCTTCGGTTGAGCGCGATGGGTGGTGCTGGAAGGCGCTAGGGGCGGGCCAGCGGGAGGGCGGCGTTGGTGAAGGCTTCGGCCTGCTGCCAGGTCAGCAGCCGCAGATCGAGCAGGGCGGCGACAGCGGCCGTTTCGATGGCGGCGCAGGCGGAGTCGAGTTCGTCGTCGGTGTCGGCGCTGACGGTGAGCAGGCCGGTCAGGGCGACGTCGGCGTGGCCGGCGATCAGCTGGCGTTCGCGCTGCTTGATGTCGGCGTACTCGACGGAGTCCTCTTCGGAGTCGACCTGGCCCTTGCGCTGCCGCTCGGCGGCATCGGCGATCACGGTGGCCTTCTTGCGCTGCACGTCCTTGAGCGCGGCGTCCAGCCCCTTGGGGGCGTAGGTCAGCGACAGGGTGCGGCGCACCCCGGAGGTGAACAGGAGCTGGTGCAGGAAGCCGGGGGAGGTTTCGATGCGGGGCCAGTTCTCGATCCAGTACGTGGCATGGCGGGCGGAGTCGGTCTGGATCCGGTCGGCCTTCTCCACCAGAACGACCGGGCCGGCAGCCGCTGGGTCGGCCTGGGGGCGGCCTGCCTCGGACCACTGGTCCAGGGCTGGGGATGCCTTGGGGTCGTAGGCGGTGCGGATCACGGCGGCGATCTCGCTTGCCCCCAGCCAGCCGCTGGGCATGAGACCGGAGTTGCGGGCGGCCTGGTCGAAGGTGGAGGTGAGTTGGGACAGGACGGCGAAGGCGCCGGTGAGTCCGCCGCCGGCCTGGTTGATTAGGCGCCGGGCGGCCTTGAGATCGAGCGCGAGAGCGACGTACGCCTCGTGCGGGGCCGCGGCGGGACCGGCGGCGGCCAGCAGGTCGCTGTAGATGGGTCCGGCGAGGTGGGTGTCGGCGTTGCCGTGCTCGCTCCAGTAGCGGTTGAGTGCATCGCCGGAGTCGGGCACGGTCCGCTCCAGCACCTGGACCCGAGCGATGTGCCCGGAACGGGAGAGGGCGGCCAGGGTGCGGCCCCAGCCTGCGACGTTGCTGGTCTGGGTTGCCGGGTCGAGCAGGGCGAAGGCGCGGGAGGAAACCTTCACCACGGCGGTCAGGGTGCCGTGGTGCGGATCGTGCACCGCACCGAACCGGCCGTCCGGGGAGGTGACCACCCGCAGGGAGGCGGCTGTGCCGGGCAGGTGGAGCAGGCCCTCGCGTCGCGGTCGGCGGGAGGGGCGGGCGAGCCAGATGAGCTGGCCCTTGAAACGCCGCAGCGCATAGCGCAGGGCGATGGGTGCCCAGTCGGCGAGGGACCGTCCGCGGTGGCGGATGAAGACCCCCGCCAGGATGACTGCCCACAGCGGGATGAGCTTGAGCGCACCGGTGACGCCGGATTGCATCAGCACCGCGAGCAGGGCCAAGCCGGTGAGGGTGACGACGATGAGCTGGGCGACCGAGAGGCCGAGCAGTACGCCGCGGCGTGAGCGGTGGGGGAACTTCACGGTGACCGGTCCGTCAGGCAGAGAAGCGTCGGGATGCATGGCAAGGCCGTCCTTGGAACGTGGAGAAGGAAGGAAGAAGAGGCGGGGGCGGGCGGGCCGAGCGCGGCAGGCGCCCGCCCCCGTCAGATGAGGGCTACGAGCCCGATCCACCCGGTGGCTTGGGGTAGGTCCACCGCTGCGGAGTGCTGCCGCCCTGCGGAGGAGGCCCGCTTGCCGGTGGCGGACTGCTGGGCCGTGGCGCAGGCGGGTCCATCCGTGTACTCGCCGCGGCCGAGGCGCCCTGGGGCACCGGCGCGGAGGAGACCGGCGCAGTGGCCGCTCCCGCGCCTGAGGTGGCCGTCTGGCCGGGGCGCTGGATCAGGGGTTGGCCGCGGTCGCCGTCCGTGGGAGGCCGTTGGATCAGCGCTCGGCCCTTGTCGCCGGTGGCGTTGGGGTCCTCGCCGTAGCGGAAGCGGGTCTGCTTTGTCTTTCCGCCACCGCTTGAGCCGCCGGTTGGGTCGATGCCGGAGGCGACACCGTCCGTGCCCTGGCCCGGCACCTTCGACGGGCCCTGCGGAGCGGGTGTCCCGGTGCCCGCCTGCATGGCGAGCTGGCCTGCGGTCTTGGCCGCACCCGCCGCCACCGCCATGCCTGCCACGCCGGTGCGGTGCAGGTCATCGTGGCCCCCGCCATCCGCGGCCCAGTGGATGAACTTGTAGGTGGCGTAGGGGCAGAGCATCACCAGGACCATCACGACGATGCCCGCGATCGCATCCGACAGGGCAGCGAGCCCACCGTGCGAGTCGGACTTGCCCATGGCCGAGACGCCCAGCAAGAACACGATCGTCATCAGCAGTTTGCTGACGATCAGGGTGGCCGTGGCCTCGGTCCAGCCGCGGCGCCAGCGCCGGGCCACTTCCCAGCCGCCGCCGGCCCCGGCGAAGATGGCCAAGGTGACGAGGACGAGGATGCCGACCTTGCGGGCGACCATCACGGCCCAGTACAAGAACGCCCCGATCGCGCAGCCGAGCGCGATGATCGAGGGGACACCCCAGCCCAGGCCATACATCGCCCCCAGCTCGTTGACCTTGATTATGCGGCGGACCGCGTCATCGACGGAACTGTTGGCGGCTTTGAACAGACCGGCACTGAGCGCGTCGACCACGGTGATGGCGACGGTGGTGCAGGCGATGGCGGCGAAGGCGAAGAAGACGCCCACCATGGTCCCGAACGCGGCCTGGGCAAGGGCACGTTCGTCCCTGCGCCAGGCAGCACGGGTCAGCTGCAGGCAGAACGTGCCCACCGTCAGGATCAACCCGATCGGCAACAGCAGTTCGTAGTTGTTGCGGAACCACTCGGCGTTCAGGTCGATGGCGGTGGTCTGGTCGACCGCCTTGGACGCGAGGTCGGCCGCGGACTGGGCCACCTCGCCCATCGACTTGGCGATCCAGGCACCGATGCCGTCGGTGACCGCCTCGCCGGTGGAGCTGACAACGCCGCCGACGGCGTCGCAGACCGTATTCATCAGAGGAAGGTCGCAGGCTCCCATCAGGGCACCTCCTTCTCCGGGATCAGGGCGCTCATGGCGCGGCGTTGGGCAGGACGGCCGCCAGCGCGCAGTCCTGGTGCGGACGGCACTGGACGGCGAGGGTCATCGAACGGGCCTCGGCACCGGCTCCCGAGCCCTTCCAAGCCAGGGTCTGGTTGCCGGTGACCGTGACGGCGTAGAGGTACGCCTCGGTGATCGCACCGGGATCCTGAGCCAGCGCGGTCTTGAACGCCTGCGGGAAGTGACCCTCGCCGACGGTGGCGCTCGCGTGCTGGCGGTTGTCGTGCATCCGCGCCCACAGCACCGGGCTGGGCACCTGGTCCGTGATGGACTTCCAGTCGGCGTACTTCTTCTCGCCGCTCATCCACCGCTTCAGCCCGGCCAGATGCTCGGCCTGGGAAAAGGCGCGGGTGTCGTACGTCCACAGGACCTTCGTGGCCGCCTTGGCGAACTCGATCGGATCGCTCGTCTTCGGAGGATCCGCGACAGCGACATGCTTGCCGTCAGTCGCCTCGGGTGAGGGCGACGGCTCCTGGGCGGATGTCGATGGTGGGGAGGGCTTGGCCGAGGCTGGGCTGTCCGTACGGTTGAGATACGCGACCAGGCCGGCGACGGCCAGCAGCACGGCGAGGGCGATGCCGCCGATCAGCGAGCGCCGCAGGACCGAGGTCGGTTCTGAGTACGTGCGCTCCTCGGCATTGCGGAGACGTTTTTTCGGCATCAGTGAACCTGCGTTCCCATGGCGGAGAAGAACGCGACGATGCCGTTTGCGGCGCCCAGCAGCAGGGCGCATCCAGCGGCGATGGCTGTGCCCTTCTTGCCGTTCTGCTCGGCCTGGTGGCCGCCGCTGTGGTGGCCCCAGGCCCAGACGACCGCGGAGATGACCAAGGCGCCGACCGTGGCGATGATGCCGAACAGGTTGATGCTGCCTATCACGTTCTTCAGGACATCGAGACCGGGGAGCCCGCCCTGCTTCGGCGTGACGCCGGGGTTGTAGGCCAGGTACTGGGCGTGCTGCATGAGCTTCATGGGAACTCCAGTGCGAATATGGGCATGCGAAAGCCCGAAGGGGGAGAAAGGGGGAAGGAGGGAGAGAGGAGAGGAAAGGGCCGGTCAGGCGACCCGGCGGGCGGCGAGGATGTCCGGCCGCCAGGAGGCGAGGGTCGAGATCTTGACCACGTCGCCGGTTCGCGGGGCCTGCAGTACCAGCCCCTGGCCGATGAACATCCCGACGTGTTCCGGCACAGCGGCACTGCCGCGGGTGAAGAGCAGATCACCAGGCTTGAGGGCATCGACGCTGACCGCCTTACCCTCCTTGACCTGCGTGTACGTGGTCCGGGAAATCGAGACCCCACCGGCCTTATACGACGCCTGCATCAACGACGAGCAATCACAACGACCCATCGGATCCTGACCTCGCGGCTCGGTACAGCTGCCACCCCACTGATACGCAGTGCCGAGCTGACCGAGCCCCCAACGGATCGCCGTACGAACCGACTTGGGCGCATCAGCCGGAATCTTGTAGCCCTTGGGGACGGACCCGGCCGGGATCGGGCCGAACCCGCTCCCATCGCCTCCCGTCCCACATCCACCAGAGGAGACCTCCGGCTCGGCTTCCTTGCCAGAACTGCCCTTGGCGGGGAGGTTCTTGGCGACGGCCTTCTGCAGCGCCGTGGCCAGCGGTTCCCACTTGGCATAGGCGTCCGGGAACCCGCTCGCCTGGACCGCCTGCGCGGCCTGGGCGACGGTCATCGACTGCCAGCCCGAGACCTTCAACAGCCCCTCGTAGAACTTCGTCGAGGCATGCACCGGATCCCGGACCTGCTGCGCGGTACCCCAGCCCTGACTGGGACGCTGCTGGAACAAGCCGAGAGAATCCCGGTCGCCGTAGTCCAAGTTCCGCAGCCCCGACTCCTGCAAAGCAGTCGCCAGCGCAACAATCTGCCCGCGAGGGGGCACCTTCATCGCGACACCGGTGGCCAGGATCGTCTTGGCGTTCGGTATCTGCTCCTTCGGGCTGTCCAACCCCGCAACGGACACCGAACCCTTGCTACCGCCCTTCAGGATCGACTCCACATGTTCGGCCACGGCCTTGGCATCCACCGCACCAGCACCACCGGCGTCGCCGCAGGCGGCCTGGGCGTTGCTGGCACCGGCCAGGGCGACGGCAATGGGCGCAATCAGCAGCAACGGGGCGAGGACGACGCCCCCGGCTATCGCGGCGACCTTCTTCACAGCCGACCACCGGACGCTCGGCGTATCCAGATATCCGGCTCGGGGGAGGGGCGTGCCTGGGCATGCTGCATCGCAGCTCCTTACTCGTAGGCAGCGTGGTGCCGGCGTTCTCGTCGAAAAGGCCACCGGCACCACACCGGTTAAACACTCGAAAGTCCCCGAAGGGAGGGCCGCGCTTCGGAGCTGCTAACTCCGAAGCGCCAGCCCTTTCATTGCATGCGGCAGCCAGCCGCGCTCGTAATCTCAGGCACCACACGGTGAAATCCTCTCCTCGCATCCGTCAGGGCTTTCACGAGGGCAGAGCGGGCCGCCAATTGGACGAGGCAACACGCATCAGCACAGCTCAACAGGGCTGGAACCAGGGCCCGTCCTGCGAACACGCCGAGACTGTAGAGACAAAATCCGGCCACACCAAACGAGCCTGATCATGAAAGGAACGAACAGATCACGTCATTGGGTGTGGCCGGAGGAAAGGAGTTAACCTCCAGCCCACTGCCCGCCTAGGCAGCCGTCCATGCGGTTGCCTGAGCAGCCCTGATTCACATATCCCAGTCCGCGGATATGCGCATGTGGCTGTCCTTCGGAAAGAGAGATCCGCCGAATGTCGTCGTACACCCTGCATCGAGGCGATGCGCTCACCGTCCTCAAGTCCCTCCCGGACGAGAGCGTCGACGCCGTCATCACCGACCCGCCCTACAACTCCGGCGGACGCACCAGCTCCGAACGCACCGCCCGCACCGCACGAGCGAAGTACACCAGCGGCGATGCCCGCCACGACCTCGCCAACTTCCCCGGCGAAAATCGCGACCAACGCTCCTACCGGGCCTGGCTGACCGAACTGCTCACCGAGGCATACCGCGCCAGCACCGAACACGCCGTCGTCATGGTCTTTTCCGACTGGAGGCAGGACCCCACCACCTCCGACGCCCTGCAGATGGCCGGCTGGACCTGGTCGGGCACCATCTCGTGGATCAAGCCGTCCTCACGGCCCCGCAAGGGCGGGCCAAAGCAGGACTCCGAGTTCATCCTCTGGGGCGTCAAGGGCACCCTCGACAACACCCGGGACCTCTACCTGCCCGGCCACTACATTGCCTCCCAGCCCCGCAAGGACCGCGTCCACATCACTCAGAAGCCCGTCGAGGTCATGCAGCAGCTCGTTCAGGTCTGCCCGCCCGGCGGCACCATCCTCGACCCCTTCACCGGCTCCGGATCCACCGGCATCGCCGCGCTAAAGGAGGGGCGCAACTTCGTCGGCGTCGAACTGTCCGACCACTACGCCGGCATCGCCGAACAGCGCCTTCAAAGTGTCCTGACCCAGGACGAATTCGCACTCGCGGGACCCGAGGAATGAGAGCGGCGCGCCCCAACAGACCGGGGCAGGACACAGAAGAAGGGCGGTTGTGCCATCGAAAGCCCGATGACGCAACCGCCCTCGGCAGTTCGAGTTCAGCCCACCTCGACGCTCCGCCGGATGAGGTCACCTGCTCGTGCGAGATCCTGGCGCGATCTGATGCGCACCTCGACGCCGTCCTTGATTCCTAGGCAGCCCAGGCCACGGACGTCCCGGGAGAAACCCTCCTCCAACTCCACAGCATCCGGATCCAGCTTCAGGTTGACCACCACCATGCGGTTCCGCGGCTGGACACGCACCGTGGCGACATTCTTGATCCGCCGATAGGCGACGTAGTGCAGCTGCGGCTCCTTCTGCACATCCCCATGCGACAAGAGCACCTCGTCAAGGTCCGCGTACAGATCCTGAAGATCCTGCGGCGACTCGTCCAAGTACTGCTGAACCGACTTCGGTGAAACCGCACTGGAGACTCGAGAGGCGGCAGGAGCCCTTCCCCGGCCCGGAGCCGCGGCGCCAGCAACGGAAGCGACCAACTGCAGCGTCAGCACATCGTCGAAGACCCGGTAGCTCACCAGGTCGATGCGGCGGCCGATCATCTCGATGGCCACTGTGTCGTGGTGAGTGAAGTCGCCGGCGATGCAGACGAGTCGGGGATTGCTCCAGTCGATAGCCTCGGCCGTCTCGGTGCCCAGCTTCTCCTTGACCAGGCTCTCAAACTCATGGTGGTGGTCATGGAGCCACGACAGATACGACAACGCCTGATTCGTGACGTTCTGATCGCGGGAGCGCTTGTACTCCACGATGACCGGCGTCCCATTCTCATCCAAACCCAGAGAGTCGATCCGGCCCCGGTGCCGACCCGTCGCGTACTCGCTGACCAGGAACCGGATGCCAAGCATCGCCTCCATATTGGCCTCGATCAGCGACTGCAGATGACGCTCCAGCGCCACAGACGATCCCGGAATCTCCGTGGCCTGCCCACCGCTCACCCTGAACGCCTTCAAGCTGCTCATACGCCTCCCCCGGCTCCACTGCGATCACTGCAAACGAACAATCGAGCTCAGGAGGCATTTATTCCGGGTGGGGCCTCGGCGCCGGCGAATATCACGCCCCAGTGACTTCGCGCAGCGCGGCCCAGAGGACGCCCCATCCCGCTCGCCCACGCCGGGACCTGGTGTTCGTCAACGGTGCAGCGACCCGGCGCGGACCGGGCGGAATATCACTAATGCGAACGCCACGGCCGACCCGAGGCATGGCACCGCTCCCAGCAGATCGAGGTGTCCGCGGCCGCACTCAAGCCGGGATTGCTTGGTTCGCGACCACTGGCCAGGGACCGTGTTGCCGCCCGGGAGATCGTGGCCGTCGCCTGACGGTGTGCCTGCTTACGTGGGGAACTCTCCGCACCAGTTGCGCTTGATGAGGACGGCGGGCAGGTATTCGGACTCGACCTCGATGGGGATGCCCGCGTCGTGGGCGATACAGGCCATGGCGAGGGGCGCGAGGGCGACGAGGCCCGAGATCTGGAAGGCTCGCTCCTCCTCGCTCCAGTACTCCTTGTGCCACTGGAGGGCGTTGGCCAGCGCCCGGTTGAAGCCGTCCCGGTCCTTGCGGATGAAGCGGTGGAACATCTCCATTGGGGGGTACAGCAACTTGCCCACCGTCTCAGGGTCGTCGACACCTTCCGGTTCGGTGGCGTCAACCGCAGTCACCAGCTTTGGGACGAGGTCCTGACCTCCGAGCCAATAGGTCTGGAGAGTGTCGATCCAGGCGTAGTCGTACTCCCCGAAGCGCGAGCCGTTCTCTCGCAGCATGGACAGCGGCACCCGGCAGAGGGCTGTGATCCTGTCCTTCTCCCGGCACACCACCGCCAGGTAGAAGGCACTGAGCCAGGACCCCGGGTGCACGTACCACTGCGGGCCGGTGGCCCGGAGCGTGCGGTCCTTGTGCGCGATGCGGCACTGCACGTGTTCTTCGGTCGTGGTCGCGGCGGCGAACAGGGCGGAGCCGACCTGCATCGCATTCACCCAGGCGTCCCACGTGGGGTAGATCGCGGCCCGCGGGTCCATCAGGCAGTGTGCCTCCGCCAGAGTGAGCGTGGCGCCCAGGGCATCGCCCAGACGGGTGGAGCGTTCCTCCAACCCGTCGATCAGCTCCTGTGCGTTCTCCTGGAGCACGGCGATGCCTTCCACAGCGTTTCCCATGGGGAAGGGATGGCGGGACACGTTCGTATGTCTCACGTGGGGAACTCGCCGAGCCAACCGCGCCGCAGAAGATGCTTGGGCAGGTACTCCGACTCGACCTCGATCGGGATCTCCCCGTCGTAGGCGAGGCAGGCAACGGCGAGCGGGCCCAGAGCGATACGACCGTCGGGGTCCGTCGCCCGGTCCTCGTCGGCGGTCCAGTACGCCTTGTGCAGCTCCAGCGCCTCCACCAAAGCCTGGTTGAAGCCCTGTTCATCTTTGGTGACGAAGCGGTGGAAGAGGTTGATCGGTGGGTAGAGCACGGCCTGCAGCAGGGGTCGGGGAGTGACCGAAGCCGCGTCTGGGTGCGACGTCTCGATCGCGGCGATGAGCTTGTCCACCACACCCGGCCGCTGCAACCAGTACGTCTGCAGGACGTCCACCCAGTGGTAGATGTACTCGTAGTACGCCCCCTCTGGCGAACGGAGGCGGTCAAGCGGGATCTCGCACAGCTCCGTCATCCGCTTCTGGTCCCGGCACACAACCGCCAACCAGAACGACGTCAGCCAGTTACCCGCGTCAGCGAAAGAACTCGGACCGAGCGCTGGGATATTGCGTAGCTCCCGGTCGATTCGGCACTCGACAGTGCCCTCGCTCACGCCTGCCGCGGCGAACATTGCAGAGCCCAGCTGCATCGCGTTGACGACCGCTTCCCACGTCTCCAGCTCCGCGGATCGCGGATCGATCGTGCAGCGGGCTTGCAGGTACAGAAGAGCGGTATTGAACGTAGAGTCGATCATCTCCGAGGACTGCTCAAGTTCGTCGATATCCTCCAGAAGGTCCTGGCCCAGCTCCTGCGCCCATTCCGCAGCATTGGGGCCTGGCGCACCATGCCGGGCGACAGTAACGGTCACGGAAGACTCCTTGATTGCACGCCCGTATGGGCGACACAGCGACCTGTCAAACCTCCAGCCGTCCTGCGGCCGGGCGTGACTGTTCGCCGGTGCCTGGGCCGCTACCGCCTGCTGATGTCGCCTGTGTGGGCAGCGTCGAGGAGGCCCGGAACTCAAAGCCGCCGCGAGCTCTCTCGGGGCCATCACTCACGTCATCAATGCTCAGGTCATCTACTTCCGCCGACGCCGCGACACTGCGGCTGACTCCCGGCCACTGGCCCGCGAGGTGGCGGGGCGCGCTTGTGTGTCTCACGTGTCGAACTCGCCCAGCCAGGAACGATCCAGGAGCCGGATGGGCAGGTACTCGGATTCGACCTCGATCGGGATGCCGGCGTCGTAGGCGAGGCATGCCATGGCCAGTGGCCCCAGGGCGAGGTAGCCGGCGATGTCATCGGAGCGGTCTTCCCGGTTCCAGTACGTCTTATGGAGTTCGAGCGCCTCCGCGAGCGCCTGGTTGAAGCCCTCGTGATCCTTGCGAATGAACTGGTAGAAGAGGTGGATTGGTGGATACAGGATGCACTGGAGGAGGTCGCGAGGCGCGATCGTTGCGACGTCCGGGTCGGACATCTCTATCGTCGTCGTCAGCTTCTCGGCGAGTCCTGGCTCCTCGCGCCAGTATGTCTGGAGGCTGTCGACCCAGTGGTAGACGTACTCGTCACCCTGTGCTCCAGACGCCCGTAGGAGATCGAGCGGCACCTGGCACATGGCGTCCATACGTGCTTGGTCACGGCAGATGATGACGAACCAGAGCGTGGTCAGCCAGTTCCCGGCGTTCGCGTAGAACTGCGGCCCCGTCGCCTGGATGGTGCGAATTTCATCCGTGATGCGTGCTTCGATCGGTCCGTCGGCCGCCGCAGCGGCGAAGGCTGCCGTACCGACCTGCATCGCGGAGACAGTGGCCAGCCAGGTCGGGAGTCGGTTACCCCGGGGGTTGAGTGCCTGGTGCACCTGCACTTGCAGAAGCGCCTCGTTCAGCGCCACGCCGAAGACGGCCGACGACGCATCCAGGCCCCGGACGCTGTCCTCGAGATCTTCGGCCAGGCGCTCAACAGCCTCCTCGTCGGCCGAGGGGCTGCCCTGTCGCGCCACCGTCAAATTCTCCTGTCACTCAAAGCCACGGAGAGGGGGTTAGGCGCCCAGACCGAGCTGGGTTGCCGCCGAACGGCGGCAAACAGGGGCAGAACCGCCCCCCCCGTGGCCGGCGCACTCATGGGGAGGGAGCACAACGCTCACATCGGTGGTCGTGGCGGCCGCCCTTGGGGTCGGTGTTGTCGCCCATCCCCGCACGAATTTCCTTGGCCGTCATCGCGCGGTAGGTGAAGTGCTACTTGGGCGGCACGAGTTCTGCGATCGGCCGGTCGTAGCTCAAGCGTCGACCTCGCCGACCCAGCCGAACTGCAGAAGCTCTTTGGGCAGGTACTCAGAATCGACCTCGATCGGGAAGTCGTTGTCGTAGGCCATGCATGCAATGGCGAGAGGGGCGAGGGCCACCAGGCCATCGCCGTCCAGGGATCGCGCTTCGTCGCTGGTCCAGTACTGCTTGTGCCAGGTGAGGAATTCGGTCAGCGAGGCGTTGAATTTCTCGGTCTCCCCGCGGTTGTAGAGCTGGAAAAGCTCGAGCGGCGGATAAAGGATCTTCAGCAACGTCTCCGCGTCGGCGATCCGGGCAACCTGGGGGCTGGCGCCGTCAATCGCCTCGACCAGCTTGTTCCACATATCGTCCGCCCGGCGGAACCAATAGCTTTGCAGGGCCTCCACCCAGCTGTAGACGTACTCGTCGAACACGGCGCCGGACTCACGGAGGAAAGACACTGGCACCTGCATGAGCCTGTCGAGGCGCTCGTTCTCACGGCAGATCGTTGCCAGGTAGACCGAGGTGAGCCAAGCCCCCGCGTGCGTGTAGGAGGTTGGTCCGGTCGCCGGGAGATGCTTCGCTTCCCCGGCGATCCCGATGCGGCATGGCACGGGGCCTTCCGCCGCCATAGCCGAATCAAACAGCGCGGAGCCGACTTGCATGGCCGTGACCCACGCCTCCCATGTCTCCAACTTCGTTGCCTGAGGGTCGGCCGCGCAGCATGACATGGCCACGTGCAAGGTGCAGTCGAGGGCCCGGGAGCGGGACATCTCCGATTGTTCAAGGCGATCGATGACCCGGCTGGTGCTCTCCATGAGCGCTGCCATGTCCTCCTGGGTTGCCTCTGCCGGGAAGTCATGGCGGGGAACGCTCGTGACCACTGAATCTCTCCTCTAGGTAGAACTTGAAGTGCTTCAGCTAGTAGACCTTGAAGTGCTCCAGCACGGAACCATCGTAGACGCCCCCTTTCTCCTTCCCCTTGACCAGGACGTACTGCAGCTTCCCGTCCTCGAGTGCATCGATGAGCGCTTCTGCGAGTTTCCTGTCCTTGCCGCCTCGCTTCCACATCTCGTGGAAGATCGTCTGGAGGTACGGCTTGGTGCCTTGCTTGACCATCATGTTCGCAGCTGGCCCAGCACCAAGGCGGGGAGGATTGAGATCCGCCTTCGGCCCCTTTTCCTCGACGACGAGGTAGCTGCCATCGTCGAGCTTATAAAGGTCGTCGAGCATGTTGGCGCCATTAGGTGTCTTCGGAAGTCGGATCCATTCGGGGTTCTTATCCTTGAACAGCGTCGGGATGGCGTGGCGCCTGGCCGCCATCTCTCCAAGCTTCTCGGAGTGCTTACTGTTGTTGGGCACGTCACCGAGCTGATCATGATAGGCCTTCTGTGCGGCTTCGAGAACGCCCTTATTTTCGGCCGACGGATTCTCCTTGAATTCCCTCACCGCGTTGGTGAGATCCACGCTCACCCTGCTGTTCTTCGCCGCCTCATTAAGCTTCGGAAGGTGCGCGGAATCAGCGGAATCCGGCTTGAGCGGAGTCCGGCCGTGCTTGACCTCAGACGGTCCGTGCGGCAGATCGTACTTGGCTACAAAACTGCCATCGGGAAGTTTCTTCAGGATGGGCAGCTCGACGCCGTCCACCTTTACAGCCTTTTCCCAACGATGGCCGTCGCTGGCCCGATAGTACTTGTCGCGCCACTCGGGGTTGTTGTTAGCCAACCACACATGCCTGTCTTGGAGCTTCTTCCGCTCGGCCGCAGTCAGCTCTCGCTCTCCGACGTTGCCGTGATCGCCCGTCCCAGTGCTCGCGTCCGCATGGTTCGTGGGCGCGTCCGCGCCATCGCCCGCGTGCCCCGCTCCATCCGCCGCGTCGTCTGCGCCGTGAGCTGCGTCGTCCAGGCTCCCTGCGCTCGGGGTTTCCGGATGACCGGAGCCCGGGAGACCATTGTCGGCCGTCGAGCCGCCAGGGAGGTCGCGGCCGCCGCCCGCAGACGGGGAGTTTGGGCCGGTGCCGCCTGTGGACGGCGTATCCGTGTGGCCGCCTCCGGTCGTGGGGGTGTTGTCGCCGGTCCGGCCTGCTCCGCCTGCCCCGTTGTCCAGGTTGTTCGTGGGCAAGTGGGTGCCCGCGTTGCCGCCCGGGGCGCCATGGTCGCCGACGTAGCCCATAGGGGTGTTGTCGTGCGGGCCAGCGCCGCCGTGGCTAGCACGGCCCGAGCCGGGGATTTCCGAGCCGACGCGTGTGAAGTCGTCGCCCCGTCCGCCGACGCCGGCCGGGACCCGCTGTTCCTGGCGGGCCGGGGTCTCGACCTGTGGGTTGTCGGTGCCCGTGGTGCGTGGGGCGGGGTTCTCCTGGTGGGCATCCTCGGCGCGCTGGAAGAGGCTGCCGTCCGCGTTGTAGAGGTCGCCTCTGGGGACCATGTACTTGCCGTTGAATGGGTTCTTTACAGTCCCCGGCGGGAAGGTGACCGTGTCCTTGGGCAGTTCGATGCTGCCGTCGGGGAGTTTGGTCGCCCCTTCCGGGACGGCAGTGCCCTTGGGCAGCTGGATCGTGCCGTCCGGCATCTCGACGGCGCCTTCGGGCAGGCTGTAGGCGCCCTCGGAGATCTTCGGGACCTTGACGTGGCCGAGGTCCTTGAGGCGGGCCATTACGTCGCTGACCTTTGACAGGGTCGCGCCCGCGCCCTTGATGGCGTAGGTCATCGGGTCGACGGCGCTGCCGACCTTGCTGACGGTGGCCAGTCCCTTGGCGAGTGCGCCGGCCTTGCCTGCGCCCTCCACGGCGGCGCCGCCGCCGCGGGTGAAGACGGCGGTCACGACGTTGAAGGAGACGGCGCCGGCGGCCCGGGAGCCGTTCGTTTCCCATTGGTCCCAGGCCACAAAGGCCTTGCCGGTATCGAGCACCGCGGTTCGCGAGTCCCGCAGCCA